>NZ_JBVKBL010000016.1:0-202859 GCF_055657085.1 Streptomyces sp. NPDC107765 | reverse complement strand
TTACATTTCGAACCCGGAAGCTAAGCCTTTCAGCGCCGATGGTACTGCAGGGGGGACCCTGTGGGAGAGTAGGACGCCGCCGAACAATCTTTGTGAAAAGCCCCGCGGGAGCCATTGGTTCCCGCGGGGCTTTTCTGCGTTGTCGATGATCTTGGGACCCGCGGCGCGGCCCGGCCGGGGGGACAGGTAAGGTCAAGGGGCATCGTTGGCACATTTCCCACAGGAGGCCCCCGCGGTGGAGGTCCAGGAGACGCGGGTCCAGACAGATCGCGTCCTCACCATCCCGAATATCCTGAGCATGGCTCGCCTCGTCGGCGTGCCCCTGTTCCTGTGGTTGATCCTGTGGCCTGAATTCGGGGGCCCCAAGGCGGCCGACGGCTGGGCGCTGGTGGTCCTCGCCCTGAGCGGCGTCAGCGACTATCTGGACGGCAAGCTGGCCCGGCGCTGGAACCAGATCAGCAGCCTGGGCCGCATCCTGGACCCGGCGGCCGACCGCCTGTACATCCTGTCCACGCTCGTGGGTCTGACGTGGCGCGACATCCTGCCGATCTGGCTCACCGCGGCCCTGCTGGCGCGGGAACTGATGCTCCTCATCGCGGTGGGAATCCTCGGGCGTCACGGATACGGCCCTCCCCAGGTGAACTTCCTGGGCAAAGCGGCTACGTTCAACTTGATGTATGCCTTCCCGTTGCTCTTGCTGAGCGACGGAGATGGCTGGCTTCACTCACTCGCCGCTGTTTTCGGATGGGCGTTCGCAGGATGGGGTACGGCGCTCTATTGGTGGGCAGGGATCCTCTACGTGGTCCAGGTCCGCCGGCTCATCAGGGCGGACGCCACCGCCGACTGAGCTCTTCGAACCGGCAGATAGTGCCAGGGCCCGGCGCCCGTAGGTAAGAACAGGAACAGCGGGCGCTCCGGGCGAGTGAAGTCGGCAAGACCGTCGTCTCTCAGAGGAGGACGCTTCCGACATGAAGGCCGTTGTGATGGCCGGCGGCGAAGGAACACGCCTTCGCCCCATGACGTCCAGCATGCCCAAGCCGCTGCTTCCTGTCGCCAACAGGCCGATCATGGAGCATGTACTGAGGCTGTTGAAACGGCACGGTCTCAACGAGACCGTGGTTACCGTGCAATTCCTCGCCTCGCTCGTCAAGAACTACTTCGGTGACGGCGAAGAGCTGGGAATGGAGCTCACCTATGCCAATGAGGAAAAGCCGCTCGGCACCGCCGGCAGTGTGAAGAACGCCGAGGAGGCCCTCAAGGACGACGCCTTCCTCGTCATCTCCGGTGATGCCCTCACCGACTTCGATCTCACCGATCTGATCCGGTTCCACAAGGAAAAGGGCGCGCTCGTCACGGTGTGCCTGACCCGGGTGCCCAATCCCCTCGAGTTCGGTATCACCATCGTCGACGAAGGCGGCCGGGTCGAGCGGTTCCTGGAAAAGCCGACCTGGGGCCAGGTCTTCTCGGACACCGTCAACACCGGTATTTACGTCATGGAGCCCGAGGTCTTCGACTACTTCGAGCCCGATGTGTCCGTCGACTGGTCCGGTGACGTCTTCCCGAAGCTGATGAAGGAAGGCAAGCCGATCTACGGCTATATCGCCGAGGGTTACTGGGAGGATGTCGGCACCCACGAGAGCTACGTCAAGGCCCAGGCCGATGTGCTCGAAGGCAAGGTCGATGTGGAAATCGACGGCTTCGAGATCTCGCCGGGCGTATGGGTGGCCGAGGGGGCCGAGGTGCACCCCGACGCCGTGTTGCGCGGTCCGCTGTACATCGGTGACTACGCCAAGGTCGAGGCCGGTGTGGAGATCCGCGAGCACACCGTCGTCGGCTCCAACGTCGTCGTCAAGAGCGGGGCGTTCCTGCACCGGGCCGTGGTGCACGACAACGTCTATCTCGGGCAGCAGAGCAATCTGCGCGGCTGCGTCATCGGCAAGAACACCGATGTCATGCGGGCCGCCCGGATCGAGGACGGCGCGGTCATCGGCGATGAATGCCTCGTCGGCGAGGAATCGATCGTCCAGGGCAATGTGCGGGTCTACCCCTTCAAGACCATCGAGGCCGGTGCCTTCGTCAACACCTCGGTGATCTGGGAATCGCGCGGCCAGGCGCATCTCTTCGGCGCGCGCGGCGTGACCGGGATCCTCAATGTGGAGATCACCCCGGAACTCGCCGTGCGGCTCGCCGGCGCGTACGCCACCACCTTGAAGAAGGGGTCCACGGTCACCACCGCCCGCGACCACTCACGTGGCGCCCGTGCCCTCAAGCGGGCGGTGATCTCGGCCCTGCAGGCCAGCGCCATCGACGTACGCGACCTGGAGAACGTCCCGCTGCCGGTCGCCCGCCAGCAGACCGCCCGCGGCAGCGCCGGCGGCATCATGATCCGTACGACGCCGGGCGTGCCCGACTCCGTCGACATCATGTTCTTCGACGAGCGGGGCGCCGACCTTTCGCAGGCCGGGCAGCGCAAGCTGGACCGGGTCTTCGCCCGGCAGGAGTACCGCCGTGCCTTCCCGGGCGAGATCGGCGACCTGGCGTTCCCGGCCAGCGTCTTCGACTCGTACACCGGCTCGCTGCTGCGGTCCCTGGACACCACGGGGATCGCCGAGTCGGGGCTGAAGGTCGTCGTGGACGCCTCCAACGGCAGTGCGGGTCTGGTCCTGCCCAGCCTGCTGGGCCGGCTCGGCGTCGACTCCCTGACCATCAACCCCGGTCTGAACGAGTCCCGGCCCACCGAGACCGCAGACGCCCGGCGCTCCGGTCTCGTCCGGCTCGGCGAGATCGTGGCCTCGGCGCGGGCCGCCTTCGGCGTGCGCTTCGACCCCGTCGGCGAGCGGCTCTCCCTCGTGGACGAACGCGGCCGGATCATCGAGGACGACCGCGCGCTGCTGGTCATGCTGGACCTGATCGCCGCCGAGCGGCGCAGCGGCCGGGTCGCGCTGCCGGTGACCACCACCCGGATCGCCGAGCAGGTGGCCGCCTACCACGGCACGCAGGTGGAGTGGACGACGACCTCGCCCGACGACCTGACCCGGGTGGGCCGGGAGGACGGCACGGTCTTCGGCGGCGACGGCATGGGCGGCTTCATCATCCCGGAGTTCAGCAGCGTCTTCGACGGCGCCGCCGCCTTCGTCCGGCTGATCGGCCTGGTGGCCCGCACCCAGCTCACGGTCAGCCAGATCGACGCACGGATCCCGCGGGCCCACGTCCTGCGCCGCGACGTGGCCACCCCCTGGGCGGTCAAGGGCCTGGTCATGCGGCATGTCGTCGAGGCGGCCGGTGACCGCGACGTGGACACCACCGACGGCGTCCGGGTCGTGGAGTCCGACGGCCGCTGGATCCTGGTCCTACCCGACCCGGCCGAGGCGGTCACGCACCTGTGGGCGGAAGGGCCGGACGACGCCTCCGCCCAGCAGCTGCTGGACGAGTGGTCGGCCGTTGTGGACAGCGCCGGACGCTGATCAGGACCCCACCGGCGTGCCGGGCATCGGCACGCCGGTGGGGCCATTGGGAGACTGCGGAGCCGACGTGCGACGATGTGCGGCATGTCGCAGCAGCGCCCCGATCGGAGCACACCGAACAGACCGGCCGCGCGCCCCGACGCGTCCATGTCGCTGCTGACCAACGTGATGGACCACAGCCTCGACGACGGGTACGCCGAGGCGGCCGCGCGCAAGTCCGAGGCCGGGGTGCGCGGTCTGCCGCGCACCCTGCGGGCGAAGTTGGGCCTCGCGGCCGGTCTGGTGCTGGCCGCGCTCGTGGTGACCGTCGGGGCGGCGCAGGCCCGGATATCGGCACCGACGCTCGCCAAGGAGCGTACGGAGCTGATCAACCGCATCCAGAAGGGCACCGGCGAGGCGGACCGGCAGCAGCAGCGGGTCGACGCGCTGCGGGACGACGTCAGCAGGATGCAGCGCGAGGCGCTGAAGCAGCAGGGTGGGGGCAAGGCCGAACTTCTCGCCCTGCTGGCCGGTTCGACGCAGGCCACCGGGCCGGGCGTGAAGCTCGTCGTGGATGACGCCAAGGGGGCCGAGTCCAGCGGCGGCGGGCCGCGGGAGAGCAGCGGTTTCTCGGACACCGGGCGGGTGCGGGACCGGGACCTGCAACGCGTCGTCAACGGCCTGTGGGCCTCGGGCGCGGAGGCCATCTCCGTCAATGGACAGCGGCTTACGTCACTCTCGGCGATCAGAGCCGCGGGAGACGCCATACTGGTCGACAACAAGCCACTGGTGCCGCCCTATACGGTGCTGGCGGTGGGGGACGGGCAGCGGCTGAGCACCGCGTTCCAGGACAGCGCCGACGGTCAGTACCTGCACATCCTGCAGGAGAACTACGGCGTCCGCGCCAGGATTTCCGCCGAGAGCGAGCTGACGCTGCCGCCCGCGCCCAGCTTGATCGTACGTACCGCAAAGCCGAAGGCCGGTGCCGCCAAGCCGGACGGCGCCGACACAGGGAAGGGCACATCGTGATCGCCGTACTGGGCCTCATCGTGGGAGTCGTGGTCGGGCTGGTGGTGCGGCCCGTGGTGCCGACGGTGGTCGAGCCCTACTTGCCGATCGCTGTCGTCGCCGCGCTGGACGCCGTGTTCGGCGGTCTGCGGGCCATGCTGGACGGGATCTTCGACGACAAGGTCTTCGTGGTCTCCTTCCTGTCGAACGTGGTCGTCGCGGCGCTGATCGTCTTCCTCGGGGACAAGCTGGGCGTCGGTGCCCAACTCTCCACCGGTGTCGTCGTCGTGCTCGGCATCCGCATCTTCTCCAACGCCGCGGCGATCCGCCGGCACGTCTTCCGGGCGTGAGGCGGATGGCAACGGACGAGACCCCGGAGCCGGAACAGCGGCCGGAGAGCCCGGAAGGGCCGGAGCAGACGCAGGAGCGCGGCGCGGCCGACCGGCAGCCGATGCCGCCGGAGAGCCGGAGCGCCCCTGAGCCGGCGAAACCCGCGGACGACGCGGAAAGCCAGGAACCGGACACGACTGGACAGAAGCCGGACAACGGGGCAGACTCCTCGGCCCCGGCGGCGGACACCGGCGACGGGGACGCGGAACGCCCGAAGACCGGTCGGGAGCGGCTGGTGGCGAGCCTGTGGCCGCCGCGGCTGACCCGGGCTCAACTGATCGTCGCCCTGCTGCTGTTCATTCTCGGCCTCGGCCTGGCGATTCAGGTACGTTCCACGAGTGACAGCAGTGCGCTGCGAGGTGCGCGTCAGGAGGACCTGGTGCGCATTCTGGACGAGCTGGACAACCGCTCCCAGCGGTTGACGGACGAACAGCGGCGCCTGGAAGGGCAGAAGACCGAGCTGGCGAACAGCTCGGACCAGGCCGAGGAGGCCCGTAAGCAGACCGTGGAGAAGGAACAGCAGCTGGGTGTGCTGGCCGGGACCGTCGCGGCGCAAGGGCCCGGCATCAACCTGACCATCGACGACCCGACGCACTCCGTGGAGGCGGACAAGCTGCTGGACACCATCCAGGAGCTGCGGGCCGCCGGCGCCGAGGCCATCCAGGTCAACGACGTCCGGGTCGTCGCGAACACCTCCCTCTCGGACGTCCGGGGCGGGGTGGAGATCGACGGCAGGCGCGTCACGCAGCCGTACCGCTTCAAGGTCATCGGCAAGCCGGAGGATCTGGAGCCGGCGCTGAACATCCCCGGCGGAGTGGTCCAGACACTGGAGAAGGAGCAGGCCAAGGTGTCTGTGACCCGTGAGGAGAAGATCATTGTGGACGCCTTGCGGGCGGCGAAGCGGCCTGACTACGCTCGGTCGTCATCGCAGTGAGGCGTACAGGTATGTCGAGTGCCCCAGGAGGGCATGAGGTAGCGGGGGGTCGACGCACCGTGCGTGTGGTGTGTGGTGGAAACTGTCTGGAGGCCACGGACGTTCACTGGATGTCCGGATGGGCCGGTGTGTGCATCGAGGGTTCGTCCTGCCCCACGGGCGGGTCTGTTTCGTTCAAGGGGAATCGCCCGTGAAGTTGTTTGGAAAGCTGTTCGGCAAGAGCGCGCGCCAGGAGGGCGGCAGCGGCTCCGCGCGGCATCGCGCTGCGGGCCGGGCCGACGAGAGCGGCGCGGCCGAGAACCGTCCCCTCTTCCGTGACGAGGTCGGCGGTCCGTCCGGGGGGCACGGCGCGGGTTCTGTTGACCCCTCCGGTGCCGCCCGCATAGGTTCCCAGGAACCATCAGCCGCACCCACGGGCGGAGGTCCGGCCTTGCCGGTTTGTACGAGGTGTGGGCACCGGAACGCCGAGGCGAGCCGGTTCTGCTCCAACTGCGGCGCGCCGCTGCGCCCGGGAGCCCAGCCCGAGCGGGCGTCCGAGACGACGTCGACGATCTCCATTTCGGGGCTCGAGGCCTACGACGCGGAGACGACGGGCCAGAACCTCTCGCCCGCGCTGTCCCCGGAGGCCCAGGCGGCCGTCGACGCCCTTCCGTTGGGTTCGGCGCTGCTCATCGTCCGCCGCGGTCCGAACTCCGGCAGCCGCTTCCTCCTGGACAGCGAGCTGACGACGGCGGGCCGCCATCCGCAGAGCGACATCTTCCTCGACGACGTGACGGTCTCGCGTCGCCACGTGGAATTCCGTCGCGGCCCGGACGGCCTCTTCACGGTCTCCGACGTCGGCAGCCTGAACGGCACCTACGTCAACCGTGAGCGCATCGACTCCGTCGCCCTCAACAACGGCGACGAGGTCCAGATCGGCAAGTACCGCCTGGTCTTCTACGCGAGCCAGCGAGGCGCCGGCATCTGACCGGCCAGGGAAGGCACATGCGCCATACACCGAAAGGCGGTGCCGGGCATTCCGGCACCGCCTCCTCGGCCGGCAAGCCGGTGAGCATCGGCACGGTGCTCAACCAGCTGCGCGAGGAGTTCCCCGAGGTCACCATCTCCAAGATCCGCTTCCTGGAGGCCGAGGGGCTGGTCGAACCGAAGCGCACGCCTTCCGGGTACCGGAAATTCACCCCGGCCGACGTGGAGCGGCTGGCGAGCGTCCTGCGGATGCAGCGCGACCACTATCTGCCGCTGAAGGTCATCCGCGAGCATCTGGACGCCATCGAGCGCGGTGAGCAGGTCACGCTGCCGGCGCCCGCCGCGCCGGCCCGCGATCTGATCGAGGGCGTCCCGGAAGCGGGCGAGGAAACCCCCACGGCCGCCCGGATCGGCCGGGCAGAGCTGCTGGCCGCCGCCGAGGTGGACGAGGCGGCGCTCGCCGACTGGGAGTCGTACGGACTCATCGTCCCCCATGCGGACGGCGGATACGACATCGAGGCCGTCACGGTCGCCAAACTTGTCGCCGACCTGGGCCGTTTCGGTCTCGAACCACGGCACCTTCGGGTCGTCAAGGCGGCCGCGGAGCGCGAGGCGGGCCTGGTCGAGCAGGTCGTTGCACCCCTTCGGCGGCACCGCAATCCGCAGACCAGGGCCCATGCCGAGGCCACCGCAAGGGAGCTCGCCACGCTCTCCGTACGGCTGCACGCGGCGCTGGTCCAGAGCGCGCTGCGGGGCCGGTCGTAGTGAGCAAAAGAGTGCCCGACTACCCAAACCTGCCGGGCACGTCCTAGGGTTGCTGTGTGAACGAGCTCGACGTCGTGGGTGTCCGGGTGGAAATGCCTTCCAGCCAACCGATCGTGCTCCTGCGGGAGGTGGGGGGCGACCGTTACCTGCCCATTTGGATCGGGCCGGGTGAGGCCACCGCCATCGCCTTCGCCCAGCAGGGCATGGTCCCCGCAAGGCCGCTGACGCACGACCTTTTCAAGGACGTGCTGGAGGCGGTGGGGCAGGAGCTGACGCAGGTGCGCATCACCGACCTGCGCGAGGGGGTCTTCTATGCGGAACTGGTCTTCGCCAGCGGGGTGGAGGTCAGTGCCCGTCCGTCCGACGCGATAGCGCTGGCGCTGCGCACCGGAACGCCGATCTTCGGCACCGACGGTGTGCTGGACGACGCGGGGATCGCGATCCCGGACGAGCAGGAGGACGAGGTGGAGAAGTTCCGCGAGTTCCTCGACCAGATCTCGCCCGAGGACTTCGGGACCAACAGCCAGTAGCCGGTGGGGCCGGACGGGCGAAGGGTCTGATTCCGGCCAAACTATTTAGCCATTCCCCGCGCGAGGTCACGAGAAACCACTCGTAGGGTGATTATCACTCGGCGTGGCGAGCGCGGCGATCGTTGACGCACCCCGAGTGACTGCATACCGTCGATATGGCAGGTCCCGTCCGGGACGTGGAGGACGGAGGGCGGCGTGGCAATCACCGGCGACGGTATGGCGGCGGAAGGGGCGTTGCCGCTCCACGTGGGCGCAACGGCGAACCGCGCCCCGGCACCGGCCGCGGCGGTGTCGGGGGACTGCGAGGCGCAGAACATCGGCTATCGCGGCCCGACCGCATGCGCGGCAGCGGGCATCACCTACCGGCAGCTCGACTACTGGGCGCGCACCGGCCTGGTGGAGCCGAGCATCCGGCCCGCGTACGGCTCCGGCACCCAGCGGCTCTACAGCTTCCGGGACGTCGTCGTCCTGAAGATCGTCAAGCGGCTGCTGGACACCGGGGTCTCGCTGCAGAACATCCGCACCGCCGTCCAGCACCTGCGCGCGCGGGGGCTGGCGGACCTGACGCGGATGACGCTGATGAGCGACGGCGCGACGGTCTACGAGTGCACCTCGCCCGACCAGGTCGTGGATCTGCTCCAGGGCGGCCAGGGCGTCTTCGGGATCGCCGTGGGCGTGGTGTGGCGGGACGTGGAGGGCGCCCTGTCGCAGCTGCACGGGGAGCGCGTGGACACCGGCGAGACGCTGATCGGGAAGAACCCGCACGACGAGCTGGCGCGGCGGCGCCACCGGGCCGGCTGAGCCGCGCACCCGGGCCCCGGCCCGGTGGCGGGTCGATTGTCAGTGCCATGCGGCAGCATCGGACATGTGAGACCCGCGCCGACGATCCTGCATCTGGACATGGATGCGTTCTACGCCTCTGCTGAGCAGGCGGCGAAGCCGAGCCTGCGCGGGAAACCGGTGGTGGTCGGCGGGATCGGGCCGCGTGGCGTCGTCGCCACGGCGTCGTACGAGGCCCGGGTCTTCGGGGTGCGCTCGGCGATGCCGACGGCCCAGGCGCGCCGGCTGTGCCCCAACGCCGCATATCTCAGTCCGCGTTTCACCTTGTACCGCCAGGTGAGTGAAACGGTCATGGGGCTGCTGCACGCGCTGTCGCCGCTGGTGGAGCCGCTGAGCCTGGACGAGGCGTTCGTGGACCTGGAGGCGGGCGGGGTGGCCCCGGAGACGGCCGCGGTACGGGCCGTGGGGGAGCAGCTGCGGCGCGACATCCGGGCGGCGACCGGCCTGACCGGCTCGGTGGGGCTGGCCGGCGCCAAGATGCTGGCGAAGATCGCGTCCGAGCAGGCCAAGCCGGACGGCCTGGTGGTCATTCCGCCCGGCACCGAGCGGGAGCTGCTGGGCCCGATGTCGGTCCGCATGCTGCCCGGGGTGGGGCCCGCGACGGCCGAGACGCTGCGCCGCGCCGGGATCCACACGGTCGTGGAGACCGCGGAGGCCGGCGAGGCGGAGCTGGTACGGCTCCTGGGGAAGGCGCACGGCGCCGGGCTCTACGCGATGGCCCTGGGGCAGGACGACCGTCCCGTGGTGGCCGAGCGCGACGCCAAGTCCATCTCCGTCGAGGACACCTTCGAGGTCGACCTGACCGACCGGACGCGGGTGCGGACGGAGGTGCTGCGGCTGGCCGACCGCTGCGTCCAGCGGCTGCGGGCGGCAGGGCGCTCCGGGCGCACGGTGGTGATCAAGGTGCGCAATTACGACTTCTCGACGCTGACCCGTTCCGAGACCCTGCGCGGGCCCACCGACGACCCCGCGGTCATCCGGGAGGCCGCGGTGCGGCTGCTGGAGCTGGTGGACACCACCGGCGGGGTCCGGCTGCTGGGGGTGGGGGTCAGCGGGCTGGCCGACTTCACGCAGGAGGACCTCTTCGCCCAGCTGACGACGGAGCGCGAGGCCGAGGAGCTGGCGCGGGCCGCGGAGGAGCGGGCCGGGGCGGAGCCGGCCGAGGAGGCGCCCGAGGAGGAGCGGCCGCGCCGCTGGCATCCGGGCCTGGACGTGGTCCACGACGAGTACGGCGCGGGGTGGGTACAGGGCAGCGGGCTGGGGAGAGTGACCGTCCGCTTCGAGACGCCGTGGTCCGCACCGGGGAGGGTGCGGACCTTTGCCGTCGAGGACCCGGCGCTACGGCCGGGGGAGCCCCTGCCGCTGGTGGGCGGGGGGCCTGCGGCGGATCAGTCCTCCGATCCGGCGATCGTGCCGAAGTCCGTGTCGGAGGCGCCCGAATTGCCGGGGGACACCGCGTCGGGGTCGGGGGAGGAGATATCCAGGCGGTAGTGGTGGTAGAGCTGAAGCTCCTGCTCAGGGGAGAGGTGGCGGCCCACACCGAAGTCCGGGGCGTTCTTGATCAGCTTGCGGTCGTACGGGATGTGCAGGTTCTCGCCGACCATTTTGCTGGGTTCCAGGGGGACGAACGCGTCCCGGCTGAAGAGCCCGGTGCGTACGGCCGCCCACTCCGGTTCCCCCGTCGCGTCGTCCAGATAGACCTCGTCGATGGTGCCTATCTTCGCGCCGTTACGGTCGAACGCTTTGCGGCCGATCAGGCTCCGGGGATCGATATCGGTTTGCACGGCCCCTCCAATTGGTCGCAACTGCCCTGTGACAACTACCAAACGGCACATTTCATGCCCCGGCCACTCGAAGGATCCTTCGAGTGGCGCGCTGGTAGGCTGGCGAATGGCCGCAGAACCCGTGCGGGAGAGTCCTTTGTCGTTCGCGACGAGGGCGCCGAAGGAGCAAATCCTCCCCGGAATCTCTCAGGCACACGTACCGCACGGACGAGGTCACTCTGGAAAGCAGGGCGGGCCGCGGAAGGCACAGCTCCGGGACCCCTCCTCACCGACGGTGAAAGCCGGGCCGCCGTGCGCGGGCCGGTGAAGCTCTCAGGTTGAGATGACAGAGGGGGAGGCCGTCCGGGCACCCGCGCCGTGGTGCCCCTCGTAGGTCGTACCGACCAGGAGGCCCCCGCAGATGACCACCAACCGCATCTCCTTGACCGAGCTGGAGCGCGGCACCCCCTTCGAGCACCGGCACATCGGCCCCGACCACGAGGCGCAGGCCAAGATGCTGGCGCACCTCGGTTTCGGGTCGCTGGACGAGCTCACCGACGCCGCCGTACCCGACGTGATCAAGAGCGCGGAGGCGCTCGGCCTGCCGCAGGCCCGTACCGAGGCCGAGGTCCTCCAGGAGCTGCGCGGCCTCGCGGACCGCAACCAGGTGCTGGCCTCCATGATCGGCCTGGGCTACTACGGCACGTTCACCCCGCCGGTGATCCTCCGCAACGTCATGGAGAACCCCGCCTGGTACACGGCCTACACGCCCTACCAGCCGGAGATCTCGCAGGGCCGCCTGGAGGCGCTGCTGAACTTCCAGACGATGGTCGCCGACCTGACCGGACTGCCCACCTCCGGCGCGTCCCTGCTGGACGAGGGCACCGCGGCGGCCGAGGCGATGGCGCTCTCCCGCCGCGTCGGCAAGGTCAAGCAGGGTGTCTTCCTCGTTGACGCCGACTGCCTGCCGCAGACCATCGCCGTGATCGAGACCCGCGCCGAGCCGACCGGCGTCGAGGTCGTCGTCGCCGACCTCTCCGACGGCATCCCCGCCGAGATCGCCGAGCGCGGCGTCTTCGGCGTCCTGCTGCAGTACCCGGGCGCCTCCGGTGCCGTCCGGGACCCGCGCGCCCTGATCGAGCGCGCCCACGAGCTCGGCGCGGTCGTCACCGTCGCCGCCGACCTGCTCGCGCTGACCCTGCTGACCTCGCCGGGCGAGCTCGGCGCGGACATCGCGGTCGGCACCACCCAGCGCTTCGGTGTCCCGATGGGCTTCGGCGGGCCGCACGCCGGCTTCATGGCGGTGCGCGAGCAGTTTGCGCGCAGCCTCCCCGGCCGCCTCGTGGGCGTCTCCGTGGACGCCGACGGCCACCGGGCCTACCGGCTCGCGCTGCAGACCCGTGAGCAGCACATCCGCCGTGAGAAGGCCACCAGCAACATCTGCACCGCACAGGTGCTGCTCGCCGTCATGGCCGGTATGTACGCCGTCTACCACGGCCCCGAGGGCCTGCGCACCATCGCCCGGCGCACCCACCGCTACGCGGCGATCCTCGCCGAGGGCCTGCGGGCCGGCGGTGTGGAGCTGGTCCACGGTGCGTACTTCGACACGCTGACCGCGCGGGTGCCCGGCCGGGCCGCCGAGGTCGTCGCCGCCGCCCGCGAGGCCGGCATCAACCTCCGCCAGGTCGACGCGGACCTGGTCGGCATCGCCTGCGACGAGACCACCGGCCGCGCCCAGCTGACCGGGGTCTGGGCCGCCTTCGGCGTGCAGGCCGACATCGACAAGCTCGACGCGGCCACCGACGAAACGCTCCCGCAGACGCTGCTGCGCACCGACGACTACCTCACCCACCCGGTCTTCCACGAGCACCGCTCCGAGACCGCGATGCTGCGCTACCTGCGCACCCTCGCGGACAAGGACTACGCGCTGGACCGCGGCATGATCCCGCTCGGCTCCTGCACGATGAAGCTGAACGCCACCACCGAGATGGAGCCGGTCACCTGGCCCGCGTTCGGCCAGCTGCACCCCTTCGCGCCGGCCGACCAGGCCCAGGGCTACCTCACGCTGATCCAGGAGCTGGAGGAGCGCCTCGCCACCGTCACCGGCTACGACAAGGTCTCCCTCCAGCCCAACGCCGGCTCCCAGGGCGAGCTGGCCGGCCTGCTGGCCGTCCGCGCCTACCACCGCGCCAACGGGGACGAGCAGCGCACGGTCTGCCTGATCCCGTCCTCCGCGCACGGCACCAACGCCGCCAGCGCCGTGATGGCCGGCATGAAGGTCGTCGTCGTCAAGACCGGCGAGGACGGCGAGGTCGACGCCGACGACCTGCACGCCAAGATCGAGAAGCACCGTGACGAGCTCGCGGTCCTGATGGTGACCTACCCCTCCACCCACGGCGTGTTCGAGGAGCACATCACCCAGATCTGCGCCGCGGTGCACGACGCCGGCGGCCAGGTCTACGTCGACGGTGCCAACCTGAACGCGCTGGTCGGCCTGGCCGAGCCGGGCAAGTTCGGCGGCGACGTCTCGCACCTCAACCTGCACAAGACCTTCTGCATCCCGCACGGCGGCGGCGGCCCCGGCGTCGGCCCGGTCGCCGTCCGCGCCCACCTGGCGCCGTACCTCCCCAACCACCCGCTGCAGCCCACCGCGGGTCCGGAGACCGGCGTCGGACCGATCTCGGCGGCCCCCTGGGGCTCCGCGGGCATCCTGCCGATCTCCTGGGCGTACGTCCGCCTGATGGGCGGCGAGGGTCTCAAGCGCGCCACCCAGGTCGCGGTCCTCAGCGCCAACTACGTCGCCAAGCGCCTGGAGCCGCACTACCCCGTGCTCTACAACGGCCCCGGCGGCCTGGTGGCGCACGAGTGCATCATCGATGTCCGGCCGCTGACCAAGGCGACCGGCGTGAGCATCGACGACGTCGCCAAGCGGCTGATCGACTACGGCTTCCACGCGCCGACGATGTCCTTCCCCGTGGCCGGCACGCTCATGATCGAGCCGACCGAGAGCGAGGACCTCGCCGAGCTGGACCGGTTCTGCGACGCGATGATCGCCATCCGCGCGGAGATCGAGAAGGTCGGCACGGGGGAGTGGGACAAGGACGACAACCCGCTGCGCAACGCCCCGCACACCGCGGGCGCGCTGAGCGGCGAGTGGACCCACCCGTACTCCCGCGAGGAGGCCGTCTTCCCGGGCGGTGTCGTGGCGGCCGAGAAGTACTGGCCGCCGGTGCGGCGCATCGACGGCGCCTTCGGTGACCGCAACCTCGTCTGCTCCTGCCCGCCGCTGGACGCGTACGACGCCTGAGCCGTTCCACGGCAGCAGCAAGGGCCCTCGGCAGGTGTTCTGCCGGGGGCCCTGGTGGTTCTTACCGGGTGCGCGGGGTCAGGCCGCCGCGGTGACCCGGGCCCGGTGCGGGGCGATGACCTGCCCGTCCGGCAGCAGCTCACCGGTGTCCTCGAAGAGCAGGACGCCGTTGCAGAGCAGGCTCCAGCCCTGCTCCGGGTGGTGTGCCACAAGGTGTGCGGCCTCCCGGTCGGTGGAATCCGCTGACGGGCAAGGTGGTTGGTGCTGACACATGGAAGTTGTCTTTCGCTGCGGTGTGGTGAACGTCGTCGTGCGGCTCGATGAGCTCGATGAGATGGCCATGGCCGCTCCCCCGTTTCTTCGGTCGGTCCCAGTGTTGCCCTACGGAAGGGATTCCGCAGGGATTTCGCAGCAGCGGTACTCACTCGATATCGACGCGTCACCCGTGCGGGCGGTTGCTCCCAAGTGCTCTCCTCTCCAAGGGGGTTGGGAGTGGTACCCGCGGGCTAGGCCGCGCGGGTGAGCACGGCAGCGCGCCCCGTGGCCGGAAAGGGCCACGGGGCACGTTCGTCCAGGGGCGTGGTGCGCCGGTGCGCGGGTACCCGGAAGGACGCCGCCGGCTTGCGGCTCAGGCCGGTTCGCGCAGTTCCAGGGGCGCGGAGGCCAGACGCAGGGTGAGCCGGGGGAGCAGGTCGGCGACGTGGTGCGGGCGGTGGGCGGCGATGCCGGGCGGGGCGGGCGCCAGCGGCACCAGCAGGTCACCGGCCGCCGGCAGCCCCTCGGCCCCGTCGGAGGAGAGGTCGTGGTGCAGCCACAGGGTGAGCATGTACAGCTCCGGTACGGACAGCAGCCGGGGCTGGTAGGGCGTGGTGAGCGCCTCGGACTGCGCCAGCGCCCGTTCGGTCGAGGCGACGTAGGGGCCGCCGCAGAACCGCCCGAACGTCCAGCCGTCCGCGGTGAGCACCGCCTCGGCGGTCGCCACGGCCCGTTCGCCGCCGCGGACCAGGAACTGCCAGCCGGCCAGCCGGGTGTGCGGCGTGCCGTCGGCCCGGCTGACGTCGTCCCAGACGTGCAGCGGCAGCGGGTGGTCGGGGCTGAGCGGGCCCTGATGGGCGCGCAGGGCGGGGACGGGGGCCTCGCGGACGGCGGTGGGCGAGCCGAGGGCGGTCAGGATGCTGCGCAGGGCGGGCGCGGGGGCAGGGGCAACGTGCAGCGGCATGGTGGGTCGCCTCTCACTTCGGAGACACGGTGGAGCGCGGCAGGTGCAAACGGCGCTGTTTGCGTGCGGGGTCAGAGCGTGGCCGGCCGGGGCTGCGTCCCGGCGTGGGGAGTCAGGGCCCGTCGTCGAACCACGGCACGGGTGGGAACACCGCGACACGGGGCGCCAAGTCTCTGCCTCGTAAGCGGAGTTTATACGACGTATGTTCTGAAAGTGTTTCGGCTACTGGCCTTGCGGATTTCCGGCAAGGCGGAATCCGGACCGGTCGGCGAGGTGATTTACTCCAATTTGTACGGAGCCTTTGTCGCGCCACCTCGCATTACCTCGCCGATGCGGTAGGCCGGATCTCGTCGGTGAATCTCACGAGCGAAATGCGGACGGCGATCGCCGCGGAGATATGCCCGTGGAAGATGCCGGACGGCGCACCACTTCGAGCCTATCGGCACTAGGCCGCCCCGGAGGCGTTATCGATCAGATTGCCGGGGCATCATCGACCGTAGCGCGAGCCCCGGTGTGCCCGGGTTCGCCCCCAAGCGGCCCGTGGCCGCGGGCCGTTCACTGGAGGAGGGACCCTTTCGATGGGGGAGAAGGTCGCCGCGGGCGGGATCGACCTGGCGGACCGGGAGCGTTATCGAAGAAAGCTACACGACTGTCTCGAAGGATTGCACAGGCTCCTGGTGGAGAAGCGGTTCGACCGGCCCCGGAATCTCATGGGCCTGGAGATCGAGCTCAATCTCGCCGGCGCCGACGGGCGGCCCCGCATGCTGAACTCCCAGGTTCTCGAACGGATCGCCAGCCAGGATTTCCAGACCGAACTCGCCCAGTGCAATCTGGAAGTCAATATCCTCCCGCACCGGCTCTCCGGCCGCGTCCTGGACCAACTCGCCGAGGAACTCCGCACGGGCCTGTGCTACGCCGAAAGAAAGGCCCGCGAAGTCGCCGCCGGGATCGTGATGATCGGCATTCTGCCCACCCTGGACGCCACCGACCTGACCGTCGCCAGCCTCTCCGAGAACGACCGCTACGTCCTGCTCAACGACCAGATGCGGGCGGCCCGCGGCGAGGACTTCGTCCTCGACATCCAGGGCGTCGAGCACCTGGTGGCGCGCTCCCCCTCGATCGCGCCGGAGGCCGCCTGCACCTCCGTCCAGCTGCACCTCCAGGTGACCCCGGGCCGCTTCGCCGCCGTATGGAACGCGGCCCAGGCCATTGCCGCCGCACAGATCGCGGTCGGCGCCAACTCGCCCTTCCTCTTCGGCCGTGAACTGTGGCGGGAATCGCGGCCGCCGGTCTTCCAGCAGGCCACCGACACCCGCGCACCGGAACTACAGGCACAGGGCGTACGCCCGCGCACATGGTTCGGCGAACGCTGGGTCGAGTCCGCATACGACCTCTTCGAGGAGAACCTGCGCTACTTCCCGCCCCTGCTCCCGGTGTGCGGACCGCAGGAGCCGCTGCGGGTCCTGGCCGAGGGCGGCGTGCCCGACCTGGCCGAACTGGTGCTGCACAACGGCACGATCTACCGCTGGAACCGCCCCGTCTACGCGGTCGCCGACGGTGTCGCCCACCTCAGGGTCGAGAACCGGGTGCTGCCGGCCGGCCCCACCGTCGCCGACACCATCGCCAACACCGCGTTCTACTACGGCCTGGTGCGCGCCCTGGCCGAGGAGCCGCGCCCCATCTGGTCCCGCCTCCCGTTCGCCGCCGCGGCCGGCAACTTCGACACCGCCTGCCGGTACGGCATCGACGCCACCCTGCAATGGCCCCGCCCCGGCCGGACCAACACCCTCGCCGACATCCCGGCCGTACGGCTGGTACGCCAGGAACTGCTGCCGCTGGCGGCCCGCGGACTGGACGCCTGGGGGGTGGAGCCGGCCGACCGCGACCACTATCTGGCCATCATCGAGGAGCGCTGCCGGCGGCGGGTCAACGGCGCCTCCTGGCAGGCCGCGGCCTACCACCACGCCCGCCGGCAGGGTCTGGACCGGGACGCCGCACTCGCCGCGATGACCCGGCGCTACAGCGAACTGATGCACACCGGGCAGCCGGTGCACACCTGGCCGGTCGCCTGGCCGCTCGGCGCCCGCACCGCGGTGCCGGGTCCCCGCCAGGCGGCGACCGAGGGGGCGTAGCCGCGACCGGGGGCCGGGCCAGGGGAGTCCTGTGGCACGCTGGGTTCAGCGCGGCGACTTGCTGCCCGCCGCCATGATGGCCTTGAGGATCACCTGGTGGATCTGCGACGGATCGTCCACCCGGTGGGCCGAGCCACCCGTGGGCGCCACGACCCGGTCCAGCGCCGATGCGTCGGCCTGCGGACCGATCGCGACGGCGATCAGCGGCACCGGACGCCCCGGATCCGACAGCTTCCCCAGCTTGGTGACCAGGGCATCGAGCCCGATGCTGCTCGCGTCGTCATTCGCGCCGTCGGTGACGAGCACCACCGCGTTGAACTTCCCGCTCGCGTACGTGCGGCGGGCCTCCTCGTAGGCGGCGAGGACGGTGTCGTACAGGCCGGTGGCGCCGTGGGGCACCGGGGCCAGCGAGCCGAACGCGGCGGCGAGCGCGTCACGGTGGGTGCCGTCGCCGCCCTCCGGGTCGCCGAGGCGACCGGTCGGGGACAGCTCCTGGTAGTCCTTCTCGCCGTCCAGGTGGGTGGCGAACCTCCACAGCCCGATTTCGTCCTCGGGCGTGAACGTGGCCAGCGCCTGGAGGAGCGAATTCCGGGCGAGGTCCATCCGGGTCCGGCCACCCCGCCCCGGCACCGGGTTGCCCATCGACGCCGAGGCGTCCACCACGGTGGAGATCCGGGCGCTCTGCACCGTGATCGTCCACATGCCCAACAGGGCCTGGAGCTGCTTGGCCGTCGGAGAGTCGGCCGGTGCGGCGTGGTACGGCTGCGGATCGCGCCCGCCGGCCGCCGCCACCACCTCGGCGTCCGCCGGGCCGTCCCCGGTCCGGAAGCCGTGCTCGTGCAGCGCGCGCTGCCCGCCGGGCTCGCCCAGCAGCGTCATGAAGCGGCTGGCGGCCCGCGACTGCTCCGGGCTCATCTCGTCCTCGTCGACCAGGGCGAACGGGTAGTCGAGCCGGGCCGTGCCGTCCTCCGGGTAGAAGAGATCGAGGTCCGGGCCGCCGCCCGAACTCTTGTTGTGGGCGAACGCGGCCTGTTCGGACAGCATCAGCGCCTGATTGCGGCGCGGATTTCCCTGCTCGGCACCGGAGTCGTCGCGCGGCAACGTGGCCATGAGCTGGTCGTCGCCGTCCGCGACCCGCTGATAGAGGAGCTTGGCGGTGGCCGCCGTACGGGTGTCGGCCTCGTCCCCGTCCTCGGCGTCCTCGGTGTTGGCGGCGCTGATACGGGACAGGGCGAGCAGCCCGGTGGCGCTGCGGGTGGGATCGGCGACACCCAGGCGCAGATCACCACCCGAGGTCGCGCTCCGGGTGAGACCGGCCCAGGTGTAGCGCTTGTTCGGCCAGCCCAGGGACTTGGCCGCCTTCGGGACGGCACCCAGCGCCAGGGGTGACGAGGCGATGGTGCCGGCGGCCGTCAGCGGAGTACCGCTCTCCGCCTCGACCCGGTCCACCCACAGGCGCGAATCCGGTATCCAGACCTGGAACTCCGGGTCCGCGGGCCGCTGTCCGAAGGAGTCGGCGAGTTCGTGGGAGGGCCGCGCGACGACCCGGACGTCGAGACACCTGCCGTCGGTACGCGTCGCCTTCTCGCGGGCCGTATCGGCCACCGCCTCGACGGCCGGCGCAATATCGGGCGAGGCCGCGACGGTGAGCCGCACCGGCGGACCGTCGCACCGCCCACCGAAGGGCAGCAGGCCGCTGCGCAGCGCCACTACGGAACCGGCGGCGACCACCAGGACGAGGCCGGTGGACAGGACGATGGTGCGGCGCCGGGGTCCGGGGCGGGCCCCCGTGGACTGCGCTGTGGGGCCGTCGGGCAAGCTGTGTCGTCCCATTGCGGTAGCGCCTCTCCTTCTCGGAGCTCGATCGGGAATCGATGGGGGAGGAGGGAATGCGCCACGTGGATGGCGCCCGTCCCCGGCCTGTCGCGCGCGATCTTCGTACCTGCTGTCGAGACCCTAGCGGGGCGGTGGTGGCGAAGAGGTGGTAATGCGGAAGTGGAGGAAGCGTGCAGTCGGATACAAGTCCCGGGGCTGGTGCGGACGTTCCGGGGGAGGGCTCCGGAGCCGGCGCGGGACCAGGCGCGTCCCCGCAGCCGGCCCGGAGCGTCCTGTGCAGTGAGACGCTGATCGTGCTGGCCCTGTCCGTGGGCGCCAGCGCGCTCTCGTCGCTGATCAGTTTCATCGGGTCGCTCACCAAACCCGGTGGCCTCAAACACCAGGCGGCGACCCTCAACGCCTCCCATGCGCCCGGGCGGCCATGGCTGGATCTCGCCTGGCAGCTGTTCGGGATCGCCACCGCTTTGGTGCCCGTGGTGCTGGTCGCGCATCTCCTGATGCGCGAACGGGCCGGCGGACTCCGCGCGATCGGTTTCGACCGGCAGCGGCCCGGCTTCGACCTCGGCCGGGGGACGGGCCTGGCGGCCGCCATCGGCGGCAGCGGCCTGCTGCTCTATCTGGCCGCGCGGGCGGCCGGTGTCAACCTGACAGTGGTCCCCGAGGCGCTGCCCGACGTGTGGTGGAAGATCCCGGTACTGGTCGCCTCCGCGGTGCAGAACGCCGTATTGGAGGAGGTCATCGTCGTCGGCTATCTGCTGCGCAGACTGGGCCAGTTGGGCTGGACCCCGATGGCCGCTTTGGTGGCCAGCTCGCTGCTGCGCGGCTCGTACCACCTGTACCAGGGCATCGGCGGCTTCCTCGGCAACATGGTGATGGGCGCCATCTTCGTCCTCCTCTATCGCCGCTGGCGCCGCGTCGGCCCCCTGGTGGCCGCCCACGCCCTCATCGACACCGTGGCGTTCGTGGGGTATGCGGTATTGGCTGGGCGGGTGGGGTGGTTGCCTACGGGGTGAGGGGTGGGGACGCGGGCCCGTTGGGGGTGTGGGGCGTGTGCGTGGGCTCTTCGGGGTGGGGGTGTGTCCGCGCCTCTCGGGGTGTGTCCGCAGCGTCTCGGGGTGGGGGCGTTGTTCGGCGGGTGCGGGGGTGCGGGGGTGCGGGGGTGCGGGGGTTGGGGGCTTGGCTGGATGTTGCCTGCGGTCGGTGGTTGTAGTTGGCAGTCGTGGGCCGTCTCTGGGTTGGCGGGCCGCTGCTCGCCTCGGTAGTCCGTCGGTCGTCGACCCGCGCTCGCTGTCCGTAACCCGTCGGTCGTCGACTGCCGTTGGTTGTCCGTAGCCGGTAGCCGGTAGCCGGTAGCCGGTAGCCGGCGGTCGGGGGTCGGTAGCCCGGGAGCCGGCAGCCCGTAAGCCGTCGACCGTTGCTCGCTGAACACCTGCCGAGGCTTCCCCCGCCCCCTCCCCCTCTCCCCCTTCGGGGGAGGGGGCGGGGGGTGGGTTCGGGGGTGGGGGGAGTCATGAGGGTTTCGCGCGGGCGCGGGCGGAAGCCTGAGAGCCGGCGCCCGGCGCGGCGCGGCGCGGCCGGTCGGGGGCTGCGGAGGAGCGGCGGCCTGGATGGGCCCGGACGGCGTGGGAGGGCTCGGACGGCGCCTGTTGGGGTGTGGGGAGCCCCGATGATCGGGTTGGGGCGCGCCCGGGCGTTGACGGCCCCCTGCCGGCTGCAGGCCCGGAGCGTGCCGGACCGGTGTCCGGCGGACGGTTCGGACCGGCCTCTGACGTCGCGCCCCTGCCACCCGGCCGAGGCGCTCAGGGTAAAGACGGCCGGTCAGGCCTTGGTCAGCAGTTCGCCGTCGATCACCGTGACCGCCGAACCGGTCAGCAGCGTACGGTCGCCGCGCAGTTCGGTGCGTACGTAGCCGGTACGGGCCGCACCCTGCAGGCCGACCAGTGAGTTGCGGCCGAGCCGTGCCGACCAGAACGGAGCGAGCGCGGTGTGCGCGCTGCCCGTTACCGGGTCCTCGTCGATGCCGACCGCAGGGAAGAAGCATCGCGAGAAGAAGTCGTGGCCGCGGGAGGGGTCTTCGGCGCGTGCGGTGGCGATCACCCCGCGGCCGCCATGGCCGGCCAGTGCCTTGAGGTCCGGGGCCAAGGTCCGTACGGACGTCTCGTCGGCCAGCTCGACCAGCAGGTCACCGACGTTCGGGCCCGTGTCGTGGGCCGAGAGGACGTCGACGCCCAGCGCGGCCGCGACCACGGACGGTACTTCGACCGGGCTGAGCGGCGCGGTCGGGAAGTCCATGGTGATCGCGCCATCGTCGCCGGCCGTGGTGGTCAGCACCCCGCTGCGGGTACGGAAGCGGACCGTACCGGTGGCGGTCCCGGTGCTGTGCAGAACGTGCGCGGTGGCCAAAGTGGCGTGTCCGCACATGTTCACCTCGGTGGCCGGGGTGAGCCAGCGCAGTGCCCAGTCGGCGTCGCCGCCCTCCGGAAGTGGGTGTGCGAAGGCGGTTTCGGAGAGGTTGACCTCCCTTGCGACCTGCTGCAGCCAGGTCGTTTCGGGAAAGGTGTCGGAGTCGAGGAGCAGGACTCCCGCGGGGTTGCCGGCGAACGGACGCTCACTGAAGGCGTCGACGATGCGAATCCTCATGACCGCGAGCGTAGAGGGGCCACCAAGCCGCGGGCCAAGGCCAATCCCGGGAAATTGGATCGGGTGGGGCCGGTGAGACGAGCGGACTGGGGGACGCGGGTCGGTCCCCGCACATCGTGCGGTCGGGCGGGCGTGGAGTCATGGCGGCGCGGAGACGACGGATGCGCTGACGTGTCCGGGCGCCGCTCTCGTCGAATCGGATGTGGGTCGGGTATTGCTTCGGCGAACAGTCCCGATATATCGTTGAAGCATCGCGACCGATCAACGGAAGAAATGGAGGACGTCGCCATGCGTTCCCAAGGAAACGATCACGGACACGACTACCGACACGAGCACTACGGGCCCGGGCGCCACGGCGGTCGGGGCGACTTCGGGGGTGGCTGGGAGCGGCGGCGCTCCGCCTTCGGTCCCTTCGGCCCGCCGTTCGGAGGCCCGCCCTTCGGTGGCGGCCGGGGCCGTGGCGGCCCGCGCGGCCGGGCCCGGCGTGGGGATGTGCGCGCGTCGATACTGGCGCTCCTCAAGGACCGCCCGATGCACGGCTACGAAATGATCCAGGAGATCGCCGAGCGCAGCGGCGGGGCGTGGAAGCCCAGTCCCGGCTCGGTCTACCCCACCCTGCAACTCCTCGAGGACGAGGGTCTGATCGCCAGTGCCAGTGAGGGCGGTAAGAAGCTGTTCTCGCTGACCGAGGCCGGACGCGCCGAGGCCGACAGTGGCTCGGACGCCCCCTGGGAGGACGCCGGCCGCGGTGTCGACTGGGAGGCGATGAATGAGATACGCAAGGCGGGCGGCGGCCTGGTCGAGGCGTTCCGGCAGGTGTGGGCCACTGGCAGTCCCGAGCAGCGGGAGAAGGCCATGGCGGTGGTCAACAAGGCCCGTAAGGAGCTGTATCTGATCCTTGCCGAAGAGGACTGATGCCGCAGGGGGCTGGAGAAAGGGGTCGGCGTCAGGGGGCTCGTTGAGTGGGGTGACGTCGGTCCGGGCGGCGGGGGTCGGGCGCCAGGTGCCGGGGCTCAGGCGAGCAGACCGGTGAGCTTGCGTAGGGACTCGTTCAGTGCGGCGCTCGCCGAGTCCTTGAGTTTGCCTCCCATCAGGGAGACCGCGGCACCCGTGAACGACCCGTCGATCTGGACGGTGGTCGCCTCGCCGTCCGGTGCCAGGGTGTAACACATCCCGAGGTTGACGCCCATGGGGCCCTTGCCCGCGATGTCGAGCAACCGGCCCGGCTCCAATGCTCGTACGGTCCAGGTGACCTCGGCGGGGAAGCCCATCAGCTTCATGTTCTCCTCGTAGGCTGCGCCCACTTCCAGCGTTTCCGGGCCGCCCTTCGGGAAGGAGGTGTGGGTGGCGTTCCACTGCCCGTACGCATCAAAGTCGGTGAGCCGGTTCCAGACCGTCTCGGCCGGTGCCTCGATGCGGGCCTGTGCGGTGACTTCGGCCATGCGATCACCCTTCCGGTGACGGTCCTGGCTGGTGCCGCGGAACGTAACCGGGCGGGGAGGAAGGTTCAATACCGGCGACGCTTAATTCTGATGACTCGTCAGTTTTGGTGAGGTGGCGAACCGTACGGGGTGGCAGAGCGTACTGCTGCGGGGGTGTTCGTGGGAGGGGAAGGTGTCGGTCCCGGATGTCCGACCTCCACGAAATCTGCGTATCCTCTCCGCCCTATCTCCTCCCTGAGGAGGAGACGCCGGGGCGGTATCCCCAACCAGCGTGGGATGCGCAAATGCTTCCCGGCGGGGATGCCCGGGCGTTGAGGGGGTGGTGGGGTGGGGTTGTGCAAAACCGTACTGCGTATAGCGGAGCCGACGACTCCGTCCGGGAGGACCTCGACAGCAGGCTCACCGTCGAGCTCGCGTCGGTGGTCTCCGCGGCCCGCAGGCGGGCCACCCGGGATGGTGATCGGCAGGTTGACACCGCGCATCTGCTGCACGGTCTCCTGGAGTCGGACCCCGCCGTACGCGCGGCCTTCGACGGCGGACCGCAGGTGGCGCGGCTGCTCGGCTATCTCGTCCAGCGCAGCATCGGCTACGGACTCCAGTGGCTCGGCACGGTCGAGGACTCGGGCGCCGTTCCGGTGGTCACCGAAGGCGGTGTCCCCGGATGGTCACCGGCCGCGGCGGCCGCCATGGATGGCGCCCTCGACCGGGCGCATGCCCGCTACGACACCCGCGCCGGCTGCCTCGATCTGCTCGCCGCTCTCGTCGACGATCCCGAATCGCGAGCCGTTGAAGTATTGCGCCGGGCCTCCGTCGACACCGCCCGGCTCGCCGCCCGTCTGGACGGGGACCGCCCCGGCCAGGACTGACAGGGGTCACGGGGGTTGCGCTGCTGACGGCGGCTGTCATGATGACCCGATGCACGCGTCATCAGGGAGCCCGGCAGGTCGAGCGGCCGGCCCGGGTCAGGGAACTGCAGGATCCTGGCCGGACCAGCGATCGTCCGCGCTCGACGGCAGCCGGGGCGGCGCGCCGCGGGGCCGTGGTGCCGGCGTCGGCATCGCCCTGCTGTCGGCGCTCGCCTTCGGCGGTTCGGGCGTGGCCGCCAAACCCCTGATCACGGCCGGTCTCGAACCGCTGCACGTCACCTGGCTCCGGGTCGCCGGCGCGGCGCTGGTCATGCTGCCGGTGGCCTGGCGCCACCGCGATCTGCCGCGCCGCCGGCCCGCCCTGCTGGTGGGCTTCGGGCTGCTTGCCGTCGCCGGTGTGCAGGCGTGTTACTTCGCCGCGCTCTCCCGCATCCCCGTGGGCGTGGCCCTGCTGATCGAATACCTGGCGCCGGCGCTCGTCCTCGGCTGGGTCCGTTTCGTGCAGAAGCGGCCGGTGACCCGTGCCGCGGCGCTCGGTGTGGTGCTCGCCGTCGGCGGTCTCGCCTGTGTCGTCGAGATCTGGTCCGGGCTGAGCGTCGACGCGCTCGGCCTGGCGCTCGCGCTGGGGGCGGCCTGCTGCCAGGTGGGCTACTTCGTGCTCTCCGACCACGGCAGCGACGGCGAGGACACGGCGGACCCGCTCGGCGTGATCGCCTACGGTCTGCTGATCGGCGCCGTCGTCCTCACCGCGATCGCGCGCCCCTGGGAACTCGACTGGATGGTCCTCGGCGGCGGTGCGGACATGAACGGCACCCAGGTGCCCGCCGCCTTGCTGCTCGCCTGGATCGTGCTGGTCGCCACCGTGGCGGCCTATCTGACCGGAGTGGTGTCGATCCGCCGACTCTCGCCCCAGGTGGCCGGGGTCGTCGCCTGTCTGGAGGCGGTCATCGCGACCGTACTGGCCTGGGTGCTGCTCGGGGAACATCTCTCCGCCCCGCAGATCCTGGGCGGGGTCGTCGTCCTGATCGGCGCCTTCATCGCGCAGTTGGCCAAGCCGCAGACGACCGAGTCGTTGGTCGTGGCGGGAGCGGGCCCAGTGGCGGCCACCGACCCGGCGGAGACCACGGCGAGGGGGGAGACCATGGCGAGGGGGGAGAAGGGCACGGAAGCTCGCGCCGATGCCACCTTGTACGGGGGTGACGCGGCCGCGGCCGGGGCAGCGGCACCGGCGGGTTCCGCGGACGGCCTGCCGCCGGGATCGCCCGCCGCATAGGGCAGCGACCATGTTCGCGACTGTACTTTCCCCCGCCTAGGAGGAGCCCGGCCGGAGGCATCGGCCGGGCTCCCTCCATCTGCGGGAACTCCCGGTCAGGGAGCGGGTGTCCTCGGGACCGCACCGGCCGCCGTCAGGCGTCGCTGCTGGTGGGCGCGGGCGGCTGCGTCGCCGGGGCCGTTCCGTTCGGCGAGGCGTCCCGAGATGCGATGCTGGACGGTCTCGCTCCGCTTGCCTCCGTATTTGAACTTGGCGCGGATGTCGTGCACTTCGAGCCGCAGGCCGCGGATGCCGGAGAGCAGCCGCCCGTACGGTGCCTCACCGGCGGTGACCGGGGCCGAGCCGCCCTCGGGCTGGAAGTGACCCATCTGCCGTTGCAGCAGCGCCGCCTTCGCCTCCGGATCGTCCACGACATGGGCCGTGCAGCTCAGCTGGACCGCGGCGTAGAAGCTCGTGGGGACGCCGTGCTCGGGCGGCTTGCCCTCCTCGGCCTGCCAGGGGCCGGGGATGAAGGTGTAGTCGTCCACCACGCTCAGCAGTACCTGCGAACGGTCCGCCAGTGCCTCCCAGAGGGGATTCGGGCGTGCCAGATGTGTCACCGCCTCGCCGCGGTCCGGGTCGTAGGCGAAGTGCAGGGGCTGTACCAGCGGCGGTTCGCCGGGTCGTCCGTTGGCGGCCAGCTGGCCGAAGTCGTGTGCGGCGAGCCAGCGTTGCCACTCTGCATCATCGGTGGGGGCATCCCAGGGGTGTATCAGCACGGGTGCTCCTCAACGGGCGGTGAGGTACGCCGGCTCCGGGATGCCGGGCGCGAGGTCGTCGGACGGTATCGGGGCGCCGTACACCGGAGCCACGGGAAGGACACCGCTCCAATACGGCAGCGCGAGGTCCTCCGGCTCGTCGTTGGGGCCGCCGGTGCGGATCTTGGCGGAGACGTCGCGCAGGTCCAGGCGGATCACGGCGGTGGCGGCCAGCTCCTTGGCGTTGCCGGGGCGGGAGTCCGCGGCGCGCCCGGGCAGGACGTGGTCGACCAGCGCGTCCAGGGCGGCCGTCTTCTCCTCCGCGTCGGTCACCTGGTACGCGGTGCCGTGCACCACGACCGAGCGGTAGTTGATGGAGTGGTGGAAGGCGGACCTGGCCAGCACCAGGCCGTCGACATGAGTGACGGTGACGCAGACCTCAAGGCCCGGGTCCGCGGTCCCGCCGGCCATCCGCAGGGGCCGGGAGCCGGTCGAACCGTGCAGGTAGAGGCGGTCACCGACCCGGCCGTAGAGCGTCGGCAGGACGACCGGGGAACCGTCGCGGACGAAGCCCAGGTGGCAGACGTAGCCCTCGTCGAGGATGGCGTGCACCGTCTCGTGGTCATAGGCGGCGCGCTCGCGGGCGCGGGTCGGGGTCGTGAGGTCGCTCGGCGCGTACGACTCGGCAGAGGCCATTGCCAGCTCCATTGCACTAGTGCATAATCGAGTTTGTGCTAGGAGAGTATCGGATCGAAGGGCGGCGCGCATCGGACATTGCCGCCAGCGTCGAGCGAGCCATCGGTGCGGGCGAGCTCCAACCAGGCGAAGTCCTGCCCCCGCTCAGAGAGTTGGCCGTCTATCTAGAGGTCAATCCGAATACGGTCGCGGCCGCGTACCGCACGCTCCGCGACCGGGGAGTGATCGAAACCGCGGGTCGCCGCGGCAGCCGGGTGCGCCCGCGTCCCGCGAGTACGCCCCGCGAGGCGTTGCGGGTGGAGGTGCCCCCGGGGGTCCGCGACACCTCCGACGGCAACCCCGACCCGTCCCTGCTGCCCCCGCTCGAACGGGCGCTGGCCGCCGCCGCGGCGCGCAGTTCCCGGCGGCCGGTGCTCTACGGCACCCCGGCCGTCGACGAGGAGCTGGCCGCGCTGGCCCGCTCGGCCTTCGCCGAGGACGGCGTGGCGGAGGGCCCGATCACCGTCACCAGTGGCTCACTCGATGCCATAGAGCGGGTGCTCGCCGTTCATCTGAGGCCCGGCGACCGCGTGGCCGTGGAAGATCCCGGGTGGGGCAGTCTGCTGGATCTCGTCCCGGCGCTCGGCCTGCGTCCCGCGCCGGTGGGCGTGGACGACGAAGGGCCGCTGCCCGCCCGGCTGGCGCAGGCGCTGGAGGAAGGTGCCCGTGCGGTCGTCATCACGGACCGGGCGCAGAACCCCACCGGTGCCGCCGTGACGGCCGCCCGCGCCGCTGAGCTTCGCGCGCTCCTCGCCGACCACCCCGGCGTGCTCCTCATCGAGGACGACCACGGCCACGGCATCGTCGATCTCCCGCTCCATCCGCTCTCCGGTGTCACCGACCACTGGGCGCTGGTCCGTTCGACGGCCAAGGCATACGGCCCCGATCTGCGCCTGGCGGTGCTCACCGGCGACGCGGTGACCGTCGACCGTGTGCGCGGACGGCAGGCGCTGGGCCCCGGCTGGGTCAGCCATCTGCTCCAGGACACGGTCATGCGGTTGTGGCAGACGTCCGCGGTCGATCCCACGACCGTGGCCGGCGCGTACGGCCGGCGCCGGGACCCGCTGATACGGGCGCTGGCCGAGCGCGGGGTGCCGGCGCGAGGACGTAGCGGGATGAACGTCTGGGTGCCGGTCCCGGACGAGACCGGAGTGGTGGCCCGGCTACTGCATTCCGGCTGGGCGGTCGCCCCCGGTGCGCGCTTCCGGCTGCACTCCCCACCGGGAATCCGCATCACCGTTTCCCGGCTGTCCCACGGCGACATCGAACCGATCGCCGACGCGGTCGCCGCGGCCACGGGGGCGGGTGAGCCACGACGATACGAGTGACGACATGAGTAGGGAGGGTGCTGCGGGAGAGGAGCCGTTCGGTGGAGGAGCCGCTCGGTGGAGGTCGATGGACCGGAACTCGGCCGTAGCGCACCGGAGTTGGCGGAACGCCGCGTTCTGCGCCCGGGCGGCCGGCTGCGGTACGGGGCCGGCCCGCCGCCAGCAGGTGACCTGAACGGTGCGGCGCTCGGGGCGGCCCGGGCGCCCCGGAACCGGCAGGCGGGGACGTGCACGGGCAGGCACGGAGGTGCGCGGGGAGGGCCGACGGTGCTGCCGTGTCCGAAGCCGCGGTTCCGCGTTCCTACCAGCCACCGCCGGCGGCGGTCCACGGCGAGCGCGGCCGGAGTGGTCGCCGGAGCGGGCGGCCGGAGGGGGTGGTACCTCTTCCCCGGGAGGACGACGGGATCTTCTTCCCTCGGGAGGACGGCGGGTATCCCCGCGCCCTCGCGACCTCCCCCTCCGGCGGCCGTGCCGTGGGCCGTTTGAGCAGGGCGGCCACACCAGCCCAGACGTCCCGTTCGCCCCGTCCGCGACGCCCCCGTTCGCGCTCCCGCCCAGGGGCCCAGGGGTCCGGGGGTCCGGGGGTCCAGGGGTGCATTCCTTCACCCCTCAGCTGGGCGCGGCGTGCTAACTGCCGCAGGCAGCTGGCCCGTCGGCCCTCCGGAGAGGGGTAACGGGCCAGTGGTTCAGTCGGTGGGGGTGGAGCGGCGGGCCGTCGGCGTGCGGGGCTTGCCCTGGGTGAGGGCCGCGCCGGCCAGGACGATCAGGGCGCCGACCGGGGTGTTCCAGCTGAGCCGCTCGTTCAGGAGGGCGACCCCGGCGGCGGTGGCGATCACGGGGATGAAGTAGGTGACCATCTGTGCCGTGGTGGGGCCGATCTCGGCGACCAGGCCGTACTGGAGGAGGAAGGCGAAGCCGGTGCCCAGCGCGCCGAGTGCGAAGACCGCGAGCAGCGGGAGGATCGGGTAGCCGGCCGGTGCGGTGGTGAACAGCGGGGTGATGACGGCGAGTTGGGCGGTGGCCAGCAGCAGCTGGGTGCTGGACATCGACAGGTGGGAGTGCGCGGCGCCGGCCAGGGTGCGGCGGACGTAGATCCAGCCGATGGGGTAGCTGAGCGAGGCACCGAGCGCCATCGCGGTGCCGGCCAGATCCGTGCCGGCGAAGCCCTGCCAGGCGCCGAGCACGGTCAGTACGCCCAGGAAGCCGATGCCGAGACCGGCGACCCGCCGCCGGGTCGGGCGGTCCTCGGAGAGCGCCACGACCGACAGCGCCATGCCCCACAGCGGCGAGGTGGCGTTGCAGATGCCGGCCAGGGTGGAGGGGATGGTCAGTTCGGAGTAGGCGAAGAGGGAGAACGGCAGCACGTTGAGGAAGAACGCGGCTACCGCGAGATGCCCCCAGGTGCGGGCGGAGCGCGGCAGCCGCTCGCGCTTGATCACGAGGATGGTCAGCAGCACCAGCGCGCCGAACGCCACCCGGCCGAGCGTGACCTGCAAGGGCGCGAAGCCCTGGGTGCCCACCTTGATGAAGAGGAAGCTGAAGCCCCAGATGAGCGCGAGGATCGCGAACCGGACCTGCCAGCCGCGGGCGCGCGGCCGGGGTGCGGCGATGGGCCGCTGGGGCGTGGGGGCGGTGGAGTCCGTGGCCGTGTCGGGGCTGACGGAGGCGACGGAAGTGCTGGTGGCGCTGGTCATGGCACCTAAGATGGCCGATGCAACTTAGTAGCACAAGCGAGTTTTTGTGGGAGGTATCGCGTAGCATTGCTTATATGTTGAACCTTGATCGCCTACGGACGCTGAGCGCGGTCGCCCGCCATGGATCGGTCAGTGCGGCGGCCGACGGGCTGCATGTGACCACCTCGGCCGTCTCCCAGCAGATCGCCAAGCTGGAACGGGAAACCGGGCAGCAGCTGCTGGCGAAGAACGGGCGCGGGGTGCGGCTGACCGACGCCGGACGGCTGCTCGCCGATCACGCGGTGCGCATCCTCTCCCAGGTCGAACTCGCCCAGGCCGAGCTGGAGGCGCACCGCGGCCAGGCGGTCGGCGAGCTGCGGATGGGCGCCTTCCCCACCGCGGCGCGCGGGCTCTTCCCGGCCGCGCTCGCCGGGCTGCGCGCCGCGCATCCTCAGCTGCGCGCGCATCTGACCGAGATGGAGCCGGACGAGTCGGTGCGCGGGGTGGTGCGCGGTGACATCGATCTGGCCGTGGTCCTGGACTGGTACAACCGCCCGCTGTCCCTCCCCGACGGGCTGGCGAAATCGCCGCTGCTGGACGACCCGGCCGATGTGGCGATGCCGGCCACGCATCCGCTGGCCCGGCGGAGCTCCGTGGAGCTGGAGGAGTTCGCGGAGGACGAGTGGATCTCCTGGCCGCAGGGGGAGTTCTGCAACGAATGGCTGATGTTCACGCTGCGCAGCAAGGGCATCGAACCACGCATCGCCCATATGGCGGAGGAGCACGGCACCCAGCTCGCCCTGATCGCGGCCGGGCTGGGTGTCGCGGTGGCGCCCCGCCTCGGCCGCGGACCGGTGCCCGAGGGGGTGAGCGTGGTGCCCGTACGCCACACGATGCGCCGCCATGTGTACGCCATCTGGCGCGCGGACGCGGACCGCAGGCCCTCGATCCGGGCCGCGGTGGGCGCGCTGCGGACGGCCGCGGAACAGGTCGAGGCCGGCTGAACGGGGCCTTCGGCGCTGAACGGGGCTTTCGGCGGTCTCAGCCGTCCCGGTCCGCCACCCCGTCCCGGTCCGCCACCCCGTCCCGGTCCGCCACCCCGTCCCGGTCCGTCGCCCCGTGCCCGGTCGTCGGCACGATCCCGCGGATGATGCCCAGGTCCAGCAAGTCCTGGGGGCGGATGCGGAGTTGGTCGGCGGTGTCGTGCACCTGCCCCTCGTCGCGTTTGAGGATGGCGGCGGCCAGTTCCGGGGCGATCACCGAGAAGTAGCTGTCCGGCGTGGCCCAGAGCCGGCCCGGGGCGGCGAGGGCCAGCGCGCCCCCCGAACCGCCCTCGCCGATCAGCAGGGACGTCACCGGCACCTCGGCGGTGGCCAGCGCCGCGAAGGCGTCGGCGATCGCGGCTCCGGCACCGGCCCGCTCGGCCACCGCGTCGTTCGCGGCGCCGGGAGTGTCCACCAACGTGAGCACGGGTATGCCGAGCCGGTCGGCGAGCCGGACCAGCCGGGCCGCGGTGCGGAAGCCGGCCGGGCGGGTGGCCGTGCCGCACTGGGCCACGAAGGCGATCGTCCGGCCCTCACGACGGCCGAAGCCGCACCGTATACCGGGGTCGGTGCCGCCGCAGCGGTCGCCGCTGAGCTCCTCCCGGTCGTCGAAATACGCCCGCAGATACGCCTCGGCGCGCGGCCGCCCGGACGCACGGGCGCGCACCACCGCATCCCAGCCGGTCTCCGGCAGTCCCGAAGCCCCGAGCGCGGCCGGCGGGGGTGCGGGCGTGGCCTCGGCGCCGGCCGGGCGGCCCGCGGGAGCGAGCAGTCGCAGCCACCGCCGCAGCGTGGCCCGCAGCCGGTCGGGCGGGACGACCGCGTCGACCTGCCCGGCGGCGAACTGCCCCTCGGCGGAGTACGCGGACGGGTCGGCGTCCCGCGGGCGCACCCGCGAGCCGGCGAAACCGATCTGCGCCCCGGGCAGCGCGAGGATCACATCGGCGGCCGCCCCGAGCGTGGCCCAGCCGCCGCCGGTGGTCGGATCGCGGACCACGGCGAGCTGCGCCAGTCCGGCGGCCTGGTGCAGCGCCGACTGCCGGGCCACCCGCTGCAGTTGGCTCAGGGCGCGCATGCCCTCCTGCATCCGGCTGCCGCCGGTGGCGATCAGCGAGACGACCGGCAGCCGCCGCTCCCGGGCCTCGGCGTATGCCGCCTCTATACGGTCGCCGGTGCGCTCGCCCAGCGAGCCGCCGAGATAGCGGAACTCGAAGGCGAGCACGACCGCTTGGGCTCCGGCGAGGTCGGCCACGGCCGTGACCACCGACTCGTCCTCGCCGGTCGCCGTACGTGCACGGGCCCGGGCGGCGTCGTAACCGGGCCAGCCGAGCGGCCCGTCCGGGCCCGGCGTCGCCGTGGCCGACGGCGCCGGCAACTCGGTGTACGTGTCCGCGACCGCCGCCAGTGCCTGACGAGCTGTCAGGCGCGCACACGGCTTCGCCGCGCCGCCGCCCGTACCCGCTCCTGCTGTGCCCGCACCCGCGCCGATCGGGTCGCCCCCGCCGCCCCCGCCGTCACTCATGGAGCTCTCGCTTCAGGATCTTGCCCATGTCGTTGCGCGGCAGGGCGTCCAGGAAGTGCACGGTGCGCGGCCGTTTGTGCGGCGCGAGCTGGCGGGCGACATGGTCGGCGAGCTCCTCTGCGGACGGCGGCGGCGCGGCCTCCGGGCCGCGCTCGGCCACGACCCAGGCGACGATCCGCTCACCGAGGTCCTCGTCCGGGGCGCCGGTGACGGCCGCCTCGGCGACGCCGGGGTGTGCCAGCAGCGCGTTCTCGATCTCGCCCGCGCCGATTTTGTAGCCACCGCTCTTGATCAGATCGGTGGCCCGGCGGCCGACGATGCGGTAGTTGCCGGCGGCGTCCCGGACCGCCATGTCGCCGGTGCGGAACCAGCCGCCGTCGAAGGCGGCCGCGGTGGCGTCGGGGCGGTTGAGGTACTCGACGAAGAGGTTCGGGCCGCGGACCTGGATCTCCCCGACCGTCTCGCCGTCCCCGCCCTCGATGGCCTGGCCGGCGTCATCGACCAGGCGGACGTACACCCCCGGCAGCGGTACCCCGACCGTGCCGGTGGCCTCCGGGCCGTCGGCCCGCACGCTGGTGTTCATCAGCGTTTCGGTCATGCCGTACCGCTCGATCACCCGCCGCCCGGAGGCCGCCGCGATCCGCTCGTGATCGGTCAGCGGCAGCGCCGCCGAACCGGAGACCAGCAGCCGGGCCCGCGCCAGCGCCTTCGCCAGCGCCGGATCCCGGCCCGCCTCCACGGCCAGGCGGTGGTACATCGTCGGGACGCCGAAGAGCATCGTGCCCTCCCCGGACAGCTCCCGGGCGACCGCTTCCGTACTGAAGCGCCCCAGGTGGTGGACGCTGCCGCCGCGGCGCAGCGGTCCGAGGATGCCGAGGATCAGGCCGTGCACGTGGAACAGCGGCAGGGCGTGCACCAGGACGTCGTCGGCGGTCCACTGCCAGGCGTCCCGGAGGGCGTCGAGGGTGTGGGCGAGGGCGCGGCGGGGGAGCACCACGCCCTTGGGTGGGCCGGTCGTCCCGGAGGTGTAGACGATCAGCGCCGGTGTCTCGCCGGCCGGTTCCTGCGGCAGCGCGGGTGCGGGCTCCTCGGGTGGCTCGGTGGCGTCGACGTCGATACGGGGCAGTGCGGCGAGCGGGCCCGGCAACTCGTCGTCCGCCCCGGCCAGCACCAGCGAGGGGGTGCTGTCGCCGACGATGTGCGCCAGCTCGCTCTCACCGATCTTCGGATTCACCGGTACGGCGGCCACGCCGGCGAGCAGCGCGGCCACCACCCCCACGGAGGTTTCGAGCGTCGGCGTCGCCCAGACCGCGATGCGGGTCTCACCGGCGATCCGCTCGGCCAGCGCGCCCGCCACCGACGCGAGCTCGCGATGGCTCAGCGCGCGGTCGCCGAAGCGCAGCGCGGGGGCGGGCGATCCCTCGCGCAGTGCGGGGAAGAGCACGTTCACCGGATCTCCTTCGTCTCGTCGGCACCCGGCCGCGCCCGACCGGGCCGTCCCGCCTCCGCACCCTGCGCGGGCGCGGAACGGGCTGACGGGACCACTCTCGCAGACGCCACTGACAACGCGATGAGATCTGGTGATCACCGCCGGTGACCACGCCCTGCTGCCTCGCCGTGGCCGGCGCTCAGCCCGGGATCTTGCGGAAGTCCCACGACACCACGGAATCCGGTGTCAGCCGCAGCCAGGCGTGCCGGCCGTCGTGGGGCATCGTGGTCATCCCGAAGTACTTCCCGGCGAACAGCCGCTCCGGAGGGTCCAGTTCGGCACAGTGCTCACCGGTTCGTGGGGCCTCCCCGACGCACTCCGCGCGGCCCGACAGCTCCACGCCGCGCAGTTCGCCGTACGCGTGCCCGTCGTCGACCACCACCGCGATCCGCGGGTCCTTGCGGACCTGGGTCCATCGCCGGCTGCGGGTGATCGAATAGAGCCACAGTGCGGCACCGTCCCAGGCGAACCACAGCGCCCCGACGTGCGGCGCACCGTCCTCGCCGACCGTCGCGACCCGGCAGGTGCGCTGCTCCGCGAGGAACGCGTCGAGTTCGCCCGGCGTCATCATGATCCGGCGTCCGCGCCGCTGTGTGTCGGTCATCCGTCATCGCCTCCGCTGCGACTGCCCTGACGGGACCTGCCCGCCCGGGACGAGCTGACTGGGCGTCAGAAATCATCGACGCTCTTCCTGGCGGATGCAATGCCCGGTACCCTCGCCCGCCTCGAAGAGCCCCGGCAGCGAGGGGTGCCCGCCCGGGGAGTACGCCGTCAGGAACGCACCACCGGAACCTGGAGGACCTGCCATGCCCTCGGACGCCGTACGGCTCGGCGAGCAACTCGACCCGGCCTCGACGGTGCTGCTCACCGTCGAGTGCCAGCGGGGCGTGGTCGGCCCGGAGAGCGCGCTGCCCGAACTCGCCGACGCCGCCCGCACTTCAGGGGCGCTGGCGAACATCGCCCGCCTGGTGGCGGCCGCGCACGAGGCGGGTGTCCAGGTGATGCACGCGGTGGCCGAGCGGCGCCCCGACGGGCGCGGCGCCAGCCGTAACGCGCGCCTCTTCAGAGCCGCGGAGAAGCTGCCCGTCCAGCAGCTCGCCGGGTCCACCGCGGTACGCATCGCCGAACCCGTACCGGTCGGCGAGAAGGACCTCGTGGTGCGCAGGCTGCACGGCCTGTCGCCGGTCGCCGGCACCGAGGTGGACGCGCTGCTGCGCAACCTCGGCTGCCGGACGCTCGTGGTCACCGGGGTGTCGGCGAACGTGGCGATCCCCAATACGGTGTTCGACGCGGTCAACCTCGGCTACACGGCAGTGGTGCCCGCGGACGCCATCGCCGGGGTGCCTGCCGACTACACCCCGGCGATGATCCGCAACACGCTCGCCCTGGTCGCCACCGTCACCACTACGGAGGGCGTGCTGACCAGCTGGCGGCGACCGCGCCGCGCCCGCTGACGGGCCGGACCGACGGACGGGCCGGCCGACGCACGTCACAAGCGGCGGCGCGCCCTTCGGCGGCCCGTTGACGTGCCTCAGGCGAGCGTGACCGTACCGCCCTTGACGTTCACCTTGGCCGGGGGCAGGCCCTTGGTGGCGGGGCCGTGCTTCACGCTGCCATCGGTGATGTCGAACTTGCTGCCGTGGCACGGGCAGTTGATGGTGCCGCCGGAGACCTCGTTGACGACGCACCCCGCATGCGGGCAGACCGCGGAGAACGCCTTGATCTCGCCGCTCTGCGGCTGGGTGACCACGACCTTCTCCGCCTTGAAAATCTTGCCGCCGCCCTGGGGGATCTCCGCCGCCTTGGCGAGCTCCTTGCCGGCCGGACCGGCGCCAGCGCCGGCCTCGGAACCGCCCGCCCCCGTGGCGCCGTTGCCGTCCACCGCCTTGGAGCCGTCGCCGCCCGAGTCGGCCATATCGCTGCCGCAGGCCGCGAGCGCCGCCGTCAGGCCGGCCGCGCCGACCGCCGCAACCACGGTGCGCCGGGTCGTTCCGCAGCACGGCCGTGCCGGAACCGTTTCCTCCGTCCCCGTCGCCGCTGTCTCCGTCCGCCCCGTTGCTGCCTGTCGTGCCATGGTCTGCCTCCGGTTCCTGGTGGTGCCTTCGGTGCGCGATCTGGTCCATGGACGTTGCACAAGCTCCATACGGAGACCTCGGCGGCCGCGTTCAAAGCCGGGCAGGTTCTTGTCGGCGCGTCACACTCCGACGGCCGCAAGCGCGTCGCGCAGGAAGTCCCGCTGGAAGTGCAGCAGCTGCTCGTTGACCATGTCGTCGGCCGGTATGTGGGTGGCCCCCGGCAGCGGCAGCACGCTGTGCGGCCGGCCCGCCGCGAGCAGCTCCGCCGAGAAGCGCAGGGTGTGCGCGGCCGCCACGTTGTCGTCCGCGAGCCCGTGGACGAGCAGCAGCGGACGGGCCAGCAGATGGCCGTGCCCGGCCAGGGAGGAGCGCACATAGGCGTCCGGACGCTCCTCCGGGTGGCCCAGGAACCGCTCCTTCCAGTGGGTGTCGTACAGCCGCTGGTCGGTGGGCGGAGCTCCGGCCACCGCCGCGTGGAACACATCGGGGCGGTGCAGCACCGCGGCGGCCGCCAGGAACCCGCCGAACGACCAGCCGCGGATCGCCACCCGCGACAGGTCCAGGTCCGGATACCGCGCCGCGGCCGCCCGTACCGCGTCCACCTGGTCCTCCAGCGCCGGCCCGAGCTGGTCGCCGTGCACCGCCTTCTCCCACGCCGGCCCCCGGCCCGGCGTGCCCCGCCCGTCGGCCACCAAGACGGCGAAACCCTGCTCGGCGAACCACTGCGACACACAGGTGAACCACCCCCGGCCCCGTCCCACCACCTGGAGCCCCGGCCCGCCGTACGGATCGAGCAGCACCGGCAGCCGGGCCGAGCCCTCCCGGTGCCACGACGGCAGGTGGAGGGCGGCGCGCAACTCCCGTTCTCCCAGGGTGAGAAAGACCGGCCGGGGGGTGACCGCCGGGGTCTCGGCGAGCGAGGTGATGCCCGCCGCGGGTCGGCCGTCGCAGATCACGCGCACCTCGTTGCCGTGCGGGGTCTGCCCCTCGACAACCACGGTGCCGCCCCGCCCCGTGCCCGTGAAGCGGCCCGGCCCCCGGCTCAGCAGTCGGTTGCCGCGGCCCGGCTCATGGCTCCAGACATGGGTCTCCAGCGGGTCCTCGCTCGCCGTGAACAGCACCCGTTCCCCCTCGACCGCCAATACGGCGCGGAGTTGCAGTCCCTCCGGGGTGACCCGCCGGCCCCCGACGGCCAGATAGCGGGTGTCGCCGTCGTCCTCGGGGACCACCAGCGCGCCCGAGGCGGTACGGGCCGGAGTGCCCGGTATGAGCTCCACCCAGGCCGGATCGGTCCGCTCGTGCCGCACCTCGGTGGCCCCGGTCACCGGATCGACCGCGAGCAGCCGGACCGTGCGCTGATCACGGCTCTGCACGGCCAGGAACGGGCCGTGCGCGTCCCAGCCGGCCTCGGTGAGGTACTCGTACGCCGTGCGGTCCCAGGTGACCTCCAGGCGGCTGCCGTCCAGCGCGACGAGGTGGACCGTGACGTCCGCGTTGGCGGTGCCGGCGGACGGGTACCGGATCGCCCGCGGCGGCCTGGCCGGATCCGCGGGGTCGGCGAGGTAACGCCGCGCCACCCGGCTGGTGTCGACCCGTGCCACCAGGAGGCGGCGACTGTCCGGGGCCCACCAGTACCCGCGCAGCCGGCCCATGGATTCGGCCGCCACGTATTCGGCGAGCCCGTAGGAGACGTCGGGGCCCTCCGCACGGGCCAGCTGCCGGTCCTCCCCGCCCAGGGTGACGACGTGGAGGGAGCGGCCGCTCACATAGGCGATGGACCGCCCGTCGGGTGAAGGGCGGGGGTCCACCACCGGACCCGCCGCCGGGACGGGGAACGGCGCGCCCCCGTCCGTCCGCACCGCCCACAGCGCACCGGACAGCGCGAACGCCACCAGCCGCGCGGCGACGTCGGCCGCGTAGGAGACCACCCCGGCCGACCTCTCACGGGCGCGCTCCCGGCGCAGCCGCTCCTCCTCGGGGAGCGCTTCGGCCGCGTCCCCCACGAGGAGCGCCGGGTCGGCCAGCACCCGTTCCTCACCGTCCTCGTACTGCCACAGCAGGCCCACGGGGTCGGTGCCCGAACCGGTACGGACGAAGAGCACCCGGCGGCCGTCCGGGGAGACGGTGAAATGCCGGGGCACCCCGAGGGAGAAGCGGCGGGTGCGGGCGAACTGGCCTGGAAACGCAGTGGAGTTGACGGGATGTGCGGGGTCGGTGAGGGGTGCGGGGCCGGCGGTGCTGTGTTCCGAGGTGCTGTCGTCCATGGGACGGTCGTTCACGATGCTGTCCTCCAGTGTGTGCTGCACTCTCATCCCGGGGGTGCCGAGGGGGCGTTCCACAAGGCGTGCCACAAGGCATTCCCCAAGGCGTTCCACGGGCATTCCGCCGGGGCGCTCGCGCGGAGGGCTTTCTCCGGGGCTTTCTGCCGGAATCCGGGCAGCACGAAGCACCGGTACCGGACCGGGCGGAAAACGAATAACGGGTGACGGAACGCTGCCGTAGCCTGTGGGGATGTTGACCGAAGTCATGGCGACCCGCTATGTCACGCCGTTGCGTGAGGGCGGATCGCTCCCGGGAATCGTCGAGGCCGACGATCTCGGAACTTATATCATGAAGTTCACCGGTGCCGGGCAGGGACGCAAAACCCTCGTCGCCGAGGTGATCTGCGGGCAGTTGGGCCGCCGGCTCGGGCTGCGGGTGCCGGATCTGGTCCGCATGCAGCTCGACCCCGTCATCGGCCTCAGCGAGCCCGACCAGGAGGTCCAGGAACTGCTGAAGGCCAGCGGCGGGCTCAATCTCGGCATGGACTACCTCCCCGGATCGCTGGGATTCGATCCGCTCGCGTTCGAGGTGAGCGCGCGGGAGGCGGGCCGGGTGATCTGGTTCGACGCGCTGATCAACAATGTCGACCGGTCCTGGCGCAATCCCAACCTCCTGGTCTGGCACGGCGAGCTGTGGCTGATCGACCACGGCGCCGCGATGATCTGGCACCACAACTGGCCGACCGCCGAAAAGGCCGCGAGTCGGCCGTACAACGCCTCCGACCACGTGCTCGCCACGTTCGGTCCGGACCTCACGGCGGCGGCCGAGGAATTCGCGCCGCGGATCACCGAGGAACTGCTGACCGAGATCACGGCGGACGTGCCGGACGAATGGCTCGTCGACGAGCCCGGATTCGACTCCCCGGACGTCCTGCGCCAGGCGTATGTGACGACGCTGCTGGCGCGGGCCCGTACGATCAGTGAGCGGATCACCGTCGGGGAGCCCACCAAGGACAAGCCCTCGCAGGCGCCGGCATGGCTGGCCGGAAAGTTGCCTCGGAGGGCAGTGAAGTGACCGGTCTGCACAACGGACGCGACGTTTTCGAGTACGCCCTGCTGAAGGTCGTGCCCCGGGTGGAGCGCGGCGAGATGATCAATGCCGGTGTGGTGGTGTACTGCCGGGCCCGGCGCTTCGTCGAGGCCCGCACCCATCTGGACGAGGCCCGGCTGCTGGCGCTGGACCCGACGGTCGACGTCGAGGGGGTGCGCGCCGCGCTCGGCGCCGTGGAAGGGATCTGCGCGGGCGGCGAACGGGCCGGACAGGCCGCGGCGGACGACGCGGGGCGCCGGTTCCGCTGGCTGATCGCCCCGCGCAGCACCATCGTCCAGCCCGGCCCGGTGCACACCGGGCTGACCGCCGATCCCGCCACCGAGGTGGAGCGGCTGCTGGACCTGCTGGTCCGCTGAGCCGGTTCCGCTGACCCCGGGCCCTCCCGTGCTCCGGGCCCTCCCATACGCCCGGCCCTCCAACTGGACTCCGTAGGCACCTGTAGGCACCTGGATTCCGCCGTACCCGGATGCGTCCCCAAGGGGCGCCCGGCCCGCCTCCCGGGCCGGGCGTCCCTTTCATCCGTTTTCGTGCGTCCGTCCGGTTTCCGCTCCTCCGCCGGGGCGGTGCAGGTGAGCTCGGCAACGGCGCGGTGGTGGGGCGTTGACAGCGGGTGGCCGGGCTTCTAGCGTCAGCCCTGCTCAGGCTACTAAGCGGTTGCTCACCCACCCACGGGACCGGTGCGGCGGACCGCTTGTCGAGGTTTCGAGGTGAGGAGAACCCGCATGTCCACCACCGAGCAGCGCGTCGCCATCGTGACGGGCGCGGCCCGCGGTATCGGCGCGGCCACCGCCGTACGCCTGGCCGCCGAGGGCCGCGCCGTCGCCGTCCTCGACCTCGACGAGGCGGCCTGCAAGGACACCGTCGAGAAGATCACCGCGGCCGGCGGCAAGGCCGTCGCGATCGGCTGTGACGTCTCGGACGCCGAGCAGGTCGAGGCGGCGGTGACCCGGGTCGCCTCCGAGCTCGGCGCGCCGACCGTCCTCGTCAACAACGCCGGTGTGCTGCGCGACAACCTGCTGTTCAAGATGAGCGAGACCGACTGGGACACGGTCATGAACGTGCACCTCCGGGGCGCGTTCCTGATGTCCCGCGCCTGCCAGAAGCACATGGTGGACGCCAAGTTCGGCCGGATCGTGAACCTCTCCTCCAGTTCGGCGCTGGGCAACCGCGGACAGGTCAACTACTCGGCCGCCAAGGCCGGTCTGCAGGGCTTCACCAAGACCCTCGCCATCGAGCTCGGCAAGTTCGGCGTGACCGCCAACGCCGTCGCCCCCGGCTTCATCGTCACCGACATGACCGCCGCCACCGCCGAGCGCGTGGGCATGGGCTTCGAGGACTTCCAGGCCGCGGCCGCCACCCAGATTCCGGTCCAGCGCGTCGGCCGGCCCGAGGACATCGCCAACGCGATCGCCTTCTTCACCGGCGAAGCGGCGGGGTTCGTTTCCGGCCAGGTCCTGTACGTCGCCGGCGGCCCGCTCAACTGACCGCCCACCGACCACAGGAGGACAGGACATGACCGAGCAGGCAAGCGGGCTCCCGGAGCCCTCCGGCAAGGTGGCGCTGGTGACCGGCGCCAGCCGCGGGATCGGCTACGGCATCGCGGAGGCGCTGGTCGCCCGCGGTGACCGGGTCGTCATCACCGGGCGCAACGAGGACGCCCTCAAGGAGGCCGTCGAGAAGCTGGGCGCGGAACGGGTGCTCGGCGTCGCGGGGAAGGCGCACGACGAGGCCCACCAGGCCGTCGCCGTCGAGCGTGCGATGGAGACCTTCGGCCGGGTCGACTACCTCGTCAACAACGCCGGTACGAACCCGGTGTTCGGGCCCATCGCCGACCTCGACCTCGGTGTCGCCCGCAAGGTGTTCGAGACCAACGTCATCTCGGCGCTCGGCCTCGCGCAGCGCACTTGGCACGCGTGGCAGAAGGAGAACGGCGGTGCGATCGTCAACATCGCGTCGATCGCCGGGCTCAGCGCCTCGCCGTTCATCGGCGCGTACGGCATCAGCAAGGCCGCGATGATCAACCTGACGCAGCAACTGGCCCATGAGTTCGCGCCGTTGGTGCGGGTCAACTCCATCGCGCCGGCCGTGATCAAGACCAAGTTCGCGGCCGCGCTCTACGAGGACCGCGAGGAGGAGGCGGCGGCCGCCTACCCGATGGCGCGGCTCGGCGTCCCCGAGGACATCGGCGGGGCGGCGGCCTTCCTGCTGTCCGACGCGTCGGGCTGGATCACCGGCCAGACGCTGGTCGTGGACGGCGGGTTGTTCCTCAACGCGGGGGCGTGAGCGGCCGCGCGAGCGGCGCGAGCCCGGGGCGGTAGGTCTTGGGTGAGCTCGCGTGGGTGAGCCGGGGTCGGTGAGCTGGGGTCGGTGAAGCCCGCGTGGGTGAGTCGGCGTCGGTGAGGCCCGCGTCGGTGAGTCGGCCGGTGAGCCCGCGTGGGTGAGCCTGCGTGGGGGAGCCGGCGTGGGTGAGCCTTCCGCGGGTGGGCGCCTTGGCCGGCTTGTGGTGGTGTGCGCTCCAAGAGGCAGAGTCCGTGGTGCCGGTCCCCAAGGGGCCGGCACCACTTGCGTGAGCGGACCGTCGGGAGTCGTGCCGTGCACGACCGCATCCCCCCACCCCCGAACCCACCCCCCGCCCCCTCCCCCGAAGGGGGAGAGGGGGAGGGGGCGGGGGAAGCCGCGGATTGGGGGAGAGGGGAGGGGGCGGGTGTCCCGCCGGGCCCGGCGAGCCCCGGCGGACCCCGGGGGCATGGTTGCTGGAGCCAGCGGGGCATGGTGGGGCGTGGCTGCTGGACCCGGTGGGGGAGGCCCGGGGTCCGGTGGGGGAGACCCGGGGTCCCGGTGGGAGGCTCGGACTCGGCTGGGGAGGCCCGGGGCTTGGTGGGGAAAGGTTTCGGGTTCCGGTGCGAGAGAGGCTCGGGCCCGGCCGACGGGCCCTGAGGCACGGCCAGGGAGAGGGGGCCGGGCTCGGCGCGGCGGAGAGCCCCCGGCCCCGGAGGGGCGTGGTGAAGCCTCGGGATCTGGCGGAGGGGCGCTCGGCTTCGGCGAAGCGTGGTGGACCCTGCCGGGGCCTGGTAGGGCGTGGCGGGCGTGCTGGGCCTGGCGGAGCGTGGGGCCCGAGCGGGTGTGGTGAGGGCGCAGCACGGTCACGAGTCCTGCGGAGCGCTGGGGCTCGAGCAGGGTGTGGTGAGGGCCGCGGCAATGTCACCGAGCCCGGCGGAGCGGGGGGCTCAGACGGGGCGTGGTGGGGCCTGGTAGGCGCGTGACGGGCTTTACGGCTTTACGGGTGTTGCCCGGCCCCGGCGGGGCGCGGTGGGGCACAGCGAGGCGAGGTGAGGCACGGTGAGCTCCGGCGGAGCAGGGCGAGGGCCCGAGCCTGTCGCCGTGCCGTGAGCCTGCCCCCATGCCTGGCCCGTTCCCGTGCCTGAGCCCGTTCCCGTGCCTGAGCCCGTTCCCGTGCGTGGGCCCGTCCTCGTGCCGTGGGCCCGACCCTCCGCGGCGCAGGCTCGTGTCCGGTGCCGTGCCGCAGGGGCCTGCGGCACGGGTATCCGAGCCTGGTCCGCCCTGTCTCGTCCTGCCCGCAGCCCGCCGCCCCCAGCCCCCAGCCCCTCACCCTCCCCGGGAAGGAATGGCCCGTGGGCGGTGTTGTCAGTGGTCGCCGGTAGGTTTTGTGAGTGAGAACGCAACACACACCGGAGGTTGTTGACGTGGTGACCGACATGCTGCCCGAGTCCTGGCGCGGGGTACTCGGCGAGGAGTTGGCGAAGCCCTATTTCAAGGAGCTCACCGACTTCGTCGAGCAGGAGCGGGCCCAGGGCCCGGTCTATCCGCCCCGCGAGCAGGTTTTCGCGGCGCTGGAGGCGACGCCCTACGACCAGGTGAAGGTACTCATCCTCGGCCAGGACCCGTATCACGGCGCGGGCCAGGGCCACGGCCTGTGCTTCTCCGTGCAGCCCGGGGTCAAGACGCCGCCGTCGCTGCGGAACATCTACAAGGAGATGAAAGAGGAGCTGGGCCACCCCATTCCGGACAACGGCTATCTGATGCCGTGGGCCCAGCAGGGCGTACTGCTGCTGAACGCCGTCCTGACGGTCCGCGAGGCGGAGGCCAATTCGCACAAGGGCAAGGGATGGGAGAAGGTCACCGACGCGGTGATCCGCGCGGTGGCGGCCCGGCCCGATCCGGCGGTCTTCGTGCTGTGGGGGAATTACGCCAAGAAGAAGCTGCCGCTGATCGACCAGGACCGGCATGCCGTGGTGCAGGGCGCGCACCCCTCCCCGCTGTCGGCGAAGAAGTTCTTCGGCTCCCGCCCGTTCACCCAGATCAACACCGCGATCGCCGCGCACGGCCACGCCCCGATCGACTGGCGCATCCCGGACCTGGGCTGAGCAACCGGCCCGGGCGGTGGTCCACCGGCATAGGGCGGGCTGCACACGGCCGGAGCCTCGGACCGTAGCCTGCGCCAGTCCGGCCACCACCCCGGCCGGACCGTGGCCCGCCCGTACGGCCGCCACCCGGCGCGTCGCGCACACCGAGCGAAGCTCTCCGGTGGCGGTTAGCGTCGAGGAAACGTCAGCGGTGGTGAGTGGATACGGGGAGTGCACGGTGGTGGAGCAGCAGCTGGAGGCGATGCCTGAGGACGGGGTACTGACCCGGATCGGCCAGGCGATCATGCTGCATCGGGCCGGCGATCGCGAAGAGGCGCGTAACCGCCTCTCCGCGCTGTGGCACGAGATCGGGCCGCAGGGCGACGCCTTCCACCGTTGCGCCCTCGCGCACTACATGGCCGATACCCAGGACGACCCGCAGGATGAACTGGACTGGGACCTCCGGGCCCTGGAAGAGGCCGAGGGCTTCGTCACCGAGCGGCGCGACGGCACCGGCCTCGCCGCAGGTGAGCCCGGCGTGGCCGCCGTGCCGGGGGAGGATCCCGGCCCCCGTCACCACCCCCTCGTCGCGCTGCGGGCCTTCTTCCCCTCGTTGCATCTCAACATCGCGGCCGACTATGCGGCGCTCGACCGGCCGGCAGACGCCCGGGCCCAGCTGCTGCGGGCCCGGGCGTCGGTCAACGCGCTCGCCGACGGCGAATACCGCCAGGGGCTGCGGGACGCGATCGATCGCCTGGAGCTCCAGCTCGGCGGAGCCGCCGGCCGTACGCCCTACTAGCGTCCGCTGCCCCCCCGCAGCGTCCGATCGCGTGCGCGCTAGCGTCCGCCGGACCTCGAGCGTCCTACGTCGTCCTAGCGTCCAACGTTGTCCTGGCGTCCTGCGTCGTCCTAGCGTCCTACGTGGTCCTGGCGTCCTGCGTCGTCCTCGTGGCGCAGCATGCCGGTCAGGAGTTCCGCGCAGGAGGTGCGCAGCTCGGCGTGGGTGGGGGTGGTGGTGTGGAACTGGCCTGCGGTGCAGGAGAACAGCACGCCGTCGCACCAGGCCACCATCGAGAGAGCATGCCGTTCGGGCGCGGTGGAGCCGGCCGCCGCCAGCATCGCCACCATCGGCTCGCGGAAGGCTCGCCCCGCCCGGTCGTAGATCTCCCGCAGGGCGGGCCTGCGGGTGGCCTCCAGAGCGAGTTCGTAGCGGGCGAGGAGCAGCTGCCGGTGCCGTGAGAGGTAGCGGTGCAGTGCGAGTGCGAGGGCCTCCGCGACCGCCTCCTGGCTGGTGCCCCCCGCCGGAGTGCCGGCGGCCGCCGTCTCGGGGCCGGGGGTCTGCGCGGCGCCCTCCGGCATTTCCGCCGGGGTGAGCACCGCGGCCTCCCGTTCGGCCAGCCGCCGCACCGCCGTCTCCAGCAGGGCCTCCCGGGTCCGCGCGAGGTTCGAGGTCGAGCCCAGCGGCAGACCGGCCGCCTCGTCGACGGCCCGATGGGTCAGCCCCCGCATCCCGCGTTCGGCGAGCAGGCGAATTGCCGCATCCGCGATCAGCTGGGGGCGCCCCGAGGCGGGGGAGGAGGTAGGGGAGGGGGAGGAGGCCGCAGGCGAGCGGGTTGGGGTGGGGGCGGTCGGAGTCGGGCGGTGGCGGTCACGAGCGGTCATGGGAGGGAGCCTAGCGGGGCTACTACGGATGTAGTGACCGTCTTCGACTACGGGTGTAGTCTCCTGTCCCAGGCAACTACATTTGTAGTTGGCCTTTTGGGGTGGGCCGTCTGGCCGGTTGGCGTGGTCCGGGCCTCGGACGGGCTCCGAACGGATGGGGAGACGACATGAAGCAGCAGCGCACCGCGTTGGTGATCGGTGGTGGGATCGGGGGGCTCACCGCCGCGGTGGCCCTGGAGCGCCGCGGGTGGTCGGTCACCGTCGTCGAGCGGGCCGCCGCGCTGGAGCCGGTCGGGGCGGGCATTGCACTGGCGCCGAACGCCCAGCGCGCGCTGGACACGATCGAGGTGGGCGACGCGGTGCGGGCGATGGCCGACTGGCAGGGGGCCGGCGAGTTCCGGCTGCCCGGCGGACGTCGGCTGGCTCGTACGGACAACGCGGCCGCCGTCCGTCGCTTCGGTGGGCCGGTGGCGATCGTGCACCGCGCCGAACTGGTCGCCCTGCTGGCCGCCCGGCTCCCCGCGAGCGCGGTCCGCACAGGCGCCACGGCCACCCTCGTCGACCCGGGCGACGCCCGCCCGGGCGGCCGCCCGGCCCGGGTCCGCATCTCCGTACCTGACCGGGCCGGACCGGACCAGCCCATACCCCACCAGTCCATACCCCACCAGCCCATAACCGACCAGCCCATACCCGACCGCACCGGCCCCGACGGCCCCCGCGCCACCAACGACAAGCACAAGACCCACGTCAACGCCAGCCATCACCACGACGACACCCCCACCGCCACTCCCACCGCCACCCCCTCCACCACCACCCCCACCCACCTCTCCGTAGACCTGGTAGTCGCCGCCGACGGCATCCACTCCGCCGTCCGCCGCGCCGTCTTCCCCGGTCACCCCGCTCCCCGTTACGCCGGGTTCACCGCGTGGCGGTTCGTCGTCCCGGCGCCCGAGGGGGTGTGCCCGGTGGCGAACGAGACGTGGGGGCGCGGCAGCCTGTGGGGCACCGTGCCGCTGGCCGGTGGGCGGATCTACGCGTACGCCACCGCGGCCGTGCCCGCGGGGGGCCGGGCCGTCGACGACGAGCGGGCCGAACTCCTGCGACGGTTCGGGGCCTGGCATCAGCCCGTTCCGGCGCTGCTCGACGCCGTCGGCCCGGCCGAGGTGCTGCGGAACGACGTGTACACCGCGGCGGCCCCGCCGCCCGCCTTCCACCACGGGCGGGTCGCCCTGCTCGGTGATGCCGTCCATCCGATGACGCCCAATCTGGGGCAGGGCGCGTGCCAGGCCGTCGAGGACGCCGTCGTGTTGGCGCACGAGGCCGGGCCGGACGCCGATCTGGGGGCCGCGCTGGCCGCGTACACCCGGCAGCGGCTGCCGCGCACCATGGAGGTGGTGCGCCGTGCCGAGCGGATCGGCCGGCTCAGCACCTGGCGGTCCCGGCCCGCGTGTGCACTGCGCGCCGGGCTGATGGCCGCCACCGCCCGTCTGGCCCCCGATCTCGCGCTGCGCGCCCTCGACGGCATCGCCGACTGGCGGCCGCCGGCCGGCACGTATGCTGCCGGGGCGCGGGGCACCAGGACCGCGGCACGACGCGAGGAGCAAGAGTGAAGATCGGCTGCATCGGACTCGGCGACATAGCGCAGAAGGCGTACCTGCCCGTACTGGGCACCCTGCCGGGGACCGAACTCCATCTGCACACCCGCACCGCGGCGACCCTCCAACGGGTCGGTGCCGCCCACCGGCTGACCGGTGACCAGCTCCACGCGGATCTGGACTCGCTGCTCGCCGTCGGCCTGGACGCGGCGTTCGTGCACGCGGCCACCGCCGCCCACCCGGAGCTGGTCACCCGGCTCATCGAGGCCGGTGTGCCGACCTACGTCGACAAGCCGCTCTCCTACGAACTCGACGAGTCGCGGCGGATCGTGGCGCTGGCCGAGGACCGGGGCGTGGGCCTGACCGTCGGTTTCAACCGCCGGTTCGCGCCGGCCTACGCGCAGTGCCGCGAGCACGCCCGCGACCTGATCCTGATGCACAAGAACCGGGTCGGGCTGCCCGAGGACCCGCGCACGCTGGTGCTGGACGACTTCATCCACGTCGTCGACACCCTGCGGTTCCTGCTGCCGGGCGAGCCGGACCACATCGACGTCCGGGCCAGGATCCGGGACGGCCTCATGCACCACGTGGTGCTCCAGCTGTCCGGCGACGGGTTCACCGCCATCGGCACCATGAACCGCCTCAGCGGCTCCGCCGAGGAGGTCCTCGACGTCTCCGGGCAGGACACCCGGCGGCAGGTGGTGAACCTCGCCGAGGTCATCGACCACAAGGGGCAGCCGACGGTCCGGCGGCGCGGTGACTGGGTGCCGGTCGCCCGCCAGCGCGGTATCGAGCAGATCGTCCTGGCGTTCCTGGACGACGTACGGGCCGGCCGGCAGCCGTCCGCCCGCGACGCGCTGCGCACCCATGAGCTGTGCGAGCGCGTCATCACCGACGCGGTCGGGCAGTCCGCTCGCTGAGCCGGTCCGAGGGGGCTGTCCGGCCGTCGGCCCGGCGCGATCGGGCGGTCCGTTCGCCGGGCCGACGGGGCTTGAGCCTTTGCCCGCCGCTGTACGCACCGGCGAGCACCAGTGCGCCCACCGCCCCGTACGGCACCCAGTCGCCGAACCGGGTGTACGGGCTGGTGCCGGCGGCCAGCGGCAGGTCGTAGACGGCGGCCGCGCTGCGGTCGGTGCCGAGCGTGCTGCCGATCCGCTCGCCCCGGGGGCCGTACACCGCGCTGTCGCCGGTGAGCGTGGCGTGCACCATCGGCCGCCAGGTTTCCGCGGCCCGCAGGGCGCCCAGGGAGGCGTGCTGCAGCGGGGCCCAGCTGTCCTGGAAGGTGGACGTCGAGGACTGGGCGACGATCACCTGCGCACCGCCGCGCGCCAGGGCGCGGCTCAGGTCGGGGAAGGCGGTCTCGAAGCACACCAGCGGCCCGATCCGCAGCCCGCCGGCCGTGGCGACCGGCATCACCACCTGGTGGGTGCCGCGTATCCGGTCGGTGGTGGCCGCCTTGCCCACCTTGGTCGCCCAGCCCAGTACGGACCGGAACGGTATGTACTCCCCGAACGGGACCAGCCGTCTCTTGGCGTAGCGGTCGCCGGTCGGGCCGTGCGGGCCGATGAGTACCGCGCTCTTGTAGATGCCCGGCCGCCCGGCGCGCCGCGAGTCGGCGTTGACCAGCAGGTCGGCGCCGGTCTCCCGGGACACTGCGGCGAGCGTGGCGGCGAGCGCCGGGCGGTCCGCCGGGTCCTGATACATGCTGCTCTCGCCCCAGACGACCAGCCGCACCCCACGGCCGGCCAGCGACCGGGTGAGCGCCTCGCTGCGGGCCAGCCGCTGGGTCGGGGTACCGTCCGGGCCCGGCTGGACGACCGCGATCCGCACCGTGCCGGCCGGGCGGGGGGCCGGGGCCAGGAACCACGCGGCGCCGCCCGCCAGTGCGCACACCAGCAGGCCGGCGACCGCGGGCCGCCAGGTGGCGCGGCGGGCGATCAGTTCGGCCAGGGTGGTGTTCACCGCCACGATCAGGAAGCTCAGCAGCCAGACCCCGCCGATCGACGCCAGCCGCAGTGCCGGCGCGACCTGCCACTGGCTGGCGCCCAGCAGGCCCCAGGGGCCGCCCAAGTACTCCCAGGAACGGACGAGTTCCACCATCAGCCAGCCCGACGGCACCAGCACCAGCGCGGCCGCCGCTCTTCCGGCGCCGGGCGTGCCGCCCAGCAGGGCCCGTACCAGCAGCCCCCAGGGCGCCCAGAGCGCACCGAGCAGCAGGGCGAGGACGAGGATGAAGACGTGCAGGCTCGGCAGCAGCCAGTGGTGCACCGCCAGTATGAAACCGGTCCCGCCCAGCCAGCCGTCGAGTGCCGCCCGCCGGGGCGTCGGCGCGGTCCGCACCAGCAGCAGCCACGGCACCAGCGCGACGTACGCCAGCCACCACCACGACGGAGCGGGGAAGGCGAGCGCGGGCAGCGCCCCGGCGAGCGCGGCGGTCGCTCCCCGGCCCCAGGCGGAGCCGAGCCACCGCGTCCGGGGGCCGAGCGGTCTGTCCATACGGTCTCCACGGTCTGCCGGGTGCCGGTTCGTCCGTCCGGCCGGGCTCCCGGGACCGGCCGGACGCCCAGTGTGCGCGGACGGTGCGATCAAGGAAAGGGGGCCTCGCGGGGAGGAGCCGGACCCTCGCCGGGACGGCCGAGGCGCGCCCGGCCGCGGACCGCCCGGGTCAGTCGCCCGCCTGCCGCACCTCCCGCCATTTCTCCCGTACGACCACCGCGGTCAGCCGCCAGCCGTCCGGGGTGCGGCGGGCGGTGAAGTCGTAGCGGCCGGCGCAGGTGTAGTTGGGGGCGGTGGGCCCGCCGTCGTCGTCGGTCGCCGGACCGGCCAGCCGCATCGGATTGAGGTAGTCGGCCCGGATGCGCGCGGTGTCGCCCGGTGCGCCGTCCTGCGAGGCCAGCGTGACCCGGCGGTTGACGATCAGGTGCTGGCGGATCTCGAAGAGCCGGAGCATCTCGGCCAGCCAGGCGGCGACGTCCTCGGCGCTGCCCTCGATGCCGCCCGCCGAGCGGTAGTCGACCCGCGCGTCCGGGGCGAAGAGGGCCAGGTAGCCGGGCCAGTCGCCGTCGTCCACGGCGACCGCGTAGCCGGTGACCAGATCGTCCAGGGCGATCCGGTCCATGACGGTGGAGTGTTCCGCGCGCTGCGTCATCTCCTCAGTTTTCGGTACGCGGAAGGCCCCCGCCAAGAGGTGGGGGCCTTCGGTATGCCGCGTTCAGTTCACCAGGGCCGGGTCCACCAGCAGGTCGTCGCCGGAACCGGCCGGTGCGGCCCCGGCGTCCGGGCCCGACGGCGACGCTGCGGGCGAGGTGGCCGCCGCCTCGGTGAACTGCGTCCGGTACAGCTCCGCGTACCGCCCGTCGGCCGCCAGCAGCGTCTCGTGGGTTCCGCGTTCGACGATCCGGCCGCCCTCGACGACCAGGATCAGGTCGGCGGCGCGTACGGTCGACAGCCGGTGGGCGATGACCAGCGCGGTACGTCCCTCCAGGGCCTCGCCGAGGGCCTCCTGGACCGCCGCCTCGGAGGTGTTGTCCAGGTGGGCGGTGGCCTCGTCGAGGATCACCACCCGGGGGTGGGCGAGCAGCAGCCGGGCGATGGTCAGCCGCTGCCGTTCGCCGCCCGAGAGGCGGTAGCCGCGCTCGCCGACGACGGTGTCCAGACCGTCGGGGAGGCCGGCGATCAGCTCCTCCAGACGGGCCCGGCGCAGGGCGTCCCACAGCTCGTCCTCGGTCGCCTCCGGCTTGGCGAGCAGCAGGTTCTCGCGGATCGAGTCGTGGAAGAGGTGGCCGTCCTGGGTGACCATGCCGAGGGCCCCGCGCAGCGAGGCGGCGGTCAGATCGCGGACGTCCACCCCGGACAGCCGGACCGCGCCGGAGTCCGCGTCGTACAGCCGCGGCAGCAGCTGGGCGACGGTCGACTTGCCGGCGCCGGAGGAGCCGACCAGGGCGACCATCTGGCCGGGTTCGGCGCGGAAGGAGATGCCGTGCAGCACCTCTTCGCCGCCGCGGGTGTCGAGGGTGGCGACCTCCTCCAGCGAGGCCAGCGAGACCTTGTCGGCGGACGGGTAGCCGAAGCGTACGGAGTCGAACTCCACCGACACCGGCCCGTCGGGGACCTCGCGGGCGTCCGGCTTCTCGGTGATCAGCGGCTTCAGGTCGAGCACCTCGAAGACCCGCTCGAAGCTGACCAGGGCGCTCATCACCTCGATGTGGGCGCCGGACAGCGCGGTCAGCGGGGCGTAGAGGCGGGTGAGCAGCAGGGCGAGCGAGACGATCGCACCGGCCTCCAGCTGCCCGCGCAGCGCCAGGAAGCCGCCCAGGCCGTAGACGACGGCCAGCGCCAGGGCCGAGACCAGGGTCAGCGCGGTGACGAAGTACGTCTGGACCATGGCCGAGCGGACGCCGATGTCCCGGACCCGGCGGGCACGGACGGCGAACTCGGCGGACTCGCGGGCCGGGCGGCCCATCAGCTTGACGAGGGTGGCGCCCGGTGCGGAGAACCGTTCCGTCATCTGCGTGCCCATCGCCGCGTTGTGGTCGGCGCCCTCCCGGCGCAGTGCCGCCAGCCGGCGGCCGACCCGGCGGGCGGGCAGCACGAACACCGGCAGCAGCACCAGGGCGATCAGGGTGATCTGCCAGGAGAGGCTGAGCATCACGCCGAGGGTGAGCAGCAGCGTGACGATGTTGCTGACCACTCCGGAGAGGGTGTCGCTGAACGCCCGCTGGGCGCCGATCACGTCGTTGTTGAGCCGGCTGACCAGGGCGCCGGTCCGGGTCCGGGTGAAGAACGCGATCGGCATCCGCTGGACGTGGTCGTAGACGGTGGTCCGCAGGTCCAGGATCAGCCCCTCGCCGATGCTCGCCGACAGCCAGCGGGTCAGCAGTCCGAGGCCCGCCTCGGCGAGGGCGATCAGGGCGATCAGCCCGGACAGGCCGACCACCAGGGCGGACGAGTCACCGCCGACGATCGCGTCCACCACCCGGCCGGCGAGCAGCGGGGTGGCCACCGCGAGCATCGCGGTCACCGTGCTCAGCACCAGGAACCAGACCAGATGCCGCCGGTGCGGCCGGGCGAACGCCGCGATGCGGCGCAGTGTGCCGCGGGAGAAGCGGTGCCGGCCCTGCTGCGCGGTCATCGTGCTGTGCAGCGAGTGCCAGGCGGTGACTTCCATGTCCATGGTGGCCTCCTGTGTGCCGGGTCGTCACGGATCGCCGTGAGTGACCGGCGACATGAAAGGAACCTAGGACCTCAACCAATATTGAGGTCAACTGATTCCCGAAGGATCACCCGCCGGGCCCCGCGGGGAGCCGGTGGGCGGAAAAGAACGGGCGGCCCGGCCCGGGCCGTGGCTAAGGTGCCCCCGTGACGACGACTCAGCCGCGCCCCGACACCGGCCCGCCGGGCACCGACGCCGACGAGAAGGCCACCCTGCTCGCCTTCCTCGACTACGTCCGCGAGGCCGTGGCCGCCAAGGTGGAGGGTCTCGCGGGACCGGCGGCGCGCGCTCCCGGGGTGCCGTCCGGGACCAGTCTGCTCGGCCTGGTCAAGCATCTGACCGCCGCGGAGCACTACTGGTTCGTCTGGGCCTTCGAGGGCGCCGGGGACGCGCCGCCGGACCTCGGGATGACGGTCGGTGCCGAGGAGCGCGCGGAGGACGTTCTGGCCGGCTACCGCGCGGCCGTCCGACGGTCCAACGAGATCGCCAGGCGCTGCGACGACCTGGGCCGCGCCGGCGTCCGCCCGGCGGGGAAGGCCGGGGTGGTCCGGTCGCTGCGCTGGGTGCTGGTGCACATGATCGAGGAGACCGCGCGGCATGCCGGGCACGCCGACATCCTGCGGGAGCAGGCCGATGGGGCCGTCGGCAGGTGATGGCGTGCGGGGTGTGGATACCGTCCGCTGTGCGCCGAGGGGCGACTTTGAGACAACCTCGTGAGGCGGCGTACGCCGGGGAGTTGAGGCGGCGGGACGGCGGGTAAGCCGTAGACAACTCAAGCGCAACGACGCCCCGGAAACGGGCCGACCCCGCCCGGATCGCGCCGGGCGCCCCCCACCTCTCTTGTACGTCTCCGCCGTGGCGCCTGGCCGTTTCCGGTGCCGCGGCACGAAAGTGGGCCGGGCCGATGGACGAACGTCAGTACTACCCGAGAATTGCGGGACCCGGTCGCGCCGCCGACGGCGCGACCGTCTTCGAGCTCCACGGTGAGCTCGACATCCTCGCCGTGTCGGTGCTCTCCGGCCGGCTCGACGACGTCACCGGCGCACAGGGCGCCGATCTCGTGCTCGACCTGCGCGCGGTGACCTTCATCGACTGCGCCGGACTCTCGCTGCTCAGCCGCGCCCGCTACCGGACCGGGCAGCGGGGCGGCCGGCTGCGGCTGGCCGGTGTCACCGACGGCAGCAGCGTCGGGCGGCTGCTGCGGATGACCGGACTGACCGGCCACTTCGAGCTCGTGCCGGACGACGCCCCCGGCCCCGCCGGCGATGGCGCAGGGGCCGAGGGCGCGGACATCGCCGTGGCGTGACGCCCGGCCGGGCTCAGGCCGGCAGGGCCGCCTCGATCGCGGCGACCAGCTCGGGAGCCTCCGGCTCGGTACGCGGCCGGAAGCGGCCCGCGACCCGGCCCTCGGGGTCGATGAGGAACTTCTCGAAGTTCCACTGCACGTCGCCGGCGGTCCCCTCGGCGTCCGCGACGGCCGTGAGCTCGGCGTACAGCGGCTGCCGGGCGTCGCCGTTGACGTCGCCCTTCTCGAAGAGCGGGAAGCTGACGCCGTACGTCGTCGAGCAGAACGTGGCGATCTCCTCGGCGGTGCCGGGCTCCTGGCCCGCGAACTGGTTGCTGGGGAAGCCCAGCACGGAGAAGCCCCGGTCCGCATAGCGCTGCTGCAGCCGCTCCAGACCCTCGTACTGCGGGGTCAGCCCGCACTTGGACGCCACATTGACCACCAGCAGGGCCTTGCCCCGGTGGTCGGCGAGCGAGGCGGGCTCACCGGTCAGGGTGCGCAGCGGGATGTCGTACAGGCTCACGGTCATGCTCCTCTTCACGGGTACGCGGACGGGGACGGCCCTCGTCACTCCCAACGGCGCCGCCCGCCCTGATCTTCCCCGGATCGTCGGTCGGCCAGGAAACCGTAGGGCGCAGGGTGCCGGCCCGCCACTCCTTGAGCAGCTGGTCGAAGATGGGGGTGTCCTCCTCGGGCGGCCGGCGCGCCTGAGGGGCGGGCGGCGGCGGCAGCGACGGGGGCCGGTGCGGCAGCGAGATCCGCTGAAAAGGGTGCGAGGCGGGCTTCTTGACATCCATGCCCGGACTCAACCGGAAATCGGCGCCCGGGTTGCGGGACGCGGCCGGGGCGGCCCGCAGATGCCCCTGCGGTGGTGACGGGCAGAAGATACGTTCCCGGCGCGAAGGGGCCGGCGGACGTCCCGCCGGCCCCTTCGCTCACCTTGACACCACCGGCCGCAACACCAGGGGCGTATCCGGCGGATCTGCCCGGTTCAGGTCCGGCACAGCAGCGCCTCCAGGACCTCCGCGAGCGCCGCCTCGGGATCGGCCACCCGGCCCTCCGCCCGCCACGCCACATAACCGTCCGGCCGCACCAGCACCGCGCCCTCGGGCGTCGTGCCGTGCTTCTCGGCCCAGTCGGCGCCCTCCTCCGGGGCCAGGTCGTCGTCCGGTTCGGTGCCGATCAGGTAGCAGTTCAGCCGCACCCCGAAGCGCTGGACGGCGCCCTTGGCCGCGGTGCGCCACATGTCGCCGTCGGAGCCGGACAGCAGGGTGAACGCCGTCTCGTAGAGGTCGAGGGTGGAGCGGCGGCCCTCGGGGCCGGTCAGCCACATGTGCGGGGCGCGGGTGCCCGGTTCGCCGGTCATCCGCAACTGGTCCGGAACCACCGGGAGTTCGGGGTCGGCGCCGACGACCGCGCCGCGCGGGTAGCAGTAGCCGAGCGCGACGGTGAGCACCCCGCGCTGCCGGCCGCCGCCGGCCCCGGGCGCCGGTGCGTACCCGGGGTGGCTGTGCTCCGCGGAGCGGGCCGAGGCGCGGGCGCTGGTTTCCCGGGCCACCGGCAGCCGCTCCGCCTCGTACGTCGACAGCAGCTCCGGGCCCGCCGCGCCGTCCAGGACGGCGGCGATCTTCCAGGCCAGGTTGTGGGCGTCCTGGATGCCGGTGTTCGACCCGAACGCGCCGGTGGGCGACATCTCGTGGGCCGCGTCGCCGGCGAGGAAGACCCGGCCCTCGCCGTACCGCTCGGCGACCCGCTCGGCGGCGTGCCAGGGGGCCTTGCCGGTGATCTCCACCGCCATGTCCAGCGCACCCGTCGCCCGCCGGATGTGGTCGATGCACCGCTCGTCGGTGAAGTCCTCCAGGGTCTCGCCCCGGTCGGGGTGCCAGGGCGCGTGGAAGACCCAGTCCCGCTCGTTGTCCACCGGCAGCAGGGCGCCGTCGGCCTCCGGGTTGGTCAGGTAGCAGGCGATGAAGCGGCGGTCGCCCACCACCTCCGCCAGCTGGGGGGCCCGGAAGGTGATGCTCACGTTGTGGAACAGGTCGCCCGGGCCGCTCTGCCCGATGCCCAGCCGCTCGCGCACCGGGCTGCGGGGACCGTCGGCCGCGATGAGGTAGTCCGCGCGCACGGTGCGCCGCTCGCCGGTCTCCCGGCTCCTGAGTTCCGCGGTCACCCCGTCCGCGTCCTGTTCGAACGAGACCAGCTCGGTGGAGAAACGCAGGTCGCCGCCGTGCTCACGGGCACACCGCACCAGGACCGGTTCGAGGTCGTTCTGGCTGCACAGACACCAGCCGGCCGGGCTGATCCGGGCCAGCCCGCCGCCCGGGTCGATCTCCTTGAACAGCCACTCCTGTTCGTCGCCGGTCAGTGAAGGGGCCTGCAGGATCCCGTGGTTGCCGGCCAGCGTCGAGGCCGCCTCCCGGATCGGCCGCTCGGCGCCGGCCACCCGGAACAGCTCCATCGTGCGGACGTTGTTGCCGCGCCCGCGCGGGTGATGGGAAGTGGCGGCGTGCTTCTCGACCAACAGGTGCCGTACGCCCAGCCGTCCCAGGAACAGCGAGGCGGACAGGCCCACCAGGGACCCGCCCACGACCAGTACCGGGACCCGTTCTCGGGGGGTGGGATTCATGGCGTGCTCCAGCTCCAAGGCGCATTGAGGGCAGATGGAGCACGAATGCCCGGCCGCGGACCTGTTCGATCACGGTTCACCTGCATGGCTCACAGATCTCGCGCCGCCCGTACGTCCCGGCCACGATCGAATTCGGGACGCCCCCCGGACAACCGGGGCGGGCGGCCCACCATCCGGCTCAGTCCCCCGGATCGCACCGGAACTGACGACGCACCACAGGGGCCATCGGGCACCGAAGGAGATGCGTAGACGATGACAACGCTGTCGGAACGAATATCCCAGTCAGCCTTCGACGGCTCGCGGCTCAGGGTCGTACTGCTCCTGGACCTCCACGACGGAGCCCAGCAGCAGTTCCTGGAAGCCTACGAGCACCTGCGCAACCAGGTCGCGTCCGTTCCCGGGCACCTCACCGACCAGCTGTGCCAGTCCATCGAGAACCCCTCGCAGTGGCTGATCACCAGCGAATGGGAGAGCGCGCCCCCGTTCCTCGCCTGGGTCAACAGCGAGGAGCACGTCAAGATGGTCCAGCCGCTGCACGCCTGCGTCCGTGACACCCGCTCGCTGCGCTTCAGCGTCCTGCGCGAGACCTCCAACATCGCCGCCCGGGCCCCCGAGCCCCCCAAGGGCCGGCTCCAGGCCAACCCCCGCGTCGGCGACGGTGTGGTGCGGCACGCGCTGACCTTCACCGTCAAGCCCGGCAGCGAGGACAAGGTCGCCGAGATCCTGGCCGGCTACGACTCGCCGGAGGCCCGGGTCGACGACACCACCCGGCTGCGCCGCACCTCCCTGTTCATGCACGGCAACCGCGTCGTCCGCGCGGTCGAGGTGCAGGGCGACCTGGTGGCGGCGCTCCGCCACGTCTCCCAGCAGCCCGAGGTCCGGGCCGTCGAGGAGGCCATCAACCCCTACCTGGAGCAGGACCGCGATCTCAGCGACCCGAACTCCGCCCGGGTGTTCTTCACCCGCGCCGCCCTGCCCGCCGTGCACCACGTCGCCTCCGGCAGCGCGCGGCCCGAGGACGTACGGCGCCACGCGCTGTTCTACCCGGCCAAGGAAGGCTGCGGCATGGCGCTGGCCAGGATGCTGGCCCGCCAGGACGAGCTGGCCGCCGACGACCCGGACTGCCCCGTCGCCGGCAGCACCGTCTTCCAGCGCGACGACGTCGTCGTCCGGCTCGTCGACATGCGGATCCCGCTCGACCAGGACCCGCTGCTCTCGCTCGGCATCCGCGGCTCGCGCAAGACGGCCGTACTGCGCCGTCTGCTCGACACCGAAGTGGCCGGCGGTCTGTCCAACGACCGCGAGCTCGCGCGTTTCCTGGCGCGCTGCGACATGGCCCTGATCACCGACCGCCGGTCCGCGGGCGCCTGACCCGTCCGCCCGGAGCAGGTCCCATCCCAACCCACCGCCGGCTTCACTCCCCTGGAGGAATCAGCCATGACCACGCACCGCCCACGCATCGTGGACCTCAGCGAGACCCAGCCCAACCGCCGGCGCGGAGGTGATCTGCGCGCCATGCTGACGCCCAGCGCGGTGGGCGCCACGAGCGGCTTCATGGGCATGGCCCTCGTCCAGCCCGGCGAGCGCATCGGCGAGCACTACCACCCGTACTCCGAGGAGTTCGTGTACGTCGTCCAGGGCGCGCTCGAAGTGGACCTCGACGGGGAGCCCCATCCGCTGCGCCCGGACCAGGGGCTGCTGATCCCGCCCTACATGCGGCACCGGTTCCGCAACGTCGGGGACGTCGAGGCCCGGATGGTCTTCCACCTCGGCCCGCTGGCGCCCCGCCCCGAGCTGGGGCACGTCGACACCGAGGGCACCGAGGAGAGCAGCCCCGCCGCTCCGCCCGAACGCACGGAGCCGGTGTCATGACGCGCCGCGTGGCGGTCACCGGAGTCGGGATCGTCGCGCCCGGCGGGGTGGGAGTGCCCGCCTTCTGGGACCTGCTGTCCGCCGGCCGTACGGCGACCCGTGGCATCACCCTCTTCGACCCGGAGGGATTCCGCTCGCGCATCGCCGCCGAATGCGACTTCGACCCCGCGGCGCACGGCCTGAGCGCGGAGCAGGTCGCCCGCTCGGACCGCTACGTCCAGTTCGCCATGGTCGCCGCGGACGAGGCGCTGCGCGACGCCGGCCTGGACCCCGGACGGGAGGACCCCTGGCGCATCGGGGTCTCCCTGGGCACCGCGGTCGGCGGCACCACCCGCCTCGAACACGACTACGTCGCCGTCAGCGACCGCGGCAAGCGCTGGGACGTCGACCACCGGCCGGCCGGCCGCTACCTGGAGCGGGCCTTCTCGCCCAGTTCGCTGGCCTCCGCGGTGGCCGAACAGGTCGGCGCGCACGGCCCGGTGCAGACCGTCTCCACGGGCTGTACCTCCGGCCTCGACGCCATCGGCTACGCCTTCCACTCCATCGAGGAGGGCAAGGTCGACGTCTGCGTCGCCGGTGCGTCGGACTCGCCGATCTCCCCGATCACGGTGGCCTGCTTCGACGCGATCAAGGCGACCTCCGCCAACAACGACGACCCCGCCCACGCCTCCCGGCCGTTCGACGCCCACCGCGACGGATTCGTCATGGGTGAGGGCGGCGCCGTGCTCGTCCTGGAGGAGCTGGAGCACGCCCGGGCCCGCGGTGCGACCGTGCTCTGCGAGATCCGCGGCTACGCCACCTTCGGCAACGCCTACCACATGACCGGTCTGACCCAGGAGGGCCTGGAGATGGCCGAGGCGATCAACCGCGCGCTCGACCACGCCAGGATCGACGCCACCCAGGTCGACTACGTCAACGCGCACGGTTCGGGCACCCAGCAGAACGACCGGCACGAGACCGCCGCGGTCAAGCGGTCGCTGGGCGCACACGCCCACAAGGTGCCGATGAGCTCCATCAAATCCATGGTGGGCCACTCGCTGGGCGCGATCGGCGCCATCGAGATCGTCGCCTGCGTGCTGGCACTGACCCACCAGGTCGTGCCGCCGACGGCCAACTACGAGACTCCGGACCCGGAGTGCGACCTCGACTACGTGCCCAGGACGGCGCGGGAACTGCCGCTGCGTTCGGTGCTCTCGGTCGGCAGCGGCTTCGGCGGATTCCAGTCAGCGGTGGTACTGACCCGACAGGGCGGGAGGGCAGCATGAGCTCCGCGAAGGAACGACGCTCCGTCGTCACCGGTATGGGCGTCATCGCCCCCAACGGGGTGAGCACCGACGCCTTCTGGAAGGCGACCAAGGAAGGCATCAGCGTCCTCGACCGGGTGACCCGGGAGGGCTGCGAGCACCTTCCGCTCAAGGTCGCCGGTGAGGTGCGCGGTTTCGACCCGGCGGACCTGATCGAGGAGCGCTACCTCGTCCAGACCGACCGGTTCACCCACTTCGCCATGGCGGCGGCCAACCTCGCGCTGGACGACGCCCGCCTCGGCCGCGCCGACTACGCCGACTCGCCGTTCGCGGTCGGCGTCGTCACCGCCGCCGGGTCCGGCGGCGGCGAGTTCGGCCAGCGCGAGCTGCAACGGCTGTGGGGCCAGGGCTCCAAGTACGTCGGCCCCTACCAGTCGATCGCCTGGTTCTACGCCGCCAGCACCGGACAGATCTCCATCCGCGGCGGCTTCAAGGGCCCCTGCGGAGTCGTGGCCAGCGACGAGGCGGGCGGCCTGGACGCCCTGGCGCACGCCTGCCGCACCGTGCGGCGCGGCACCGACGCGGTCGTCGTGGGCGCCGCCGAGGCACCGCTGGCCCCCTACTCGGTCGTCTGCCAGCTCGGCTACGACGATCTGAGCACGCTCGACGACCCGGTCCGCGCCTACCGTCCGTTCACCGACGACGCCTGCGGATTCGTGCCAGCCGAAGGCGGCGCGATGCTGGTCGTCGAGGAGACGACGGCGGCCGAGCGCCGTGGCGCACCCGTCCGGGCCGAACTGTCCGGACACGCCGCGACCTTCACCGGCGCCTCCCGGTGGGAGGAGTCCCGGGCCGGACTCGCCCACGCCATCCGCGGCGCGCTGGAGGACGCGCGGTGCGCCCCGGACGAGATCGACGTGGTGTTCGCGGACGCCCTGGGCGTCCCCTCGGCCGACCGGGCCGAGGCGCTGGCCCTCGCGGACGCCCTGGGCCGGCAGGCCACCCAGGTCCCGGTGACCGCGCCCAAGACCGGCACCGGGCGGGCGTACTGCGGTGCCCCCGTCCTGGACATCGCGGCCGCGGTGCTCGCCATGGAACACGGTGTGGTGCCGCCCACCCCCAACGTCGTCGACGTGTGCCACGACCTTGACGTCGTGACCGGCCGGGCCCGCCCCGCCGAACTGCGGACGGCGCTGGTGCTGAGCCGGGGACTGATGGGCTCGAACGCGGCAATGGTGCTGCGGCAGGGCCCGCCGTCCCCCTCGTGAGAAGGAGAACCGCACATGACTGCTCAACTGACCCTCGACGAGCTGGCAGCGCTGATGAAGTCCGCCGCCGGCCTGACCGTCGACCCGAAGGACCTGGCGAACCGGGCCGACTCGACCTTCGCCGAGTTCGGCCTCGACTCGCTGGGCCTTCTGGGCATCGTGGGCGAGCTGGAGAACCGGCGCGGCCGGCCGATGCCGACCGACGCGGAGCGCTGCAAGACGCCGCGCGACTTCCTCGCCCTCGTCAACACCCCTGGCAAAGCCCCCCTGGAAGCCGACAAAGTGCCTACGACAGGAGCCTGACATGCCCGGCCACACCGAGAACGACATCACCATCGCCGCGCCCCTCGACCTCGTCTGGGACATCACCAACGACCTGGAGAACTGGCCGCAGCTGTTCAGCGAGTACGCCGCGGTCGAGGTGCTGTCCCGCGAGGGCGACAAGACCACCTTCCGGCTGACGATGCACCCGGACGACAACGGCACCGTCTGGAGCTGGGTCTCCGAGCGGGTCGTCGACCGCGCCCACCGCACCGTCCGTGCCCGCCGGGTGGAGACCGGCCCGTTCGCGCACATGGACATCCACTGGAAGTACTCCGAGATCCCCGGCGGCACCTCGATGCACTGGACCCAGGACTTCGCGATGAAGCCGGACGCCCCGATCGACGACAAGGGCATGACCGAGCTCATCAACCGCAACTCCCGGATCCAGATGGAGCTCATCCGGGACAAGATCGAGCAGCGGGACCGCGAGCTGCGGTCCGCCGCCGTCAGCTGACGGCCCGCCGGGCCGCGTCCGGACCGCCCTCGGGCGGCAACGAAGGGATCTTCCCGATGCATCACGCTCTGATCGTCGCCCGCATGAAACCCGGTTCGGCACCGGACATCGCGGAGGTCTTCCGCGAGTCCGACCGTACGGAACTGCCACACCTGGTCGGCGTCTCGCGGCGGACCCTGTTCCAGTTCGGTGAGGTCTACCTGCACCTCATCGAGTCCGACCGGCCGCCCGGCCCGGAGATCGCCAAGGTCACCGGGCACCCCGAGTTCCGTGCGGTGAGCGACAAGCTGTCCGCCTTCGTCAGCGCCTACGACCCCGAGACCTGGCGGAGCCCCAAGGACGCGATGGCCCAGCAGTTCTACCGCTGGGAGCGCGACGGCAGTCACTGACGCGCAGGCCGGGCCGGGGCGATCCCTCGGGCCCCGGCCGCCGCCCGGGAAACGGCACGGCCGCCCGGCGGGGAGCACTCTCCCCGCCGGGCGGCCGGCCGTTCCCGGGCGGTTCACGGCGGCTTGGTGCTCACGCCGGGACGGTGCACTCGAAGGCGTGCAGGTACGGGTTGACGACGAGGACGTCGTGCACCTCCAGACCGGCGTCCGAGAGCCGGCGGATCATGCTGTCCTTGGTGTGCTTGGCGCCGCCCACGTTCAGCAGGAGCAGCAGGTCCATGGCGGTGGTGAACTTCATCGACGGGCTGTCGTCGACGAGGTTCTCGATGACCACCACCCGGGCGCCGGGCCGGGCCGCCGCCTTGACGTTGTGCAGCGTCCGGCGGGTGGAGTCGTCGTCCCACTCCAGGATGTTCTTGATGATGTAGACGTCGGCCCGGACCGGGATGTCCTCCCGGCAGTCGCCGGGCACCACCTTCACCCGCGGGGCGAGCGGACCGCCCGCGCGCAGCCGGGGGTCCGGGTGCGCTACGACCGTGGGCAGGTCGAGCAGGGTGCCCTCCAGCGAGGGGTGCTTCTCCAGCAGGCTGGCGAGGACGTGGCCCTGTCCGCCGCCGATGTCCGCCACCGACTGCGCCTTCGACAGGTCCAGCAGCCGGGCGACGTCCTCGGCCGACTGCCTGCTGGAGGTGGTCATGGCCCGGTCGAAGACCTGGGCGGACTCCGTGGCGTCCTGGTGCAGGTACTCGAAGAAGCTCTTGCCGTACAGGTCGTCGAAGACGTCGCGACCGGAGCGCACCGCCTCGTCGAGCCGCGGCCACGCCTCCCAGGTCCACGGCTCGGTGCACCACAGGGAGATGTAGCGCAGGCTGTTCGGGGCGTCCTCGCGCAGCATCCGGGACATGTCGGTGTGGACGTACTTCCCGTCGTCGGTCTCGGCGAAGATCCCGTAGCAGGACAGGGCGCGCAACAGCCTTTCCATCGGCCGCGGTTCGGCCTTCACCTCGGCGGCGAGCTCCTCGGCGGAGGCCGGCCGGTCGCCGAGCGCGTCGGCGACGCCGAGCCGCGCCGCCGCCCGTACCGCGGCCGCGCACGCGGCTCCGAAGACGAGCTCCCGCAGCCGCATGGCCGACTGGGGCGAGGGACTTACGGTGGTCATTGGAGCCTCTATTCTCCCGTGGTAGGTGAGTGCACCCGTGGCACCGGGTGCGCCAGGTGGGCCGTCAGCACAGCCCGGCCGGCTTCGAGGTCCGGCAGACGTTGCGGACGAACCGGTTGCCCCGGCCCTTGGGGTCCCGGTCGGCCAGGTCGACCGGCTTGTTGCGCAGCACGATGTTGTCGACGACGGTGTTGTGCTCGTTGAGCGCGCCCACGAAGCTGTGGAAGAGCACCACGCCCCCGGAGAGCGGCGACGTGCCCCGGTTGTCGCGGACCAGGTTGTGCCGCACCAGCGCCCGCTCGGTGCCGGTGAGCACGATGCCCGAGCCCTGGAGGAACGGCAGCCGCTTGGTGGCGGCGCAGTGCTTGTTGTTCCGGGAGACGTCGTTGTCCCGTACGGTCAGCGCGCCCGCCCGGGGGCGGGACTCGTCGCCGACGATGAAGACCCCGGCGCAGTTCCCGGTGACGGTGTTGTGGCCGACCGTCAGGTTCCTGACCCGGCGGACGGTGATACCGATCCGGTTGTGGGACATCCGGTTCTGGGTGATCGACGCGCCCCGGGTGTCGGTCGCGCCGCCCTCCTCCTTGACGGTGTTCGCCAGGAAGATGCCGGAGTCGCCGTTGTCGGTGACGAAGTTGTCGCGGATCACGCCGCGGGTGGACTTCTCCTGCGCGATGCCCCAGACCCCGTTCTTCCGGGACGTCACCCCGTGCACGGTCATCCGGTCGGTGCCGGAGGCCCAGATGCCGTTCTGCTTGAAGCCGGTGACGGTCAACGCGCGGATGCTGACGTCCCGGAGCGGATGGTGCGGCGAGCCGAGCACGCAGATGCCGTTGCCCTCCTCGCCGCAGCGGTTCGCCGCCCGCTTCGCCGACGGGCGGATCACCGTCTTCTTGCCGGCCCCGACGAGACGCAGCCGCGATGTGGTGATCAGCACGCTCTCGCGGTAGACCCCGGGCCGCAGGACGACGGTGTCACCGGGCCGGGCCGCGTCCACCGCCTGCTGGATCGACTCGCCCGGGCGGACCACATGCCGTCCCGGGGCATCGGAGGGAGGGGCCGCGCCCAGTCCGCCGGCCATCACCGCGGCGACACAGCCCAGGAGTGTCATCTGTTGTAGCGCCATGAGGCGAAGCTATGGGCGATCAACCGCGCTCGCCATTCGTGCTGACCCGATGACGGCCGAGGGCGCGCCCGCCGGTCTCCGACACGCCGTCAAGTCCGCTGCCCCGCCGTCCCGTCCGGCCGCGCATCAGGGCCGGTCAGCGGGGTTCTCCGGGGGCTCGCCGCAGCTTCCTTCGCCGGTCGGCGGATCGACCGGCCGGCACTCACCTGACCGGGTATCGGACGCCGCGTCCGAGCGGTTCCCGGGGCCGGCGTCCGACGGGGGGTCGGCCGGCCCGTCCGGCCACACCTCGGTCAGGAACGCCGCGAGGCTGGACGGCAGGAACCACGGTCGGACGCGGAAGACGGTCATGGCAGACCAACGCGCGGGGCCCGGCCGACGACACCCGGCAAGGGGCCCCAGGCCCCCTTCATCACCCCAACGGCCCTCGGCGGCGGGGCCGGTGCGGCCGGTTCCGGCTCAGCGGGCGCGCCGGATCGCCGCCTCGACCCCGTCCAGGACGACCGCGAGTCCGCCCTCGAAGGTCGCCCGCGCCTCACGTTCCAGATACGGCACCGCGTCGTCCGCGACCGGGACCGCGCCCTCGGTCTCCAGCCGGACCAGCAGCGGGAAGCGCGCCGCGAAGTCGGGCACCACCTCCTCCAGCATCCCGGACCGCGCCAGCCACCAGTCCTCGTCGGACACCCCGGTCGAGGCCGCGGCCAGCCGGGCCTCGGCGACGGTCCGCGCGGCCCCGCGCACGACGTGCACCAGCGTCCCGACCACCCGCCGCAGCACCGCGGAGTCGAGGCCGGTGGCGTACAGCAGCGCCAGCAGCGTCTCCAGGGCGCGGTACTCGTGGGGGCCGAGCACCGGGCGGGCCTGGGAGACCTGGAGCACCCAGGGGTGGCGCAGGTAGAACTCCCAGGTGTCCTCGGCCCAGGACGTCACCGCGGCCCGCCAGCCCGCCGCCAGGTCGTAGTCGTGCGGCAGCTCGGCCAGCACCTGGTCGTACATCAGGTCCACCAGCTCGCTCTTGCCCGGGACGTAGGTGTACAGCGCCATGGCGGTGCGTCCCAGCCGCTCGCCGACCGCGCGCATGGACAGGGCCGCCATGCCCTCCGCGTCGGCGACCGCGATCCCGGCGCGGACGATCACCTCGACGCTCAGGGCCGGTTTGGGGCCCGGCCACTGCCGCGTCCGCGCCCCGCCGGGGCGCTCGTCGCGCCACAGCAGAGCCATCGACCGACGGGGATCGCCCTGGCCGGCGAATACCACCACTTGCCGTCTCCTTACGCCATAAAGTAACGTCACCCGGCGAACTCTTTACGGTGTAAGGATATCAGGAGGGGTGGCGGCTGACATGGGGGCCGAGCAGGTCGGAAAGCCGGAAAAGGAGACCGCGTACGCGGCGGACAGTCATGATGTGATCGAGGTGCGCGGCGCCCGGGAGAACAATCTCGCCGACATTTCCCTGGACATTCCCAAGCGCCGGCTCACGGTCTTCACCGGAGTCTCCGGATCCGGGAAGTCCTCCCTGGTCTTCGGCACCGTCGCGGCCGAGTCCCAGCGGCTCATCAACGAGACCTACACGGCCTTCGTGCAGTCCTTCATGCCGGCGCGCAGCCGGCCCGACGTGGACGCCCTGCGCAATCTGAGCGCGGCGATCGTCGTCGACCAGGAACGCATGGGCGCCAACGCGCGCTCCACGGTCGGCACCGCCACCGACGCCCACACCATGCTGCGGATCATCTACAGCCGCCTGGGCACCCCGCACGCCGGGACCTCCACCGCGTTCAGCTTCAACAGCGCCGAGGGCATGTGCCCCGGGTGCGAGGGGCTCGGCCGGGTCTCCACCATCGACCTCGACCAGCTCGTGGACACCTCGCGCTCCCTCAACGAGGGCGCGATCAACGCCCCCGGATTCACCGTGGGCTCGTGGTACTGGCAGACCCTCGCGCACTCCGGATTCTTCGACCCCGACGTGAAGCTCGCGGATTTCACCCCCGCGCAGTGGGACGACTTCCTGCACAAGCCCGCCACGAAAATCAAGCGCGGCACCTCGAACATCACCTATGAAGGACTGCTGACGCGGGTCCGGCGGACCTATCTCGCCAAGGACCGGGAATCCCTGCAACCGCACATCCGGGCCTTCGTCGACCGTGCGGTGACCTTCGCCGCCTGCGACGCCTGCGGCGGCGCCCGCCTCAACCCCGCGGCCCTCGCCTCCCGCATCGCCGGCCGCAACATCGCCGAATGCTCCGCCCTCCAGATCAGCGATCTGGTGGAGTTCGTCCGCGGCATCGACGACCCGTCGGTGGCCCCGCTGGTCGCCACCCTCCGCCACACCCTGGAATCCCTCGTCGAGATCGGCCTCGGCTATCTGAGCCTGGACCGGGAATCCGGCACCCTCTCCGGCGGCGAGGCCCAGCGGGTGAAGATGGTCCGCCACCTCGGCTCCAGCCTGACCGACGTCACCTACGTCTTCGACGAGCCCACCGTCGGCCTGCACCCGCACGACATCCAGCGGATGAACGACCTGCTGCTGCGGCTGCGCGACAAGGGCAACACCGTCCTCGTCGTCGAGCACAAACCCGAGACCATCGCCGTCGCCGACCACGTCGTCGACCTCGGCCCCGGCGCCGGACCGGCCGGCGGACGGATCTGCTACACCGGCGACGTCCGCGGCCTGCGGGCCTCCGGCACCCTCACCGGCCGCCATCTCGACCACCGCGCCGGGCTGCGCGAGCACCTCCGGCGGCCCACCGGCCACCTCGCCATCACCGGCGCGACCACCCACAACCTCAAGGACGTCAGCGTCGACCTGCCGCTCGGCGTGCTCACCGTCGTCACCGGCGTGGCCGGCTCGGGCAAGAGCTCACTTATCCACGGCTCACTGAGCGGCCGGGACGGCGTCATCACCGCCGACCAGTCCCCGATCCGCGGCTCCCGGCGCTCCAACCCGGCCACCTACACCGGACTGCTCGGCCCGGTGCGCACCGCCTTCGCCCGCGCCAACGGCGTCGGTCCCGGACTGTTCAGCGCCAACTCCGAAGGCGCCTGCCCCACCTGCAAGGGCATCGGACTGGTCTACACCGACCTGGCGATGATGGCCGGCGTGGCCTCCGTCTGCGAGGAGTGCGAGGGCCGGCGGTTCACGCCCGAGGTGCTCACCTACACCCTGCGCGGCAAGAACATCAGCGAGGTGCTCGCGATGTCGGTCGCCGAGGCCCGGGAGTTCTTCCCCTCCGGCCAGGCCCGCACCGTCCTCGACCGGCTCGCCGACGTGGGCCTGCCCTACCTCGGCCTCGGCCAGCCGCTCACCACCCTCTCCGGCGGCGAACGGCAGCGGCTCAAACTCGCCCTCCACATGGCCGAGAAGGGCGCCGTCTACCTCCTCGACGAACCCACCAGCGGACTGCACCCGGCCGACGTGGACCGGCTGCTGGGCCTGCTCGACCGGCTCGTCGACGACGGCAACACCGTCATCGTCATCGAACACCACCAGGCCGTCATGGCCCACGCCGACTGGATCGTCGACCTCGGCCCCGGCGCCGGCCACGACGGCGGCCGCATCGTCTTCGAAGGCACCCCCGCCGACCTCGTCGCCACCGCGGACACCCTGACGGCCCGCCACCTGCGGACCTACCTGGGCCGGCCCGCCGCGTGAGCCGGCGGACCGGCACGCCCCCGCGCGGGCCGGGGAGTTGAGCCGCGGCTCAGCCCGCACGCTCCGCCGCGCTGCGCTCCACGCAGAACTCGTTGCCCTCGATGTCGGCCATCGTCGCCCACCCCGTCCCGTCGGGCCGGCGGTGGTCGGCGACCAGGGTCGCGCCGAGCGCCAGCAGCCGTTCGACCTCCTCGTCGCGGCCGCGGTCCTGCGGCTGCAGATCCAGATGCAGCCGGTTCTTCCCGGCCTTGGCCTCGGGCACCGCGACGAACAGCAGCGCACCGGCCGCGGTGGTGACCGTGGCCTCCGGATCCCCCGGGAAGTCGTCCGCGGCCAGCGAACCGCCCAGCACCCCGGCCCAGAAGGTCGCCAGACGGTGGGCATCGGTGCAGTCGACGGTGACGTGCCGTATCAGTGAGGTCATGCGCGTCACTATCGGCAAAGGCCGCGGGCCTGTCCACCGGGATCGCGTGCCGGGCGTGCACCCGGTTTGTCCGGCCCACCCATTCAAATCGGGCACCCCCGTCGTCTACAGTTGCAGAAATCCGCAATTCAACAGATGACGCGACGGCCGTGCGGCCTGAACGCGGAGGACCATGCGTGGGCGGTTTCGCCGAGTCGGTACGGGCACACCAGACCCGCGGTGCGGGCCGGGCAGGGGCGCGGACATGAGCGGCGCCCGGTCACACCCCACCGGGACCGGGTGAGTGCGGATGTCCGGCGCAGCACGGCGCAAAGGACCGCCGCCCTGGCGGGCGGTCCGTTCCCGCACCTGCATACCGGTGCCCCCCGGCCCGGGTGCCGCCCGGCCCTGCCGCGGGCGCCCGCCGGCCCGGGGGCCGTTGCACCGACCCCGCGGCCACGGCCGCGGCTGCCCCGAGCCGACCGCCCGTCACCACGCCTCCCCGCGCTGCGGCGCGCTGCGCCCGCGCACCACCGCGCTCCGCCCGGGCCTCCAGCTGGCCCGGCTGCCCGGCGCCGTGCTGGTCACCCACCGGCCGCCGCGCGCCGGCCTGTTGCGCCGGATCCTGCTCTCCGTCCTCGTCACGAACCTGCTGCTGCTCTTCCTCGCACTGGTCGTCTACCTGGGACGGCACGCGGGCACGTAGCGGCGTCCGCCCGGGCCCGCCACAGCCACCTGACGTCCCGTCCGAACGACCACACCAGCAGCGCTAGCGCCCCGGCCACCGCAGCGCCGGCCACCGTCCGTGGCACGATCCCGGCACCGGCCACCACCAGCACCACGCCCTGCAGCGCCGCCACCGTCTTCCGGGCCATGCTGGGCGGCAGCGCACCGCGCAACCACGGCCGGACCCAGGACGCCGCGACGAACGCGTACCGCATCAGACCGATCGCCAGGACCCAGACGCCCAGCGGCATCGCGACGTACACGCACAGCACCAGGATCAGGAACGCGTCGACCTCCATGTCGAAGCGCGCCCCCAGCGGCGTCGCCGTGCCGGTGCGCCGGGCCACCCGGCCGTCCACGGCGTCCAGGATCAGCGCCACCGTGGCCAGCGCGGTCAGCACCGCGACCGGGGCCCGCCGGTCGAAGGAGTCCGCGACCAGCGCGGTCACCCCGCCCACCAGGATCGCCCGGGCCAGCGTGACGCGGTTCGCCGGCCCGAACGGACCGGTCCACGACCGGCGCAGCGCCAGCGTGAGCACCGCCCAGGTCACCACCGCGAACGCCGAGCCCGTCAGCCATCCCGCGGTGCCCAGCCCGACCACCCGGCACAGCACCTCCAGCACCAGCAGCTGCACGCCCATGCCCGCCGTGGTGTCCGGCCCCAAGGCTCTTGTGTCGAAGTGCTCTTGTACGGCCACCGTGCCTCCCTTGACCTGTGGCGGAGTCGGGGGGCGCCGCGTAGGGTGACGGCGTCCTTGATCCCCAGCATCGAGGACTCCTCGCCGTAGCGTCCAGGAGGATCCCGTTGCCGCGCGCCGCTTGTGCCTTTTGGACAACCGCCCCGGGACAGGGCGGGATCCGGCCGGCGGAGCTGTCCGGGCCCGGTCCCGACGAGGTGCTGGTGCGCACCCTGTGGTCCGGGGTGAGCCGCGGCACCGAGACCCTGGTCTTCCGCGGCCAGGTGTCCGAGAGCCAGCACACCACGATGCGGGCGCCCTACCAGGAGGGCGACTTCCCGGCACCGGTCAAATACGGCTACCTCAACGTCGGCGTCGTCGAGGAGGGACCGCCCGCACTGCGCGGCCGCACGGTCTTCTGCCTGTACCCGCACCAGACGCACTACGTCGTCCCGGCCCGCGCCGTCACCCCCGTACCGGACACCGTGCCCGCCGCCCGGGCCGTCCTCGCCGGCACCGTCGAGACCGCGGTCAACGCCCTCTGGGACGCCGGGCCGCTGATCGGCGACCGGATCGCGGTGATCGGCGGCGGCATGGTCGGATGCAGTGTGGCCGCCCTCCTCGCCCGCTACCCGGCGGTGCGGGTGCAGTTGGTCGACGCCGATCCCGGCCGCGCCGCCACCGCCGAGGCGCTCGGTGTGGACTTCGCGCTGCCCGCCGACGCCCGCGGCGACTGCGACCTCGTCGTGCACGCCAGCGCCACCGAGGAAGGACTGACCCGCGCCCTCGAACTGCTCGCGCCGGAAGGCACCGTCCTGGAGCTGAGCTGGTACGGCGACCGGCGGGTCAGCCTGCCCCTGGGCGAGGCCTTCCACTCCCGCCGGCTGGTCGTGCGCAGCAGCCAGGTCGGCACCGTCTCCCCGGCCCGGCGGGCCCGCCGCAGCTACGCCGACCGGATGGCGCTCGCCCTCGAACTCCTCGCCGATCCGGCCTTCGATGCGCTGATCACCGGGGAGTCCGCCTTCGAGGAGCTGCCGCAGGTGCTGCCCCGGCTCGCCTCCGGCGACCTCCCGGCGCTCTGCCACCGCATCCGGTACGCACCGCCGGACGGCCGGTAGGCACCGCGCCCCGGCCCCCGATCCGCCCCCCACGGCACCGTCACTGAGACCGACATCACACCGGAGGAACGGCCTTGTTCAGCATCACCGTCCGCGATCACCTGATGGTCGCGCACAGCTTCCGCGGTGCCGTGTTCGGCCCCGCGCAGCGGCTCCACGGCGCGACGTTCATCGTGGACGCCACCTTCCGCCGGCCCGAGCTCGACGCCGACAACATCGTCGTGGACATCGGCCTGGCCACCCAGGAACTCGCCGGGGTGGTCGGCGAGCTGAACTACCGCAACCTCGACGACGAGCCCGCCTTCGCCGGCACCAACACTTCGACGGAGGCGCTGGCCAAGGTCATCGCCGACCGGCTCGCGGATCGCGTGCAGGCCGGGAACCTCGGCGAGGGCGCCCGCGAACTGACCGGCATATCGGTCACCTTGCACGAATCGCACATCGCCTGGGCCAGCTACGAGCGCGCGCTGTGACCCGCGGCGGCGCCGCCCCGGCGGGGGAGCGGACGGTGCACGTCGTCCTGCCCGGCGGCGTCGACGACCCGGCGGCGCCCAGCGGCGGCAACACCTACGACCGCCGGGTGTGCCGGGGCCTTCCGGCGGCGGGGTGGCGCGTGCGCCCGCACGCCCTGCCCGGCGCCTGGCCGCGGCCGGCCGCCGCCGACCGCGCCGAGCTGGCCCGGCTGCTGGCGGAACTCCCCGACGGCGCAGTGGTCCTCCTCGACGGGCTGGTCGGCTGCGGCGTCCCCGAAGTCCTCCAGCCCGAGGCCGCCCGGCTGCGGCTCGCCGTCCTCGTCCATCTGCCGCTGGCCGACGAGACCGGGCTCGACCCCCGCGAGGCCGCCGACCTGGACGCCCGGGAACGCCGGGTCCTGCACGCCGCCGGCGCCGTCGTGGCCACCAGCGCCTGGGCCGCCGGCCGGCTCACCGCACACCACCGACTGCCGCCCGCCCGCGTCCACGTCGCCCGGCCCGGGACCGACCCCGCACCCCTCGCCCCCGGCACCGGGTCCGGCACCGCGCTGCTCTGCGTCGCCGCGCTCACCCCGCGCAAGGGACACCGCCGGCTGCTCGACGCCCTGGCCACCGTCACCGGCCCGCCCTGGCACTGCACCTTCGTCGGCGGTCCCGGCGGCGACTTGGGATACGCCACCCAACTACGGCAGCACGTGGACGAGTTGGGGCTCGGCGACCGGATCCGTTTCGCCGGGCCGCAAACCGGTGCCGGACTGGCCGCGCACTACGCCGCCGCCGACCTGCTGGTCCTCGCCTCGTACGCCGAGACCTACGGCATGGTGATCACCGAGGCGCTGGCGCGCGGAATTCCCGTCCTGGCCACGGCCGTCGACGGCGTACCGGAGGCCCTCGGACGGGCCCCCGACGGCACCCTGCCCGGCCTCCTTGTACCCGCCGGGGAACCCGCGGCGCTCACCGGCGCCCTCGGCGACTGGCTCGGGGACGGGGAGCTGCGCCGCCGGCTGCGGGAAGCCGCGCGCGGACGGCGTGCCATGCTGGAGGGGTGGGAGATGACGTCGCACAGCCTGGCCGAAGCGCTGGAACGGCTTCGGCACGAGCCCCGGAGCAGCCGTTGACCGCCGTCGGCAGCCCCCGATTCGCCCCGCGCTGGCTGGAGTTGCGCGAACGCGCCGACGCCGCCGCCCGGGCCCCCGAACTCCTCCGCCCGCTGCGCAGAGCGCTGGCCGGCCGGCCCGGCCCGCCCGGTCTGACCGTCCGCGACCTGGGCTGCGGCACCGGCTCCATGGCGCGCTGGCTCGCCGTCCGGCTGCCCGGCCCGCAGCGCTGGATCCTGCACGACCACGACCCGGTGCTGCTCGCCGAGGCCGGTGCCCGGATGCCCGCAACGGCCGCCGACGGCACGCCGGTCACCGCCACCACCGAGCGCGGTGACCTGACCGCCCTCACCGCCGCCGACCTCGCCGGGACCTCCCTGGTCACCGCGTCCGCCCTGCTCGATCTGCTCACCCGCGACGAGATCGAGGCGCTCGCGGCGGCCTGTGCCGCTGCCGGCTGCCCGGTCCTGCTGGCGCTCTCGGTCTCCGGGCGGGTGGAGCTGACCCCGCCCGATCCGCTCGACGCGGAGCTGGCCGCCGCCTTCAACGACCACCAGCGCCGTACCGAGGGGGACCGCGGGCTGCTCGGTCCGGACGCGGTCGCGGCGGCGGTCACGGCGTTCGAACGGCACGGCTGGACGGTGCGGTTGCGGTCCAGCCCCTGGCGGCTCGGCTGCGCGGAGTCCGCGCTGACCGCCGAATGGCTGCGCGGCTGGGTCGGCGCCGCACACGCCCAGCGGCCCACGCTGGCACCGGAGGCGGTGGCCTATCTGGGGCGCCGGCTGGAGGAGTGCGCGGCGGGCGAACTGGGCGTGACCGTGCACCACACCGACCTGCTGGCGCTGCCCGGTCCGCCGCCCGGGGACGGGGGATGAAACAGCGCGGCTGGGCGGTGCTGCGGCTGCTCGCGGGCGCGGGCATCCTGGCGGCCCTGGTGTGGCACCTGGGCTCCGGGGCCTTCCTGGAGGGCTTGCGCCGGATCGACGCCCCGGCGCTGCTCGCGGCCCTCGGCCTCGGCCTGCTGACCACGGTCGGCAGCGCCTGGCGCTGGTGCCTGGTGGCCCGCGGACTGGGCCTCCGGCTGCCGCTGGGCCGGGCGGTCGCCGACTACTACCGGGCGCTGTTCCTCAACGCGGCGCTGCCCGGCGGCGTCCTGGGCGACGTCCACCGCGCGGTGGGGCACGGCCGGGCCTCCGGCGACCTGGGACGCGGGGTCCGGGCGGTGGTCCTGGAACGCACCGCCGGCCAGCTGGTGCTGGTGCTCGCCGGGGCCGTGGTGCTGCTCGCCCGGCCGTCACCGGTCCTGGCGCCGGCCGTTCGCACGCTGGCCTCACCCGGCGCCGCCGTGACCGCCGCCGCGGTGGGCGCCGCGGCGCTCGTCCTCGCCCTGTGGCTGCGGCGCCGCCCCGGCGCATCACGCGTCCGGCGCGCGCTCGGCACCTTCCTGACCGAGGCGCGCCAGGGCCTCGCCGCCCCCGGCGTCCGCTCCGGCGTCGCCCTGTCCTCCGCGGTGGTCCTCGCGGGCTACCTCGCCACGTTCGTCCTGGCCGCCCGGGTCGCCGGCGTCACCGCACCGACCGCCGAGCTGGTGCCGCTGGTGGTCCTGGCCCTGCTCGCCATGGCGCTGCCGCTGAACGTCGGTGGCTGGGGCCCCCGTGAGGGCGTCGCCGCCTGGGCGTTCGGCGCCGCCGGGCTGGGCGCGGCGCAGGGTCTGGCCACCGCCGTCGTCTACGGCGTCCTCGCCTTCGCCGCGAGCCTGCCCGGCGTCGTGGTGCTGTGCGTCCGGTGGGGCGCCGGCCTCCGCGCCGGCCGTCCGCAGCTCCATCTCGAAGAGGGTGTCCTCCCCGAGCAGGCTGCGCCGCAGCGGCGGCCGGAGCGCCTCGCGCATCACCGTCGTCCCGGGGAACCGCAGGCCGGGCACGCCGTCCCCGATCAGTACCGGCGCGACGGTGAGGTACAGCCGGTCCAGCGCACCGGCCTGCACGAACCGCGACACGGTCACCCCGCCGCCCTCGATCAGCACCCGGCCCAGGCCGCGGCGCGCCAGGGCCGTGAGCAGCCGTGACGGGGCGAACGCCGCCGCATCGGGCAGCCGGAGCACCTCGACGCCCTCGCCCGTCACGTCCGGCGGCACCGCGGCGTCCGGCCCCACCACCCACAGCGTCGGCGCGGCCCGGTCCGTGAACACCCCGCTGCCGTGCGGCACCCGGCCGCGCGGATCGAGCACCACCCGCACCGGGTTGTCGCCGGGACAGGCCCGTACGGTCAGCCGGGGGTCGTCCGCCACGGCCGTTCCCGCGCCGACCAGCACGGCGTCGGCGAGCGCCCGCAGCCGGTGCAGATGGCGGCGGTCGGCCGTCCCGGTGACGTAGTCGGCATCGCCGGTGCGGGTCGCCACGAAGCCGTCCAGGCTCTGGCCCAACTGCCCGAACGCGACCCGTGGGCCGGCCAGGCAGAGCGGCAGATAGCGCGCGGCGAGCTCCGCGGCGCCGGCCGAGGCGGGCTCCTCCCAGCACGGCCGGCCGTCGCCGTCCCGCACCAGCCCGGCGGCCCGGGCCTGCCCTTCGTCACGGATCCGCCGCAGCCGCTGCCACGCCTCCGCGCTGCCCAGCACCTCAGTCATCGGCGTCCGCCCCGGCACCCAGCAGCGCGACGTACTCGGCGAACGCCTCGGTCAGCCCGGCCAGCAGCTCCCGGCCCTTGTGGGCGGAGGCGAGCGAGGGGCGGCCGACGACACCGGATGTGGTGTACGCCGACAGCCCCAGCGTCAGCAGGTGCCGGCGGTCGTCGGCCGGGCAATCCGCGGTGGCGTAGCCGTCCTTGACCAGTTCCGGGTGGGCGTGCAGCAGGATCGAGGTCTCCAGTTCGCCCGCGTGCATGTCGCTGTGCGCGGAGGTGCGTATCCCGGCCCGGTCGCGGGCCGCTTCCCAGTCGGCGGTGCCGGGGAACAGCGCCATCCGGATGCCGCGCCCGGCGGATTCCTGCACCACGTTGCGCAGCACGTAGTTCCCGCCGTGGCCGTTGACCAGGACCAGAGCCGTGATCCCGGACCGGAGCAGCGAGTCGGCGAGGTCCGTGACGACGGCGTGCAGCGTCCGTGCCGAGATGCTGACCGTCCCCGGCCAGGCGGCGTGCTCCTGCGAACAGGAGACGGTCAGCGGCGGCAGCAGCAGGACGTCATGGCCGGCGGCCACCTCCCGGGCGACGGTGCACGCGATGACCGTGTCGGTGGTCAACGGCAGGTGGGGACCGTGCTGTTCGAAGCTGCCGACGGGCAGCACGGCCAGCTGCGGCCGCCGCTGCCGGACGTCCTCGGTGGTGTCGGCCGGCAACAGCCCGGCGGACGTCGGCGGTTGCGGGGGAGCGGTCATCGGGATCGGTCCGCCTTTCGTCGGTCGGCTCGCCGGGAGCCGGTCGGGACGCGGGTGCCGCAGCATACTTGTCATGTTTCTGAGTGATCGCCGCCGGGTTCCGACCCCCGTGGGTACCATCGCGCCATGACGGACCCCGACGCCCTGTGCGGCCCCCGCCCCGGTCATGACCTCGCCGTCGCCCCCGACGCGGCCCGCCCCCTGCCCGGTGTGGCGCGGGCGGTGTCGGTCCGGCTGCCCACCGCCTACGGGGAGTTCCGGGCGGTCGGCTATCTCGACCGGCCCAGCGGGACCGAGCACGTGGCGCTGGTGTACGGCGAGGTCACCGGCGAACCGGTGCTGACCCGGGTGCATTCGGAATGCCTGACCGGGGATGCCTTCGCGTCCCGGCACTGCGAGTGCGGTGACCAGCTGTCCGCGGCGCTGCGGGCGATAGCGGCGGCCGGGCGCGGGGTGCTGGTCTACCTCCAGGGCCACGAGGGCCGGGGCATCGGCCTGCTGGCCAAGCTCCGCGCGATGCAGCTCCAGGAGGAGGGGCTGGACACCGTCGAGGCGAACGTCGCGCTCGGCCTCCCGGTCGACGCCCGGGAGTACCGCGCCGCCGCGCAGATCCTCGACGACCTCGGTGTCCGCGCGGTACGGCTGCTGTCCAACAACCCGCGCAAGCGCGCCGCGTTGGTGCGGCACGGCATCGCCGTCACCGAGCGGGTCCCGCTGCTGGCCGAGCCGCAGGCGGAGAACATCCGCTATCTCCGCACCAAGCGCGAGCGTCTCGACCACGACCTGCCGCACCTCGACGGCATCCCGGGCCAGCTCTGACATAGCGTCAGTTCCCTGCCGCCGGAACGGGCCGGGTGCAGCGCAGCAGGTCCGGGGCCCGCGAGGAGTGCTCGCGGGCCCCGGACCGGTGGTGCGGTGCAGGCGCCGGATCAGGAGGTGACGGACACCGCCGCGGCCCGCTCGGCGGCCGGCCGGACCGTGACGACGCGCTCCGCCAGCTGCCCGAAGACCAGCCCGAAGGCGGTCCACAGCACCAGCTGGACGGCGAGCGCCGACAGCCGGAACTGCCACAGCAGCGTGGCGGAGAAGCCCGCGGGCACCTCGTCGACGGCCGGCAGGAACGCGTAGGCGAGCCCGACGGCGACCGCGAACGCGGCGACGGCGACCACCGTCGCGTACCAGTTGCCCAGCTTCGGAGCCAGCCGCCGGCCGAGGAGCGTGGCGGCGACGGCCAGCAGGAGGCCGAGCAGCATCATCAGGAAATACAGGGCGGTGCGCCTGCCGATGGTGTCGGGGTCGCCGACCGACGGTGGGTTGGCCGGGTATTTCAGGAACGGCACGACATAGCCGGCCCCCAGTGCCGCCCCGGAGAGCAGCAGGGCGGTGGCGCGGGCACCGAACCGGCCGATCCGCCCCAGGGCGAAGCAGAAGGCCAGTGCGGCGATCCCGCCCAGCGCCACGCCGTAGACCAGGACGCCGGTGGCGAGCCCGGCCGTGGACTGCAGTCCGCGGCCGACCACCTCCATCTCGTGTTCGTGGCTGTGTGCCTCCTCGAAGGCGATGGCGGCGTCGATCCGCGGTTCGCCCAGCAGGTAGGCGACGAGGAGGGACAGCACGCCGGCGGCCAGGCCGGCGAGCATGCCGCGGACCAGCAGGGTCCTGACGGTGAGGGAGTTCATGGCTGCGGCCGTCCGTCAGTGGCAGGGGAAACCGAGGAGGTGGCGCCCGTCGTGCAGCCATTCATGGACGTCCGAACCGGACAGCAGCGAGGTGGCGCCCTGCTCCGCGCCGACGAAGTAGAGCAGGACCAGCAGCAGCACACCGGCGAACAGCGCCCAGGGGGCGATCGCCTTCAGCGGGAGCGGGGCGGGGGTGGTGGTGGCGCCGGTGGCCGGCGGTGCGATGGACGAAGCCATGGCATGACCTCCTGTTGGGGGGAACTCGCGTCCCCGGTGATGGGAGTGCAGAACGACATGCGGGTCTGGCTCGTCCGGTACCGGCCCCTGGCGGGCTGATAAAAAACCGGACATACAGTGGCGCGACCGCGCCGGGATCCCACCGGCTTCCGTCATGCCGTCGTCAAGCACCGGGAAACGTACCGCGATCCGGCCACCTGGCCAAGACCGTACGGGGGGCGGACGGATGCGGACCGGGGCGCATGCTTCGGGCAACTCCCGTGTACCACAGGCGAGTTGACGTCCCAGCGGCAAGAGAAGGAAGAGGGCATGACAACTCGGGTGATGCTGGTCTCGGCGACCGCGGGTGACGCCCAGCGCGAGGTGCGCTTCGACGACGACTCCCCGCCGCACGCGGCCGGACTGCGGCGGGTTCGGGCCGCCGCCGGGGCGCTGCCGACCGCCGACCGGGTCTTCGCCTCGCCCTCCGTGCGCTGCCGGCGCACCGCGGAGGCGCTCGGACTGCCGGCCCGGCCGGTGCCGGAGCTGGCGGGCTGTGCGATGGGGGAGTGGCGGGGGCGGACCCTGGCCGAGGTGGCCGAAACGGAACCGCTCGCGGTCTCCGCCTGGCTGGACGACCCGGACTTCGCCGGGCACGGCGGGGAGTCGCTGCGGCAGCTCTGCGACCGGGTCGCGGGCTGGCTGACCCGGATGGCGCTGGACGCCGGGCGGGTGCTGGCGGTCGTGGAACCGGACGTGGTGCGGGCCGCCGCGGTGTGTGCCCTGCGGGTGCCGGCGGACGCGTTCTGGCGGCTGGACGTGGCGCCGCTGACGGTGACGGAGCTGAGCGGGCGGGGCGGCCGCTGGAATCTGGGCCTGGGCCGGGCGCTGCACCACGGGGAAGCGGAAAGGTGACCGTACCCCTTCACAATTCACCTGCTGCTTCATCTACACATAAAGGCGACATAAGCGCAGAATGAAACCGTGGCCCGATGCCACGCGATAACGGCCAGGACGCGAGCGAAGGAGGCGAGTCGCATGGCCGACGTCTCACACCACAGGGGAGATCTCGCAGGTCACCCCGACGCTTCGGAGATGCAGGCCCGGTACGAGCGGGTGCTCGGCGGGCGTGACGTGGTTCTTGTCGATGGTCCGGTGTTCCTCGTCGGCCTGTACTGCGCCGTCTCGCCGTTCGTCGTCCACTACACGCTGGCGCAGCCCGCCCTGGCGACGCACAACCTGATCGTCGGGATCGCGATCGCCCTGCTGGCGGTCGGCTTCACCGTGACCCCGGCGCGGATGTACGGCATGAGCGGCGCGATGTGCGCGATCGGCGTGTGGATGATCATCGCGCCCTGGCTCGTGGGTCGCAGCCCGGACGCGGGCGTCATCTGGAACAACATCGTCATCGGTGCGCTGACGTTCCTGCTGGGCGCCTTGTGCGTCGCCGCGGCATCCAAGCGCCGCACCACCACCTGAAGGCGCTGCCCGCGGGGCCGCAATGAGTGACCGCCGGTCCGCCTGCCCTTCCCGGACAGGCCGGCCGGCGGCCGTATGCCGCCTCCGGCCCGGGCAGGACCGCCGTCGGCGCCGGGAAGGCCCCTATCGGCGCCGCCCGCCCGCCGAGAGGTGCCCGGCGAGACCCGCCAGGACCAGCCCGCCCGCCAGGAGGAGGGCGTGCGCCAGCAGGATCCCGGCGGCCAGGCTGCCGGCCGCGGCGGCGGACACCAGCAGGCCCAGGCCCCGGCGCCCGGGACGGCACCCGGAGAGGCGGCCGGCGGGCGGGGTGCGGGGGCGGGCGCACGGAACGGCACGGTGCCGGAACGACTCGGCGAGCTCGCCGAAGGCGCGGTCGTCGTACGGGGACAAAGGGCGTCCCTCCCCTTCCGGAAGAGCGCGGCGGGCCCCGCCCCGGCCGGCCGGATTGCCGTGCCCGGATACGACCCCACCTGCGTGGTTGTGCCCTGCCTGGCCCTGCCCGTAACGCCGTTGGCCGCGCCGGCGCTCCCCGGCCGCCGCGGAGGCAGGCATGCGCCACCCGGACAAAGCCGGTTAAATCGATCGTATGGGGCTGGGGCCTTGGGCCCGCCGCCGCCCCGGAGAGGGAGCGCCCCGTGACCGCTGCACCCGTCGATGACCACGAAGACTTCGCCGACGCCGACCGCGGCTTCATCGCCGAGCTCGACCCGCCGCGGATCACCACGGACGACGGCCGGCCGGTCTGGGACGCCACGGCCTACGGATTCCTGGCCCAGAACTGCCCCGACACCGCCCACGAGAGCCTCTGGCGGCAGGGCAGGCTGGTCAGCCGCCAGGGCCTCTACGAGGTCACCGACGGCATCTACCAGGCCCGCGGCCTGGACCTGGGCCACATGACGCTGGTCGAGGGCGACCACGGCGTCATCGTCGTCGACCCGCTGCTCTCCGCCGAGACCGCCGCCGCGGCCCTGGAGCTGTACCGCAAGTACCGCGGCGACCGGCCGGTCACCGGGCTGATCTACACCCACTCGCACACCGGCCACTTCGGCGGCGCCGGCGGGGTCGTCCCCGCCGGGCACGACCCCGTACCGGTCCTCGCCCCGGCCGGCTTCCTCACCCACGCCGTCGGCGAACAGCTCGACGCCGGCCCCGCGAGGTCCCGGCGCGCCGCCTTCACGTACGGCACCGCGCTCCCGAAGGGACCGGACGGCCAGATCGGCTGCGGGCTGGGCACCACCCGTTCCACCGGCACCCGCACCCTGATCCCGCCGACCGTGGACATCACCCGCACCGGCCAGGAGGAGATCCTCGACGGCGTCCACCTCGTCTTCCAGCTCACCCCGGACGCCGAGGCCCCCGCCGCGATGAACTTCGGCTTCCCCGCGCACCGGGCGCTCTGCCTGGCCGAGAACGCCACCCACACCCTGCACACCGTCCTGCCGCTGTCCGGCGGGGCGGTCCGCGACAGCCGGGCCTGGGCCCGCCACCTCGACGAGGCGCTCGCGCTCTTCGGCGACGGCACCGAGGTCGCCTTCGCCTCGCACCACTGGCCGACCTGGGGCAAGGACCGCATCCAAGCCCTCCTGGCCGGCCAGCGCGACCTGTACGCCTACCTCCACGACCAGACCCTGCGGCTGCTCAACGCCGGGTACACCGGCACCGAGATCGCCGAGCAGCTGCGGCTGCCGCCGGCCCTGGCGCGGGTGTGGTCCCACCACGGCTACTACGGCTCGGTCAGCGACCACGTCAAGGCGGTCGCCCAGCGCTACCTGGGCTGGTTCGACGGCAACCCCGCCCACCTGTGGGAGCACCCGCCGGCCGAACAGGCCCGGCGCTACGTCCACGCCCTCGGCGGCGTCGAGGCCACCGTGGACGCCGGCAAGGGCTACGCGGCCGACGGCGACCTGCGGTTCGCCGCGACCCTCCTCAACCACGCCGTCTTCGCCGACCCGCACAACGTGCGGGCCCGCCGCGCCCTCGCCGAGGTCTACGAACGCCTGGGCCACGGCGCGGAGAACGCCGTCTGGCGCAACGTCTACCTCACCGGCGCGGCCGAACTGCGCGGCGCCCCCGCCGCCCGGGACGACACCCAGGACGCCACCGCCGCCCCCGGCCTCGCCCGGGCGCTCACCGTCGACCAGCTCCTGGACTCGCTGGCCCTGCGCATCGACGGGCCGCGCGCCTGGTCCACCGCGCTCACCCTCGACCTCTACCTCCCCGACGAGGACCGCACCTGGCGGCTGACCCTCTCCCACGGCGCCCTCACCCACCGGGCTTCCCCCGGCGCCCCGGCCCCCTCCGCCGACGGCAGCCCCGACCTCACCCTCACCCTCACCAAGCCCCAGCTCCTCGACCTCCTCACCCCCCACGCCCCCACCGAACCCACCCGGCCCGTCGAACCCGGCCCCCTCCGCACCCTCCTCGCCCTCGCCACCAGCCCGGACCCGACGTTCCCGGTGGTCACGCCCTGACCCCCGCTCACCCGCTGCCGCCCCGGCGTCAACCCCGCGCCCCCCGGACCACCACGCCACCCCGCGCCACCCGGGGCGAAGCTGGGGCACACTGGCCCCGTGGCGAGCAGCATTCCCGAGGAGTCGACCAGTTTCGTCGGACGACGGAGCGAACTGGCGCGGATCGACCAGGAGTTGGCGGCACACCGGCTGGTCACCCTGACCGGGCCCGGTGGGGTGGGCAAGACCCGGATCGCCGTCAGGGCGGCCCGGGCGGCGGCACCGCGGTTCCCCGACGGGGTCGGCTGGGCCGACCTGTGGCCGTTACTGGGCGAGGGGCGGCTGCTGGCCACGGTCTGCGACGCCGTCGGGCTCGCCGACCACACCGCGCGCACCCCGGCCGCCGCGCTGTGCTCCTGGCTCACCGACAAACGCCTGCTGCTGGTGCTGGACTCCTGCGAACACCTCGTGCCCGCCTGCCGCGACCTGCTCGGCGACCTGCTGACGGCCGCGCCCGGCGTGACCGTACTCGTCACCAGCCGGCAGCCGCTCGGCCTCGACGGCGAACGCGTCACCGAGATCGGCCCGCTGCCCTGCACCGGCGACAACGACGCCCTGACCCTGCTCACCGACCGGGCCGGCACCGCCGCACCCGGCCTCGTCCTCACCGACCCCGCCCACGCCGCCACCGCCGACGGCATCTGCCGGCGGCTCGAAGGCATTCCGCTCGCCCTGGAGCTGGCCGGCGCGCAGATGGCCACCAGCTCCGTCGAACGGATCGCGGAGCGGCTGGCCACCCGCTTCGACACCCTCGACACCGGCGAAGGGCTGCCGCTGCCGCCCCGCCACCGCACCCTGCGCTGCACCATCGGCTGGAGCCACGAACTGTGCACCCCCCTGGAGCGGCTGCTGTGGGCCCGGCTCTCGGTCTTCCGCGGCACCTTCGACACGGAGTCGGCCGGCGCGGTGTGTACCGGCGGGCCGCTCACCGAGGCGGAGGTGCACACCGCCCTGACCGGACTGGCCGCCAAGTCCGTGCTCTCCCGCGAGGGCGGCCGCTTCCGCATGCTCGACACCCTGCGCGAGTACGGCCGGATGTGGCTCGGCGAGCTCGGTGAGGCGCCCGCCCTCGCCGACCGGCACGCCGCGCACTTCGTCGGCCACGGCCGCCGCGCCGAACGGGCCTGGCTGGGCCCCGGGCAGGTCGGCTGGTACCGCAGGATCGCCGACGCGCACGTCGACCTGTGCACCGCACTGGACCACCTGCTGGTCACCGCCCCCGAACGGGCCCAGGAACTCAGCGCCGCGGTCGGCTTCTTCTGGAGCTGCTGCGGCCATCTGCACGAGGCCCGCGACTACCTCTCCCGCGCCCTCGCCGCCGACGACCGGCCCAGCCGCGCCCGCACCCGGGCCCTGTGGGCGCTCGGCGTCGCGGTGCTCCTCCAGGGTGACCTGCCGCAGGCCGACGCCCTCGGGCTGGAGTGCGCGCGGGCCGCGCAGACCTCCGGCGACGCGGAGGCGGTGCTGGAGGCCGGCTACCTCATCGGCCTCACCCACCTGATGGCCGGCCGCCCGATGTCCGCCCACGCCGTCACCGCACAGGTCCTCGGCCCGCCGCCGGACGCCCCCTTCGACTCGCCGGGGCGGCTGCGCTGCCACCTGGTACGGATCTTCGCGCTCACCGGCATCGGCAAGCTCGCCGAGGCCCGCGCCGAGGCCACCGCACTGCGCCGCGGCTGCGTCGAACGCGGCGAGTACTGGACCCGCTCCTACACCGACTACCAGCTCTCCCTGATCTCGCTGTTCCAGGGCCGGCCCGAGGAATCGGCCGGCCACGCCCGGGCGATGCTCGCCGCCAAGCAGGGCATCGGCGACAAGTTCGGCATCGCCCTCGGCCTGGACCTGCTCGCCGCGGCGCTGGCCGCCCAGGGCGCCGGCGCCGCGGCCGCCCGGGTCTACGGCAGCGGCCAGGCCCTCTGGCGCACCGTCGGGCACCCCCAGCGCGGCACCCCGGAACTGCGCGCGGTCCGCGAGGAGTGCGAGCAGCGGGCCCGCGCGGCGATCGGCGACCGGGCCTACACGGAGGTCTTCCGGCAGGCCAGCGAGGAACGCCCGGGCACCTCCCTGCCCCGGATCCTGGCCGGCGAGCTGTGACCGCCGGGCCGCGCGGTCACGCGGGCGGCTCACCGGCCAGCGCGTACAGCGTCTCGTAGGCGGTGGTGATCATCCGGCAGCTACGGCCGCGCCGGGTGGCCAGCGCGACCAGACCGGTGTGCGTGGCCGGGTGGAACCCGAGGAACGCCTGCTGCCCGAAGGTCGCCCCGACGTGGAACAGCAACGGCCCGCGCGGCGCCGGGTGCTGGTACCACGTCAGGGTGTGGGTGTTGCGGCGCCGCCAGCCGCGCCGCAGCAGCGGCACCTGGACGTCGCGCAGCGGCCCGGCCAGCGGGGTGGCCTCCGGCGACAGGTGCGCCTCCAGATACCTGAGCAGGTCGCCGGGCGTGGCCCGGACCGACCCGGCGGCCATGAACGCGCCCATGTCGGCGCTGGCCACCGGCGTCACCCCGTTCGTCCGGTGCCCGACCGCGTCGGTGCCGGTGGCGCCGGGCGCCAGTGTCGTCCCGGACAGCCCCAGCGGGCCCAGCACCCGGCCGCCGAGCAGCGCCGGATAGTCCTGGCCCGCGGCGCGGGACATCGCCGGACCGAGCAGCGCCAGCCCGAAGTTCGAGTACCGCCAGCGGGTGCCCGGCCGGTTCCGGGGCCGGGTGCGGGCGAAGGTCCGCAGCAGCCGCTCGGTGTCGTAGCGGGCGTAGCCGTTGGCGTACGGGTGCAGCAGCGCACCCGCGACCAGGTCGGCGGGGATCCGCGGCAGCCCCGAGGTGTGGGTGGCCAGGTGCCACAGGGTGATCCGGCGGGAGTGCGGATACCGCAGCGGCAGGTCGGGCAGATGGCCGACCAGCGGATCGTCCAGCGAGAGGACCCCGGACCGGGCCAGATCGGCCAGCAGCAGCACGGTGAACGTCTTGGACAGCGAGCCGAGTTCGTAGCGCAGGGCCTGCCGCGGGGTGGGCGGAGCCAGCGCGGTGCCGCCGGTGACCACGGTCCGCACGCCCCGCCGGGTCACCGCCAGCACCACGTCCGGCGCGTCGATCCGGGTGACCGCGTCGGCGAGGCGGTCGGCCCGCGGGGTGGGGCCCGTCGCGCCCATCAGAGCCCGTCCATCAGACCGCGGACAGGGCCCGGGAGGTGGCCATCGCCGAGGCGAACGCGGCGACCAGGGTGGGGTGGTGCACCAGGTCGAAGACCCGCGCCGGATCGCCCTCGGGCATCCGGCCCTGGATCGGCATCGCGCCGCTGTCCGACTGCGCCGCGGCGTACCGCTCCCACAGCTCCGCGTCCAGCGCGGGCCGCGGCAGACAGGCGTCGACGACCAGCAACTCACCCAGCAGGTCCCAGTGTTCGAGGTCCGCCCAGTCCTCCGTCCAGGCCGGCAGGTACCGCGTGAGGTAGTCCGCGATGTCCGGCGGGATCCGCTCGGGCGCCTCGCCCCAGTTGGTGAGGTGGAAGACGGTGTGGGTGAGGTCGTAGGCGATGTGCAGCTGCACCGTCCACGGCTCGGCCAGCCGGCCCAGCCAGGTGCGCGCCACCGCCTCCCCGAAGTCGCTGCTGGGGGTGAGACCCAGCTTGCGCTCGGCGTTCAGCACCCCGAGGCGCCGGTTGGGCATCATCTCCAGCGCGTTCCAGGTGGCGGTCCGCCGGCACACCTGCACCGCCGCCTCCAGCCCCGGGTGCCGGTGCCCCAGCTCGTGGAAGGTCGCATAGACCTCCAGCGGGACGGGGGAGAGCGGCTCGTCGTGCTGGAGCCGGGCCAGCACGTTGCCGCCGTCCAGCAGCTCGCGCCAGGCGAAGTCCAGCAGCTGCCCGGCCCGGGCCTTCTGCCGGGAACCGGCCACGCCCTCCCGGAACAGCACCTGCATGTTGAGCGCCAGCTCACCGATGGGCTTGAGCCGTTCGACCACCGCACCGCCTGAGCGGAAGTCCTCGGGGGTCAGCCGGAAGTGCTCGCGGTGGTCGTCGAGCCAGGACAGGGCCCGGTCGCCGACACCGTGCAGCAGGGCGGGGGACGCGGCCGTCACGGTCACGGGGCACTCTCGCTTTCGCCGGGCGTCCGGCCGCCCACCAGCACCGGGTCCCCGCCGCGCGGGCCGGCCTCGGCCTCGTCGGCGGCGATCCGGGCCAGGGTGGCGGCGAACGCGGTCACCAGGGTGGAGTGGTAGCAGGCGGTGAACATCTCGTGCGGGTCGCCGGAGCCGGGCGCCGCGCCCTTCTCCGGCACGCTGCCGTCGGCCGCCTGCGCACCGGCCAGCCGCTGCCAGGCCACCGGATCGTACGGGGCCCGGGGCAGGCACGCGGTCACCGCCAGCAGCTCGCCGACCAGGTCCCACAGCTGCTCCTCCAGCCAGTTCTCCAGCCAGGAGGGCAGCCACAGCCGCAGATAGCCGGCGAGTTCGGGGGACAGCCGCTGCCGGTCGCGCCCCCAGTCGGTCAGGTGGAACACGTCGTGGGTGATGCCGTAGGCCGCCTTGCGGTCCAGCGCCCAGGGCTCGGGCAGCCGGCCGAGCCCGGTCAGCGCCAGCACCGAGGCGAAGTCGGCGTGCTGCCGCAGCCCGATCCGCCGCTCGGCGTTCAGCACCCCGAGCGTACGGGTGTGGTCCTCGCGCGCCACCCGCCAGCCGCGCAGCCGCGTGGTGGTCCGCACCAGCTCATCGGCCGCGGCATGGCGCAGCCCGGCGCGTGCGAACACCCCGTACAGCTCCACCGGGTAGGTGGCGAACGGCTCGCCGCGGATCAGTTCGGCGAAGAGTTCCCCGTCCCGGGTCTCGTTCCAGGCGAACGCGAACAGCCCGCGGGCCGTCCGGCGGATCTCCTCCCGCGGGTGCACCGCCCCGATCAGCTGGCTGAGTTCGGCCAGCTCGCCGAGCGGCTTGAGGGTCAGATTGGGGTCGGCGTCGGTCGTCACGTCGGGCGGCAGGCGGAAGAATCCGCGCGCCCCGTCCAGCCACCCGAGGCTCGCTGCGACCATGTGGTCCAGCAGCCCCGGGTCGCCGTGCCCGCCGGTCACCCGCCCCGCCCGTAGAACCGCCGGGCGGCCGCGATGTGCAGCGCGACCCGTGGATCGGCGCCGCCCATCTGGTGCACGAACGCCAGCCCGCTGTCCAGCCCGAGGGTCCCCGGCACGTCGGGCAGCCGGGCCAGCCAGCGGCCCAGGCCGGCCGCCTGCAGCCAGTCCCGGCGGCGGACCGCCCGGACGAAGCCCCGGGACAGGTCGTCCGTACGGGCGGCGAGCTGCTCGGCGAGGCCGGACGCCAGTCCCGGCAGGGCCAGCGCGGCCAGCTGGGACACCCGGTGCGACAGCTTCGGCCAGGGGGAGTCACCGACCCACGCGGTGCCGGCCTCCGGTGCCGGCGGCCACGGACGGCCGCTCCCGGGCAGGAACGCGTGCGCGGCCTCGACCAGGCCGCGGTAACTCCACAGCGACACCTCCGAGGCGCCGTCACCCGGCGGATAGGCCGTCAGGGCCTGCCGCACCACCGCTTCGTCGTCCCCGCCGGCCGGTGCCGCCCGGTGTTCCACGGCGTACGGCGCCAGCGCATCGGCGCCGAGCACCCGTACCGCGGCCGGGGTCAGCGCATCCTCGTGCCGCAGCATGCCGGACAACGCATAAGGGTCGCCCTCACCCCGCAGGGCGAGGGCGACCCCGGTTGCGGCATCGGCGATCACAGCGCTGAGCGGGACTGCTCCTTGCGTCTGTTCAGCCAACGCTTTCCCCTCAGCGGACGTCAGTCTTGGGCCGGGGGGTGGGCGGCGAGATCAGGAGCAGCGCGGCCAGCAGCAGCGCACCTCCGCACTCGCGGGTGTCGCGGAAGACGCCGTCGGCCTCGGCGGGTTCAAGCAGTCCCTCGACCTCGGCGGCCAGGGTGGCCGTCTCGACCGGCGCCGTGCGATCCGTAACCATGCGATCAACTCCTTTGACGAATGGGATACCAGATTCACATCGGGGTTTTTGGGACGCAACGGGAGAAAGTTCATCAACCGCCACAACCTGCGCTTCCTTGACGTCGGCTCAGAGGACGTTCCCCACCCCAAGGGGAGGGCACGTACGGCGAGTTGAGCCGTCCCGTGTGGGGTTCCGACGGCGGTGCACCCCGGGCCCGCCACGGGTGGTCCCCTCGCGCCGATGGCGGACTCCGCTGCTCCGTTCGGATGGCACGGGGCCCGGGAGGGAGGGCCCGGCGGCCGCCGTCGGCGCGGTGGCCGGGCTGCCCCGGAGTGCGACCGTGCCGGCGTACCGCATGGGCCGGGCGGCGGAGCTGCCGGGGGGAGTCCGGAGACCGTCCGGCGGGGCCGACGGTGGTCGGCGGCGGAGGAAGCGGGACGGCGGGGGGAGCCGCGTCATCGACGGGGTCGGTGCGGAACTCCTTCGCGCCTCGGCGAGCGAGGAGGGGCGGTCAGTTCGCGGCGAGCGCGATCTCGGTGGACTTGATCAGCGCGGTCACCTCGGAACCGGCCGCCAGGCCCAGGTCCTCGGCCGCGTCCCGGGTGATCGCCGCGGTCAGTTCGCCGCCCGCCATGGCGACCTTCACCCCGGCCATCGCGCCGCCGGCCGAGACGTCGGTGACCGTACCGGGCAGCCGGTTGCGGATGCTCAGCCCCTCGACCCCGCCGGTGGCCAGGGCGACCTCGGTGGACTTGATCAGCGCACGCACCGCCGTGCCCTCCGCGAGGCCCAGCTGTCCGACCGCCTCGCGGGTGACCGCGGCGGTGAGCTCCTGCCCGCCGTCCAGCCGGACCCTGACCAGGGCCATGACCTCGCCGGGGGAGACGGAGCGGACGGTCCCGGCCAACTGGTTACGGATGCTCAGACTCATGCCCACACCCTGCGCGCTGCCGTCCGGCCGCGCACCGCGAGGAACTTCGTCCCTTCCTCCAAGGCGGATGGCATTTGCTACGGAGATCCGTCCTGCGGATTGCACCTGCCAGGCTGGGCCGCCTATCTTGTCGCACATGCAGTCCTACACGATCGGCCAGGCGGCGCGGCTGCTGGGCGTCAGCCCGGACACCGCCCGCCGGTGGGCGGACGCCGGCAAGGTCGCGACCCATCGCGACGACAGCGGCCGCCGCCTCATCGACGGCCGGGATCTGGCCGCCTTCTCCATCGAGGTGGCGCAGACCGGCGCCGGTGAGGACGACGCCTCGTACACCTCCGCCCGCAACGCCTTCCCGGGCATCGTCACCGCCGTGAAGCTCGGCGATGTCGCCGCCCAGGTCGAGATCCAGGCCGGTCCGCACCGGCTGGTCTCCCTGCTGACCCGGGAAGCGGTGGAGGAACTGGGACTGGAGGTCGGCATGCAGGCCACCGCCCGCGTGAAATCCACCAGCGTGCACATCGACCGCTCCTGAAAGCCACCCGACCGCTCCCCGAAGCCCCGCGGTGGCGTCCGCCCGCACCACCGGGCCGGCTCCCCACCGTCCACCGCGGCAGCACCACAGCCGGACCGCGCCCCCGTCCCCTCCGGCCGGCTGCTCACCCCAGCGGCGTCGCCCTTCCCCCAGCTCTCGAACGTCCTTGAGCAGGGGAGGCCCCACCCGGCGCGGCTTTTCCCATCCGCTCGGACGACCCCCTCGTCCCGCGTCGCAAGGAGTCCCGCCCATGCCCCCGTTCCTCACCGGACGCCGTGCCGCCGCCGCGGTCGTGACCGCCGCCCTCCTCGTCCCGCTCGCCGCCTGCGGCAAGGACGACGCCAAGACCGACAAGGGCGCAGAGAAGTCCGGCGCCACCGCGCAGCTGACCGTGCTCGCCGCCTCCTCGCTCACCGACGTCTTCAAGAAGGCCGGCGCGGCGTACGAGAAGGACCACCCGGGCACGAAGGTGAACTTCTCCTTCGCCGGCTCCCAGGAACTCGCCGCCCAGGTCAAGCAGGGCGCCCCCGCCGACGCGCTGGTCACCGCCGACACCAGGACCATGGACGGGCTGAAGGCGGACGCCGGCACCCCGACCGTCATCGCCCACAACCGCCTGGTCATCGTCACCGGCGAGGGCAACCCCAAGAACGTCCGCACCCTCAAGGACCTCACCGACAGCAAGCTGAAGGTCGTGCTCGCCGCACCCGAGGTGCCGGTCGGCCGCTACGGCAAGCAGGTCCTGGACGCCCAGAAGCTCAAGGTCACGCCGGTCTCGCAGGAGCCCAACGTCCGCGCCGTCCTCAGCAAGGTCGAGATGGGCGAGGCGGACGCCGGCCTGGTCTACCGGACCGACGCCGCCACCGCGCCGAAGAAGGTCGACGCGGTCGACATCCCCGACAAGCAGAACGCCGTCGCCGCCTACCCGGCCGCGACCCTGAAGACCTCGAAGCACGCCGCCGCCGCGGCCGCCTTCGTGAAGTGGCTGAGCACCCCCGAGGCACAGAAGATCCTGCAGGACGCGGGCTTCCAGAAGCCGTAACGGGGCTGAAGCGCGCACGGGACTGCCCGGCTCGGGGGAGTGGACAGCCCCGTGCGCGCCACCGGGGCGGCCCGCCCCGGCCCGCCGGCACCGGCCGGCCCGACCCGCCCCGACCCCAGGACCGACCATGAGACGCTCCCGCACCCCGGCCCGGCCCGCGGCCGCCCGGCGCCGCACGCCCGGCGCCCGTACGCCCGCCGCGCTCGCCGTGCCCGCGCTGGTCGCCGTCGCGTTCCTGCTGATGCCGCTGCTCGGCATCCTCGCCCGCACCACCTGGAGCGACCTCGGCACCCATCTGACCAGCCCCGGTGTCACCGAGGCGCTCGGCCTCTCGCTGCTGGTCTCCTTCTGGGCGCTGGGCCTGTCGCTGCTGCTCGGTGTGCCGCTGGCCTGGCTGCTGGCCCGGGTCAGCTTCCCCGGCAAGGCGGTGGTCCGCTCGCTGGTGCTGCTGCCGATGGTGCTGCCGCCGACCGTCGGCGGTGTCGCCCTGCTGCTCGGCTTCGGCCGCCGCGGACTGCTCGGCCCCTGGCTGGAGGACACCTTCGGCATCGTCCTGCCGTTCCACACCTCGGGCGCGGTGGCCGCCGCCACCTTCGTCGCCATGCCGTTCCTCGTCATCAGCCTGGAGGGCACGCTCGCCGGCCTGCGCCCCAGCTACGAGGAGACCGCGGCCTCCCTCGGCGCGTCCCCGGTCCGGGTCTTCGCCACGGTCACCCTCCCCATGGTCGCCCCCGGCCTGGCCGCCGGCGCCGCGCTCACCTGGGCCCGCGCGCTCGGTGAATTCGGCGCCACGATCACCTTCGCCGGCAATCTGCCCGGCACCACCCAGACCCTCCCGCTCCAGGTCTACCTGCTGCTCCAGGACTCCCCGGAGGCCGCCACCTCGGTCTCCCTGCTGCTGCTCGTCATCGCCATGGCCGTGCTGATCTGCCTGCGCGGCCGCTGGACCGGCGCACTGCCCGCCGGCCGCGCACCGCGCACCGCGCCGGCCACGGACGGGACCGAGCCGTCCGGGACCGACGGCGGCGGCCGGCCGGCCGTGCCGGAGCGTCCGGAAACCACCGCCGCACCGCAGAGGGAACGCTGGCCGCTGCACGCCGAGGTCACCGGTTTCACCGAACTGACCCTGGACGCCGGGCCCGGCACCACCATCGCGGTCGTCGGCCCCAACGGCGCCGGCAAGACCACCCTGCTGCGCGCCCTGCTCGGTCTCACCCCGCGCGCCCACGCCGCCCTGCGCCTCGGCGACACCGACGTCACCGCCCTGCCCCCGCACCGCCGCGGCGTCGCCTGGGTCCCCCAGGACGGCGCGCTCTTCCCGCACCTGAACGCCCTGAGCAACACCGCCTACGGACTGCGGGCGCACGGCGTCCCGCGCGCCGGGGCCCGCCGCGCCGCCCAGGAGTGGCTCGACCGGCTCGGCGTCGGACACCTCGCCCACCGCCGGCCCGCCCAGCTCTCCGGCGGCCAGGCCCAACGCGTCGCGCTGGCCAGGGCACTGGCCGCCCGCCCCCGCCTGCTGCTGCTCGACGAACCGCTGGCGGCCCTCGACCAGACCACCCGCGCCCACGTCCGGCACGCGCTGCGCGGCCATCTCGCGGGTTTCGACGGGGTCTGCCTGATCGTCACCCACGACCCCGTCGAGGCGGTCTCGCTCGCCGACCGGGTCCTCGTCCTCGACGACGGGCGCGCCCTCCAGGACGCCCCGCCGGCCGAGGTCACCCGGCATCCCCGCTCGCCCTGGGTCGCCCGGATGCTGGGCCGCAACGCCTGGCCCGGCACCGCCACCGGCGACGGCCTCGCGCTCGCCGGCGGCGGGCACCTCGTCGTCGCCGACCGCCTCCCCGAGGGCGCCCCGGCGCTCGCGGTGATCGCCCCCGAGGCGGTCTCGGTGCACCTCGACAAGCCCGCCGGCAGCCCGCGCAACGTCTGGCCCGGCACCGTACGGGAGATCACCTCGGCGGGCAGCCGGCTGCGGATCCTGATCACCTCGCCGCACGCCCCCGACCTCGTCGCCGAGATCACCCCGTCCGCCGCCCTCGAACTCGGCCTGGCCGACGGGGTGCCGGTGTGGACCGGCATCAAGGCCACCGAGGTCTCGCTCGTGACGCTCTAGCGGACGACGGGGTCCCGCGGCCTCAGCGGTGTTCCGTGGCCGCCGGCTCCAGCACGAACACCGGGATCTCGCGGGCCGTCTTCTTCTGGTAGGCGTCGTAATCGGGGAACGCCTCGACCGCCCGCCCCCACCACACGGCCTTCTCCTCGCCGGTGACCTCACGGGCCGTCATGTCCCGGCGGACCGGGCCGTCCTGGAGCTCCACCCGGGGATCGGCGACCACGTTGTGGTACCAGAGGGGGTTCTTGGGCGCGCCGCCCAGGGAAGCCACCACGGCATACGTCCCCTCGTGCTCCACCCGCATCACCGGGGACTTGCGGAGCCGGCCGCTCCGGGCGCCCCGGGTGGTCAGGATCACGACCGGCAGCCCACGGATCGTCGTGCCCCGCGTCCCGCCGGAGCTCTCGTACTCCTCGACCTGCTCCCGCACCCACGGCGTCGGGCTCGGTTCGTACTCACCCTGAAGAGGCATCCGCCCGTCCTCTCTCCCTGTACGGCGCTCATGACACCGGCCGCGGCGCACCTCGGCCGCGGCCGCCCTGACCTTCGCTCAACAACCGCGGCGGACGCAATCATCCCGGCCGCCCCGTCGTGTCCCGCCCACGCTGTTTCTGCGGCGCCGCGCGCTTTGGGCGCCCCGCACGTACCCGTCTGTCCCGCCGTCGGGGTTGCTCGCCGTTGCGCGCTTTGCGGCGCCGCGTACGTTGTCGGCTGTCCCGCCGTGGGGCTTGCTCGCCGTTGCTCCCCCACTGCCTAAAGGGCGTGGGAGGTACCCCCAGCGGCGGGCGTTTGTGTGTCGGGTGCGGTGACAGCCCTCCAGACTTCGTCCTCCGGTCTGTCCCCTCCCGTGGGTGGGGGGTGAGGTGGTGGGGGCGGGCGTTGTCCCGGGAGTGCCTCACGTCGTGACCCTGGGAATACCGCCCCGTCCCGCCGGGTTGAGGCCCGCAAGGGGCGCGCGTACCCCCTACGGGATCTGTTCGACCGTCCCCTACGGGACCTCCCGACCTCCACCCCGACCGGCCTTCCCTTTCCCCACTAAGGGAGGGGCTGGAGCGGAGGACGAAGTCTGGAGGGCCGGCACCGCACCCGACATCCGCCAGCCCGCCGCTGGGGGTACCTCCCACGCCCTTCAGGCAGTGGGGGAGCCACGGTGAGTCGCCCCGCGGCGGGGCGGACGGGTACGTGCGGGGGCGCCGCAAAGCGTCGGACGGCGGGGCCCGGTTTCGCGCACCGTGCGGTGCGCGAAACCGGGCCCCCGAGGACTGCGGGACGTCAGGACACCAGCTCCACCGCCCGCCGGTTCCGGCGGTGCTGCTCGGCCCAGTTGGTGAGCGCCGCCTCACACGCGTGGTCGAGATGGCGCAGGCCGCCGAGGTCCAGCTCGACGTCCCGGTGGGCGGGCAGCGCGTCGAGCTGGTCCAGGATCTTGGGCAGCCGCAGGAACGTGGCGTTGCCGACGGCACGCACCAGCACCGGCTGCCCGGCGTCGTCCGGGGTGTGGATGTCCAGGTGGACGTGCGAGGTCTCCCAGGCCGTCTTCGCGATCGCCAGCACCAGACCGATCAGCACGCCCTCGAACATGTTGACCGTGACGATGGCCAGCGCGGTGACCAGCAGCACCACGGCCTCCCCGCGGTGCTCGCGCCACAGCGGCCGCCAGGACTTCCACGGCAGCAGCTTCCAGCCCGCGTGGATCAGTACGCCCGCCAGTGCCGCCACCGGGACGATGCCCAGCGCGGCCGGGAACGCCGCCGCGAACACCAGCAGCCACACGCCGTGCAGCACCCGCGACGCCTTGGTCCGGGCCCCGGCCTGCACATTGGCCGCGCTGCGCACGATGACCGCGGTCATCGGCAGCGCCCCGAGCAGACCGCACACCGTGTTACCGGCGCCCTGGGCCATCAGCTCCTTGTCGTAGTCGGTCTTGGGCCCGTCGTGCAGCCGGTCCACCGCCGCCGCGCTGAACAGCGATTCGGCCGAAGCGATCAGCGCGAAGGCGAGGACCGTGCCCAGCACACCGACATCGGTGAGCCGGCCCAGGTCCGCCATGCCCGGTGGCTGGATCGCGTCCAGCAGCCCGCTGACCCGGACCCGGGCGACCGGCAGGTCCAGCGCCCAGACCGCGGTGGTGGCGAGCGTCACCGCGACCAGCGGCGCCGGGAGCACCCGGGCACCGCGCCGCCAGCGCGGCCACAGGACCAGCACGGCGACGGTCCCGGCACCGACCGCGAGCGCGGACAGCGCGGTGCCCGAGCCGACCGTGGCGGCGGCCAGCGCCGGTACGCCGCCGATGTTGGCCAGTCCGCTGCCCGGCGCCTTGGCGTCCGTGAGGGCGTAGAGCTGACCGGCGATCAGCACCAGGCCGATGCCCGCCAGCATGCCCTGCACGACGGCGACCGAGATCGCCCGGAACCAGCGCCCCAACTTCAGGGCACCCATGGCCAGTTGGAGGACGCCGGCCGCCAGCACCAGGGCGCCCAGCGCCCCGAGGCCGTACTCCTTGACGGCCTCGAAGACCAGCACCGTCAGGCCCGCGGCCGGGCCGCTGACCTGCAGGCTGCTGCCGGGGAGGAGCCCGGTGAGCAGACCGCCGACGACGCCGGTGACCAGGCCGAGTTCGGCCGGTACGCCGGAGGCGACGGCCACCCCGACGCACAGCGGGACGGCCACCAGGAAGACCACCAGGGAGGCGGTGAAGTCGGCGCGGAAGGACCCCGCACGGGAGGAGAGCAGTTGCTTCATCGTCGTCACCCCCGCGCTCACAGCGGAAGGAACAGGTCGGAGGCAGGGTGGTGGGCCACGACCAGGCCGGTGTGCACTTCGTAGAACCAGCCGTGCAGGTTCACCTCGCCGGCCGCCAGCCGCTCCTGTACGCAGGGGTAGCCGCGCAGCCGGTCGAGCTGCTGGCGCACGTGCTGCTGCACGGCGGCGGCGACCGTCGGCTCGGGGTCCTCGGGCAGTTCGTCGGAGAGTGCCTGGGCCAGCCAGTCGCGTACGGCCGGCGCGCCGGTCAGGTCCTCGCCGCGGGCCTTGGCGCCGACCGCGCCGCAGTGCGAATGACCGCACACCACGATGTCGGCGACCCGCAGGACCCGCATCGCGTACTCGATGGTGGCGGCTTCCGCGCAGGCGGCCATGTCCGCGCGGTAGACGGGCACGGCGTTGCCGGCGGTGCGCAGTTCGAAGAGTTCGCCCGGGCGGGCGCCGGTGATCAGGGACGGTACGACCCGGGAGTCGGAGCAGGTGATGAAGAGGGCGAGGGGGGACTGGCCGGCCGCCAGCCGGCCGTAGGTCTCCTGCTCCTCCCTCCGCTCGGCGATACGGGCCGTCAGGCCCCGGGCATGCTGGATGAAGGTCTCCACGAGGAGGTCTCCTGCTGATGAGTGGTGCCACTGTGGGGTGGTGGCGGGAACGTGCGGACACGACTGGTGGAGCAAGCCACCACGGCCGCGCTCAGCAGCGGAAGACGCAGTGCAGGACGGGGAACGGGGCCGGTCTTGACGCGGCCCGGGTGGAGGTGCCCGCGGCCGGGCCGTCGGACCCGACGGCGGTCGGCAGCGCCGGGCCGTCGGGTCCGGACGGCGGCAGCGGACGGCCGGCGTGCCGCGGCACGCCGACGGAGGTGCGCGCGGTCCCCCGGGGGGCGCCGCGCTCGGCGTCCCGTTTGGTCTTCTCCTCGGTGGAGTCGGAACCGGGCTTGACGGCGGGCTGGGCGCCCGCGGGCTTGGCGGCGGGGGCGGCGAACGTGGCGGTCGCACCGGCGCCGGCAGCCGCCGCACCCAGCAGGAACGCCAGCACCACGGCGACGGCGAGCAGCGGGACCCGGAACAGGCCGCGCACGGGTATGCCGGATGTGCCGCGGTCCTTCCGCATCCTCGCCCCCCGTCGCAGGTCCATACGCCTACAGCCTTCCCTCACAGTGCAGCATCCAGGTTTCCGGCACGAAAACGAGAAATGACGCCATGTTTCAAGATTTCCCCCCATGCACTCGCTCATCATCCCCCGCGCGTAAGGGAGTTCACGACCGCTCCGTTTCCGTAGCGGCGGCCGCCGGTGCCGCGCGGACGGTGCGCGGCACCCGCGCCGACCAGCCCACGGCGGGCACGACCGCCAGCGCCAGCACCCCGCCGGCCAGCGCCAGGACCGGGTAACCGCCCGCCGCCACGACCAGCCCCGACGACAGCCCGCCAGCCGCACCTGCGCCCGCGATGCCGACGTCGACCAGGCCCTGGACCGCGGCCCGCCGCTCGGGCGGCAGGGCGTCGGTGACCAGGGCCGTGCCGCTGACCAGCCCGGCGTTCCAGCCGAGGCCCAGCAGCACCAGAGCGGTGGCGAGCAGCGGCACCGCATGCGGCGGCGCCGTCGCGGCGAGCACACCGGCCGCCAGCAGCAGCGGGCCCGACGCGGCGGCGATCCACCGCCGGCCGTACCGGTCGACGAGCAGTCCGGTGAGCGGCGAGGGCAGGAACATGGCCGCCACGTGCAGCGCGATGACCAGTCCGGCGGCCTGCGGGTCCGACCCGTGCGCCAGCATGTGGACCGGCGTCATCGTCATCACCGCGATCATCACGAGCTGGGTGAGGACCATGACCGCGGTGCCGGCCACCAGGCCGCGCCGCTGGGCGTCGCCCGCCGGGTGGCCGCGCGCCGGGCCGGCGGCCGGTGCGGCCTCCGCCCGCTCCGGCGCGGCGGCCAGGCTCGCGGCCAGCCGGAGCGGGTCGGGCCGCAGCAGCACGGCCAGCACCAGGGCCGCCGCGGCGAACGCCACGCAGGCCAGCAGGAACGGTCCGGCCAGCCGGGGGATGCCCCAGGACCGCGCGAGGTCACCGGTCCACGTCACCAGGTTGGGCCCGGCCACCGCGCCGAGCGTGGTGGCGAACAGCACCGTGCTCACCGCCCGCCCGCGCCGCGCGGGGGAGGCCAGGTCGGCGCCCGCGTAACGCGCCATCAGGTTGGTCGCGGTACCGGCCCCGTAGACCAGCAGGGACCCGCACAGCAGCACGGGACTCCCGGCGGCGGCCGCCGCGACCACCCCGAGGCTGCCCAGCGCCCCGGCGCCGTAGCCGAGGGCGAGCCCGGGGCGCCGGCCCCAGCGGCGGCACAGCCGGCCGATCACGGCCGCGCCGCCCGCGGCCCCAGCGGTGAAGAGCGCACTGGGCACGCCCGCCAGCCCGGTCGAGCCGAACATCTCCTCGGCGAGGAGCGCCCCGACGGTGATGCCCGCGGCGAGCCCGGCCCCGCTGAGGACCTGGGCCACCACCAGGACGGCCAGGACGCGCCGTTGTTCCGGCCTTTCGTGCATGACCTGCCGTCCCCCTATACCGGTGCCGGCGGCTTCAGCGCCGCGATGTCCGCGAGCGTCATCCCCAGCTGCTCGTGGAGGAAGCGCACGATCGTCCAGTGCGGCAGCGCCCCCTCGTCGAACGGCCCGAACTCCGCGCAGTACAACGGGATCCAGCGCAGCGCCTCTTCGAGGACCTGCTCGCGGCCCGGCTCCTGCTGGTAGTCCTCGTAGGCGATGCTGCGGTGCTCGATGAAGTACCGCCCGGGCAGCCGCTGCTCGCACAGGGCACGGTATTCCCGGGTCTGCAGGATGAGGTAGTGCCAGATCTCGTCGATGTCCTGCTCGACCGGGAGGAAGAGTCCGCCGAGCCGGTCGCGGTACCGCGAGACGAGGAACAGGTAGCGCAGGGCTTCCGTGACCTGCCGCGCCACGAACTCCCGCGGCGCCTCGCTGCGGGCGGCGAAATGGTCGGTGACCTCGGTGTGCAGCGCCTCCCCGAGCAGTTCCCGGAGGGCGTCGGCGGATATCGGCGGGCGGCTGGTCATGGGTCTCCTGTGCGGGTGCGGACGGGCGGGCGGGAGGGGGTGCGCCTCAGTCGGCGTCGACGAGCCAGGCGTACTTCCCGGACGTGCCGATGGGGATGTGGGAGTGGTGCACCAGCCGGCAGCGCCGGCCGGTGAGCTCGCCGACGGCGTCCTCCAGCGCGGCGGACCCGTCGGCCCCGAGGGGGGTGCCGTGGAAGGTGGTGTACGCCAGCAGCGCCTCGCCGGGGCCGGTCAGCTGCAGTTGGTGGACGAACACGTCCGGGGCCAGCTCACCGAGGCACCGGTCGAGGTCGCCCTGGGCCACCGGCCCGTTCCGCGTCGGCAGCAACTCCTTCCGGCGGCCGCAGAATTGGGCGATCCGGTCCGGGTCCGGTGTGCCGTCCAGGGTGCGTACGCAGTCGCCCGAGCGGTAGCGGATCAGCGGCATGAAGGGATTGCGCACGCTGGAGACGACGAGTTCGTGGATCGTGCTTCCCGGGGCGACCAGGTGGAGCTCCACGCTCATCCCGTCGAGGTACGGCCGGTACCTGCCGCGCCGGTCGCTGAAGTAGAGGTAGCCCAGCTCGGTGCTGCCGAAGAGGTCGATGACCGGGCAGTCGAAGTGCTGTGCCAGGAAGCGCCGGACGTTGACCGGGGTGTACTCGTAGGCGTGGATGATGCTGGCGGGCGGCGGGAAGTCGTCCCACAGCCCCCACTCCCCGACCTTCCGCAGCAGATGCGCCAGGTGGTAGCCGGAGCAGTCGAGGTGGTACCGGCCCTGCGGATGCGCCTGCCGGGCCGCCTCGATCTCCCCGAGCATCCGCACCACCTCGGCGCGCTCCCACCGCGCGGGGTCGAGGCGCAGGTTGAGGTAGCAGGTGCGGTCGTCCAGCCACCGCTCCTCGAAGGAGGGCACCGGCGCCGGCGGGACGCCGCGCCGGGCCGCGCCGACCCGGGCCACGTGCTCGGTCGCCAGCACGGTGGTGAGCGAGACCCGCCGGCAGCCCGACTTCCAGGTCCCGGCGATGTCCGGATGCTCGCTCCACAGCCGGTAGTAGGAGTGCAGCAGGAAGTACGGGGGCCGGATCAGCTGCATCCGGGCGTGGTTGGTGCCCGTGGAGAGCACGTACTCCGCCTCACCGGCCTCCAGGGCCGCGGCCAGCCGGGGGGTCATCCAGTTCTCGGGGAAGCCGCGGGCGATGTCCGGTTTGTCGAGGACCGGGAAATAGCCCTTCGCCAGCGATGCGCGGTAGAGCGGTATGTCGCGGAGCTGCTCGATGACCTCGGCGGTCGGCTGACCATCCATGGAACCCTCGTCATGGCTCGGAGAGGAACGGGGAGTGCCCCGGGGGCGGGGGCGGCGCCCGGGGGCGGGCCGGCGGCGGGGGGAAGTGCCGCCGCCGTCTCCCGCCCCAGGGCGCCGGGGAGTGCCGGGACGGGTCAGGAGATACAGCCGGCCTTCGGCGCGGCGCTGATGCAGCCGGCCTTGGGTGCGGCGCTGATGCAGCCCTCCTTCGCCGCCTGCGAGGCGGAGTTGGCGGCGAGCCAGCTGCGCCACACGTCGTCCTGGGCCATCTTCTTGATGAGCTGCTCCATGGGAACCTCCGTGAGAGTGCGGAAGACGGTCCGGCAACGGCGCTGACCTGCGCCGATGCCGCACACCGAAAGTAAAAGGCTGGCCAAGCACATGTCAATGAAAGGCAATGACGGGTCGGTGCGAAGCGGCCGTGGCGCGCCAACTTTGGCGGGATACCGTCCAGCTGACCGCCGGACCGGAACTACCTGACGGGCAGTCAGTCCGAGCATCATCAGTCCCGATCGCCCGGCCACCTTCCCGGCCCGTACGGACCGGGGGCCCGGCCGGCGCCTTGCGCCATCCGGCCGTCGCCGTTCGGGGGACCTGCCGGGCGGGCGCGCGGTCCGCGGCCGTGCCCGGGGAACGCTCACCACCGGCCACCCCGGCCCACCGCACACCGGTTGCCGCACCAGGGGAGTGAAGCTGTGCACATCCTGCTCATCGCCGGCGCCTTCAACAGCCTGACCCAGCGCGTCCATGCCGAACTCGGCGACCGCGGCCACCGGGTGGGCGTGGAACTGGTGACTCCGCGGACCCCGCTGCTCGACGTCGTACGCCGCCACGCCCCCGACCTGATCGTGGCGCCCCTGCTCACCACGGCCGTCCCCCGGGAGGTGTGGTCGGCCCACACCTGTCTGATCGTGCACCCCGGCCCGGTCGGCGACCGCGGCCCGTCCTCCCTGGACTGGGCGGTGCACCTGGGCGCGGACGCCTGGGGCGTGACCGTCCTGCAGGCCAACGACGAGATGGACGCCGGCGACATCTGGGCCTCGGCGAGCTGCCCGGTCCCCGAGGTGGGCAAGAGCGACCTGTACCGCAACGAGATCGCCGACGCGGCCGTCGAGGCGGTGCTCACCGCCGTCGAGCGCGTCGCCTCCGGCACCCACCGCCCGCAGCCCCAGGCCACCCTGCCCGAAAGCGCGCGCACCGGCCGTCCCCGGCCGCCGTTCCGCCAGGACCTGCGCCGGATCGACTGGCGGTCCGACCCCACCGCCACCGTCGTGCGCAAGCTCCGCGCCGCCGACTCCCGGCCCGGCGTACGGGACGAACTCCTCGGATCCACCTGGATGTTGCACGGCGGCCACCCCGAGGACACCTTGCGCGGGCGGCCGGGTGAACTTCTCGCCACCCGGGCCGGCGCGATCTGCCGGGCGACGGCCGACGGCGCGGTGTGGATCCCCGAACTCAGGGCACCGCGCCGGCCGGGGGAGCCCGGCACCGTCAAGCTCCCCGCCACCCTCGCCCTCGGCGACCGCCTGCCGCCGCTCCCCGAGGTCCCGGCCCCGCTCGACCCGGGCGACGCGCCCCGTACCTGGAGCGACATCCGCTACCGCGAGGAGGGCCCGGCCGGCTTCCTGGACTTCTCCTTCCCGGGCGGGGCGATGAGCACCGACCACTGCCGGCGGCTGCTCGCCGCCTACCGCCACGCCTGCACCCGGCCCACCTCCGTGCTGGTCCTCGGTGGCCGCCGGGACTTCTTCTCCAACGGCATCCACCTGGGCGTGATCGAGGCCGCGGCCGACCCCGCCGAGGAGTCCTGGGCCAACATCCACGCCATGGACGACCTCGTGGAGGCCGTGCTGACCACCACCGACCGGCTGGTGGTCGCCGCGCTCGGCGGCAATGCCGCGGCCGGCGGGGTGATGCTGGCGCTCGCCGCCGACGAGGTGTGGTGCCGCTCGGCCGCGGTGCTCAACCCGCACTACCGGCTGATGGGCCTCTACGGCTCGGAGTACTGGACCTACACCCTCCCCCGCCGGGCCGGGTGCGAGGCGGCCGAACGGCTCACCACGCGCGCCCTGCCGGTCACCGCCGCGACCGGGCAGCGGCTCGGCCTGGTGGACCGGATCGTCGACTGCGCCGCGCAGGACTTCACGGCCCGGACCACCGAACTGGCGCGGCGGCTGGCGGCCTCGGCCGCGGTCCAGTCGCGGATCGCCGCCAAGAAGGACGTCCGGGAACGGGACGAGGCGAAGCGGCCGCTCGCCGCCTACCGGGAGCACGAACTCGCCCGTATGCACCGGATCTTCTTCGACCCGGACCAGCCGTACCACGCCCTGCGCCGGGCCTTCGTCCGCAAGGAGCCTGCGGACGGCACCCCCGCGCATCTCAACCCCGCGGCTTCCGCGGGAGTTTGAGGTGCGGCGCAGGGGGTGCCGGCCGTCGTCAGGGAGCGGGCTGGTACTTGTAGCCGATGCCGAAGACCGTGCGGATCGAATCGCGCAGGCCCGGCCCGAGGCGGCGGCGCAGCCGGGCGATGTGCACGTCGACGGTACGGGTGCTCGACTGACAGCTCGGCCAGACCGCGGCCATCAGCTGCTCTCTGGTGAAGGCCCGCTGGGGATGCCGGACGAGGTGCGCGAGCAGGTCGAATTCGAGCTTGGGCAGGCCGAGTTGGCGGCCCTTGATGAAGACCGTGCGGGCCGCGTTGTCGATCTGGATCGGCTCCGGGCGGGGAGCCGGCCCGGCCGCCGGCTCGTCGGGACGGGGCGGGTTCTCACCCGGCGGGGCCAGGATGATGTGCACCTCGTCCGAGGGCAGCCGGTGCACCGAGACGGGCTCCAGCGCGTGCAGGGTCAGTTGCCAGGTGCCGTCGGGGAGCCGGTCGACCGCCAGGGGTGGCCCTTCGCCGGGCCCGGCCGTCACCGGGCGGCCGAAATCGGCGTCCGGTCGCATCGCAAGCGGGGTCGTCGAGGAGTTCATAAACATGATCTGGGCCCATTCCTCTTGCAAAGCAGGCGTGTACGGACAGACATGGCGGTGCTCGACGTTCGAAGGGTGCTGAAGTGCTGTGCAGCCATCGCGACGTTGATCCGGTGGTGGGGCGTGGTGGCGAACGGACACGTGGGAGGCGGCTGCGCCCAACGGGGGCAATCGCTCCGTCCGTGCCACGAGAACGTTCGCGCCCATGCCCGTACTCGGCCATGGCGTGGTGCGTGACCACGGCCTCCGGTCGGGACGAACGCTACATGTGATCGCGCGCTTCCGGAAAGTAGCTTCCGCTAATTTCGGTTGCTCTTGGGTCGAATCCATGCTTGCGGTGCGCCAACTCCCTTGGCGAAAGCGTGGGTTGTGACCGGCCCGGGATGCCGTCCCGTTCGGCGAAGGTGCCGAAAATATGCCGGAAGCTGAGAGGGCGTCATCAGCGTGGGAGTCGTTTGCGCCTGGAAGGGCGCCGCGAAGACGCCCGGAGCGGTGACCGTGCCGCGCTCGCGCCGGCTTCTCGGCCCGGGAGCGCACCCCGTCCGGCATGGCCGGAAATCGCGGGCGAACTGACCGAGAGGCGGGGGTTGTCGGTGCGCAGGTGGGTCCGGTCCGCCGGATCGGCGGTCCCCGCGGGCTCCTGAACGGGGAGTGGGGCGCGAACGGAGGGGTAGGGCGTCGACGGCCTCCGCTTGTGGAGGGCGGGTGAACGCCTGAATATGCCAATTCAATGCGCTGCGGCCGGGTGGCGGTCAAAGTGAAGCGGAGTCGGGGAAGTTGGCCGGAAAATGGTTTCCTCTTCAATCTCTTTCTTGGTGGCCAGAGCAAAAGGGTGCGGAACCAGATATTCCAGGCGACTGTTTTCCTGGTGAGTTGATGATGAGTAGGGTGTGGCCCGCTGCTGCTCGACCGGTGGCAGGGCCAGCTGAATTCGGCGCGGCTGGAATGCGGTGTGGCGGATGACGCCTTCGTGACCGGGAGGGGACCATGGCGGCCGGCTCTTTCGAGGGGCAGTACGTGTGGAGTCCGGCGGCCGACGACCGGGCGCTGGCCCGGGCATGCATGGACGTCACCGCCGGGCGGTACCTGAGCGCCCACGACGTCCTCAAGGAGACCCGCGACGATTTCGAGGTCCGCGCTCACCGCTCGCTCGTCCTGGCCTCCGTCGCCGCCGACTCGGACCTCGCCGAACGCTGGCTGGCCGAGGAGCCCGGCCCGGAGGCCGCCCTGCTCTGGGCCCGGGTGGCCATGCTCCGGGCGCTGCGCATGGCCGACGCCGGCGCCGGCGACCGGCGGCAGGGCGCGCTGGCGCGGATCGCCCGGACGGCGTGCGACCGGGCCGCGAAACTGCTGCCCGAGGACCCCACCCCCTGGGTCGCCCAGCTGGCGCTGACCCGCCTCGACCGCCCGCTGGACCCCGCGCCGCAAGGACTGCTGACCGCGCCGGCCGGCCCCTGGTACCTCTTCGCCCACATCCTCCGGCTCGACCCCTGGCACCGCGAGGCCCACCACCGCTTCCTGTCCTTCTTCTTCCCCCGGTACGGCGGTTCGTCCAGCGCGAGCTGGGACGTGGCCGCGTTCCTCAGCCAGCGGGCGCCGGTCACCTCGGCACTGCGGCTGCTGCCGCTGGTGGCCCTGGTCGAGGACTACAACCCCGCGGCGCCGCTCGCCGACCACACCTGGGAACAGCCCCAGTGGGCCACCGCGGCGCTGAGCATCTACCGCAACTGGCTGCCGCAGGTGCCCGGCTACCGTTTCACGCCGGTACTCGACCTGGCCTACCTGGCGCACGCGTTGTACATGGCGAAACACGAATTCGAGGCGCGCGAGGTCCTCACGGCGATGGGGCCGTACGCCTCCCGCATGCCCTGGAGCGCATTCGGCGATCCGGCGGAGCAATTGTCGAAGGCCAGACGTTCCTGCGGTCTCCCGGTACCGCACGACACCTGACGCAGAAAATTCCCCCCAGAAAGGTTGCGGTTGTGTCCGAGCGCACGTCAATAACCCGCTCGAAATCCCCCCGCCCGGTCGATCCGGCCACCCTCGACGACGACGCCACACTGCATGCCATGGGCTATCCGCGGAAACTCACCCGGAGATTCCGTGCGTTCGACAATTTCGCCATCTCGTTCACCATCATCAACATCATCTCCGGGATCTTCTCGTCCTTCGGATTCGGCATGAACGCGGGCGGGCCGCGGATCCTCATCTTCGGCTGGATCGGTGTGTCGGTCATGGTGCTGTTCGTCGGCGCCGCGATGGCCGAGATCGCCTCCGCCTACCCGACCAGCGGCGCGCTCTACTTCTCGGCCGGCAAGCTGGCCAAGCGGCACCAGGGTGCCTGGTCCTGGTACACCGGCTGGCTGAACTTCGTCGGCCAGGTCGGCGGCACCGCCGCCACCAACTTCGCGGCCGCCACCTTCATCCAGGCGTTCCTCGCGATGCAGTGGCCGTCCTACACGCCGACGCCGCAGCAGACCGTGCTCATCACCGCCGCCATCCTGCTCGTCCAGGCGCTCGCGAACACGTATACCGTCCGGCTCGTTGCCCTGGTGAACCGGATTTCCGTCTGGTGGCTGCTGGTCGGCATGGTGGTGATCGTCGGTGCGCTCACCTTTGTTCCGGACCAGCACCAATCGCCCGCGTTCGCCACCCACTTCGTCAACAACACCGGCTTCACCAACGCGATGTACGGCGGAATGCTGGGACTGCTCGTCACCAGCTGGACCTTCACCGGGTTCGACGGCAGTTTCCACATGTCCGAAGAAACCGTGAAGGCGACGGTCAACGCGCCCCGCGGCATCATGCGGTCCATCACCTACTCCGCGATCACCGGGCTGATCCTCATGCTCGCGCTGGTCTATGCGATTCGCGACTACGGCCACGCGGCGGGCGCCGAGGCGCCACCGGTGCAGATTCTCGTCGACGCGCTCGGCCAAAGCACCGCAAAATTCCTGCTGTTGATCGTCATCGGCGCGATGCTGTTCTGCGGTCTCGCCAACATGACCAGCAACACCCGGCAGATCTTCGCGTTCTCCCGGGACGGGGCGATGCCCGGCTCCCGCTGGTGGCATTCGGTGTCCGCCCGCACCCGGACGCCCGTCAAGGCGGTCTGGCTCGCGGCGGCCTGCCCGCTGGTGCTGGTGGTGCCCGGCTGGTGGTCGCACACCGCCTTCACCGCGGTGGTCAGCGTCAACGTCGTCGGGCTCTTCCTCGCCTACGCCGTGCCGATCTTCCTGCGGCTGCGGCTCGACGACTTCCAGGCCGGGCCGTGGCACCTGGGCCGTTACGGCAGGCCGGTCGCGGCGATCGCGGTGATCTGGATCCTGATCAGCAACGTGCTGTTCATGCTGCCGCAGGCGTCCCCGATCACCCCCGACTCCTTCAACTACGCGCCGATCGCCCTGGCCGTGGTGCTCGTCATCGCCACCGTCTGGTGGTTCGCCACCGCCCGCCGGCGCTTCCAGGGCCCGGTCAGCTACGGCCGCCCGGACGAGGTCGCCGCGATGGACCTCATCTAGGACACCGGGGACCCCGGTTCCCCTGTCCCCGACTCCCGCTGCCCCCACCGGAAGGGACCCGATCATCCGTCATGCCCGCCACCGATGAACTCACCGTCACCACCGCCACGCCGGACGACTGGCAGCAGGTGGTGCGGTGGGCCGCCGACGAGGAGTGGAACCCCGGCCGCGACGACACCGCGTGCTTCCACCCCACCGACCCGGACGGCTTCTTCCTGGGCCGCCGCGGCACCCGGCCGGTCTCCGCGGTCTCCGTCGTCAACTACTCCGCGTCCTACGCCTTCCTCGGGTACTACCTCGTCCACCCCGACCTCCGCGGACAGGGGCTGGGCCTGGCGACCTGGCGCGCCGCCGTCCCGCACGCCGGGGCCCGGACCGTCGGCCTCGACGCCGTCCCGGCCCAGCAGGCCACCTACCGGCGCGCCGGATTCACCCCCGCCTACGAGACCGTCCGCTACGGCGGGCGGCCCGACCGCAACGGCACCCCACCGCCCGAGGCCGTCCCCGTCACCCGCTCCCACCTCGACGCGGTCGCCGCCCACGACCGGCGCTGCTTCCCCGCCGACCGGCGCCGCTTCGTCACCCGCTGGCTGACCGCCCCCGGCCACACCGCCCGGGTGTATCTGCGCGACGGTGAGATCGCCGGCTACGGGGTGCTGCGCCCGGCCCGCACCGGTCACCGCATCGGCCCGCTCTTCGCCGACACCGACCGGGTCGCCGAGGCGCTCTTCGACGCCCTGGTGGCCACCCTCGCCCCCACCGACGAGGTCTTCCTCGACATCCCCGGGCCCCGGGGCGGCGCCCACGCCCTGGCCACCGGCCGCGGCCTGACCCCCCGCTCCCACACCGTCCGCATGTACACCGGCCCGGTCCCCCCGACGGACGAGCACCGCACGTACGGCGTAACGAGCCTCGAACTGGGCTGACCGGCCACCGGGCGTCCCCTGGGCCGAGCCCCCGGTGACCGGGCGGCCCAGGGACGCCCGGACGGTTCAGGCGCCCACGGTGCCGTCGATGCCCTCGCGGAGGAGGTCCGCGTGGCCGTTGTGGCGGGCGTATTCGTGGATGAGGTGGAGCATGACCAGGCGGAGCGAGACATGTTCGCCCCAGCGGGGCTGGTAGCCCGTGACGTCGAGGGACGGGGCCTGCTGCTCGATGCGGCGGGCGTGCGCCACCTCCTCCTGCCAGGCGGCGAACGCCTCGGCGCCGGTGGAGCCGTCCGGGTCGTAGGCCGCCTGGTAGTCGCCCTCGGCGGACCAGACGAGCGGGATGTCCTCGCCGTTGATCACCCGGCGGAACCACGTGCGCTCCACCTCGGCCATATGGCGTACCAGGCCGAGCAGGGTGAGCGTGGAGGGCGGCATCGAGCGGCGGCGCAGGTCCTCGTCGGACAGGCCCTCGGCCTTCATGGCGAGGGTGGCGCGGTGGAAGTCGAGGAAGGTGCGCAGGGTCTCCCGTTCGCCGGCGCGTACGGGCGGGGAGATGCGTTCGGTGGTCATGCCGGTCCTTCGGGAGGCGTCGGAGGGGGAGGCGGCCGGGGCATCGGGGCGGCGGAGCGGGAAAGTAGCGGACCGTCCCGGTCTGGGGGACGATCTTCGTGAGTGCTCCGTAGCGCGCCGGGGAGGCGGCCGATGGGATCTTCCCGAGTGGTGCGGGCCGCCGCAAGCCTTTTTCTGGTGCTCGCCGCCGCCGCGGGCTGCGCCCAGGACGGCAGGACGTCCGCCCCGCCGCCGGGCCCGCGGGGTCCCGGGCCCTGGCACCGGGTCTTCGCCGACGACTTCAGCGGCGACCGGCTCAACACGGCCAAGTGGACCACGTGTTACGACTGGAACCGGGGCGGGTGCACCAACCGCGGCAACGACGAGCTGGAGTGGTACCGGCCCGGGCAGGTCTCGGTCGGCGGCGGCCGGCTCACCCTGACCGCCCGGCGGCGGACGACCCGGGGGACGGACGGCCGCGACTACCCCTGGACCTCCGGCATGGTCTCCACCGGCCGCAGCTCCTGGAACGCCCGCCCGCGCGCCGTCTTCACCTACGGCTACTTCGAGGCCTCGGTGCGCATCCCCGAGCAGGACGGGATGCTGCCGGCCTTCTGGCTGATGCCGGCCTCGCGGTTCACGCCCCCCGAGATCGACATCGCCGAGGTGCTGGAGATGCCCCGGTGGATCGACATGACGGTGCACTGGCGGGGCCCGGACGGCGGGGAACGGGCGACCGCGGGGAGTTTCGGGCCGGTGGACTTCCCGGCCGGTCACCACGTGTTCGCGCTGAACTGGGAACGTGACGCGCTCAGCTGGTACATCGACGGCGAGCTCAGGTTCCGGGTGACCGATCCCGCGAAGATCCCGCATGTGCCGATGGAGCTGCTCTTCACCCTCGCCGTCGGGTACCCCGAGCTTCCGCCGCCGGACGTGCACCGGGCCCGGATGTCGGTGGACTGGGTGCGGGTCTGGCAGCACTGAACCGGTGGCGGCACGGGCCCGGAACCACGGCACCTGCCGGGCGGGCCCGTGCGCTTCGGACGGACTCAGGTGGCGAGGTGGAAACCGGCGCCGACGCCGCCGTGGGTGTTCATCTCGTCGAGGATGCTCAGGATCGGCGAACTGTGCTGGGCGCCCCAGGCGTTGCCGACCAGCGTCCCGCCGTCGACGACCGGGGAACCGGAGTCACCGCCGTCGGTCCAGATGAGGTGGGTGAACCACATGTCGTGGGTGCCCAGCTTGATGCCGCAGGTCAGGCCGGTGCGGTGGCCCTCCTTGCACATCCGGGTGCCGTTCGCGGGCGGGGCGCCGAGGGACGTGATGGTGACGCCGCCGACCGTGCTGGTCGGCGCGACCCGGCTCTCGTCCAGCTTGATCACCGCGTAGTCCAGGCCCTTGGGGCCGGAGTTGAGCAGGTTGTTGGGGGTGCTGACGTAGGTCACCGTGCCGATGACGCCGGTGTCCAGGTCGGGGCGGCTGTCGGTGAGCGGCGCGGGGGAGAAGGCCGTCCCGGCGGGCGAGCGGTCCCGGTAGACCTTCTCGCCGACCAGCTTGTTGCCCGCCTCGTCGATGAAGCAGTGGGCGTTGGTCAGCGCCACCAGGTTGCCGGCCGCGTCCCGGCCGACCGCGGTGAGCGTGCAGACGTAGAAGCCGGTGGGCTCCTGCGGGGTCGGCTGCAGCCGGAAGATGATCCCGGTGCCGCCCCCGACGGCCGTACGGGTGTCCGCGCTCGCGGACGGGGCGGTGACGAGGGACAGGGTGGCCAGGAGGAGGGCGAGGCCGAGGGCGCGTAACGCGCGTAAGTGACGTGACATGAAAACACTTCCCGTGCGGGGCCTGACGGCCGGGCGACGATGTCGGCTCCAGCCAACCGCCGAACGCGCTCCGCGGGGAGGCAATCATCCACTGTGGACTAGGTGAGGTGCGTCACCCGATCGGGTGTGTCATGCCGTTTCCCCTCGCAGGGTGCCGGATTCCGACGGCCCGCCGACCGGACGGCCGAGCAGGGCACGGGTGCGGCGGTACAGGCGCCAGCCCGTCGTGCGGAAGGACTCCCCGGCGGGATTCACCGGCGCGCCGCCGCCGTGCACCCACTGGGTGAACAGCTCCGGCCGGGTGTCCGCCCGGACCATCAGGCGGGGGATGCGCATCGGGTCGCGGTCGGCCGTGGCGAGGGCGTTGCGCACCGCGCAGGACGAGGTCCAGCCGGCCTCCCGTACCGTGCGGCGGACCGCGCTGCTGGAGTAGCCGTGCGGATAGGCGAAGGCGTAGACGGGGTGGCTGAGCGCGTCCTCCAGCCGCCGCTTGCAGTCGACGACCTCGTGCCAGACGCGCTGCGCGGGCACCGCGTCGAGCTGGGGGTGGGTGACGGTGTGGCCGCCGATCTCGATGCCGAGCGCGTCCAGGGTGGCGATCTGGCGCCAGCTCAGCATGGCGGCGGGCGGCAGCAGACTGCCCTCCGGGGCGCCGCCGGGCGGATGCACGGCACCGGTGGTGATGAACACCGTGGCGGGCAGGGCGCGTTCGGTGAGCAGGGGTGCCACCGACCAGTAGAAGTCCGCGAAGCCGTCGTCGAAGGTCAGTACCGCGCAGCGGGCGGGCAGCGCGGGCCCGCCGCGGATCGCCGCGACCAGCCGGCGCAGCGGGATCACGGTGAGCCCGGCGTCCGCGATGCGGTCGAGCTGTTCGGTGAAGGCCCGTGGGGTGACCGTGTACGGCGCGATCCAGGGCGGCGGATCGCTGGTGACCGAGTGGTAGAGGAAGACGGGCACGGCGCTCATGACCGGTGTCCTTTCAGACCCCCGTGCGGATCCGGAAGTGCTCTCAGGAGCCTCCTGGGGTGCGTTCCGGCAGGATGCGGTAGATGACCGCGTCGGCGGTGCGGTGGATGACGGGGTAGTCGGAGCGGTGCGCCAGTGCGCTCCGCAGATGGTCGAGGGTGCCCGGCGGCAGCGCTCCGGTGGCGGTGACCTGGGCCTCCTGGGCCCGGTTGAGGATCAGGTAGACCGGGCGCGGCGGCCCCGATCCGGTCAGCACGTGCAGCTCGGCCGCGGGATCGCGGCGCACCTGCCACTGGTCGCCGGGCGCCGCCTCGGACAGCCAGAGCCGGTCGTGGTACTCGTAATCGTGATAGGCGTACGGGAAGTTGTCCGAGGCGCCGACGATCAGGGAGCCCTCCGGGGCGTGCGTGGCGAGCCACTCGGCGGCCGAGGTCTCCGAGGTGGTGAAGTAGTTGACGTTCTCCTTGCCGAAGTACGCCAGGGAGAGCGCGCCGAACAGCGCCACCAGCACCACCGGCACCGCCGCGGCCCGGATCCGCCGCAGCGCGCGGCGCAGGCCGCGGCCGCGGGACGGGCTCAGCAGCGGGGGCAGCAGCAGCGCCGCGGCGCCGAACGCGGTCGCGGGCAGCGCGAACAGATAGACCCGGAAGATCATCTCGCCGCCGTAGCTGTTGGCCACGGCCCAGGGCAGCGGGGCCACCGCGAGCCACGGCAGGGCGGTGCGCCGCAGGGAGGGCCGCACCAGCACCGCCAGCGCGGCGAACAGGAAGACCACCGCCGACAGGATCCGGTCGGCCCAGGCGACCATCACCTGTCCGCTGGTGGCCCCGGAGAGGCCGAGCAGCCCGGACCCGGCGTTCGACTCGGGCGTGGTCAGGCCGGAGATCAGGTCGTTGAGGTTCGCCTCCAGGAACGGCCGGGCCGCGGTCATGTCCCAGGCCGTCGTCAGCGCCAGCGCGACCAGCGCGACCGGCAGCACCACCCGGCGGTTGCGGCGGGGCAGGGACAACAGGAGCAGCGAGCCGACCAGCATCACCGGGGTGAGCGGATGCGACACGACGATCGTGACGATCGCGAGCAGCACCAGCACCGCCCAGCCGAGCGGTGGCCGGCCCGGTCGGGCTCGGCCGGGCCGCGGGAGGCGGTGGACGACGGCCGCGATGACGCAGACGTACAGCAGGAAGGCGAACGCCTGCGGCGAGAAGTAGTCCTGGCCGACCCACGAGCAGCCGAAGAAGAGGAAGACACCGCCCCAGACCAGCCGCCGGCTGCGGGTGAAGGAGCGGTACAGCGCCAGCAGCGGGATCACCAGCGCCACGTTGATCAGCAGCGGGAACCAACTGGCGTAGGTACCGGGCGACTTGAGGCCGATGTGGCTGACAAAGAGGTCGTTGGCCCAGAAGAAGCCGGGCCAGTGGGCGTAGATGGACAGCCGGCCGGCCGCCGTGGGCAGGGTGCCGGTGTCCAGCAGGACGTCGGTGACCGCGACGTGCTTCCAGGCCCAGGAGTAGCGCAGTTCGGGGTAGAGCACGAGCGGGGTGGCGTGCAGGAAGATGATCAGCGCCAGCACGTAGCCGGCGTGGTGCGGGGCGCGGGTGCGCCGGTCGGACAGCGCGGCGCAGAAGCCGAGGCCGAGCAGTACCAGCCCGGTCCAGTAGGTGACCGGCAGGACCTGCACCAGGCCCAGGTCGCTCATCGCGCCGAGGTCCACCCCGCGCAGGGAGAACAGCCACAGCAGCAGCGCGGCGGGCAGCGCGAGCAGCGCCAGGGCGCGCAGGGCGGCCTGGGCGCGGGTGCGTTCCACGGGGCGGCGCAGCCGGCCGACGGCGTAGCCGAGGACCGTGGCGGTCACCCCGGCCGCCAGTGCCGGCACCGTGCGCGGCGGTGCCCCGCCGCCCGGCCGCAGCCCGTCGGCGACCGCGGCCGGGAGGGTGTGGCGCAGGTAGGTGCGTTCGCTGGCCAGCGCCGGGCCGGCACCGGCGTGCCGGGCGACGGCCGCCTTCGACAGCCCCTCCGCGTAGCAACGGGCCCGGAAGTACGCGCGGGTGGTGCGGGCGGCGGGTACGTGGTGGCGGACCGCGGCGGCCGGCTCGTACAGCAGCTTCCCGTCGGGGTTGCGGGCCGCGACCCGCAGGCACAGTTCGGTCTCCTCGCAGCCCAGCGGGCGGGTGCCGATCCGGCCCAGGTCGGTGCGGAAGCCGCCGGCGGCCACTATCTCGGCGCGCCGGAAGGACATGTTGGCGCCGATGAAGTTCCGTACCGGGGAGCGGCGTTCGGGCAGCCCCTGGTAGGAGCAGCCGACCACCCAGTCGAACTCGCGGGGGAACCAGGCGGGCCGGCCGGTCTCCCACAGGGGGCGGACCAGCCCGCCGACGCCGAGCACCCGGGGGTCGTGGTAGGCGGCGAGCAGCCGCGCGGTCCACTCCGGGTCGGCCGCCGCGTCGTCGTCGAGGAAGGCCACGATGTCGCCGTGCGCGGCCGAAACCCCGGTGTTGCGGCCACCGGAGAGCCCCTGTGCCTCGGCGTTGGGCAGCACCCGTACGCCGGGCAGGGCGGGTCCGGCCCGCCGGGCCAGCTCGGGGCAGTGGTCGACGACCAGCAGGATCTCGTCGGCCGGGTGGTGCTGGAGCTGCACCGAGCGGACCGCGTCCAGCAGTTGCTCCCAGCGGCGCAGGGTGTAGGCGCAGATGACGACGGACAGGCTCGGTCCGGTGCGGGCCGCCTCGGCGGTCCGCACCCCGCCCGCGGGCACGGTCGCCGGCGCGTTGCCGCACAGCGTGCCGAGCACGAAGCGGACCGCCTGCAGCAGACCGGAGACGACCAGGCGGAATCCGAGCGCGATCATCGCGGGCTCCTCGCGGGGGACGGCAGCCAGCGCGGCAGCGTGATCAGCAGCGGCAGGGCGAGCGCGCATTCGGCCAGCAGCCAGGCGGCGCCGACCCCCGTGATGCCGAAGGGCGGGATCAGCCGGACGGTCAGGCCCAGCACCAGGGCGCACAGCGCCGCCTGGAGGGCGACGGCCCAGGCCAGCCGGCGGCGGGCGCGCGCCACGTCGATGGCCACGTTGAGCAGCAGGTTGGGCAGGGCGGACAGGGCCAGCAGCCGCAGCACACCGGTGGCCTGGCCGGCGTACTCGGCACCGAACACCGACAGCAGCCAGGGCGCGACGACGACGAGGACGACCACCGCGGCGGCCAGCGGCAGGCCGGTGTGCCGCAGCACCCGGCGGCCCAGCTCGCTGATCCGGGCGGGGTCGTGCGCGGCCTCGACCAGCAGCGAACTGCCCATGTTGTAGGTCGCCAGGTAGAGGGTGTACGCGATCACCCAGGACAGGGAGAAGTAGGCGTTCCGGGCGCCGCCCAGGGTGTCCAGCACGATCAGCGGCACGATGTTGTAGGCGGACAGCCTGAAGAGGGCGCCGCCGTAGTCGGTGGCGGCGTAGCCGAGCAGCCGGGGCGGCATCCGCCCGTCGGCGTGCGCCCGTTCGTGGGCCGGCACCGCCCGCCGCAGCAGCACGTAGTTGGCGACCAGGAGCGAGACGGCCAGTGCCCCGGCCCACGACAGCAGGATGCCGGAGCTCACCGCCCAGCCCGCGGCCAGCGTCAGCAGCAGGACCTTGACCACCGCGAACACCGCGTTCTCGCCGAGCACCCAGTGGGCCCGGCGGACGCCGGTCAGCGCCCCGTCCTGCACGATGAACAGCGCATAGCCCATCGTCCCCGCCACGAAGAACGGGGCGATCAGCGGGCCGCGCAGGAAGCCCAGTCCGGGGGCGAGCAGCGGCACCAGGAGGAGGAAGACGCCGGCCAGCAGCCCGGCGCACAGGCCGGCCGCGGCGTAGCTGCGCAGCAGCAGCCGCCGGGTGTGCCGGCCGGCCGACGGGACGAACCGCACCAGCACGTCGGAGAGGTTGAGCTGCCCGAAGCCGGCGAGCAGGGTCACCGCGGAGATCACGGCGTACGAGCGGCCGACGGTCTCCGGGCGGTACCAGGACGTGGCGAGCACCCAGTAGAACGCGCCGACTGCGGCCGTCATCAGCGAACTGGCCACCAGAACATGGCCGTTGCGCAGCAGCGGCTCGTAGTGCAGCGCGGAGCCGACCCGCCGGCGCAGCACGACCAGGTAGGGCGCGGCGGGCATGTCCGCGACGCCCGGGGGAGCGGTGTGCGGGGTCATGACGGTCCCGTTCGGGCGGTCGCGGCGCGGTGGGTGGCGCGGACGCTGCGCAGATAGCCGAGCGGTCCGTAGAGCATGCCGCGCAGCTCCAGCAGGGCCAGCCGGGGCGGCCAGGCGCCGGTCGGTGCCGAGCAGTCCCGGGCCCGGCCGACGGCGAGCCGGATGCCGCCCGGCAGCCGGCGCAGCAGGGCGGGCAGCGCCCCGGGGCGGTGCCGCAGCGCGGCGGCCAGGAAGGCGCCGAACCCGGCGCCGTAGCCGAACGCCTGGGCCGGCAGGGCGTTTGCCGCACGGCGGTGCCGGTGCCAGATGACGGCGTCCGGCTGATAGACGATGCGGTGCCCGGCGGCCAGGACGAGGAAGAAGGCCAGCAGGTCGTCGCCGCCGTGCGCCGGGGTGCCGGTACCGGTCGACGGGTCGAAGCCGCCCAGCTCCCGCAGCACGTCGGTGCGGAAGGCCATGTTGGCGCCGGAACCGAACTGCCCGGCGGTGAACGGGAAGAGCGGATCGGCGGGCGGGTCGGCCAGCGACCAGCTGCGCGGGGCGAATCCCTTGCCGAAGCCGCCGTGGAACTCCAGCGCGGACTGCGCCGCGGTCGCCAGTTCGGCGGGCACGATCAGCCCGGTGACGCAGCCGACCGGTGCCCCGCCGTCGCGGGCCCCGCCGTCGTCGAAGGCGCGCTCCAGGGCGTCCAGCCAGCCGGGGTCGGCCAGGGTGTCGTCGTCGGTGAAGGCGCAGATCCGGCCGCGGGCGGCCCGCAGTCCGCAGTTGTGCGCCCGGGCCAGGCCCGCCATGGATTCCCTCACATACCTGACCCGGGACGGATAGCGGTCACGCACCAGCCGCTCGGCGGCGTCGTCGCGCGGCGCGTTGTCGACCACCACGATCTCGTACGAGGGGTGCCGGCTGCGCAGCAGCGAGTCCAGGCACTGGCGCAGCATCCCGGGACGGTTGTGGGTGGCGACGATGACGGTGACCTCGGGGGGTGCGGCCGCTCCCGGGGCCCGGACCGGACGACCGGGGCCGGTCCGGGGTGCCTCCGGGGCGGCGGTGGTGGTCAGTTGGCGATGCGCGGCTTCGGCCAGCGCGTGGTACAGGCCGGTGGTGTCCCCGAGCACACCGTGGGCGCTGACCATGCCGAGCGGGTGTCCTTGCAGCCGCACCAACGCCAACACGCGTCCACCCGGGGCGGCGGCCGGTGCGCCGCCGGGTGAGCGCAGCTCACCGGGCGCCGCCAGGTCCAGCTCGACGACATGAGCGGGGGTGTAGAGCGAATCGCGGGCGGCGAGACCAGGGCAGGCCGCTGCGGTGCGCGGACCGAGGCCGTTCATCGCTTCCCCGCCCCCAGGGGCGCTGAGCGCCGGCCACCGGGGCGTTCGGCGAGCAGCGTCCGCAGCACCCGGCGGCCGTCGGAGACCGCGTGCAGATGCGAGCGCCCGCTGCGGCGGGGAAGTTCCAGGCTGGGCACTTCGGCGATGCGAAGTCCCAGCCGCAGTGCGTGGGCGATCAGTTCCGCCTCGATCTCGAACCCGGGCGCCTGCGGGTGCAGGTCGTCGAGGAAGGTGCGGCGGAAGGCGCAGAAGCCGTAGCACAGATCGGTCAGGGTGGCGTGGTAGACCCGGTTGACGACGGTGAGCAGCGCGCGGTTGCCCAGCGAGCGCACCGGCGTCAGGTCGAGCGAGCCGCCGCCGGCGATGAAGCGGGAGCCCTTGACGAAGTCGAAGCCGTTGTCGAGGAAGTGCACGAAGTGCGGGATCTCGCCGGGCCACATGCTGCCGTCGGCGTCCATCATGACGATGTACTCGCAGGTCGCGGCCAGGAAGCCGGTGCGCAGTGCGTCACCCTTGCCGTACCCGGTCTGCTGGACCACGTGGACGGACGGCAGGCAGTGCGCGGCCATCCGCACGGTCGCGTCGTCGGACGCGCCGTCGACCAGGATCACCTCGTCGACGGAGGGCGGGATCTGGTTGAACACCCACGGGACGTTGCGGGCCTCGTTGTGCGCCGGGATCACCAGGCTGACGGTGTGTGAGATCGGCGGGAGGTCGCTGTCGCGCCGCATCGGGAGCGGACTGGTGATGCGGTCGCTGGAGCGGCGCAGCGGACGCCCGCCGTCGACGGTGCGCTGGATCGTGCCCGAGGGCAGGGTGGTACTCATGAGCGTGCCTCACGAAGCGGCAACGGACGCCCGGGCCGGAAAGCGGCAGGACGTACCGGGAAATGGGGGGCGTACACCGGCGGCGCGGCCGCCGGGGCCTGTTCGAGAAGGCGCGGTACACCCGCGAACCGAAGGAGAACGAGCTGCGGGGACGCGACGCAGGAGGGCCTCGCGGAGGAACTCGGTCGCTGTGCCCGGGCGATGAGGCGCCGGTCGTTCTCGGACGCTGGAAGCGTCGACCACCACAACTGGCGAATGTGCTGTCCGTCGGGGCTTGTGGGGCGGTGCCCGCGCTGCCAACGGATGCCAGGGCCCCATCATGGGCAGGTCCTCGGCACCGCGTCAAGGGGATATGTCCAAAATGCCGGAGAAATTATCTTCGGGGGTTTACCGGGCCGTTCAGCCCTCCCCGTCGGCGCGGGTACCGCCCGCGGCGTCGACGATCCGCCGGGTGATCTCCCCGGGCCGCACCGGACGGCCGTAGTACCAGCCCTGCGCGCAGTCGCAGCCGATCGACCGCAACCGCTGGGCGTCCGCGGCCGTCTCCACGCCCTCCGCCGTCACCGACAGCCCCAGCGAGTGCGCCAGCGACACCATGCCCCCGATGATCCGCCAGCCCACCGGATCCTCCCCGGACGCGTGCAGTTCGGACACGAACGACCCGTCGATCTTCAGCCCGGAGACCGGCAGGTCCCGCAGGTACGCCAGGTTCGACCAGCCGGTGCCGAAGTCGTCCACGGTCAGCGACACCCCCATGCCGACCAGCTCGTGCAGTGCCTGCAGCGCCGGGTCCCGCGGGCCGAGCATCGCGCTCTCGGTGATCTCCAGCTGCAGCCGGCCCGGATCAAGATCGCTCGACCGCAGGATCCGGTCGATGTCCGCGATCAGCCCGGCGTTACGGGCCTGCCGCACCGCCAGATTGACGTTCATCCGCGGCGCCGCGTCACCGAACCGCGCCGCCCAGCGCGCCGCCTGCTCACAGGCGTGCAGCAGCACCCAGCGGCCCAGCGGGATGATCAGCCCGCTGTCCTCGGCCGTCGTGATGAACTCGTCCGGGGCCAGCACCCCCAGCTCCGGATGGCGCCAGCGCACCAGCGCCTCCACCGCCACCATCGACCCGTCGTCCAGCGCGCACAGCGGCTGGTAGTCGAGGAAGAACTCCCCGCGGTCCAGCGCCATCGGAATCCGCACCGACATCGCGTACTGACTCACCGCCACCGCGTTGCGCTGCGGATCGAACAGCGTCCAGCGGCCGCGGCCCTCCTTCTTCGCCCGGTACAGCGTCAGATCCACGCTGCGCATCGCGGCGCTCGCCGTCGTCGCGGCGACCGGCTGCTCCACCACCCCCATGCTGGCCCTGATCACCAGCTGCTGATCGCCGATCAGGAAGGGCGGCGCCAGCGACCCCAGCACCCGCTGGGCCACCGCGATGCCCTCCTGCGGCCCCTGGCTGCCCTCCATCAGGACGGCGAACTCGTCCCCGCCCAGCCGCGCCACCAGGTGACCCAGCGGCGCCACCCCGGAGTGCAGCCGGTCCGCGACCGCCCCCAGCAGCTGGTCGCCCGCCTCATGACCCAGGCTGTCGTTGATGTTCTTGAAGCCGTCCAGGTCCAGCGAGCACAGCCCGAACCGCGCCCCCGGCCCCGGATCGTCGAACAGCGCGTCCAGCCGCTCGAAGAACGCCGTCCGGTTCGGCAGCCCGGTCAGCGGATCGTGCGTGGCCTGATGGCGCAGCCGTTCCTGCAGCCGGTGCTGGTCGGTGATGTCCTCCAGCATCGCCACCTGGTAACGGGGCGTGCCCTGTTCGTCGCGGATCAGCGAGACCGTCAGATGCGTCCAGAGCACCTCGCCGTCCCGCCGGTAGTACGGCTTGTCGCACTGGAAGTTCTCCCGCCGGCCCTCGACCAGCTCGTGGTACGTCTCCCAGACCTCGGCCGAGTCGTCGGGGTGCACCAGCGACTCGACGTTGAGCCCGCGCATGTCCTCGGCGGTGGCCGCGAACATCTCCTGCAGCGCGCCGTTCACCGCGATGAGCTTCCCGTCCAGGTCCGCGAAGCCGATGCCGATCGCCGCGCGCTCGAACATCGCCCGGAACCGGGTCTCCGATGCGTACAGCGCCCGCTCCGCGTCCCGCCGCGCCAGGTCCACCGCTCGCCGGATCGCCTCCTGCTCACGCAGCGTCCGGTCCCGCAGCGCCGCCGACCAGCCTGCCGCGAACGCCCCGGTCAGCGCGGGCTCCCGGCCGTCCGGCGCCGGCCACTCCTGGAGCAGCTCGACGGCGCGGGCGAGCACCACCGGATCGGTGAACTGGGCCTCGACCAGCAGCGCCCCGGCCCGCTCGGCCGGCCCCGGATCGAACGGCTCCTCCCCGTGGGCCCGGCTGAGCAGCTCGGCCGTGCGGTACACCAGCGGGCCCAGGACCCCCGGGCTCACCGCCGCGCCGTGGCCCTGCCGCAACAGCCGGGACCAGGAGTCGCGGAAGCGGACCGCGGCGGCGTCCATGCGCCCCCCGGCCGGGTAACTCACGGCTTCAGCCCCACTCCCGCCAGACCGCTGAACAGCTCCGGATGCGGTCCCACCGACGCAGGATCCTGCGGACGCCACTCGGGCAGGTAGACCACCCCCGGCTCCAGCAGCCGCAATCCGTCGAACAGCGCCACGATCTGCTCCCGCGTACGCATGGTCAGCGGCGCCGACGCGCGTGCGTAGAGGTCCTCGTGCTTCTCCACCAGATCGGGCCGGCCCTCCCGCGACCCGTGCGACAGCGCCAGCGCACTGCCCGGCGGCAGTGCGGCGGTCAGCTCCCGGACGATCCGCGCCGGGTCCTCCTCGTCCGTCACGAAGTGCAGCACCGCCAGCAGCAGCGCCGCCACCGGCTCGCGCGGACGCAGCAGTTCCGCCACCGCGGGCCGCCCCAGCAGCCCCGCGGGATCCCGCATGTCGGCCTCGGCCACCGCACACAGCGGGTCATCGGCCACCAGCAGTCTGCTGTGCTGCACGGCCACCGGATCGATGTCCACGTACACCACCCGCGCCTTCGGCTGCACCACCCGCGCCACCTCGTGGACCGGGCCGAACGTGGGGAGCCCGGAGCCGATGTCCAGGAAGCGGGTGATGCCCTCCCCGGCGAGGAACTGCACGGCCCGCCGCATGAAGGCCCGGTTCGCGCGCATGATCAGCGGCAGGTCCGGCCACATCTCGACGGCCTCCCGGGCCAGCTCCCGGTCCGCCGCGAAGTTGTGCGAACCGCCCAGGTAGCAGTCGTAGACCCGGGCGACGTTCGGAACGTCCTGGTCGGCGCCCTCGGGCACCCACCGCCGCCGCGTCATCGAGCGTGCCTCCTCCCCACGCGAGAGGGATCCCACGCTGCAGAAAAAAGCCTCCTACGATCTCATATCTGCCGCAAGCGGGCCAGTCGGGCACCGTGCGGTGTACGCCGCACGGCCGGCCCGCGCGCCCCGCCGCCGTCGCGCGCAGAATGGAATCCTCCGAGGGGACGCCATGCCCGGACGCATCGAGGACTACGCCCTGCTGGGCGACCTGCAGACGGCCGCCCTGGTCGGACGGGACGGCTCGATCGACTGGATGTGCCTGCCCCGCTTCGACTCGCCCAGCTGCTTCGCGGCCCTCCTCGGCGACGAGCGGCAGGGCCACTGGCGGATCGCCCCGGTGTCCGGCGGACCGTGCGACGGCCGCGCCTACCGCGGCGACACCCTGGTCCTGGAGAGCACCTGGGAGCGCCCGGAGGGCGCGGTCCGGGTCGTCGACTTCATGCCGCAGCGCGACCAGTCACCGAGACTGGTCCGACTCGTCGAGGGCCTGCGCGGCAGCGTCGACATGCGCGGCGACCTGCGACTCCGCTTCAACTACGGCCGGATCGCGCCCTGGGTGCGGCGCACCGAGCACCACCGCATCGCGGTCGCCGGCCCGGACTCCGCCTGGCTGCGGCTCGCCCCCGGCGTGCACACCTACGGCCATCACACCAGCACCCGCTCGGAGTTCACCGTACGGGCCGGCGACCGGGTGCCGTTCGTCCTGACCTGGCAGCCTTCCCACCTGCCCAACGCGCACCGGATCGACCCGGACCGGGCCCTGCGGGAGACCACCGACGCCTGGCGGCGCTGGACGGCCGGCTGCCGCTACGAAGGCGCCTGGCGCGAGGCCGTCCTGCGCTCCCTGATCACCCTCAAGGCGCTCGCCTACCGGCCGACCGGCGGGATCGTCGCCGCCGCCACCGCCTCCCTGCCCGAACACCTCGGCGGCGTACGCAACTGGGACTACCGCTTCTGCTGGCTGCGCGACTCCAGCATGACGCTGTCCGCCCTGCTGCGCGGCGGCTTCCGCGAGGAGGCGGCCGCCTGGCGGCAGTGGCTGGTACGGGCCATCGCCGGCGACCCGCGGGACCTGCAGAGCGTCTACGGCGTCGCCGGTGAACGGCGGCTGCCCGAGACCGCCGCCGACTGGCTGCCCGGCTACGAGCACTCCGCCCCGGTCCGCTTCGGCAACGCCGCCGTCGACCAGCTCCAGCTCGACATCTACGGCGAGGTCGTCGACACCCTCTACCTCGCGCTGCGGGCCGGCATCCCGATGGAACGCCATGTCTGGGGCCTGCTGCGGACGTTGATGTCCTTCATCGAGGCGCACTGGCAGGACCCCGACGAGGGCCTGTGGGAGGGCCGCGGCGGCCGCCGGCACTGGGTGCACTCCAAGGTCATGTCCTGGGTCGCCGCGGACCGGGCGGTCCGGATGGCGCACCTGACCGGCCTCCCGGCCCCCGTCGACCGCTGGCGGGCGATGCGCGACGCGGTGCACGCCGACGTCTGCGCGCACGGTTACGACCGGGAACGCGGGGTGTTCGTCCAGCACTACGGCAGCCGGGAACTGGACGCGGCCACCTTGTTCATCGTCAAGACCGGCTTCCTGCCGCCCGACGACCCCCGGGTCGTGCGCACCGTCGACGCGGTGCGCGACGGACTCGACCACGCCGGCTTCCACCGCCGCTACGCCGGACGGACCGAGGTCGACGGACTGCCCGGCACCGAAGGCGCCTTCCTCGCCTGCTCGTTGTGGCTCGCCGACGCGCTGGCTGCGACCGGCCGCCCGGACGCCGCCCGGGAACTCTTCGCCCGGGTGCTGTCGGCGGCCAACGACGTCGGACTGCTCTCCGAGGAATGGGACCCCGCGCAACGCCGCCAACTGGGCAACACCCCGCAGGCGTTCACCCATGTCGCGCTGGTGAACACCGCGTTCCTGCTCTCCGAGGACGCCGCCGTCGCCGCATGACCCGCCCCGCGACCGGTCAACCGGCCCCGGCTGCCCGCACGTTCAGCCGCGCAGGGCCCCGTAACGCCGCAGCGCACCCCGCACCCGGGACCGCAGCCACGGCCGGGCGGTGATGAAGTCCCGCGCCGTGCGCTCGGCCGCGTCGTGCAGCAGGGCGCCGCCCGCCACCAGCGTCGGCCGCCACAACAGGCCCTGCGGCAGGGTGCGTTCCTCGGTGGTGAACGCCTGCTTGTACTCCGAGTCACCGGTGCCCAGGTCGACGGTGGTCACCCCCAGTTCCGCCGCGGTCGCGATCACCCGGCCGAGCAGCACCGTCCCCGGCGAATGCGCCGCGTACCGGTGGTCGAAGGCCGTGACGCAGCAGGTCAGCACGGTCGCCGAACGCAGCGTGAGCTGCATCGCCGCCGGCTCGTCGCCGAGATACAGCACGGACAGCGCGCCCGTGCACGTCGGCGTGCGCAGCCCCGCCAGGACCCGCGCCAGCTCCGTACCGCGCTCCGCGGCCAGCGGATCGGACCAGCCGCTCGCCCGGTACTGCGCCGACTTCCAGCGCAGCATCGTCCCCAGCAGCCGCGGATCGCGCTCGTCGAAGACGTACCGCACCGGCACCTCGCCGCGCGCCAGCCGGTTCTCGTGCTTGCGCAGGGTCTTCGCCGAAGCGGGCGAACGCCGCCGGACGGCCGTGCGGTGGGCCTCGTGGCCCTCGCTCAGATCGGCCAGCGGACTGGGCACCCGGCCCAGCAGCCGGACCCCGGGCGGCACCGCGGTACCCGCCCCGCCGAGCGGCGGACCGGCCGGCTCGGCCTGCACGAACCGCCACACCGCCAGCCCGCAGGCGGCCAGCACGGCACGGTAGTCGGGCCGCGGCAGCCCGGGCTCGCAGAGCAGCCCGCCCACGTCCGTGAAGCCCTTGCCGATGACCTCGCCGACGCCGTGCCCGCGCTCCTCGAAGCCCAGCCAGCCGCACCGCCCGTCGCTCTCCAGCACCGCCACCCGGGCGGCCGGCCGGACCCCGCCGACCGCCCGCGCGAAGTCCGGGGACAGCAGCGGATGAGCCGGACGGCCGGGCGCGGACAGCGCCCGCGCCCAGCGCTCGGCCCGGACACCGCCGAGCGCACCGGCCGCCAGGATCTCGATGTCCATCCCTGCGCCTCCGAAATCCCGCGCCACAGCCGCCGGCGCGGGGCCGTCGGGGAGATCCGGAAGAAGAACCTCAGGAGCGTCCCCCGGAGCGCACGGCCGTCACGGCAGATACCGCTCGATGACGCCCGGCCCCTCCTCGTCCATCAGCCGCCTGGCCCATGCCAGGCTCGACGGGGTCGGCTCGCGCCCGGACGCCCGTACCAGGTCCTCCGGGTCGTAGGGCCGCTCGCTGCCGGTGTACAGCTCCGCCGGCCGGTGCTCGGCCGGCTGCTCCTTGCCGTTGGTCGTCACAGGTCCTCCTTCGTCCGCGCCCGCCGGGTCGCCGGGACCTCGCTTGGTTCCATGATGGGGCGGACGCCGAACACCCGCACGACGGCGCCGGGCCGCGGCCCCCGCGCCCGCTCAGGCCACCGGCCGCGGCGCCCCCGGATACCGCGCCGGGAACGCCTGCTCGGTCCAGATGGTCTTGCCGTACGGCGTGTACCGGGTGCCCCAGCGCTGCACCAGCTGCGCGACGATGAACAGCCCCCGCCCGCCCTCGTCCTCAGTGGCCGCGTGGCGCAGGTGCGGCGAGGTGTGCCCGGTGTCGGACACCTCGGTCAGCAGCGTCAGATCGCGCAGCAGCCGCAGGTGCAGCGGCCCCGAGGCGTGCCGCACCGCATTGGTGACCAGCTCGCTGACCGCCAGCTCGGTCGCGTAACTCAGCTCCTCCAGGCCCCACTCCCGCAGCTGCGCGGTCGCCAGCTCCCGGGCCGCGCCCACCGCCGCCGGCTCCGCCGGCAGCTCCCAGGCCGCCACCTGCCGCGCGTCCAGCTCGCGGGTGCGCACCAGCAGCAGCGCCGAGTCGTCGGCGGCCGGCCCGTCCGGCAGCAGCTCGGCCATCGCCCGGTCGCACAGCTCCTCCAGCGGCCGGTGGTGCTCGCCCAGCACGCGGCCCAGGACCTCCAGCCCCTCGTCGACGTCCCGGTGCGCCGACTCCACCAGCCCGTCCGTGAACAGCGCGACCAGACTGCCCGGCGGCAGTTCGAGATCCAGCGACTCGAACGGCAGCCCGCCCAGGCCCAGCGGCGGACCGGCCGGCAGCTCGGGGAAGAACATCGTGCCCGACGGGTCGACCACGGCCGGCGGCAGATGACCGGCCCGGGCCATGGTGCAGCGCCGCGACACCGGGTCGTAGACCGCGTAGAGGCAGGTCACGCCGGTGGCCACGTCGTCCGGGCCGGTGTGCGTGCCCACCTGGCCCGCCTCGTCCTCCGCGGGCTGCCCCACCAGGTCGTCCAGCCGGCTCAGCAACTCGTCGGGTGACAGGTCCAGCTGGGCCAGCGCGCGGACCGTCGTCCGCAGCCGCCCCATGGTCGCCGCCGCCTCCAGCCCGTGGCCCACCACGTCCCCCACCACCAGCCCGACCCGGGTCCCGGACAGCCCGATCACGTCGAACCAGTCGCCGCCCACCCCGGCCCGGTCGTCACTGGGCAGATAGCGGTACGCCACGTCGACCGCGGACTGCTCCGGCACGTGCTGCGGCAGCAGGTTGCGCTGCAGGGCCAGCGCGGCGGTGTGCTCCCGGGTGAAGCGGCGGGCGTTGTCCAGGCACACCGCCGTCCGGGTGACCAGCTCGTCGGCGAGCTCGATCTCGCCCTTGTCGAACACCGACGGCTGCGCACCCCGCGTGAAGGTGACCAGCCCCATCGGGGCGCCACCCGCCCGCAGCGGCACGACCATGGAGTTCTCCGCCCGCACCCGCCCCCCGGAGGACAGACTGCGGTACGGCAGCGACCCCGGCGGATACTCGATGCCGTACGGGCGGTGCGGCACGGCGTCCGGCGGGTCACCGGCGCTGCGCGTGGCCACCCGCACCAGCGGCGGCACCGTACCGTCCCCCGGCGCCGGCTCCTCGCCCTCCAGCACCGGGCGCACCAGGTCCACGCTGACCGTCCGCGCGAAGTCCGGCACCGCGACCTCGGTGATCTCCCGGGCCGTGACCGTCATGTCGAGCGTCGTCCCGATCCGGATGCCGGCCGCCACCAGCAGGTTCAGCCGGCGCTGCGCCTGGTAGCGGTCGGTGATGTCGAAGGCGTCCTCGCACACCCCGAGGACCTGCCCGTGGGCGTCGTGCAGCCGGTAGTAGGAGCACGACCAGACGTGCTCCGGGCCCGGCTCGGACGGCTGCTGGCCGACGAAGTGCAGGTCGAGGACCGGCTCACCGGTCTCCAGGACCTGCTGCATCACCGCGTCGAGCGTGCGCGGGTACCCCTCCGTCATGAACTCGCCGTCCGGGTACAGCGCCTCGGCCCGGGTACCGAGGAACTCCCGCAGCGGCAGCCCGATCTCCCGCACGAACGCGGCGTTCCCCCAGGTCACCCGCAGATCGGTGTCGTAGATGCCCAGCCCCACCGGCGACTGGGTGGCCAGTCCGTGCAGCATCGCCTGCCGGGACTCCCACTCCTGCTGCGCGTCCAGGGCGGTCGCCACCAGGATGCGGGCCGGCGCGTCCGGCGCGGACCCGCCGGGCGCGGTCTCCAGCGCACAGGTGGTGACCGCCACCCGCAGCAGCCGGCCGTCCCGGTGCCGTGCCGTCCCCGGGCGGCCGCTGCTCAGCGAGGTTTCCGCCGACTGCCCGGACCATGCGCCACCGGCCGCCTCGGCGGCCGGGAAGAACGTCTCGCAGGGGCGCCCGATGACGTCCTCCGGCCGGTGGCCGAGCAGCCGCTGGGCCGCCGGACTCCACCCGATGACCAGGTCCCGGGCGTCGAGCACCGCTGTGGCCGCCCTGGTGACGTCGAGGGGACCACGGAAGTCGGCGATCTCCGCCGCGTTCCATGCGTTCATGGCATCAACCCAGCCCGGTTCCGTACCTACAGCATCGAGCCTGATCAAGACCGGCACAACTGCGCTGCCCCGCGCGGGGCGCCCCGGTGCGGCCCCGCTGCGTCGCTGGCACAGTGGGAGGGGGTTCCCAGGGGGTGCGAAGCGACAGGAGGCAGATGTCATGTCGGCCCACGGCCCCACGACCCCGGTGCGCGGGGCTCCGTGCTGGGTGAGCCTGATGGCCCGCGACCTGGAAACGGCGCAGGAGTTCTACTCCGCCGTGCTGGGCTGGCGGTTCCGCCCGGCCAGCCTCGGCCAGGAGTTCTCCGTCGCGATGGCCGACGGGCAGCCGGTGGCCGGCATGGGCGCCCTGGCCCAGAGCTTCCAGGTCGCGGTGGCCTGGACGTCGTACTTCGCGGTGGCGGACGCCGACGTGACCGCCGACCGGATCCGCGAGCGCGGCGCGACCGTCGCGGTCGGCCCGCTCAAGCTCGGCCCCGGGCGGGCCGCGCTGGCCGCCGACCGGGACGGCGCCACCTTCGGCTTCTGGGAGGGCCAGACGCTCGCCTGGTCGGTCGGGCACGGCCGCGCCCCCGCCTGCCTGGAACTGCGCACCCGCGACGCCTTCGAGGCCGCCATCTTCTACGCCGAGGTCTTCGAATGGGCCTCCGGCCGGCCCGGCGGCTGCGACGTCACCTACGAACACGACCAGGTCATCGTGCACGACGGCACCCACACCGTCGCCACCCTGCGCGGCGGCGGGGTGGAGGCCGCCCCGGACCCGCGGGTGCGGCCGCGCTGGCACGTGCACTTCCCGGTCGACGACATCGAGAAGGTGACCGCCGCCGCGGTCGCCGCCGGCGGGACCGTCACCCCGGTGACCGCGACCGCCGACGGCAACGGCAGCCAGGCCGTCGTCCGCGACCCCGACGGCGGCCTGTTCACCGTCACCTCGTCCGAAGCCCCCTGACCCCCGCCGGACCGCGCCCGCGGGCGGCCGGCCGGTGCCTCAGCCCTGCTCCGGTTCCAGCGCGGGACACCACGCCGCCTGCTTCCGCCCGCCGACCCGGCCGCAGAACCCCGCCTGGACGGGCCGCCCGCTCTTGTCGATGCGCTGCACCGACAGCAGCTTGTCCAGCGGGACCTGGCGGTCCACCTCACCGCCGAAGCTGATGATCCCGCTCGCCCCGTCGAGCGCCTCGTCCCCGTGCACCCCGCTGATCGCATGCCACACCGCTGGCGGCGTCAGCGGCATCTGCGCGGCCTCCTCCCGCAGCTGCTTGACCGCGTTGACGTACAGTTTCACCGCGTCGAACCCGAGCGCCGCGTGCCCGTCGAGCGAGGAGTTGGGGACCTTCGCGCACTCCTCGGGGAACAGCCGGCTCAGCTCCGCGTACAGCTCGCTGGTGCCGTCGCAGTGCGCCGATCCGAGCGTGAAGTCCAGGAAGTCGTACGGGATCCCCGGATAGTGCCCCCGGCGGTCCGCGTCCGCCGCCAGCCGGGCCACGTCGTCACCGCCGATCAGCACCGGCGGAGCGGAGTTGCAGGACTCGTTGATCCCGCCGAGCAGCGACTCGAAGTCCTCCGAACGCCCCGCGAAGAACACCACCCCCGGGTACGAACAGCTCCGCTGCCCCACCGTGCCGGGGCCCGGGGCGTCCGACGAGGGCTCCTGACCCGGCGGCGGGGGCGGCGTGAACGATGTCCGCTCCACCGCGAACCCCCGCGTCCGGAAACGCCGTTCGACGTCGTCGCTGAGCGTCCGGCTGTAGGTGTCGCTGGGATCGGCGGACGCGATGATCCGCACCCGCCGGGCCGGTTTGCCCGCACCGGTCCGTACCACGTGGTCGGCGTAGGCCGCGGCGACCTCCGCCTCCCGGCTGTTCTGCGGCGACACCTGGAAGTACATCGGGGACTGGCGCACCAGCGAGTCCGCGGACAGCGTCGTCGCCACCATCGGCAGCCCCACCGCGGTCAGTTTCCGGATCGTCCGGTTGGTCGCCTCCCGGCTCTGGTCGAGCCCGGTGACCCCCACCAGGGACGGGTCCTGCTGCTTGAGGCGGTCCAGGATCTCCACCACCCGCGGGCCGAACCGCATCCCCGACCCGGCGTTCGCGGGGAAGATCCGCAGGATCGGCTCGGTGGCCCCGCTGCTGCGCAGCTGCCGGGACTGCGCGCTCACCGCCCCCTGCAACGCCTCGCGCCCGTAGGCGAGTTGACCGGTGAGCTTGCCCGAGACGCTGAGCAGTGCGGACAGATGCACCAGGGTGACGAACGGCCGCTCCGGGGACGCCGCGTGCGCCTGCTCGGCGAGGGCATTCTGGTCGTAGATCTTCTGCAGGGTCCGGTCCAGCGACGGATCGGGGGAGTGGAAGGTGAAACCGTGCCGGGCCACCCCGATGCACTCGCCGGTCTCCGCGGTGCGCAGGGTCTCCGCGTCGGCGTTGAACCGGCCGAGCCCGCAGTGCGCCTGCCGGTACCGGCGCTCCGCGCCCAGCACCACACCGCCCGCGCCCAGGAGGGCGACGGTGAGCGCGCAGACCGCCACGACGGACACCGTCCGGCGCGCCCACAACGGCGGTTCGGGGATCCGCAGCCGGGCGTCCTGCGCCACCTCCAGCCGCCGGGTCAGCTCGTAGCTCTCCTCGGACGGCGGCATCAGCCGCGGCACGCTGACCGGCAGGTACCAGGGGGCGCGGTTGCGGGCCCGGCCCTGGTGCAGGAAGGTGTCCCGCCAGCCGCCGTAGAGCCGGTCGGTCAGCTCCCACAGCTCGCTGCGGCCCCAGTCCGCCCGGGCCCGGCTGCCCTCGGCCGGCGGCTCGGCACCGCAGGCGATGATCAGCAGCGGGTCGAAGGCGCCGGTCTCGTTGCGGACGTCGATGACGGCCTGGAGCAGCGCATGACCGCAGGTGTCCGGGCCCAACCCGTCGAGCAGCGCGACGCAGTACGCGGTGCGCCGGGCCGTACGGGGCCGCCACGGACGGCGGCGGAAGGCGACCCGCAGATCCTCCAGGAACGCGTTGACCATCAGCTTGCGCAACTGCTCCGGATCCTCGACCTGGTTGTGCGGTGCGGTCAGCCGCTCGGCGAAGCCGATGAAGGTGCCCGGATCGCGCGGGGCCAGGTAGGGCTGGTTGAGCAGCCAGCGGTACTCCCGGCCCAGTCCGCGGCGGACCCGGAACCAGGCGAGCGGGAAGACGTGCACCGCGAACAGCCACACCCACCAGGGCACGTTGCCGTCGACCGCCAGCTCGGTCTCCGGGGAGCGCAGCAGCCCGAACATCCGCCGGCGCCGGAACTCCCGCTCCCGCAGCCCCTGCAAGAGGGTGTGGTCGGTGCCCTCCATGTCGCCCAGGTCGTCCGGGCGGTTGCCGGTGCCCACCTGGGTCAGCCAGTTGACGAGGCCGAACCGGCGGAAGCGGACCCGGCCGTCGCTGCCGTTGACGCTTCGGGCGAAGCCCTGCGCCAGCCGTTCCAGGGTCCGCCGCACCGCCTCGACGGACTCCGGATCGGACCGCGGCGCGCCGGCCGCGAGGTCGTACAGCACGTGCGGCACCCGGCGCGGATCGGCGTGGCTGAGGAAGTAGCCGATGCCCTTGGCGAGTGCGCTGTGGTCCGGGCCGGCCACCAGGCAGAGCACCGGAAGGCCCTCCCGGCCCTGCGCCACGCCGCGGTGCCGCACCGGTTCCGGACACTCCCGCCGGCGTGGCCTGCGGGTCAGGTCGGCGATCAGACGGAGCAGATGGCCTGCTCCGCGGAAGACGGGGATCTGGGAATCGAGTTCGTTCGACGCCATGGTGCCCCTGAGGACGGGTCGGAGTAGGGCCGGTATTCTGACACCGCGTCCCAGGCGGTCGCTATGGTTCCGCCGCACTCCGGCACCCCGTGGCCACCAACGTCCCCGCCCGCCCTGGGGAGGGGGCGGGCGGGGCGTCATCTGCGCCGTCACTGTGGGTTGTTGCCGTCAGTTGTTGATGTCGGACGGTGTTGCCGGATGTCGTTGTCGGACGTCCTGGCCGGACGTCGTGGTCAGTTCAGCGAATCGGTCAGTGAGTCACCCCCGGCACTCTGATTACTGCCGGCACCCTGGTCGGCACCCGCACTCTGGTCACCACCGGCGCCCTGGTCGCCACCCGCACTCTGGGCCCCGCCGGCGCCCTGAGCGCCCCCGGCACCCTGATCGCCACCGGCGCTCTGGTCACCACCGGCCCCCTGGTCGCCACCCGCGCCGCCCGCGCCGCCGGCGGCACCTCCGCTGCCGTCGCCTCCGCCCGCGCCGATCTCCGCGCCGGTGGCCTTGAGCGCGTCGGTGACCGGCTGGAAGAAGGTCTCGCCGCCCTGGGTGCAGTCGCCGCTGCCGCCCGAGGTCAGTCCGACGGCGGCGTTACCGGCGAACATCGAGCCGCCGCTGTCGCCCGGCTCGGCGCAGACGTCCGTCTGTATGAGGCCGTTGACGATGTCGCCGTTGCCGTAGTTGACCGTGGCGTCCAGCCCGGTGACGGTGCCGTCGTGCACCCCGGTGGTGGAGCCCGAGCGCTGCACCTTCATGCCGACGGCGGCCTCCGCGGCCTTGGTGATCTGCTGGGTGGAGCCGTTGCCCAGATCCACCGCGCTCTGCGGCTGGGCGCTCTTGTCGTCGTAGGTGACGATCGCGAAGTCGGTCTTGGGGAACTGCGAGTCCTGCACGCTGCCGAGCGGCTGGCTGCCGCCCTGGTCCGCGGACCAGGTGGGGGAGTCGTTACCGCAGTGGCCCGCCGTCAGGAAGGCGGGCGCGCCCTTCACCGTGACGTTGAACCCCAGCGAACAGCGGGCGTTGCCGCCGAAGATGGCACTGCCCCCGATCGGGCCCGCGGCCGAACCGCCGCCCTGCTGACCGCCGTTGCCCTGTCCGCCGTCGCCCTGCCCACCGCCCTGTCCGCCGTTGCCCTGTCCGCCGTTGCCCTGGCCGCCGCTCTGCTGACCGCCGTTCGCCTGGCCCCCGTTCGCCTGACCGCCGTTGGCTCCCTGGCCCCCGTTCTGCCCGTCGCCGGCCGGAGGGGTCCCCGGGTCCTCGCCCGTCCCCCCGCCGTCGAACCGCCGGAACTCGCCCTGCGACCGCTTGACGGTGACCATGCCCGCGCCCATCCCGCGGGTGGCCTTCGCGAGCGTGGCCATCTTCGCGCCGGTGACCGTCTTGTCGGCGACCACCACGATCTTGTTGGTCCGCGGGTCGATCGACCAGGCGGTGCCGGGGACCGAGGCGGTCTCGCGCAGCGTCTTCGTCCCCGCCTTCAGCGCGGTCATGCTGTTGTGCACGACCCTGGCGACCGCGCCCTTGGCCTGCACCCGCTCGGCGGCGTCCTGCGACAGCACGTTCATCACCAGGTGGCCGTTGGCGCCGTCCAGGTACCAGCCGGCGTTGTCGCCGCCGAGGTCCGCCTTCAGGGCCGTCGCCAGCTGCGTCGCCGCGGAGGCGCTGAAGGTGCGCGGGGCCGGCGGCCGGTCCGTGCTCGCGTTGGCGTTGGGCAGCAGGATCGCCGCGCCCATGACGGCGGCCGCGGCGGCGCCGATGACGACGCCGGTCCGCTTGTTCACATGTCGGTGGCTCACTTCACTGACCTCCAGGGCCGCACAGGAACGGAGCACACGGAGCGCCGTGGTGCGGCGCGGCGCGCCCCGTGTGTGGTTGCATCCAGTCCTACGGAGTCCGGCGCGCCCCCGACTCGGGCCCGCTCAACCTGTGATGAATTCCGCCGGCCGCCTCCCCGGCCCCCCTACACTCCCGCGCCCGGCCCGCGCGGGGCCGGCGGGGCATGACCGGCGGGGCGTGACCGAATCCGTGCCCTCGGCGCCCCGGCTCTGCTTGGCTGGTGCCCTCGGCGATCACCACGACCGGGCGATCGCCACGACCACGGGAGGTCCACGGCATGGCACTCACCCACTGGGGGTTCATCTACACGGCGGCCGGCAGCGCGGCCGGCGGCGAGGTCAACGTCGTGGACACCGGCGCCTGCCGCAGCGTGTTCGTCGGGGTGACCAAGCCCGAGGAGGGCGTCGAGGCCGCCCGCAAGCTGGTGGCCGACGGGGTCCAGCTGATCGAGCTGTGCGGCGGTTTCGGGCCGGTCTGGGCCGGCCGGATCATCGACGCGATCGACGGCGCGGTCCCGGTCGGCACGGTCGGGTACGGGCCCGAGGCGGTCGACCAGGTCCACGCGATCTTCTCCTGACCCGGGCTGCGGCCCGCCCGCCCCGCCGCGGCCCGCGGCGGGGCGTGAAGATCAGCTGTCACCGCGCTTAAGAAAACCTCGATGGACCCGGCGCCCGTCGTACGGAAGATTTTCCGGCGGAGATCGGGTGGCCGGAACATGACTGCCCCCGACACGTCATGCACTCTTACGTACGGGAGCCGTCGCGGTGAAGGCACTGGTCAAGCAGAAGGCGGAGCCGGGGCTCTGGCTCACGGAGGTGCCGGAACCGGCCATCGGCCCGGGCGATGTCCTGATCAAGGTGCTCCGCACCGGCATCTGCGGCACCGACCTGCACATCCGCGCCTGGGACGGCTGGGCGCAGCAGGCGCTCGCCACCCCGCTGACGATCGGCCACGAATTCGTCGGCGAGGTGGTCGCCACCGGCCGCGACGTGGCCGACATCGCGGCCGGCGACCTGGTCAGCGGCGAGGGCCATCTGGTCTGCGGCAAGTGCCGCAACTGCCTCGCCGGGCGCCGCCACCTGTGCCGTGCCACGGTCGGGCTCGGCGTCGGCCGGGACGGCGCCTTCGCCGAGTACGTCGCACTGCCCGCGACGAACGTGTGGGTGCACCGCGTCCCGGTGGACCTCGACATCGCCGCGGTCTTCGACCCGTTCGGCAACGCCGTGCACACCGCGCTGTCGTTCCCGCTGGTCGGCGAGGACGTCCTGATCACCGGCGCGGGGCCGATCGGCCTGATGGCGGCGGCGGTGGCCCGGCACGCGGGCGCCCGCAACGTCATGATCACCGATGTCAGCGAGGAACGCCTGGCCCTGGCCCGCAAGATCGGCGTCAGCCTGGCGCTCAACGTCGCCGAGGCGGACATCGCCGACGGGCAGCGCGCGCTCGGTCTGCGCGAGGGCTTCGACATCGGGCTGGAGATGTCCGGCCGGCCCGAGGCGGTGCGCGACATGATCGCCAACATGACGCACGGCGGCCGGATCGCCATGCTCGGCCTGCCCGCCCAGGACTTCGCCGTCGACTGGTCGCGGATCGTCACCTCCATGATCACGATCAAGGGCATCTACGGCCGGGAGATGTTCGAGACCTGGTACGCGATGTCCGTCCTGCTCGAAGGCGGACTGGACCTCGCCCCCGTGATCACCGGCCGGTACGCGTACACCGACTTCGAGGCCGCCTTCGACGACGCCGCGAGCGGCCGCAGCGGCAAGATCATCCTGGACTGGACCGCCTGATCACGGCCGGACCGCGCCCGCCCCGCCCCGTCACCACCCCCACCCTCCTGGAGAACCCCTGATGTTCCACTCCGTACGCGACGAACTGCGCGGCACCCTCGACGAGATCGTCGCCGCCGGCCTGCACAAGCCCGAGCGGGTCATCGGCACGCCCCAGTCGGCGACCGTCGGCGTCACCGCCGGAGGCAACCCCGGCGAGGTCCTCAACTTCTGCGCCAACAACTACCTCGGTCTCGCCGACCACCCCGAGGTCGTCGCGGCCGCCCACCAGGCGCTGGACCGCTGGGGCTACGGCATGGCGTCGGTCCGCTTCATCTGCGGCACGCAGGAGGTGCACAAGGAGCTGGAGGCGCGGCTGTCCGCCTTCCTCGGCCAGGAGGACACCATCCTGTACTCCTCCTGCTTCGACGCCAACGGCGGCGTCTTCGAGACCCTGCTCGGCCCGGACGACGCGGTCATCTCCGACGCCCTCAACCACGCCTCCATCATCGACGGCATCCGGCTGTGCAAGGCCCGCCGCTTCCGCTACGCCAACCGTGATCTGGCCGACCTGGAACGGCAGTTGAAGGAGGCCACCGAGGGCGGCGCGGGCCGCAAGCTGATCGTCACCGACGGCGTGTTCTCCATGGACGGCTATGTGGCGCCGCTGCGCGAGATCTGCGACCTGGCCGACGCCTACGACGCGATGGTGATGGTCGACGACTCGCACGCGGTCGGCTTCGTCGGCGCCGGCGGCCGCGGCACCCCCGAACTCCACGGGGTCATGGACCGCGTCGACATCATCACCGGCACCCTCGGCAAGGCGCTGGGCGGCGCCTCCGGAGGCTATGTCGCGGCCCGCGCGGAGATCGTCGCCCTGCTGCGCCAGCGCTCGCGGCCGTACCTCTTCTCCAACTCGCTCGCCCCGGTGATCGCCGCGGCCTCGCTCACGGTGCTCGACCTGCTGGAGTCGGCCGGTGACCTGCGCGAGCGGCTGCACGCCAACACCGCGCTGTTCCGCTCCCGGATGACCGAGGAGGGCTTCGACGTCCTCCCCGGCGACCACGCCATCGCCCCCGTCATGATCGGCGACGCGGCCCGGGCGGCCCGGCTGGCGGAGCTGTTGCTGGAGCGCGGGGTGTACGTGATCGGCTTCTCGTACCCGGTCGTGCCGCAGGGCCAGGCCCGGATCCGCGTCCAGCTGTCCGCCGCGCACTCCACCGAGGACGTCAACCGTGCGGTGGACGCATTCGTAGCGGCGCGAGCCGCGCTGGACGCCGAGGCGGCGGCCGCCACCGGGGAGTGACCCGGGCCGGTCCCCCGGCATCCTGGGACACTGGGAACATGATCGAAGCACGCCGGCTGCACATCCTCCGTGCGGTGGCCGACCACCGCACGGTCACCGCCGCGGCCGCCGCGCTCTACCTCACGCCCTCGGCGGTGTCCCAGCAACTGGCCGCGCTGGAGCAGGAGACCGGCCACCGCCTGGTCGAGCGCAGCGCCCGCGGCGTCCGGCTGACCCCCGCGGGCGACATCCTGCTCAGCCACGCCAACGCCGTCCTCGCCCAGCTGGAGCGCGCCGAGTCCGAACTCGCCGCGTACGGCTCGGGCGAGGCCGGCACGGTCACCGTCGCGTCCTTCGCCACCGGCATCGGCCTGGTCGTCGCGCCCGCGCTGACCGCGCTGGCCGGCTGCGCACCGGGCATACGGGTCCGCGTCCAGGACGCCGAGGGCGACGCCAGCCTGCGGATGGTCCTCGACCGGCAGGTCGACGTCGCGGTGGCCGTCGAATACCGCGGCGCCCCCCGCGCGGACGATCCCCGGCTCACCCGGGTCCCGCTCTACGCCGAACCCTTCGACGCGGTCCTCCCGCCCGGCCACCGCCTCGCCGAGGCCGACCGGGTCGCCGTCGCCGACCTCGCCGGCGACCGGTGGATCGGCCCCTACCCCGGCAACCCCTGCCATGACGTGGTCGTCCTGGCCTGCGAGTACGCCGGTTTCCAGCCCCGGCTGGAACACTCCTCCGACGACTTCCGGGCGGTGGTCGCGCTCGCCTCGGCCGCGGCCGGGGTGGCGCTCGTGCCCCGCTCGGCGCTGCGCGACATGGACCTGACCGGCGTCGTCGTCCGCCCCCTCGACGATGTCGCGCCCACCCGCCGGGTCTTCGCCGCGGTACGCCGCGGGGCCGAGGACCACCCCCTGTTCCGCCCCGTCCTGACCGCGCTCCAGGAGGCGGCGGCCGCGCAGGGCTGACCGGCGTTCGGGTGCTTCGGGCTGCCACGGACGGCGTCCTTCCGGGCCGCCCGGCCCGGCCGTGGCAGGCTCGTCCCGCTGCGGCGAGGAGGCGAGGCGATGTCGGTCGGCCCCACCGGCCAGAGCGGTTCCACCGGCCCTGGCGCCCCCACCGGCCCGGACGGCACACCGCCGGCCGCCGCGCCCCCCGACCCCTACGCACCGGTGCGCACCCGCGGCTATCCGAAGCTGCTGCTGACCGCGGCGGTGATCGGGTTCCCGGTCTGCCTGGTCGCGTTCGGCTTCCTCGCCGTCGTCCACGCCCTGGAACCGCTGCTCTACGACGATCTGCCGCGGGCGCTGGGCTTCGCCGGCACGCCGCTGTGGTGGCCGCTGCCGCTGCTCGCCGTCGCCGGGCTGGTGACGGGGCTGGCCGTCCGCCACCTGCCCGGCAACGGCGGCCACGAACCGGCCGACGGACTGGCGCTCGGCGGCCCGCCCGCGCTGTCCGCACTGCCCGGCGTCGCGCTCGCCGCCCTGGCCTCGCTCGCCTTCGGCGCGGTGCTCGGCCCGGAGGCACCGCTGATCGCCCTGGGCGGCGGGCTGGCCGCGGGCGCCGTCCGGCTGACCGGGCGGCCGGCGGACACCGGGAGGGTGACCGCGGTGGGCGCGGCCGGCAGCTTCGCCGCGATCAGCGCGCTGCTCGGTTCCCCGCTGCTGGGCGCGTTCCTGCTGATGGAGGTCTCCGGGCTGGCCGGGCCGGCCGGCCCGGCCCTGGGCGTGATGCTGGTGCCCGGCCTGCTCGCGTCGGGCATCGGGGCGCTGGTCTTCACCGGCCTGGGGGACTGGACCGGGCTCGGCACGTACTCCCTCGCGCTGCACGACGTCCCCCGGGCCGCCGGGCCCACCGCCTCGGAGTTCGGCTGGGCCCTGGTCCTCGGCGTGGCCGCGGCGTTCGCCGGCACCGGTGTCCGGCGGCTGGCGCAGTGGCTCAAGGAGCGGGTGGCCCGCCACCGGGTGCCGGCCACGGTGCTGATGGGACTGGTGGTGGGCGCGCTGGCGGTGGGCTTCTCCGCCGCCACCGGCAAGCCCGCCCGAGAGCTGCTCTTCTCCGGCCAGTCGGCGCTGGGGACGCTGTTCCACGACAGCGCCGGATACTCGATGGCGGCGCTGCTGCTGCTCCTCGTGGGCAAGGGCCTGGCGTACTGCGTGTCGCTGAGCGCCTTCCGGGGCGGGCCGATCTTCCCGGCGCTGTTCCTGGGCGCGGCCGGCGGGGTGGTGCTGTCGCACCTGCCGGGCCTGTCGCTCACCCCGGCGTTCGCGATGGGCGTCGGGGCGCTGGCGGTGGCCGTGCTCCGGCTCCCGATGACGTCGGTGCTGATGGCGACGCTGCTGATGGGCCGCAGCGGCCTCACCGTGATGCCGCTGGTGATCGTCGCCGTCGTGGTCGGTTACGTGGTGACGCTGCGGCTCACCCCGGCCCCCGCCGCGCCCGGCCGCACCGCCCCGGCGCCGTCGGCGGCCTGAGGGGCGGGTCGTTCAGCGCGGGGTGCGTCCGGTGGCCGTCCAGGTGGCCAACTGGCGCTCCGTCCAGGTGTTGATGACCCGGTCCGCCGGTACGCCGCACTCCTCGGCGCGGGCGCAGCCGTAGATCTGCCAGTCCAGCTGGCCCGGGGCGTGCGCGTCGGTGTCGATGGAGAACAGCGTCCCGGCCGCAACTGCTCGGCGCAGCAGCCGGCGCGGCGGATCCAGGCGCTCGGGGCGGCAGTTGATCTCCACCGCGGTGCGGTGTTCGGCGCAGGCCGCGAAGACCTCGTCGGCGTCGAACTCCGACTCCGGGCGGCCCCGCCCGGTCACCAGCCGTCCGGTGCAGTGCCCGAGGACGTCCACCAGGGGATTGCGTACCGCGGCCACCATCCGCCGGGTCATCGGCGCCCGGTCCATCCGGAGCTTGGAGTGCACCGAGGCCACCACCACGTCGAGCCGCTCCAGCAGCTCCGGTTCCTGGTCCAGGGAGCCGTCGTCGAGGATGTCGCACTCGATCCCGGTCAGCAGCCGGAACGGCGCCAGCTGCGCGTTCACCTCCGCCACCAGCTCCAGCTGCTCCCGCAGCCGTTGGGGGGACAGCCCGCGGGCGACGGTGAGCCGGGGGGAGTGGTCGGTCAGCACGCACCACTCGTGCCCCAGGTCGCGGGCGGCCCGGGCCATCACGTCCACCGGGCTGCCGCCGTCCGACCAGTCGGAGTGCAGATGGCAGTCGCCGCGCAGGGCCCGCCGGAGCCGCTGCCCCTGGTCCCCCTCGACCAGCGGCGCGCCGGCCTCGTCCTCCAGATGCGCCAGATAGGTGGGCCGCACGCCCGCCAGTGCCTCTTCGACCACCCGGGTGGTCTTGGGCCCCAGCCCCTTGAGGCGGACCAGCGTGCCCTGCCGCGCCCGCTCGCGCAGTTCGTCGTCCGACAGCGCGCCGAGGGCGGCCGCCGCCCCGCGGAACGCCTGCACCCGGTAGGTCGCCGCGCCCTGCCGTTCCAGCAGGAACGCGATCCGCTCCAGCGCGTCGACGGGCTCCACGTACGGCTCCTTCCGGGTGCGCCGGTCCCCGCGGGTCCCTTTCACCGTGCCGCAACCGGACACCGGCTGCCACCGGGCCCGCCGGCCGGGCCGCCGCCCGGTACGGCGGTAAATCGCCCATTCCCGCCGAGTCGTCATGGCGTGCCGTTATGCGGTTATGTCCGTTCTCGGGGTGGTCGATCCGATTCCATGGGAATGCTGTACGGATAGTGCCGAAGAATCCGTGCAAGGTGTTCAACGGGCTCGATACCACCCCCGTAACTCCGGGTAAATCGGGCGCCGTTAAAGCTTGCGCAACATTCGGTGGAGGGCTCCTCGGGTGCTTGCCGGAGTTCTGCGGGCACCCGCCGAGCGGTGCCGTAAAAACTGTGTGTCTCCAAGGAATCTGCACACCGCTTGCGCAGCCGGCACACCCCCTCCCGTCGTCCTCCCCGGCGCTGACCTGCGCGTAAGCGGTTTGATGGGGGAATGTCCCGTTCGCCTGACGGGTCGTCGACAGGCTGCGGGAACGCAAACCGAAGAGGTTGTGAAGAAGCTGCCACTAATTCATGGACATGCGTCCACGTCAGGTAATTGAGAGGTTCGAAGCGGTCCGGATCGGCCGTAGTCCGATTAGCAGCACAACCCGCCTGCATGCTTTGATCCTTCGCACTGCGGAAGTCGCACAGAGGTTCTCGATTTCGAGGGCCCGGCGACCGCTGCCGCGGCCGGACCGCCCTGCGGACGGCTCGGTCGCAGCTATTTGAGATATGCATTCGAAAGGAATCATCATGCGCGAGATTCAGACCCAGGAAATCGCCGACAGCGAGCTCGACAACGTGGCCGGTGGCCTCGTCGGCAGCCTGGCCGGCACCGCCACCTCCACCGTTGACGGCGCCACCGGCCTCAACGTCGGCGGCACCCTGGGCACCGTCACCGGCACCGTCGAGGGTCTGACCGGCGTCAACACCGGCCAGGTCACGGGCCTCGTCGCCGGTCTCTGAGGACCGAACGGCAGGTCGGCGTCCCCTCCTTGCCGACATGCCGGCCGGATGCCCCGGAACCGCCAGGCCTTCGCCGGGTTCCGGGGCACCCGGCTGCCGAGCCCCGGACCGGACACCGTACGCTCGGCCCCACCGCGGCGGCCCCGACGGGCGCCGTGTCCGTTACGTCCTGGCAGTCCTTTGCAGTTGAGGGAAGAGTGTCGTGCAGTTCCGCCAACAGGCCCTTTCCAAGCTGCAGTCGCCCGAGGAAATCGATCTGCCGGTGCGCTTCGCCCGGCCACAAGGACTGCTCGTCCTGATCGTCACGGTCCTCTGCCTGCTCGCCGCCGCCGTATGGGCGGTGACCGGCACCGTCTCCTCCACCCTCACCGCACCCGGCATCCTCACCCACGGCCAGGGCGCTTACGTCCTGCAGAGCCCCGTGGCGGGACAGGTCACCGCCGTACTCGCCCAAGAAGGCCGCCAGGTGGCCGCGGGCGCCCCGGTCCTCAAGGTCCGCACCGCCCGGGGCACCGCCGTCGTCCGCGCGATCGCCGCCGGCCGGCTGACCTCGATGGTCGCCACCATCGGCTCGGTCGTCACCACGGGCGCGGACGTCGCCTCCGTCGAACGCGTGGCACACGCCGGGGACCCCCTGACGGCGACGCTCTACGTACCCGCCGAGAACGGCGCCTCCGTCCCCGTCGGCGCCTCCGTCGACCTCACCGTCCAGTCCGTGCCGAACCAGCAGTACGGCGTGCTGCGCGGCCGGGTCAAAGCCGTCGGCCGGACCGCCCAGACCCGCCAGCAGATCGGCGCCTACCTGGGCAGCAGCCAGCTCGGCGAGCAGTTCTCCAAAGCCGGCCCGCCGGTCGCCGTCCTGGTCCAGCTCGACCGCGCGCCCCGGAACAGGTCCGGCTACGCCTGGTCCACCTCCGACGGCCCGCCCTACACCGTCGACTCCATGACGCTGGCCAGCGGCGCCGTCCACCTCGCCGCGCAGCACCCGATCGATTGGCTGCTGCCGTGACCGCATCCCAGGACTCCGCACCCCCGCAGGACCGGCTGCCGCCGCCCGGCCGCGGCCGGCACCGCCCCGAGCCCGCCCCCGGCGCCCGCCGCCGCCGCGCCGCCCCGCCCCCGCCGCCCAAGAAGGTCAAGGCCGTCCGCACCCCCACCGTCCTCCAGATGGAGGCCGTGGAATGCGGCGCCGCCTCCCTGGCGATGGTGCTCGCCCACTACGGACGACACGTCCCCCTGGAGGAGCTGCGGATCGCCTGCGGCGTCTCCCGCGACGGCTCCCGCGCCAGCAACCTGCTCAAGGCCGCCCGCAGTTACGGCCTTACGGCCAAGGGCATGCAGATGGAAACCGCCGCGCTCGCCGAGGTCCAGGCCCCGGCCATCCTCTTCTGGGAGTTCAACCACTACGTCGTCTACGACGGCATGGGCCGCCGGATGGGCCGCCGCGGCGTGCACATCAACGACCCCGACAAGGGCCGCCGCTTCGTGCCCACGGAGGACTTCGACACCAGCTTCACCGGCGTCGCCCTGGTCTTCGAACCGTCCGAATCCTTCCGCAAGGGCGGCCGCAAGCCCGGCGTCCTCGGCGCCGTGCCCGCCCGGATGCGCGGCACCACCGGCACCCTGCTCGCCGCCCTCCTCGCCAGCCTGCTGCTGGTCGCGGTCGGCGCCGCGGTGCCCGCGCTCAGCCGCACGTACATCGACATGTTCCTGATCGGCAACCAGACCTCGCTGCTGGGGCCGCTCTTCGCGTCGATGGCCGCGATGGTCGCGCTCACCGCCGTCCTCACCGGACTGCAACAGGCCAACCTGCTGCGCGGCCGGATCATCTCCTCCACCCTCACCAGCGCCCGCTTCCTGCGCCATCTGCTCCGGCTCCCGGTCACCTTCTTCGCCCAGCGCAGCCCGGCCGACCTGGTCCAGCGCCTGCAGTCCAACGACGCGGTCGCCGAAACCCTCGCCCGGGACCTCGCCGCCGCCGGCGTGGACGGCATCGTCGTCGTCCTCTACGCCCTGCTGCTGTGGACCTACGACCCCCAGCTCACCGTCATCGGCGTCGGCATCGCCCTGCTCAACGTCGTCGCCATGCGGATCGTGATCCGGCTGCGCGCCACCCACACCGCCAAACTCCGCGCCGACACCGCCCGGCTCACCAACACCGCCTACACCGGCCTGCAGCTCATCGAGACCATGAAGGCCACCGGCGGGGAGAACGGCTACTTCCGCCGCTGGGCCGGCCAGCACGCCGCCACCCTGGAGGAACAGCAGCGGCTCGGCGTCCCCAGCGCCTGGCTGGCCGTCGTCGCGCCCACCCTCGCCACCCTCAACAGCGCCCTGATCCTCTGGATCGGCGGACTGCGGGCCGTCGAGGGCCACATCTCCATCGGCCTGCTGGTCGCCTTCCAGGCACTGGTCACCCGCTTCACCGCGCCCATCACCCGGCTCAACGGCGTCGCCGGCCGCATCCAGGACTTCGCCGCCGACGTGGCCCGCCTCAAGGACGTCGAGTCCTTCCCCGCCGACAGCCTCTACACCCGGCCCGGCCCGGACGGCGACACCCGCCGGCTCAAGGGCCACGTGACGCTGGAGAACATCACCTTCGGCTACAGCCCCCTGGACAAACCGCTGCTCACCGGCTTCTCCCTGGCCGTCGGCCCGGGCCGCCAGGTCGCCCTGGTCGGCGGCTCCGGCAGCGGCAAGTCCACCGTCTCGCGGCTGATATCCGGCCTCTACAGCCCCTGGGAAGGCACCATCCGCATCGACGGACAGCGCCTGGAGGACCTCTCCCGCAGCGCGCTCGCCGGCTCCGTCTCCTTCGTCGACCAGGACATCTTCCTCTTCGAGGGAACGGTCCGGGACAACGTGGCGCTGTGGGACCCCTCCATCCCCGACGACGCCGTCATCACCGCCCTCAAGGACGCCGCCCTCTACGACGACGTCATCGCCCGCCGCCCGGACGGCATCCACAGCCGGGTCGAGCAGGACGGCCGCAACTTCTCCGGCGGCCAGCGGCAGCGCCTGGAGATCGCCCGCGCCCTGGTCCGGCGCCCCAGCATCCTCGTCCTCGACGAGGTCACCAGCGCCCTCGACGCGCAGACCGAACAGATCATCATGGACAACCTGCGGCGGCGCGGCTGCGCCTGCGTCGTCATCGCCCACCGGCTCAGCACCGTCCGCGACAGCGACGAGATCGTCGTCCTCGACCACGGCGTGGTCGTCGAACGCGGCCGGCACGAGGACCTGGTCGCCGCCGGAGGCGCGTACGCCGAGCTGGTCAAGGAGCACTGAGGTGTCAGCCCTGCCCCCGTTCCCGCACGCGGGACCCGGCGAGACCGACGCGGTGACGCAGGCCCTGGGCGGCCTGGGCACGCACGTCGACTGCACCGGTCTGCGCAGCGTCCCCCTCGAAGGGCCGCACGTGCTGTGGCTGGTCACCGCCGGCGCGCTCGACCTGTTCGCGGTCGACGCCGCGGCGGAGGGCCACTGGCACTTCCTCGGGCGCCTCGAACCCGGCGCCCTGCTCCTCGGCCCGGTCGACGGCCCCCAGCACACCCTGCTCGGCCGCCCCTCGCAGGACTGCGCGGTGCGCCGGATCCCGCTGCGCGAGCTGCCCCGCTGGGACTACGGCGGGTACGGCGAGCAGACCGACACCGGCGCCCAGCCCCTGTACGGCGCGCCCGGTGGCTACGGCCACCCCGCGGCGTACGGCCCGCTGGAGCACGCCTTCGCGCTGGGCACCGCCCGCAGCCTGGGCGTGCTCTTCGAGGCCCCGCTGGACGGCCGGCCCGGCGACGAGGCGGTGGCCGACGACGACGTCCTCTGGATGCCGGTCCCGCCCGGCAGCGTCCAGTACGGCGCCTCCTACAGCGCGGAGGCCGCCGCCGACCTGCTCGTCGACCCCGAACTGTGGCAGCGGATGGTCAACCAGCAGTACCGGCTGCTGTCCGCCGTCGACCGCTGGATCGAGCAGCTGGAGCGCGCCCACGAGGACCGTACGGCGGCCGGCATCAAGGCCGGGGAGGCCGTCCGCGAACGCGCCGACCAGGCGCTGCTGGCCTCCATCGGCCGCCAGGACCGCGCCGGCCGGGGCGGCGCCGGGACGGACCGGGCCGGCGACGACACCACCTTCGCGGTCTGCCGCACGGTCGCCGAGGCCGCCGGGATCACCCTCACCGAACCCCCCAGGGGCGGCGCCGTCAACGACCGCATCAGCCCCGTCGAACGGATCGCGGTCAGCTCCCGGGTCCGCACCCGCGCGGTCCGGCTCACCGGCACCTGGTGGCGGACCGACACCGGCCCGCTGGTCGGCCACCGCGCCAAGTCCGGCGCCCCCGTGGCGCTGCTGTGGCGCCGCGGACGCTACGAGGCGGTCAACCCCGTCTCCGGCCTGCGGATGCGGATCGGCAAGGACAACGCCGACGAGTTCGAGGCCCGCGCCGTGATGTTCTACCGCCCGCTGCCCGAGCGGCCGATGACCATGTGGCGGCTGATGCGCTTCAGCCTGCGCGGCACCCGCACCGACGTCCGCAACCTGGCCCTCAGCGGACTGGTGACGGTCGCCCTCGGCGCCCTCGTCCCGATCGCGACCGGCAAGGTCCTCGGGGTGTACGTCCCCGCCGCCGACAAGGGCCTGATCGTGCAGGTGGCGCTGGCCGTCATCATCAGCAGCGTGGTCTCCGCCGCCTTCATGCTGCTGCAGAGCCTCACCGTGCTGCGCCTGGAGGGCCGCATCGAGAGCGCGCTGCAACCGGCCGTCTGGGACCGGCTGCTGCGGCTGCCGACCAAGTTCTTCACCGAACGCTCCACCGGCGAACTGGCCAGCGCCGCGATGGGCATCAGCGCCATCCGCCGGGTGCTGTCCGGCATCGGCCCGGTGGCCGTGCAGTCCACCACCATCGGCGCGATGAACCTCGTCCTGCTCCTCGTCTACAGCGTGCCGCTGGCGCTCGCCGCGCTCGGCATGCTGCTCGTCATCGGAGCGGTGTTCCTCACCATGGGGCTGTGGGAGCTGCGCTGGCAACGGCGGCTGATCAAGCTGTCCAACAAGCTCAACAACCAGGCGTTCCAGACCCTGCGCGGACTGCCCAAGCTGCGGGTCGCCGCGGCCGAGAGCTTCGCCTACGCCGCCTGGGCCCGGGAGTTCGCCCGGTCCCGGGAGCTCCAGCAGAAGGCCGGCCGGATCAAGAACCTCACCACCGTCCTCAACGCCGTCTACCTGCCGCTGTGCTCGCTGACCCTGTTCATGCTGCTGGCCGGCCCGGCCCGCGGCACCATGTCGGCCGGCTCGTTCCTCACCTTCAACACCTCGGTCACCATGCTGCTGACCTCGGTCACCCAGATCACCGGCGCCTTCGTCTCGGCCGCCGCCGCCCTGCCGATGTTCGAAGAGATCAGGCCGGTGCTGGACGAGGCACCCGAGGTACGCGGCGCCAGCGCCCAGCCCGGCACCCTCACCGGCGCCCTCGAGGCCAAGAAGCTCTCCTTCCGCTACACCGACGACGGCCCGCTGGTCCTCGACGACATCTCCTTCCAGGTCCGCCCCGGCGAATTCGTCGCCGTCGTCGGCCCCAGCGGCTGCGGCAAGTCCACCCTGCTGCGGCTGCTGATCGGCTTCGACAGACCCACCTCCGGCAGCGTCCTCTACGACGGCCAGGACCTCGGCGCCCTGGACCAGGCCGCGGTCCGCCGCCAGTGCGGCGTCGTCCTGCAGAACGCCCAGCCGCTCACCGGCTCCATCCTCGACTGCATCTGCGGCGCCGAGTCCTTCACCCAGGAGGAGGCCTGGGCGGCCGCCGAGATGGCGGGCCTGGCCGAGGACATCAAGCGGATGCCGATGGGTCTGCACACCATGATCTCCGGCGGCGGCGCGATATCCGGCGGACAGCGGCAGCGCCTGATGATCGCCCAGGCCCTGGTCCGGCGGCCGCGGATCCTCTTCTTCGACGAGGCCACCAGCGCCCTGGACAACGAGACCCAGCGCATCGTCATCGACAGCACCCGCAAGCTCAGCGCCAGCCGCCTGGTGATCGCTCACCGGCTCTCCACCGTCATGGACGCCGACCGGGTGATCGTCATGGCGGACGGCCGGATCGTCGAGCAGGGCGCCCCGGCCGAACTCCTCGCCGACACCGGCGGCCATCTGCACGACCTGGTGCGCCGCCAGCTGACCTGACCCGACCCGGGACCGCACCGCCCGTCCGGGAACGGCCGCACCGCCGGACGAGCCGTTCCCGCTCTCCCCGCCGTCCACCGCATATCGTGCCAGGCACCGGACGGAGGATGAGATGGCCACGGCGCGCAACCTGTTCGACGCGATGCCCCCCGAGCAGCGGCGGATGCTGACCGAGCTCGCCCGCGAGGTGGCGCTGCCGCGCGCCACCCGGCTCTTCGAGGAGGGCCGGCGGGCGGACCGGTTCTGGATCGTCCGCAGCGGCCAGGTCGCGCTCGACCAGCACGTCCCCGGCCGCCAGCCGGCCGTCGTGGAAACCCTCGGCAGGGACGAACTGCTCGGCTGGTCCTGGCTGTTCCCGCCCTACCTGTGGCACCTCGGGGCGCGGACCGTCGGCCCGGTGGAGGCGGTCGAGTTCGACGCCCGGGCGGTCCGCGAGCTGTGCGACCGCGACCCGGTCCTCGGCCGCGCGGTGTACCGCTACGTCGCCGAGACCCTCTCCCGCCGGCTGCACGGCACCCGCACCCGGCTGCTCGACCTCTACGGCCCCCAGGGCAGCGGCTTCGACGACTGACCGGGCCGGGCCGCGCCCCAAGCACCCACCCGGCCCACGCGAAAAGCACCCCGCGCCCGGAACCGCACCCCGAAACCGGCCGACTACCTGTGCCGGGCCGTGTCCACGGCCCCCCGGCCGGGCGGACCGGCCGCGGAAGCGTAGGGGAGAAGCACCATGCGTCCTGGGAAGTTGTGCGGTCTGGCCGTGGTGGTGGCACTGACCGCCACCGCGTGCGCCGGCGGGGGAGCGGACACCGGCCCGGACACCGCCGGCCGCGGCGGCGCCGGATTCCCGGTGCGGATCGCCGACTGCAAGGGCACCAGGACCACCTTCACCGCTCCGCCGCGCAGAATCGTCACCAGCAACGCCGCCGCCCTGGAGATGCTGCTCCGGCTGGGCGCCGGCGACCGCGTCATCGGCACCGGCTTCCCCCCGGGCAAGGGCACCCTGCCCGCGGACCTCGACGCCCGCGCCCGCAAGGTGCCCGTCCTCGGCAAGCACCTCATCCCCAAGGAGAAACTGCTCGGCTCGGGAGCCGACCTCTACATCGACACCTTCGCCTCGATGGGCCACATGGGCGGCGCCGGTGACGCACCCACCGACGACGAGTTCGCGGCGGCCGGCATCAAGCACCTCTACCTCGCCTCCACCGCCTGCGCTCCCCTGGCGAAGCAGCCGCAGCGGGACCTGTCCGGGGTGGAGGGCGACATCCGGCGGCTCGGCGCGGTCACCGGTACGGCCGACCGGGCCCGGCAGCTCGTCGCGGGCATGCGCGCCAAGGTCGCCGCCGTGCACAAGGCCGTCGGCACCGTCCCCGAGCGGCAGCGGCCGACGTACTTCTTCTTCGACTACGACGCCGGCACCAAACAGCCCCTCGCGGTCTGCCGCAAGCAGGTCGCCCACGCCGTCCTCACCCAGGCCGGCGCACGCAACGTCTTCGCCGGCTGCGACGGCGACTTCCGGCCCGTCTCCTGGGAGGACGTGGTCGCCAAGGACCCGGACTGGATCCAGCTCGGGGTGCGCAACCGGGGCGACGCCGCGGCCACCGCCCGCGCCTTCGACGACGCGGCGGCGTTCCTGAAGAGCTTCCCCGCCACCAAGGGACTGACCGCGGTCAGGAAGGGGCACTTCCTGCGGATCGGTTCGGAGCGCACCACGATCGCCGGGGTCGGCACCGCCGACACGGTCGAGGAGATCGCGCACACGCTCTACCCGGAACGCTTCGAGGGGGCCCGCCGGTGACACCCGTCCTCGCCGACGCCCCCGGCCGGACGGAAGCGGACGACCGTGGCGCGCGCCGGACCCCGCGCGCCGGGCTGCTCGCCCTCCTCCTGGGCGCCGCGCTGCTGGCGGCCCTGACCGCCGCGGTCTCCGTCGGCGCCACCGCCATCCCGCCCGCGGAGGTCTGGTCGGTCGTCCTGCGACGCCTGGGCGGCGCGCCGCCCCGACCGGGCACCGACGACCTCATCGTCTGGCAACTCCGCGTCCCCCGTGCCCTGTTGGCCGCCCTGGTGGGCGCCGGCCTCGGTCTGGTGGGAACCGCGACCCAGGCGCTGGTCCGCAACCCGCTGGCCGACCCGTACCTGCTGGGCATCTCCCACGGCGCCTCGCTCGGCGCGGTCGCCGCGATCGTGCTGGGCGCGAGCACCGGCGGACTGCTCGGCCTGGGGCTGTCCGCGGCCGCCTTCACCGGCGCACTGGCCGCGTTCGCGCTGGTGTGGTGCCTGACCCGGCGCGGCGGCGGCTTCTCGCCGCTGCGGCTGGTGCTGGCCGGCGTGGGCGTCGGCCAGTTCCTCTCCGGATTCACCAGCTACCTGGTCCTGCAGGCCGGCGACGAGCAGCAGACCCGCAGCGTGCTGTTCTGGCTGATGGGCAGCCTCAGCGGGGCCACCTGGAGCCTGCTGGGGCTGCCGCTGCTCGCCGTCGCGGCCGGACTGCTGGCCCTCCAGGCCCGGGCCCGCGCCATGAACGCCCTGCTCATGGGTGACGAGACCGCCGCCGGCGTGGGCGTGCCGGTGACCCGGCTGCGCCGCGAACTGTTCGTGGTCACCAGCCTGCTGACCGGCGTCCTGGTCGCGGTCTCCGGCGCCGTCGGCTTCGTCGGCCTGATGGTGCCGCACCTGTGCCGGCTGGTCATCGGCGGCGACCACCGCCGGCTGCTGCCGCTGTCCGCGCTGACCGGGGCGCTGCTGCTGGTCGTCGTGGACCTGGTGTGCCGTACGGCCATGGACACCCAGGAACTGCCGGTCGGGGTGGTCACCGCACTGATCGGCGCGCCCGCCCTGCTGTTCGTGCTGGACCGGCGGACGGCGGCCGACCGGTGAACGTCGCGATCGAGGACCTGCACGTCGGCTACGCGGACCACAACGTCGTCGCCGGGGTCCACCTGATGGCCGCCTCCGGCGAGATCGCCGGACTCGTCGGCCCCAACGGCAGCGGCAAGTCCACCGTCCTGCGGACCGTCTACCGCCATCTGCGGCCCACCGCCGGACGCGTCCTGCTGGCCGGCACCGACCTGCGCACACTCACGCCCGGCCAGACCGCACGGCAGGTCGCCGCGCTGCCCCAGGAACGCGGCAGCGACTTCGAACTGACCGTCCGCGAGGTCGTGATGATGGGACGGACACCCTACAAACGGGCCTTCGCCGCGGACGACGGCGAGGACCGGGAACGGGTGGCGCACGCGCTGGCCGCCGTCGGACTCGCCGGACAGCAGGCCCGAAGGTTCTCCGCCCTCTCCGGCGGCGAACGCCAACGCGCCCTGCTGGCCCGCGCGTTCGCCCAGGACCCGGAGGTGCTGGTGCTGGACGAACCCACCAACCACCTCGACATCCGCCACCAGGTCGAACTGCTCACCCTGCTGCGCGACCGCCGCCGCACCACGCTGATCTCCCTGCACGACCTCAATGCCGCCGCCTCCCTCTGCGACCGGCTGCACGTGCTGCACGGCGGCCGGGTGGTGGCCTCCGGCACCCCGCGCGAGGTGCTCACCCCGGACCTGCTGGCCGAGGTCTTCGGCGTACGCGCCGCGGTGACCGAACACCCCCTCACCGGCGACCTGTTGATCGCCTACGACCACCGCGCGCCGCTGCCCGCGGAGCACGGCTGACGGGCGGCGGCGCCGACGGCAGGGGCGGCCGACGGGGGAGGGTGGCCCTCGACCGCCCTCCCCTCGTTCTCACCCCGCCGCCACGAAGTGGCTCGGCCGGCCGTCCCGCAGCACCGGCCGGCCGAGCCGCTCGGCCTCCGCCCGGTGCCGCAACTCCCGCCTGCCGTCCGGGTGTTCCAGCACGCACGAGTGCCAGGGCGTCAGCCAGACGTCCGGCGCCGCCAGCAGCCGGATCCCGAACTTCGCCGAGCCGCGCGGCTGCGGATGGATCGAGAGCCGCACCGCCCCCGGGTGATGGCGGGCGACCAGCTCGCCCCAGGCCCGGCTGCGCCGCATCACGCCGTACGCGCGCCGGCGGCAGTCGCGTTGCAGTGCCGAACGGGTGCCGGAGAACGCGGCGGTGTCCTCGAAGAGGAACCGGGTGATGCCCTGGTACAGCCGGCGGGTCGGCTCGTGGCCGCGGGTCTGTGCGCGCAGCGCCTCCAGCGCGGGGGCGTGCCGTTCGTCGACCAGCGCCCGCAGGGCGTCGTACGACAGCCCGGGTCCGTACACCGCCCGCAGGTCGAACACGTCCAGCCGGGTCAGCCCCTCCGCCCGGATCAGGGCGCGCAGCGCGTCGCCGTAGGCGTCGACGGTGCGGTCGGGGACGTGGATGAGGTCGCTGAAGACATGGCCGTCGGAGCAGACGATCACCCGCGCGCCGGGCGGGTGGACGGCCTCGATCCGGGCGCAGAGCCCGTCCAGGAAGCGCAGGGCCAGCCGCTCGCCCTCGTCGGGGAGCGGGCCGAGCACCTTGGCCGGGTTCGGCGACTTGCAGGGGAAGCCCGGGAGCGTGAACACGATCGGCCGGCCCGCCGCCACCGGGCCCATGAGCTGCCGGTGCTGCTCGGGGAACGCCTCCGGCCCGTCCCCGCCCGCGGCGTCCAGCGTCCGCCGGTACGGCAGGAGGACGGCGAGCACCGCCGCGCACACCGCCCCGGGGTCGGCGGGCGGCGGGACGGCGGCGGGACGGGCGGGCAGCAGACCGTCGGGGTGGGTCAGCACGCGGCGGCCGCCCCGTCCGCGAACCGCCCCGAGGTGAACGGGCAACCGCCCCCGGAGACCGCACCGTCGGCGTCCCCGCCGGCGACCTCGCCGGCCCCGTACGCCACCGGCAGCCGGTCGACGCCGCGCGCCAACACCGCCGGAATCCAGGTCAGTTGGTCCTCCGGGGTGGCGAGCCGGAGCCCGGGGAGCCGCCGGAGCAGCGTCTCCAGGGCGATCCGGAGCTCGATCCGGGCGAGCGCGGCACCGGGGCAGAAGTGGATGCCGTGGCCGAAGGCCAGATGCGAACGGGGGGAGCGGTCGAGGTCCAGGCGGTCGGCGTCGGCGAACCGGCGCGGGTCCCGGTTCGCCGCGCACAGCGACACGATGACCGAGTCGCCGGCCGGCACCCGGGTCCCGTGCAGCTCGGCGTCCTCGGCGAAGAACCGCCAGGTCGTCAGCTCGAAGGCGCTGTCGTACCGCAGCAGTTCCTCGACCGCACGCGGCAGCAGCTCCGGACGGGCGGCCAGCTCGGCGAGCTGCCGCGGATGGCGCAGCAGGGCGACCAGGGCCGTGGTGATCTGGTTCGTGACCGGTTCCTGCCCGGCCACCAGCAGCTGGAAGATCATCGAATCCAGCTCGGCCGGCTCGATCCGGCCGTCGTCGCACGCGGCCACCAGCCGGGACAGCAGATCCGTGCCCCGCTCCCGGCGCTTGTGCGCGACCAGGCCGGCGATGTACCGCTGCAGCCCGCGCAGCCGCGCCTCGTACGCCGGCCGGCCCGGGTCCGTGGGCCCCACCGGCTGGACCACCTTCCCCCAGTCCCGGTCGAAGCCGTTCGCCAACTCCTCGGGCAGCCCGATCACTTCGGCGAGCACCTGGAAGGGGAAGCGGGCCGCGAAGGTCTCGACGAGGTCCGTGGTGCCGCTCTCCGGCAGCCCGTCGAGCAGGGCCTCGGCCCGCTCCTGGAAACGGGGCCGGAGCGCCTCGACGCGCGACGGGGCGAAGGTGTCCGTGAGCAGCCGGCGCAGCGCGGTGTGCCGGGGCGGGTCCTGGTGCAGCAGATGCACCTGGAGCTGGGAGTGCTGCGGCTCGGGCATGATCGAGGCGCGGGCCCGCCAGGCCGCGTTGCCCCGGGAGTGGTGCTTTCCCAACCGCGGGTCGGTCAGCGCCTGATGGGCGGCCTCGTACCCGGTGACGAGCCAGGCGCACACCCCGCTGGGGAACCGCACCCGGTGCACCGGGCCGCGCTCCCGCAGCTCGGCGTAGAGCGGATACGGATCTCGGGTGTGGTCCGCCCCGTAGAGCGGGACGGGCTCGGGCAATCTGGACATGGGGGTTCCTCCACGGCACTGACCGGTGACCGCCGTGCGCGAACGGCACGGCGTGGGAGAGGTCGGTCGCCGGGCGCGTCGAGTTCCCGCCGGGCACCGACGAATCCGGCGGAGGCGGGGAGCGGCGGAGGGCGAACGGGGGTGTGCGCAAACCCAGTTAGTCGGCCGGCGACGCCACCGGGTTCCGGTGCCGCCACGGGATGAACCTCACGTGCCAAAGGCCCCCCGATCGGCCGCTTGGCCCCGTGCCCACCTGCCACGATGACGCGATGTCCCGTTCTCCGGCCGACCGCCGTCGGCCCCCGCACCGCACCGCCGCCGCCCGCTTGCTGCCCGCCCGGCCGGTGCTCGGATTCATCGCCCTGCTGGCCGTCCTCTTCGCGCTGTCCTACGCGGCCGGTACGCTCGCCGGCCCGGTCGCCCCGGGCCTGCACCCGGCCGGCGGCCGGCGCGGCGGCGACCAGGCTCCCGCCGAGCACGGGGACATGGGCGGTATGCCCGGGATGGGCGCCCCCGCGCCCCGCCCGCTCCTCGTGGGGGCAGTGCGATGACCGCCCGTACGACCACCCTCACCATCGGCGGGATGACCTGCGCCGCCTGCGTGGGCCGGGTCGAGCGGAAACTCGGCCGGCTGGACGGCGTGGCGGCCTCGGTCAACCTGGCGACCGGCCGGGCCACCGTCCGGCACCCGGAAGCGGTGTCCGTCGACGACCTCATCACCACCGTGGAGGCGGCCGGGTTCACCGCGCAGCCACCGGAACCGGGGGTGCCGCACACCCCGGACGGCGAGCACCGGCCGACGGCGCCGGACGTCGACACCCTCGGCGCCCGCCACCGGCTGCTGGTCACCGCCCTGCTCTCGCTGCCCGTCCTGGTCCTGTCGATGGTCCCCGGCTGGCAGTTCCGGCACTGGCAGTGGCTGTGCTTCGTGCTCGCCGCCCCGGTCGCCGTATGGGGCGCCGCGCCCTTCCACGCCCGTGCGCTGCGCGGACTGCGGCACGGCGCCGCCACCATGGACACCCTGGTCTCGCTCGGTGTCGCCGCGTCCTTCGGCTGGTCGGCGTGGGCGCTGTTCCTCGGCGGGGCGGGCGCGCCCGGCATGACGATGCCCTTCAGCCTGCTGCCCGCCGCGGGTGACGGCAGTGCGCACCTCTACCTCGAAGCCGCCGTCGGCGTACCGCTGTTCGTGCTGGCCGGACGGCACATGGAGGCCAGGGCCCGGCGCGGCACCGGCGCCGCGCTGCGGGCGCTGGCCGAACTCGCCGCCAAGGACGTCGCCGTACGGGTGGCGGGGGAGGAGCGGCGCATCCCGGTCGAGCGGCTGCGGGCCGGCGACCGCTTCCTGGTCCGGCCCGGGGAGCGGGTCGCCACCGACGGCACCGTCGTCGAGGGCAGTTCCGCCCTGGACCTGGCCCTGATCACCGGCGAGAGCCGCCCGGTCGAGGTCGGCCCGGGCTCGGCGGTGGTCGGCGGCGCGGTCAACTCCGGCGGCCTGCTGGAGGTACGGGCCGACGCGGTCGGCGCCGACACCCAGCTCGCCCGGATCACCCGGCTCGTCGAGGACGCCCAGACCGGCAAGACCCGGATCCAGCGGCTGGCCGACGCGGTGGCCGCGGTCTTCGTCCCCGCGGTGCTGACCGTCTCGGTCAGCGTCCTGGGCTTCTGGCTCGGCGCCGGGGCCGAGCCGCAGGCCGCGGTCACCGCCGCGGTCGCCGTCCTCGTCGTGGCCTGCCCGTGCGCCCTGGGCCTGGCCACCCCGACCGCCCTGCTCGCGGCCACCGGCCGCGGCGCCCAGCTCGGCATCCTGGTCCGCGGCCCGCAGGCGCTGGAACGGCTGCGCCGGATCGACACCGTCGTCCTCGACAAGACCGGCACCCTGACCACCGGCCGGATGACCGTCACCGCCGTCACCGCCCGCACCGACGGCCTCGGCCCGGACACCGCGCTGCGGCTGGCGGCCGGCGTCGAACAGGGCTCGGAACACCCGCTGGCCCGCGCGGTCACCACCCGCGCCCGCGACCGGCACCCGGGCCAACCCCTGCCCGCCGTCCGCGAGTTCGCCGCCCTGCCCGGCCACGGCGTACGCGGCACCACGGACGGGCACCGGGTGGAGGTGGCCCGGCCCGGCGACCCGGCCGGGCTGCCGGCCCCGCTCCCGGACGCGGTACGCGACGCCGAGACCGCCGGCCACACCGCCGTCCTGGTCACCGTCGACGGCACCCCCGAGGCCGTCCTCGCGGTCGGCGACGCGCTGCGCCCCGACAGCTACCGCGCCGTCGACCACCTGCGCCGGCTGGGCCTGCGCCCGGTGCTGGCCACCGGCGACCGCGCCGCCACCGCCCGCGCGGTCGCCGGCCACCTCGCCATCACCGAACTGCACGCCGACGTGACGCCCGAGGACAAGGCCGCCCTCGTCACCACCCTCCAGCAGCAGGGCGCCCGGGTCGCGGTGGTCGGTGACGGCGTCAACGACGCGGCCGCGCTGGCCCTGGCCGACCTCGGCATCGCCATGGGCAGCGGCACCGACGCCGCGATCGGCGCCGCGGACGTCACCCTCGTCCGCGAGGACCTCCAGGCCGTCGCCGACGCGGTACGCCTGGCCCGGCGCACCCTGACCACCATCCGGGCCAACCTCGTCTGGGCCTTCGGCTACAACCTGGTCACCGTGCCGCTCGCCGCCGTCGGCCTGCTCAACCCCATGCTCGCCGCCGCCGCGATGTCCGCCAGCTCCCTGCTCGTCGTCGGCAACAGCCTCCGGCTGCGCGCCTGGCAGCCCGGCGCCGGCCCGACCCGGCCGGCCCGCGGCAGCACCGGCCGCCGCCCCACCCGACACCTTACGGAGACCGCATGACACGGCTGCCCGCGGCCACCGTCGTCGTACCGCTGCTCACCTGCCTGGCGACCCTCGGCGCCCTCACCGCCTGGACGGCGGCGGGCCGGGCCGGCACCCCGGCCCGGATGGCGCTCACCGACGGCCGGGTCCTGGTCCCGTCCGGCCCCGAGGCCACCGCCGCGTTCGTCACCGTCCGCAACACCGGCGGCGCGGACGACGTACTGACCGGCGTCACCGGCCCCGAGGGGCACCGGGCGATGCTCGGCCGCTCCCTCGACATCGGCCACAACGCCCGCAGCATGGCCATGGTCCCCACCGCCGCCGTGCCGGCCGGCGGCACCCTGCGGATGACGCCGACCACCCTGGACATCATGATCAGCCCGCCGCCGCGGCTCGCGCCCGGCGACCGGCTCACCCTCACCCTGCACTTCCGCGACAGCCCCCCGCGGACCGTACGGGCCACCGCCGTGCGCCCCGGTGAAATCCGCACGGACGGGGGCCCGGGGACCGGCCGCGCCCGTCCCTGAGCCCCCTCGGCGTGGCGGGCGCGGCCCGGCCCTCAGGCCACCGCGCCCGCGAGCGCACCCGGACGGTCGGCCGGCTCCGGCCGTTCCGCCTCCGCCAGCAGCGCCACCAGCGTCTCCCGGGCCCGCGCCACCCGGGACCGTACGGTCCCGACCGGGCAGCCCATCACCCCGGCGGCCGCCGCATACGGCAGCCCCAGCACCTGGGTGAGCAGGAACGCCTCCCGCCGCTCCGGCGCCAGCGCCGCCAGCAGCCCGGTCAGCGCGATGCCCTCGTCGAAGCCGGGCACCCCGCGCGGCTGCGCCCGCTCGGCCGCCGCCTGCCAGTCGTCGGTCGCGGCCAGCCGGGGCCGCACCGCGTGCGACCGGAACCGGTCCGCCACCACCCGCCGGGCGATGGTCAGCAGCCAGGTCCGGGCCGACGACCGGCCCTCGAACCGCGGCAGACTGCGCAGCGCCCGCACGTAGGTGTCCTGCACCAGGTCGTCGGTGGCCTGCGGATCGCCGCTGAGATGCGTCACATAGCGCCGCACGTCGAGCTGGGTGGCCCGGACGAACTGCTCGACGGCTCGCTCGTCACCGGTCCGGGCGGCCAGCGCCCAGCCGGTCACCGCCTCGTCATCCCGCATTCCGCGACCGCCCCTCGCCGCCGGTCCGCGCTTCGGAGAGGATGGCGGTATGCACTGCGCGCCCCTCCGTACGGCCCTCTCCGCCCGTCTCGACGGGGAGGAGCTGCCACCCGGCCTGACGCCACGCCTGCTCGACGAGCATCTCGCCGGCTGCCCCGGCTGCCGGCGCTTCGAGGCACAGTCCCGTGCCCTGTCGGTGCGGGTCGCGCACGCGCACGCGGCGGCCGGGGACGACCCGGCGACCGTCGAGGCGCTGCTCGCCGGGCTGCGGTCGCGGCCCGTACGGCAGGAAGGGGCCGCACACGCCCGGGAGGAGGGACGTACCGGAGGTGCGGCCGCGGGCTGAGGCCGCCTGGGCGCCCCGAGCGACGGCCGTGGACACGGGCGGCGTCGCCACCGGCATCCGGACACGATTGATCATCTGGAGTCCTTCGCATGATCCGGCCCCGCACGCGGCGGTGACCGGTGAAGTCGGAGCAGGGGACATGAGCGCCCGGCGCCCGTCCCCGACTCGGGAATTCGGCCGTGCTGTCAGCAGACAGCCGGCTCATGCGGCGGACCCCGCAGCGACAACGCGTGGGCCAGCAGGAGTGTGCGCACGGACCGGCGCGGCTCCTGACGCGCGGCACGTACGGCGGGCGGCACGGCGGGCAGCACGATCCGCAGCACCAGCGCCAGCGGCGCGAACAGGCGGGCCGACACGCTCCGGACGAGGCGGAAGGCGGCCCGCTCACCGCCCCACAGCCACCAGGCGCTGAGCAGCGCGACGAGGAGGTGGGCGGTCAGCATGCCGGCCGCGCTGCCGTGCGCCGCACCGCCCGGATGCGCCATCCCCGCCATGCCCGGCATCCCGGCCATGCCCGGCATCCCGGCCATGTCGTGTGTTCCGCCGGACGTCCCGTGCACCGCGGTCATCTGGCGGCGCATCAGCCGCATCATCTCGGCGGTGTCGCCCCCGGAGACCGGCAGTTCCCCGGCGCCGCACAGCAGGCTGTCGGCCCACCGCCGGACCAGCGGCAGCTGCCCCCCGCCGGAACCGGCCATCGCCTGGCCGAGGGAGAAGGCACTGTGCAGGGCGGCCTGGGTGCCGACGGTCAGCAGGCCGACGAGCAACGGCCCGCGTTCCCGGCCCGCGACGCACCAGGCGCCGGCCGTGGTGGCCGCGCCGGCGGTGAGCAGCATCCACCCGGGCACCGCCGTACCGGACATCACCGAGTGACCCAGCGCGGCGAGCAGTACGCAGACCACGGCGAACACCGCGGCCCGAAGCCCCCTGAGTACCTGCCCCGCAACCATGACGGGCCCATCGTCGCACTCCGCTTCCGACGCGGAACGCCTGGGTCAGTGTTTGTGACGATCCGTCAGAATCCCGACCGGCCCCCTTCTCTCGAAATGCCTTGCCGGCCGGGCCGCTTCATGACATCCTGTCGTTAACGCAACTAAAGTAGCAATAAGTAGTAGGCAGTGATGAGCAGCAACACGAGACCTGTGCCCCGACGTTCCACCCCCCGTACCCACCTCCCCGCCCCCTCCCTTCCTCGCCTATCGGTCGCCGCCTCCGTCTCCGACACCGCCGCCGGCCCGTACGCGATCGCCGCCGGGCCCGACGGTGCGCTGTGGTTCACGCTGGTCCACGCGGGCCGGATCGGGCGGCTGACGCCCGACGGCCGGCTCGACCAGTACGCCCTCGACGCGCCGGCCTGCGGACCGTCGCTGATCACGCCCGGACCCGACGGCGCCCTGTGGTTCACCCGGGCCCGGGACCACCGGATCGGGCGGATCACGGTCACCGGCGAGGCGACGTCGTTCGCCGTACCCACCCCGGGCGGCGGCCCGTTCGGCATCGCGGCCGGGTCCGACGGCGCGCTGTGGTTCACACAGATGCACGGCGACCGCATAGGCCGCCTCACCCCGGACGACGGCCGGGTGACCGAGTTCCCGCTGCCGGTGACCGGGGCGTTCCCGTCGGCCCTCGCCGCCGGGCCGGACGAGGCGCTGTGGTTCACGCTCCACCAGGCCAACGCCGTCGGCCGGATCGGTCTCGACGGTGCGATCACCCTCCACCCGCTGCCGACCGAGGCCGCCGGGCCGGTCGGCATCACCTGCGGTTCGGATGGCGCCCTCTGGTTCGTCGAGATCGGTGCGGGGCAGATCGGCCGCATCACGACGGACGGCAGGATCGACGAGTTCCCCCTCCCGGACCGCGCGGCCCGGCCACACGCCATCACCGCCGGTCCCGCGGGCGGCTGCTGGTTCACCGAATGGGCCGCCGGCCGCATCGGCCACCTCACCCCGGACGGCCACCTCCAGGAGTACGACCTGCCGGACCGCGGGGCGGAGCCGCACGGCCTGGCATTCGGCCCCGACGGTGCGCTCTATGTGGCCCTGGAAACCGGGCAGATAGCCCGGATGGAGCCGAGGTAGGCACCGGCCGTCCGAAGCGTCGTCCGTAACGGTCCGGTGGGGCGCGGCCGACAGCCGTGCCCCACCGGTGCCGTCCGGCGGTCACCGCCTCAGGGGCGCGGGCCGAGGACCTCTCCGGAGGCCCGTACGGTGATCGCCATCGCGGGGCAGACGTCGGCCGCGTCGAGGGCGCGCTCGTCCTCCTCGATCCGGTCGCGCAGCGGCCGGGCGTGCGCACCGTCGAGGGTGAAGAGGTCCGGTGCGATGGCGGCGCACGAGCCCGACGCCATGCATAGCTGCGGATCGATCTCGATCTCCCACGTCATCGGCGCACTCACCACCCCACCGGCAGGACCCGGGGGCCGCGTACCAGCATCTGCGTCTTCCACTCGACATCGCCGGCCACATGGAGTCCGGGGAAGCGGGTGATCAGGGCGCCGATCGCTTCCTGGAGTTCCAGCCGGGCCAGCGGGGCGCCGAGGCAATGATGGACGCCGTGCCCGAAGCCGAGGTGCTGGTTGCCGGTCCGGGTGATGTTCAGCGTGCCGGGCGCGTCGAAGCGCAGCGCGTCGCGGTTGGCGGCGCCGACCGCGACCAGCACGGGTGTGCCGGCCCGCACCAGTGTGCCGCCGACATCGATGTCCTCCGTGGCGTAGCGGGCCTGGCCGGCGCCGCTGCCGAGCGGGACGAACCGGAGTAACTCCTCGACGGCGCCGCCGATCAGCTCGGGCCGCTCGCGCAGCAGAGCCAGCTGGTCCGGGTGGTCCAGCAGCGCCAGCACGAAGTTGGGGATCTGGGTGGCGGTGGTCTCGTGCCCGGCCACCAGGATCCCGATGCACAGGTCGACGAGCTCCAGCTCCGAGAGCCGGTCACCGGTGTCCCGGGCGTCGATCAGCGCGGTCATCAGGTCGTCCCGCGGAGCGCGCCGGTGCTCCTCGATCAACTCCCGCATGTAGGCGCGGAGTTCCTCCTGATTGGCATCGAACTCCTCGGCCGTCAGCGAGCTGGTCGACAGCGCGGCATCGCTCCACACCCGGAACTTCGGGCGGTCCTGCTCCGGTACGCCGAGCAAGCGGCAGATCACCGCGACGGGAATGGGCAGCGCATAGCGGTCCACGAGGTCGGCCGGCGGCCCGGCGGCCTCCAGCTCGTCGAGCAGTTCCCGGGTCAACTGCTTGACCTGCGGCCGGAGTTTCTCGACCTGCCGGACCGTGAAGGCCTTCGCGACCAGGGTGCGCAGCCGGGTGTGGTCCGGCGGGTCCATGCCCAGGATGCCGCTGTCCCGGCGGCCCTCGGACTGCCGGGGCTCGTCGTGCTTGGCGCTCTCCGCACGGCTGAAACGCTGATCGCCGAGGACGAACCGGGCCTCCGCGTAACGGGTGACGAGCCAGGCCGGTTCGCCGTAGGCCAGTTGCACCTTCAGCAGCCCCGGGCGGTCGCGGACCTGCTCGTAAGCGTCCGCGAGGTCGAGGCTCTCGGCGACATTGAAGGGGTAGGAAAGGGGTGCTGTGTCGGCTGTGGTCAAGGTGACCTCCCTTGTGTAAGCACCTGCTTACACAAGGTATGACGCTCCCTCGGAGCGGTCAACGACGCATCGGCGCCGTCATCGTGACGGGCCGACGGAGAGGAGCGTGACACGACGATGGGGGAGACCTCCCAGCACGGCACGGACGGCACCTGCCGCCGGGACGCCCAGGGCACCCGGCGGCGTCTGCTGGACGCCGCGGCGGAGCTGTTCGCGGAGCGGGGGTACGAACGGGCGACGGTACGGGACATCGCGGCCCGCGCGGGCGCCAACCAGGCCCTGCTGTTCCGTTACTTCGGCACGAAGAAGGCGCTGTTCGGCGAGGTGATGGCGCGCGGCGGACAGGAGCAGCTGCGGACCACCCCCGCCGACCGGCTGTTCGAGGTCGCACTGCGCGGCATGCTCGCCGGCGGCGGCGGTCCGGGCGCCGACCGTTCCCTGGAGGTGTGCCTGCGCTCCATCGGCGGCAGCGACGAGATCGCGGACGCGCTGCGCGGCCTGGGGGAGGAGTACGCCGAGGTGCTCGCCACCCTCTCGGCGTCCGACGACGGCGGACTGCGCGGCGATCTGGCGCTGTCCTGGCTGCTGGGCATCGGTCTGATGCGGGTGGTGGTCGGCAAGGAGCCGCTGGCGAGCGCCGACCCCGACACGGTCTGCACGCTCGCCGTCGGAGCGCTGCGGCACCTCCTGGAGCAGTTGCCGGCTGACGGGACGACGGCTGACGGGACGACGGCTGACGGGACGACGGACTGACGGGCCGGCGGACCGAAAGGGGAGACGCGCGGGAGGAGGCGGGGGGTGAGGGAGCGGCCGTGAGGGCGCGGACGCGAGGGCGCGCGCCCGGAATGCACCCAAAGTCATTCGTGCCGTTTGCCCCATTTCATACTGCGTTCCGGTGATTCCTCGGCGAGTCGCATGTCAAGGGGCAAAACCCTCCTTATCGTCGCGTATGCAGAGAATATTCATTTTCTGCAGAGTCGAGTGAAGGTGGAAACATGCTCCGTTCGATCCCTCGCGGCCTCGCAGTGGCCGGCCTGACCGCGGCTGCCCTCGTGGTACCGACGGCCGGCGCCGCCACCGCCATGACCGCGCCCCCCAGCAGCGCCCAGCCTCCCCTGTGCTCCTCGCAGCGCTGCGACGAGGGTCACCACGGCAACCGGCACCCCAACCGACACCACGGCGGGCACAAGGGTGTCCACAAGGGCGCCCACAAGGGCGTCCACAAGGGCAAGGGCCGCCTGGGGCACGGCGGCCACGACGGCTACGACGGCTACGACCGCGACGGCCGCCGCGACGGCTACGGCTACGGCCGCAACGACGGGTACGACGGCTACGACCGTGGCTACGGCCACGAGGGCTACGGCCACGAGGGCTACGGCCGCGACGGCTACGGCCGCGGCGGCCTGCTGGGACTCGGCCTGCTCGGGCTCCTCTGACCCCCGTCAGGCAGTCACGCGCAGGAGGCCCGGGAAACACACCTCCCGGGCCTCCTGCATGCTCAACCGGCGGCGGTCCGCGCCCCTGTCCACGGAGTCTGCATGTCACCATCCGCCATCCGCAGCAGGAACCGCCGGCGCACCCTCGTCGCCACGGCCCTCCTGCTGTCCGCCGGCATCGTCCTCACCGGTCTCGTCCGGGAGACACCGCCGACGCCCACGGGTACGCCCACCGGCGCCGCCACCGCCGCCACCGCCGCCCCCGCCGACCGGGGCGGCCTCGACCCGCGCACCGCCGCCGTCCTGCGCAAACCCGCCTACCGGCACGCCCAGTGGGGCCTGTTCCAGCAGGACCCGCGCACCGGCAAGGTGATCCGGTCCCGCTACGCCGACCAGTTCTTCCTGCCCGGATCCACCGCGAAGCTCTTCGGTGTCAGCGGCGCCTGGCACACCCTCGGCGGCGGCCACCGCTTCGTCACCCCGGTGTACGCCGTCGGACAGCGCCGCAACGGCACCCTCAGGGGCGACCTCGACCTGGTCGCCCAGGGCGATCTGACCCTCGGCGGCCGGACCCGCAAGAACGGCACCGTCGCCTACACCACCGTCGACCACACCTACGCCAACCTCATCCCCGGAGCCACCCTCACCCCGCAGAACCCGCTGGCCGGCCTCGACCAACTCGCCCGGCAGGTACGGGCGGCGGGGATCCGGCGGGTCGTCGGCGACGTGGTCATCGACCCGCGGCTGTTCCGCCCCGACCCCGAACTCGACCCGGTCCCCACCCCACTGATCGTCAACGACAACGTCATCGACCTGCTGACCACTCCCGGCAGCGGCCCGGGCGCCCCCGCCGGCCTGGAGGTGCGCCCCAAGGTCGCGCCCTACCGGGTCACCTCCGCCGTCCGCACCGTCGCGGCCGGCCGGCCCGCCGACATCACCGTCACGACCTCCCCCGACGGCACCCGCATCCGGCTGACCGGCACCATCGCCGCCGGCTCCGCGCCCGTCCTGCGCATCGCCCCCGTCAAGGACCCAAACGCCTTCGGCCGCACCGCCCTGATCGAGGCGCTGGCCCGGGTCGGTGTCCAGGTCACCGCGCCGGCCGTCGGCCCCAACCCGGCCGCCCGGCTGCCCCGTTCGTACCGGGGCGCCACCACGGTGGCCCGCTACACCTCCCCGCCCTACGCCGAGTACGCCGAACTCATCCTCAAGGTCAGCCACAACCTCGGCGCGAACCTCGCGATCTGCCTGATGGCCAGCCACAAGGGGAGCACCGACTGCCAGGACGGGTTCCCTGTGCTCGCCGCGTTCCTCGACCGGGCCGGGGTCGACCGCCGGGCCGTCCAGCTCGCCGACGGCCGGGGCGGCAATCCGGCCGATCGGACGACCCCGCGCGCCCTGGCCCAGATCCTGACGTACTGGCAGCGCACCCCCGAGGCGCGGCGCTTCCGCGAGGCGCTGCCCGTCCTGGGCGTCGACGGCACCCTCGCGGACAACTGCCGGCACTGCCCCGCCCGCGGCAAGGTCTTCGCCAAGACCGGGACCGTGGCCGGCGCCGACTTCCTCAACGACCGGATCGCCGTGGGCGCCGAGACCGTCGCCGGCTATCTGGACCGCGGCAAGGGCCGGTTCGACGTGTTCTTCGCCGGTGTCAACGGTGCCTCGGCACCGGACATCAACGGCGTCCTGGCCATCGGCGACGACGTCGCCACCGTCGCCGCCCACCTCCAGCAGCAGCGCACCGGCTGACGGGCGGACCCACCGGGCCGCCCGGCCGGCCGCGCCCTCAGCCGGCCTGGCTGCTGTCCTTCAGGCTGCCCCAGCCGTGCCAGCGCTCGACCTCGATCCAGGCACTGACCCGGCGCCGGTCCCGCTGCGGATACGGCTTGCCCAGATAGCGCTGCGCCAGCCGGTCGATGTCGGTCAGGTGCGCGTCGTCCCGGAGCTCGGACACCCGCCCGATCAGGGTCAGATGGGTGTACCAGTTGCCCTCGTCGAGCACGGTCAGCGTCACCCGCGGATCGTCGCGCAGGTGCTGGAGCCGCTTGCGGCCCTCGTCCATGTTGACCAGCACCCGGCCGTCGTCCCAGAGGTACCAGGTCGCGGTGGACACCGGCTGGCCGTCGGACCGCAGGGTGGTGATCACCGAGGGGTTGGGCTTGGCCAGCATCGTGGTGGCGGAAGCGGGAAGCGGTGGTTTCGACATCTCAAGCCCTCATCAGTTCGTGGTGGCTGCCGTCCCGGACGCCGTGCGGCGGCGCTCCGGCTCCTGGCGGAATCATGACGTCAGCGGAGCGGAATGTTCCGGAGGCGGGCGGCGTTCGGATTCCTGATCATGCGTCTGCCCGGTCCGGCCCCGGACCCGATGAGGAAAGGACCGCCCATGCCGCTCCCGTCCACCACCCCAGGCGCCGCACCGCCGCCCCCGGGAGAGCCGACGCGGGGCGACGAGCTGCGCGGCCGGGTCGTCGTCCTCATCGGCGGCGCCAGCGGCATCGGGCTGCGGGTCGCCCACCAGGCCGTCGCGGCCGGCGCCCGGGTCGTCCTCGGCGGCCGTACGCCCGACAGGCTCGCGGCCGCGGCCGAGGCGCTCGGCGACGCCGCCGACTGGCACCCGGTCGAGGTGACCGACCCCGGTTCCGTCGCCGCCTTCTTCGGCCCGCTCGACCGCGTCGACCACGTCTTCACCACCGCCGCGAACTACCGCGTCGGCCCGCTGCGTGAGCTCAGCGACGAGGACGCGGCGAGCCCCTTCACCTCCAAGTTCTGGGGCCAGTACCAGGTCGTCAAGCACGCGGCGCCGCTGCTGTCCGAGGACGGCTCGGTGGTGCTGATGTCCGGCGCCGCGGGCGCCCGGCCCCCGGCGCCCGCGCCCGCCTACGCCGCGTGCAACGCCGCGATCGAGGGACTCGCCCGGGGTCTGGCCGTCGAACTCGCCCCGGTCCGCGTCAACGTCGTCTCGCCCGGCACCGTCGACGGCAACCTCTGGGCCGGGCGCCCGGCCCAGGACCGCGAGGCCGCCTTCGCGCAGTACCGCAGGGACACCCTGCTGCACCGGCTCGGCACCGAGGACGAGATCGCGCACGCGGTGCTGTTCCTCTTCACCAACCGCTACATGACCGGCTCGACGCTCTACCCGGACGGGGGGTACACCCTGCGGTGAGGCCCGGCGGCCGCGGTGGAATCCGGCATCCGGGACCCGGCGTCAACACGGCGGACCGCTCGGGCGGTCCGCCCGCCCGGCGTCCCGCCCGCCGCGGCTCAGGCGTCCTGGTGCGCGGGCCGGGCCGCCGGCACCTGCCGCCGGGGCGGCAGCACGTCGGGCGCACGATGCGGCCGCAGCGCGGTGAGCGCGGTCTCGGTCTCCTCCATCAGGGCCCGGTAGGAGACCAGCCGCTGCCACTCCGGATCGGCGACTCCGGGTACCGTGGCCGAGCGCTCCGTCCACAGGCGCACCAGCGCCGCGTAGACGGGGGTCTGCCGGGTGATTTCCGCGGTGATCCAGCGTGGCGTGGCCGCGGGGCGGGGGAGGAACGTGTGACCGTGACCTGCGACGGTGCCGGAGGTAGGGGCGCTCATGGCCGTAGAAACGATTCTTCCGGCCTGGGGTCACTGCGTATTTTTGCGGCTGCCCGCACAGGAGTCCCGGCGGCATGGGGTTAAACCCCTCGAATATCACCTCATGCAGTGATCTATGGCCGGGAAGCGGACCAATCCGGACGAAAAAACGTTGTCGCTGTCATGGAACCGAGGGAGTTGTGGGAGCGCCACGCGGTACTCGCACAGGCGTTTTGCAGCAGCGATGACGAGGTCCGCCGGACGCAGGGACTCCTCGACGAGGCCGAGGCCCGCCGGTCCCGGACCCTGGCAGCCTTCGCCGTGACCGTCGGCAGCGACGCGGTGGTGGCGGACCTGCTCGGCCTGGACGAGCGCGAAGTGCGGCTGGCCCGCCGCACGGTGGGCAAGGACGACGCCCGCGCGGTCGCCAAGAGCCTGCTCGCCGAACAGACCCCGGCGCGGGAGCAGACCACGGTACGCGAGCCGTCCCCCGACCGACCGGCCGCCGCGCCGACCGCCACCCGGCCCGCACCGGCACCGGCCGCCCCGGACCGCCCCGCGGCGGACCGGCCCGCGCCCACCGGGGCCACGCCCGGCACCCCCGCCGGACAGACCGGCGCGTCCCCGGTCACCCACGACCCGGCCTGGGCGCCGGCCCTCGACGCGGTCCTGATGACCAGCTGGCACACCGGGGTCGACCTCACCGCACTCGCCACCGAACTCGGCCTGGACGTACGGCTCCTGGTCGCCCGCGCCCAGCAACTGTCCACGGAGACCCGCCCCGCCCCGGCCGCGCCGCCCGACCGCACCGGCCGGCACCGGAGAATGGCCACCCTCCAGCCCTCCCCACCGACCGATGCCGGCCCGGCCGCCTGGCGCGAACGCGCCGACCGGCCCGCGTGGGACCAGTACGAACACGACACCTGGAAACAGCAGCCGTACCAGCAGTACCAGTCGTACGCGACGGCCCATCCCCAGCACACCCAGTACGCCGCCTCGGCCACGTCCACCGGCTACCACCAGTACCCCACCCACCAGCCCCACCAGAATCACCACAGCCACCAGGCCCACCAGCACCCCCACGACAGCCAGACCACCCAGACCGTTCAGACCCTCCACAACGGTCAGCAGCTCCAGCACGGGCACGAGCACTACGCCGGGTACCAGGACGTCCAGGAGTACCCCGGGTACGAGCCCCCGCCGGCGCCCTCCGCACCCCCCACCTGGGACGCCAACGCCATCACCGCCGCCCAGCACGACTGGGACGGCATCCTCAGCCAGTGGGAGGCCACCACCCCCACCACCCCGCCCCTGTCCGCACCGGGGCACGGAGCCACCTGACCGGCTCGCCCTCCGCCCCCGCGGCTCCTCACCCGTTCGGGTGGGCCGTCGTCTAGAGTGGACGGCGGGCCGTGACTGGCGCTTGGGTGGGGCACCACCGGGGAGCGGCCCGGCCACCACGGTCACTGCCGCGCGCCTGGGCGATCCACGACGACGCCCAGGAGTACCCGATGTCCCCGACCGCCCGCCTCATGGACGGCACCGCACTGGCCCGCCGGATCATCGAGCAGGCCGCCGAGCGCGCCGCCGCCCTCACCGAGCAGACCAGCCAGGCCCCGTGCCTGGCGACCGTCCTGGTGGGGGAGGACCCCGCCTCGGTGACCTACGTCCGGATGAAGTGCAACCGCTGCGAGAAGGCCGGCATCCGCTCCCGGCACGTGGCCCTGCCCGCCACCACCACGACCGGTGAACTGGTCGACACCCTCACCGCGCTCTCCCAGGACCCCGGGGTGCACGGCATCCTCCTCCAGCACCCGGTCGGCCCGCACATCGACGAGCGCGCCGCCTTCGAGGCCATCGCCCCCGAGAAGGACGTCGACGGCGTCACCTACCACTCCTTCGCCACCATGAGCTTCGGCGCCGAGGGCTTCGCCTCCTGCACACCCGGCGGAATCCTCCGGCTGCTCGACCACTACGGCGTCGAGCTGGCCGGCAAGCACGCCGTCGTGGTCGGCCGCAGCGCGATCCTCGGCAAGCCGGTCGGGATGCTGCTGCTCGGCCGCAACGCCACCGTCACGTACTGCCACTCCCGCACCACCGACCTTGCCGCCCTCACCCGCCAGGCCGACCTCCTGATCGCCGCGGTCGGCCGGCCCCGCCTCCTCACCGCCGACCACATCAAGCCCGGCGCGGTCGTCATCGACGCCGGCTACAACCCCGGCAACATCGGCGACGTCGACTTCGACTCGGCCGCCACCCGCGCCTCCCTGATCACCCCGGTCCCCGGCGGCGTCGGCCCCATGACCATCGCCACCCTCCTCTCCCAGACCGTCGACGCCGCCACCCGCCAGCTCAAGGGCGCCTGACCCCGGAAGACCTCCGCAAGGCCGGTCCGCCCGGCCGGACGTGATCCCTCCGAGCCGCCTGCCCCGCAGTCGCCCACGGCGCTCCGTGCGCCCTGCGAGGCAGGCGTGCGCCCGGTCAGCGGTTTCAGAGCTGGAGCGACTTCGTCTGCAGGAATTCCCTCAGGCCGTGCGCGCCGAGTTCTCGTCCGACGCCTGATTGCCGGTAGCCGCCGAAGGGGGCGAGGGGGTTGTACGCGCCGCCGTTGACGGTCACTTGGCCACACTGCATCGCGCGGGCAAAGGCGATCGCCTGCTTCTGATCGGCCGCCCAGACGGACCCGGCGAGACCGTAGTCGGAGTCATTGGCAATGCGCAGGGCCTCCTCCTCGTCCTCGTACTTCAGGAACGAGAGCACGGGGCCGAAGATCTCTTCCCGCGCGATGCCCATTTCGGGAGTGACGTCGGCGAAGACGGTGGGACGGACGTAGAAGCCCTGGTCGCGGTCGTCAGGAGCCTCCGGGCCACCCGCGACGAGACGGGCGCCCGCTGCCAGGCCCCTGCGGATGTGGTCGCGGACCCTTTCCCGCTGGGCGCCGCTCACCACCGGGCCCAGACGGCAATCGGGGTCGGCCGGATCACCGGGACGATAGGCGGCGATCTCCTTGACGGCGAGGCGCACCGCCTCTTCGTAGTCAGCGGCGCACACCAGCGTGCGCGTCAAGGCATTGCAGGACTGCCCGGCGTTGCGCATGACGTCGGCGACGTTGGCGCGGACGGCCCGGGCGAGGTCGGCTCCGGGGAGGATGACATTGGCGGACTTCCCGCCGAGCTCGAGAGCGACCGGTTTCACCGCCGCACCGGCAAGGGCCCCGATGTGCTTGCCGACGGCCGTGGAACCGGTGAACGAGATCATGTCGACCCCGGGGTGGCGCACCAGTGCCTCCCCGGCTTCCGACCCCCGGCCCGTGACGAGGTTGAAGACCCCCGCGGGGAAGCCCGCGGCCGCTACGCACTCGGTGAACATCTGGGCCGACAGGGGGGTCAGTTCCGCGGGTTTCAACACGACCGTGCAGCCGGCGGCGAGTGCGGGCACGACCTTGCAGACGATCTGGTGCAGCGGGTAGTTCCACGGGGTGATGGCGCCGACGACTCCGACGGGCTCCAGCAGCACCAGGGAGTTGCCCACCTGCTCCTCGAAGGCGAAGTCGGCCGCGAGACCGGCATGCAAGCGCGTCACGGTGACGGGAAGACCGGCCTGCACCCTCCGGGAGAAGCCGATGGTGGTACCCACCTCAGCGGTGATGAGGGAGGCCATCTCGTCCTGCCGGGCGGCGAGTTGGTCGGACAGCGCGGCCAGTAACGCGGCGCGGCGGGCGGGGGCGGTGGCCGCCCAGCCGGGAAGGGCCGAACGGGCCGCGTCGACCGCGGCGTCGACGTCGGCCGCGGAACCGGCCGGAACGGTCCCGATGACCTGCTCGTCGGCGGGGTTGACGACCTCGAGGGAATCCGTTCCGACCGCAGGTCGCCAGCGTCCTTGGATGAACACCTCGTCGTGCGCGATCACAGGTCTGCTCCTCCATACGTCACGGTTGGTAGGGGAAACCTAACCTCGTGCGCCACAAGGGCACCAGCGTGACCAGGAGTTCGGGCCGGTGTCACAGGGGCTGGGCGGCGCGGGCGAGTTCGCGGCGGTGTCGCATGAAGGGGCGGGGGCGGTTGAGGGCGAGCACCGCGGTGGTGCGGCCGTCGCGTTCGTAGCAGGCGAGGAAGGTGCGGTCGTCGGGGGAGCCTTCGAGGATCCGCGGGGTGTCGTGGGGTCCGCGGCGGCCGGCGAACTGGAGGCGCACGCCGTACTGGTCGGACCAGAAGTAGGGGAGGGACCGGTGGGTGGTGACCGTGCGGCCGGCGAGGAGGTTGCGGGCGGCGACCGCGGCCTGTTCGGTCGCGCTGGTCCAGTGCTCGGCCCGGACGCCGGCCACCCTGGCGACGTCGCCGACCGCGACGACGTTGGGCAGCGCGGTGACGCAGCCGGCGTCGCAGACCACGCCGTCGTCGAGGGGCAGCCGGGAGGAGGCGAGCCAGTCGGTGTGCGGTCGGACGCCGATGCCGACCACCACCACATCCGCGGGCAGCCGGCGGCCGTCGGACAGCTCGACCGACGTGACCCGGGGGCCGGCGCCGGCGCCGTGCAGCCCGGCCACGCCCGTGCCGGTCAGCAGGGTGACGCCGTGGTCCGCGTGCAGCGCGGTGCAGATCCGGGCCATCTCCTCGCCGAGTTGCGGCAGGAGCGGAAGCGGGGCGGCCTCGACCACGGTGACGTCATGGCCGAGGGCGGCGCAGGAGGAGGCGACCTCGGCCCCGATGAATCCGGCGCCGATCACCACGACGCGGACCGGGCCCCGGGTCAGGTCGGCGCGCAGCGCGCGGGCGTCGTCGAGGGTGCGCAGGGTGTGGGTTCCGGCGGGTGCCGGGCCGGGGAGACGGCGCGGGGTGGCGCCGGTGGCCAGGACGACGCCGTCGGTGGTCAGCGGCCGGCCGTGGTCCAGCAGTACGGCGCCGGCGGCGGCGTCCAGGCCGGTGGCCCGGGTGCCGAGCAGCCACTCGGCGTCGAGTTCCGCGGTCTCCTCGGCGTCGGCCAGGGCGAGTTGGTCCTGGCCGGTGGTGCCGGTGAGGAAGCCCTTGGACAGCGGCGGCCGGTCGTAGGGGCGGTGCTGCTCGTCCCCGACGATGACCAGCCGGCCGTCGAACCCCTCGGCGCGCAGGGCCCGGGCGGCGTACAGCCCCGCCAGCGAGGCCCCGATGACAGCGACCGACTTCATGCGGCGGTGCCCTCCTCGGCGACGTGGTGCACGTAGATCATGCCGTCCTCGACGGTCACCGGGTGGGTCCGCACGGCCCGGCGGGCGGGCAGGCAGGTGGGCGCACCGGTGCGGAGATCGAATGAAGCGGCGTGCAGCGGGCATTCGACCAGACACCCCTCCAGCCAGCCGTCGGCGAGCGAGGCGTCCTGGTGGGTGCAGGTGTCGTCGATGGCGTACAGCTGCCCGTCGGCGTTGAAGACGGCGATCGGAGGAGCGGTGTCGATGCGTACGGACTCGCCTGCGGGCAGGTCGGCAAGGTGGCAGACAGGAATCACAGGACCCCCCTGTTACTCTTCGGTATCATCGAGTTTCGTGTTGCGCACGATGGAGCGCTATGCGCAACAGAATCCAGTCCGGGGCCAGGCGCGTCAAGCGATCCCCGGAATTGCCGACCGTTCAGATCCGGACCCGCGACCGGGTGACCAGATGGCGAGAACCCACACATGACGGACATCGTGGAGGGACAGGCGGACGGCAGGCCGTCGAAGGGACCCGCCAGCGCCGTGCAGTCGGTGGACCGCGCGGTGACCGTACTGGAGATCCTCGCCCGGCACGGCGAGGCCGGGGTGACCGAGGTCGCCGACGAACTGGGCGTCCACAAATCGACCGCGTTCCGGCTGCTCGGCGTGCTGGAGAGCCGCGGCCTGGTCGGCCAGGAGCAGGAGCGCGGCAAGTACTTCCTCGCGGCCGGGGTGCTGCGGCTGGCCGGCGCGGCCGCCGTCCGGCTGGACATCTCCCAGGAGGGCGCCGCGGTCTGCCGGCAACTGGCCGACGAGCTCGGGGAAACCGTCAACATCGCGGTGCTGGAGAGCGATGCCGCGGTGAACATCATGCAGGCACGCGGCCCGGCCTCGGTCACCGCGCAGAACTGGCTCGGCCGGCGCACCCCGCTGCACGCCACCTCCAGCGGCAAGGCGCTGCTGGCCTACCAGCCGGCACCGGTCCAGGACGCCGTACTCGGCCGGAAACTGCCGCGGCTCACCGAGCGCACGGTCACCTCGCCCGAGGAACTGCGCCGCGAACTCAAGGAGGTCGTCGAGCGCGGTTTCGCGACGGCGGTCGAGGAACTGGAGCTGGGGCTGCGCGCGGTCGCGGCGCCGGTGCGGGCGCACGACGGCTCGGTGATCGGGGCGATCAGCGTGTCCGTGCCCGCGTACCGGCTGGACGAGGAGCGGCTGCCCGAGGTCGTCAAGGGCACCGTCTCCGCGGCCGAGGAGCTCTCCCGCCGTATGGGGTACGCCTGTTGAGCCACTGACGGGCAGATGACGGCGGCGGGGCCGGAGCGCACAGCTCCGGCCCCGCCGCCGTGTCCGGACGCGTAACGAGCCTTTTACGAACAGCTGGCCCGCACCCCTTGACGGTGCCGAGACGGCGTTCCCACTATGTCTCTCATCGCGCAACCAGTCGTGCACTGCGCAACACTGAGGGGTAGGGCATGCCACACGAAGTCCATGCCGTCGTCGCGGCGGAACAAGGCGCACCCGTCGAGCTCCGAACGATCCTGGTGCCGGATCCCGGTCCGGGCGAGGCACTCATCGCCGTACAGGCCTGCGGAGTCTGCCACACCGACCTGCACTACCGGGACGGCGCGATCAACGACGACTTCCCCTTCCTCCTCGGCCACGAGGCCGCCGGAATCGTCGAAGCCGTCGGTCCCGGCGTCACCGATCTCGCCCCGGGCGACTTCGTCGTCCTCGCCTGGCGCGCCCCCTGCGGCACCTGCCGGTCCTGCCGCCGCGGCCGCCCCTGGTACTGCTTCGACTCCCGCAACGCCACCCGGCCCATGACCCTGATGGACCGCACTCCGCTCAGCCCCGCGCTCGGCATCGGCGCCTTCGCCGAGAAGACCCTGGTCGCCGCCGGCCAGGCGGTCAAGGTCGACCCCGCCGCCCGGCCCGAAGCGGCCGGACTCATCGGCTGCGGCGTGATGGCCGGCTACGGCGCCGCCGTCCACACCGGGCAGGTGGGCAGCGGCGACACCGTCGCCGTCATCGGCTGCGGCGGCGTCGGCAACGCCGCGATCGCCGGCGCCTCGATCGCCGGAGCCCGCCGGGTCATCGCCGTCGACATCGACGAACGCAAACTCGACGGCGCCACCCGCTTCGGCGCCACCCACACCGTCAACTCCCGCCGCACCGACCCCGTCGAGGCCGTACGGGAACTCACCGGCGGACACGGCGCCGACGTCGTGATCGACGCCGTCGGCCGCCCCGAGACCTACCGGCAGGGCTTCTACATGCGCGACCTGGCCGGCACCCTGGTCCAAGTCGGCGTCCCCGCACCCGACATGACCATCGAACTCCCGCTCATCGACCTCTTCGGCCGCGGCGGCGCCCTGAAGTCCTCCTGGTACGGCGACTGCCTGCCCAGCCGCGACTTCCCCGTCCTCATCGACCGCCACCTCGGCGGACGCCTCGACCTCGACGGCTTCGTCACCGAGCGGATCACCCTCGACGAGGTCGAGTCCGCCTTCGAGAAGATGCGCCGCGGCGAGGTCCTGCGATCGGTGGTGGTCCTGTGACCCCGGCACCCCCCGCCACCGACGCCCGCGTCGTCATCATCGGCGCCGGCATCGTCGGCTGCTCCCTCGCCGACGAACTCACCGCCCGCGGCTGGACCGACGTCACCGTCCTCGACCAGGGCCCGCTGCCCGCCCCCGGCGGCTCCACCTCCCACGCCCCCGGCCTGGTCTTCCAGACCAGCCCCTCCAAGACCCTGACCGCCTTCGCCCGCTACACGGTCGAGAAGTTCTCCGCCCTCCAGGTGGACGGCCTGCCGTGCTTCCACCCGGTCGGCGGCCTGGAACTCGCCACCACCCCCGAACGCTGGGCCGACCTGCACCGCAAGGCCGGCTGGGCCGCCTCCTGGGGCGTACGCGGCGAACTGGTCTCCCCCGACCGCTGCAAGGAACTCTGGCCCCTCCTCGACCAATCGATGATCCTCGGCGGCTTCCACACCCCCGACGACGGCCTGGCCCGCGCCGTGCTCGCCGCCCGCGCCCAGATGGAGCGCGCACAGGAGCGCGGCGCCCGCTTCCTCGACCGCCACACCGTCACCGGCATCGAGCAGGCCGACGGCCGCGTCACCGGCGTGGTCACGGACCGCGGCACCTTCCCCGCCACCCACGTCGTCTCCGCGGCCGGCTTCTGGGGCCCGGTGATCGGCCGCATGGCCGGCGTCGACGTCCCCCTCCTCCCGCTCGCCCACCAGTACGCGAGGACCAAGCCGCTGCCGGAACTCGCCGGCGCCAACGACCCCCGCACCGAAGCCTCGAAGCCCATCCTCCGCTTCCAGGACCGCGACCTGTACTTCCGCGAGCACACCGACCGCATCGGCATCGGCAGCTACGCCCACCGACCGCTGCCCGTCGACCCGTTCACCGTCCTCCCCTACGACGAGGCACGCACCCGGGGCATGGACATGCCGTCCTCGTTCCCGTTCACCGCCGAGGACTGGGCCCCGAGCTGGGAGGACAGCCGCCGGCTGATGCCCGCCCTGCGCGACACCGACATCGAGGAGGGCTTCAACGGCGTCTTCTCCTTCACCCCCGACGGCATGCCGCTCCTGGGCGAATGCGCCACACTCGGCGGCTTCTGGCTCGCCGAGGCGGTCTGGGTGACGCACTCCGCCGGCGTCGCCAAGGCGGTCGCCGAATGGATGGTCGACGGCCACGCCCGCACCGACCTGCACGAATGCGACCTGCACCGCTTCGAGGACGCCCAGCGTTCCCCCGCCTACGTCCACGACCGCGGCTCCCGGCAGTTCATCGAGGTCTACGACGTCATCCACCCCCTCCAGCCCATGGAACAGCCGCGCCCGCTGCGCGTCAGCCCCTTCCACACCCGCCAGCAGGAACTCGGCGCGTACTTCCTGGAAGGCGGAGGCTGGGAACGCCCGCACTGGTTCCAGGCCAACGCCCACCTCGTCACCGACACCCCGGAACGCGACCCCTGGTCGGCCCGCCACTGGTCGCCCATCGCCGCCGCCGAGGCGAAGGCCACCCGCGAACGGGTCGCCCTGTACGACATGACCCCACTGCGCCGCCTGGAGGTCACCGGCCCCGGCGCGCTCGCCTTCCTCCAGCGCATGACGACCAACAACCTCGCGAAGAAGCCGGGCGCGGTGACGTACACCCTGCTCCTCGACGAGAAGGGCGGCATCCGCTCGGACCTCACCGTGGCCCGGCTCGCCCCCGACCACTTCCAGGTCGGCGCCAACTCACCCGCGGACCTGTCCTGGTTGCAGCGCCACGCACCCGCCGACGTGCACCTTCGTGACCTCACCTCCGGCACCTGCTGCATCGGCGTATGGGGCCCGCTCGCCCGCGACCTGGTCCAGCCGCTGACCCGCGACGACTTCTCCCACGAGGCGTTCGGCTACTTCCGCGCCAAGCACACCCACCTCGGCCACGTCCCGGTCACCGCCCTGCGCCTCAGCTACGTCGGCGAGCTCGGCTGGGAGCTCTACACCACCGCCGACCTGGGCCTCCGCCTCTGGGACACCCTCTGGGAAGCCGGACAGCAGCACGGCGTCATCGCAGCCGGCCGGTCGGCGTTCAACAGCCTGCGCCTGGAGAAGGGCTACCGCTCCTGGGGCCACGACATGACCGAGGAGCACACCCCGTACGAAGCCGGGCTCGGCTTCGCCGTCCGGATGGACCACGGCGACTTCCTCGGCCGCACCGCCCTCGAACAACTCCCGCCGCCGCAAAGGAAATTGACCGCACTGCTCCTCGACGACCCGGCCGCCGTCGTCCTCGGCAAGGAACCCGTCCTCGTCGACGGCACACCCGCCGGCTACGTCACCAGCGCCGCCTACGGCCACACCCTCGGCCGCTGCGTCGCCTACGCCTGGCTGCCCGCCCACCTCACCACCGGCACCGGCGTCCACATCGAGTACTTCGGCGAGAAGCTCCCCGCCACCCTCGCCGAAGAGCCGCTGTTCGACCCGAAGATGACCCGCATCCGCCGCTAGGAGACGCCGCTGCCCGCAGCGTCTCCCGCGCACGACGCCCGCGTCCTCGACCGCACCACCACGAACCACACCGAGCCGTTCGACCCGCGCCGCCATCCCGCCGCGCCCGCCGTCTGAGGAGTCCGCCCGTGACGACGCTCCCCCTGCCACCGAGCCTCATCGCCACGCTCCCCGGCCACTACTACACCGACCCCGCGCTCTTCCGCACCGAACAGGAGCGGATCTTCGAACGCATGTGGTTCTGCGCCGTCCGCTCCGCCGACCTCGACCGGCCCGGAGCCTTCCGCACCGTCCAGGTCGGCCGCGAGAACGTCCTCATCACCCGCTCCCGCACCGGCCACCTGCGCGCCTTCCTCAACGTCTGCCGCCACCGCGGCGCCCGCCTCTGCACCGAAACCGAAGGCCAGGTCCGCCGCACCCTCCAATGCCCCTACCACGCCTGGACCTACGACCTCGACGGCAAGCTCATCGCCGCCCCCAACCTCACCAAGATGCCCGACGTCGACCGCACCACCTACGGCCTCGTCACGGTCGCCCTGCGCGAATGGCTCGGCTACGCCTGGGTGTGCCTGGCCGACGAACCCCCCTCCTTCGAGGACACCGTGATCGGCGCGGCCGTCGAACGGCTCGGCGAGGTGGCCGCCCTCGACCACTACGGCACCGAACGCCTCGCCCTCGGCAAACGCCTCACCTACGACGTGAAGGCCAACTGGAAACTCATCGTCGAGAACTTCATGGAGTGCTACCACTGCGCCACCATCCACCCCGAACTCACCGAAGTCCTCCCGGAGTTCGCCGACGGGTACGCCGCCCAGTACTACGTCGGCCACGGCGCCGAGTTCGGCGACGGTGTCAAGGGCTTCACCGTCGACGGCAGTGAAGGCTTCGGCAGACTCCCCGACGTCTCCGACGACCAGGACCGCCGCTACTACGCCCTCACCGTCAAACCCACGGTCTTCGTGAACCTCGTGCCCGACCACGTCATCCTGCACCGCATGTTCCCGCTGGCCGAGGACCGCACGGTCGTCGAATGCGACTGGCTCTACGCACCGGACGTCATCGCCTCCGGGGCCGACGTCACCCGGTCCGTCGAACTCTTCCACCGCGTCAACGCCCAGGACTTCGCCGCCTGCGAACGCACCCAGCCCGCCATGTCGTCCCGCGCCTACCGCTCCGGCGGCGTCCTCGTCCCCACCGAACACCACATCGGCATCTTCCACGGCTGGCTCCGGCAGCAACTGGGAGCCGACGGTGCCTGACCTCTTCATCGGCGGCCGATGGACCACACCCCGGGACGAGCGCACCCGCGAGATCCGCTGCCCCGCCGACGGCAGCCTCGTCGCCGTCGTCGACGAGGGCGGCGGCAAGGACACCGCCGACGCGATCGCCGCCGCCCGCCACGCCTTCGACCACGGACCCTGGCCCACCACCCCGGCCGCCACCCGCGGCGACCTGCTGCTCCGCGTCGCCGCCCTCCTCGCACGCGACCGGGCCGCGCTCGCCCGCGCCGAGTCCCTCGACACCGGAAAACGCCTGGCCGAGAGCGAAACCGACATCGACGACGTCGCCGCCTGCTTCCGCTACTACGGACGGCTGGCCGGCACCGACGACGGCCGGCTGCCCGACCCCGGCACCCCCGGCGTCGACAGCCGCATCGTCCACGAACCCATCGGCGTCTGCGCCCTGATCACCCCCTGGAACTACCCGCTGCTGCAGACCGGCTGGAAGGTCGCACCGGCCCTGGCCGCGGGCAACACCTTCGTCCTGAAACCCAGCGAACTCACCCCGCACACCGCCCTCCACCTGATGCGGCTGCTCCACGAGGCCGAACTCCCCGACGGCGTCGCCAACCTCGTCCTGGGCACCGGCCCCGAAGCCGGCGCCCCGCTCACCGACCACCCCGACGTCGACATGGTCTCCTTCACCGGCGGACTGTTCACCGGCCGCCGGATCATGGCCGCGGCGGCCGGCACCGTCAAACGCCTCGCCCTCGAACTCGGCGGCAAGAACCCCAACATCGTCTTCGCCGACGCCGACTTCGACACCGCCGTCGACCACGCCCTGACAGCCGTCTTCCTGCACTCCGGACAGGTCTGCTCGGCGGGCGCCCGGCTGCTCGTCGAGGACACCCTGCACGACCGCTTCGTCGACGAGATCGTCCGCCGCGCCCGGCTCATCCGGCCCGGCGGCCCCTTCGACGCCCACGCCCGCACCGGACCGCTGATCTCCGCCGCCCCACCGCGCCAAGGTCGAGACCTACGTCGCCACCGGCATCGCCGAGGGCGCAGTGCTCCGCTGCGGCGGCACCCGCCCCGACGACCCCCGACTCGCCGACGGCCACTACTACCTGCCCACCGTCCTCGACGACTGCCGGGCCACCATGACCGTGGTGCGCGAGGAATCCTTCGGCCCCGTACTGACCGTCGAACGCTTCACCACCGAGGACGAAGCGGTACGGCTCGCCAACGACACCGTCTACGGCCTCGCCGGCGCCGTCTGGACCACCGACCAGGCACGCGCCGACCGCGTCGCCGCCGCGCTGCGCCTCGGCACCGTATGGATCAACGACTACCACCCCTACCTCCCGCAGGCGGAGTGGGGCGGCTTCAAACAGTCCGGCACCGGCCGCGAACTCGGCCCCGGCGGCCTGGCGGAGTACCGGGAAACCAAACACATCTGGCGCAACACGGCACCCGCGCCGGTGCACTGGTTCGACTGAGGAGGAAGGCCCTTGAGCTCACCCGACGCACCCTCGGCAAGACCCGCGGCACAGCCGCACACAGCCCCACCGGCCACCGGCACCGAACCGGACGACACCGGACTCACCGAATTCGGCTACCGCCCCGAACTCCAACGCACCCTCGGCAACTTCCACACCTTCGCCGCCGGCATCAGCTACATCTCCATCCTCACCGGCACCTTCCAGCTCTTCTACTTCGGCTACGGCATCGGCGGACCCGCCTACTGGTGGTCCTGGCCCCTCGTCTTCGCCGGCCAGCTGATGATCGCCCTGTCCTTCGCCGAACTCGCCGCCCGCCACCCGGTCGCCGGCTCCGTCTACAACTGGGCGAAGAAACTCGGCAACCCGCACATCGGCTGGCTGGCCGGCTGGATGATGCTGGTCGCCTCCATCGTCTCGCTCTCCGCCGTGGCCCTGGCCTACCAGCTCACCCTGCCGAAGATCTCCGCCGCCTTCCAGTTCATCGGCGACGGCACCGGCACCTACGACACCGCCACCAACGGCGTCCTCCTCGCCGCCGTACTGATCCTCTTCACCACCCTCGTCAACGCCTTCGGCGTCAAACTCATGGCCCGCATCAACACCGCCGGCGTCTTCATCGAACTCATCGCCACCGTCGTACTGATCGTGCTCTTCGCCGTCCACGTCGTCCGCGGCCCGGACGTCGTCCTCCAGACCCACCACGCCGGCGCCGGCCAGCCCCTCGGCTACCTCGGCGCCTTCCTCACCGCCTCACTGGCCTCCGCCTACGTCATGTACGGCTTCGACACCGCCGCCTCACTCGGCGAGGAATCACTCGACCCCTCCCGCAACGCACCCCGCGCCATCCTCCGCGCCCTGATCGCCTCGTTCGTGCTCGGCGGACTCATCCTGCTCCTCGCCATGATGAGCGTGAGCAGCCTGAACGGTAAGGGACTGACCACCGACGGGCTCCAGTACGTCGTCCTCGACGTCCTGGGCGACACCGGCGGCAAGGCCATGCTGTGGTGCGTCCTCATCGCGGTCACCGTCTGCGCGCTCGCCGTGCACACCGCCGCCATCCGGCTGGCGTTCGCCATGGCCCGCGACAACAACCTCCCCGCCGCCTCCCTCATGGCCAAGGTCAGCCCGCGCTTCCGGACACCGGTCCTGCCCGCCGTCATCGTCGGGGTGCTCTCCCTCGGCGTACTGCTCCTCAACATCCGCCAGCCGCAGATCTTCTCCGTCGTCACCAGCATCGGCATCATCATGATCTACCTGGCCTACCTGCTGGTCACCGCCCCGATGCTGATTGCCAGGCTCCGCGGCCGCTGGACGCCGGCCGGCGGCGGACGGTTCACCCTGGGCCGCTGGGGCCTGCCGGTCAACGTCCTCGCCGTCCTCTGGGGCGCCGGCATGATCGTCAACCTCGCCTGGCCCCGCGACGCCGTCTACAACGCCACCCCGCCGCACCACTGGTACCTGCGCTACGGAGCCGTGCTGTTCGTCGGCGCCGTCGCCGTCGGCGGCTTCGCCTACTACTGGTGCGTCCAACGGCACCGCACCGGCGTCCTCGCCGAACACGCCGCCACCACCGGCCGCACCGCGACCGGCACCACCGACACCCACGTCACCGTCACCGCCACCGACTGACCGCACCGCCCCGGGAGGACAACACCCCATGGAACACGCGGAGTTCGACTACGTCGTCGTCGGCGGCGGCACCGCGGGAAACGTCGTCGCCGCCCGCCTCAGCGAGGACCCCACCGTCACCGTCTGCGTCCTGGAAGCCGGACCCAGCGACGTCGGCGACGACAACATCCTGCGCCTGGAACGCTGGATGGCACTGCTGGAATCCGGCTACGACTGGGACTACCCGGTCGAACCCCAGGAGAACGGCAACAGCTTCATGCGGCACGCCCGCGCCAAGGTCCTCGGCGGCTGCTCCTCGCACAACTCCTGCATCGCCTTCTGGGCACCCGCCGAGGACCTCGACGGCTGGGAGGCGAGCGGCGCCACCGGCTGGGGCGCCCGCGACACCTTCCCGCTCTACCGCCGCCTGGAGAGCAACGACGCACCCGGCGACCACCACGGCCGCACCGGCCCGGTCACCCTGCGCACCATCAAACCCACCGACCCCTGCGGCACCGCCCTCCTCGAAGCCTGCGCCCAGAGCGGCATCCCCACCACACCCTTCAACACCGGCCGCACCGTCATCCGCGGCGCCCACTGGTTCCAGATCAACTCCGACGAGAACAACATCCGCCAGTCCTCCTCGGTCGCCTACCTGCACCCCGTCATGGGCAACCGCCCCAACCTCACCGTACGCACCGGCATCCGCGCCAAACACCTCCTCATCGACGACGACCGGCGCTGCACCGGCGTCGCCTACCTCGACCCCGACCTCCTCCACACCCGCACGGTCCGCGCCCGCCGCGAAACCATCGTCTCCTGCGGCTCCATCGACACCCCCAAACTGCTGATGCTCTCCGGCATCGGCCCCGCCGACCACCTCCGCGACATCGGCATCGACGTCCGCGTCCACTCACCCGGCGTCGGCGAGAACCTCCAGGACCACCCCGAGGGCGTCATCATGTGGCAGGCGAAGCAGCCCATGGTCACCGCCTCCAACCAATGGTGGGAGATCGGCATCTTCGCCGACACCGAACCCGGCCTCGACCGCCCGGACCTGATGTTCCACTACGGCTCGGTCCCCTTCGACCTGAACACCGCCCGGCACGGCTACCCCACCTCCGAGAACGCCTTCTGCCTCACCCCGAACGTCACCCGCGCCCGCTCCCGCGGCACCGTCCGGCTCCGCACCCGCGACTTCCGGGACAAACCCAGGGTCGACCCGCGCTACTTCACCCACGAACACGACATCCGGGTGATGACCCACGGCCTGCGGCTGGCCCGGGAGATCGCCGCCCGCCCCGCACTCGCCGACTGGACCGGCGCCGAACTCGCCCCCGGCCCCGACGTCCGCACCGACGACGAACTCCTCGACTACATCCGCACCACCCACAACACCGTCTACCACCCCTCCTGCACGGTGAAGATGGGCGCCGCCGACGACACCACGGCACCCCTCGACGCCCGGCTGCGGGTCAAGGGCGTCACCGGCCTCCGGGTCGCGGACGGCTCGGTCATGCCCGACCTCGTCACCGTCAACCCCTGCATCACCACCATGATGATCGGCGAGAAGTGCGCGGACATGGTGCGGCAGGACGCGGGCTGAAACCCTTGACAGCCACCAGGAACGAATGAAGAGGTCTTCATGCCCCCTCGCTAGGATGACCCCATGGGTCACGGCATGGACGACAAAAGCACCACAACCACCCGCGAACGACTCGACGCCGTCGGCGCCACCGACGTCGCCGCCACCCTCCAGGCCCTCTCCACCCCCTCCCGGCTACGCATCCTCGCCCGCCTCCAGGAAGGCCCCTGCGCCGTCGGCGACCTTGCCACCGCCGTCGGCATGGAACAGTCCGCCTGCTCGCACCAGCTCCGCCTGCTCCGCAACCTCGGCCTCGTCACCGGCGAACGCAACGGCCGCTCCATCGTCTACGCCCTCTACGACCACCACGTCGCCGAACTCCTCGACCAAGCCCTCTACCACGTCGAACACCTGCGACTGGGACTGCATGACGGGACGTCAACTGCTGTGGTGCGGTAAGGAGATGGGCCCTGAGGAAATGGCGCCCCTGGCCTGACAGCCGCCCCCGGGGCGAGGGGCGGGAGGCAGCTGCCACACCTACCGACCTGCTACCGAGCTACGGCTGATCTACTACCGTCCTACTGCTGATCCACTACCGGTCCGAGCTACAGCCGGCGGTTGTCCAGCACCGCGACCGCCCGCCGCACCCGCGCCGTCTCCTCCGTATCCAGCTGCGCCACCAACAGCTCGGGCGCACCGCCCAGTTGGGCCCGCACCGTGCCGTCCGGACCGACCAGCGCACTGCGCCCGACACCGTTCGGCGCCTTCGTCGGCACCTCCGGGTCGGCCTGCGGGTCCGGCGCGGCCTGGCCGACGGCCGCCAGCCACACCGTCGCATCCAGCGCGCGGGCCCGTACCAGCAGATCCCACTGCGCACGCTTGCCGGGGCCCGCACCCCAGGAAGCGGGCAGCACCGACACCGTCGCCCCGGCATCCGCATGCGCCCGGAACAGCTCCGGGAACCGCAGGTCGTAGCAGGTCGCCAGACCCACCCGGACGCCCTCCACGTCGATCGTCACCACCCGGCTGCCCGCGGCCACCGTGTCGGACTCCCGGAACCCGAACGCGTCATACAGGTGGATCTTGTCGTACGACTCCTCGACCCCGGGCCCGGTCGCCAGCAGCGTATTGGCGACCCGCCCCTCAGGCGCCGGGGTGAACATGCCCACCACCACCGTCACCCCCGTCTCCCGGGCCACCGCACGCACGCCCTCGGCCCACGGCCCGTCCAGCGGCTCCGCCACCGGCCCCAGCGGCACCCCGAACCGCACCATGGACGCCTCGGGCAACACCGCCAGCCGCGCCCCCTCGCGTGCCGCCCGCCGCACGTGGTCCTGCACCGCCGCAAGGTTCTCCTTCGGCTCGGCCGACGCCGTCATCTGGCACAGCGCGATACGCATGCGATCCCTCTCTCCGACTCTCCGAAGCATCTCGTGTACGGAACCCCGCAGGACCCCGCACACGACCCTGTACACGATTCTGATCCACTCACCCGGGGAGCGCGGTTCCGGGACGGGGTTATTCCGGGTACGGGGTTATTCGGGGTAGGGGGTGGTTCCGGGTACGGGGTTCCGGGTGCCGGGCGGGCCGGCCCGTGATGCGGCCGAGCGCTGACGTGGCCGAGCGCGTGATGTGGCTGCGGCCCGGGAGGGTGACCCGTACGGGCTGTACGGGTGTCGCCGACAACGCCGGGCCGGCCAGGTCGGGCCAGGCCAGGTGGGGCCAGGTCAGGCTGGCCGCCTGGCTGGTCGCCGTCGGCGTCGCCTCACCGTCGACATGGGCGTCGCCTCACAGCCGCCCCGTGCCCGCCACTTCCTCCGGCCGCAGCAGGGCGGCGAGCCGCTCGGCGGGCAACAGGCCCTGCTCCAGCACGAGTTCGGCTACTCCACGCCCGGTGGCGAGGGCTTCCTGGGCGATCGCGGTCGCCGCTGTGTACCCGATGTGCGGGTTGAGTGCGGTGACCAGCCCGATCGAGTTCTCCACGCTCGCCCGGAGCGTTTCGGTGTTCGCGGTGATGCCGTCCACGCAGCGCTCGGCGAGCGTGCGGCAGGCGGCCCCGAGGTGGGTGATGCTTTCGGAGAGCGAGTGCAGGATGATCGGCTCGAAGGCGTTGAGCTGGAGCTGTCCCGCCTCGGCGGCCATCGTGATGGTGACGTCGTTCCCGATCACCTCGAAGGCGACCTGGTTGACGACCTCCGGGATCACCGGGTTGACCTTGCCCGGCATGATGCTCGAACCGGCCTGTACCGGCGGGAGGTTGATCTCCGCCAGGCCCGCCCGCGGCCCGGACGACAACAGCCGCAGGTCGTTGCAGCTCTTGGAGAGCTTGACGGCGATCCGCTTCAGCACGCCGGAGAGATGGACGAACGCTCCGCAGTCCTGCGTCGCCTCGACGAGATTGGCCGCGGTCACCAGCGGCAGCCCGGTGATGGCGGCAAGATGCCCGCGAGCCGCCTCGGCGTACCCCCGAGGCGCATTGAGGCCCGTGCCGATGGCCGTCGCACCGAGATTGATCTCGTGGATGAGCAGTACGGCCTCCGCCAGCCGGCTCTGGTCCTCCTCCAGCATCACCGCGTACGCGGAGAACTCCTGCCCCAGCGTCATCGGCACCGCATCCTGGAGCTGCGTCCGCCCCATCTTCAGCACCTCGCGGAACTCCTCCGCCTTGGCGGCAAAGCTCGCCCGCAACACACCCATCGCGTCGACCAGCTCCCGCACCGCCATGATCGTGGCGACCTTGACCGCGGTCGGGTACACGTCATTCGTCGACTGCCCCAGGTTGACGTGCTCGTTCGGGTGCAGCCGGGCGTAGTCGCCCTTCGTATGCCCGAGGATCTCCAACGCCCGATTGGCGATCACCTCATTGGCATTCATGTTCGTCGAGGTCCCAGCACCCCCCTGAATCACATCAACCACGAACTGCTCATGCAGCCGCCCCTCCACCCGAATCTCGCGACAGGCAGCAACAATCGCCTCCGCCCGCTCCCGGTCGAGCAGCCCCAGATCCTGGTTGGCCCGGGCCGCAGCCTCCTTGACGGCGGCCAGCGCATTGATCAGATGCGGATAGGCAGAGATCGCCATCCCACTGATCGGAAAGTTCTCCACGGCCCGCAACGTATGCACGCCCCAGTAGGCATCGACGGGTATCTCCCGATCCCCCAACAGATCGTGTTCCCAACGGTGATCAGTAGCAGCAGTCACGAAAAAACGTCCTTCGGGGAAGTGAGAGAAGAGCGATGAGGGAAGAGATGGGCCCAAGGCCCGAGGCGCGAGCCCCAAGGAGCAGGGCCTAAGGCGCAGGGCCCGAGGTGCAACGCCTGAGGCCTCAGCCATGGAGGACCCCGACAGCCATGAAGGACCCGACAGATTCATCACACAGAGTGACCGAGTCGGGAACGAATCACGCTCCGTAATCGTTGCCGGGGTATGAGGAGGCGTCAGGAGGCGTCAGGAGGCAGGAAGCGGGCGGCAAAGGGACAGGGGGCGAGCTCTAGGAAACGGAGTTGGAGGAGGAACCGGAAGCAGGAACCGGAGCAGCCGGAGCAGCGGAAGCGGGACCGGGTCCGGAAGCGGGCATGGACAGGGCCCCCGCCGCCCGCAGCGCCCCGACCGGTGCGCCGCCCCCGATGACCGGTGTGGCGGCGAAGTCGGCGAGGACGTCCGGGTCAACACCGCAGCGCGCCAGGGCAGCCGCGGTCACGGGCATCCGGGCGCGGTCGGCGCCGTCGGCTATCTTCACGCCGACCGCCCGCCCGTCCGGTAGTGCCGCGATCTGAACGCCCTCGAAGCCGTCCTTGGCGAGCAGCCCGGGGATCGCACGCACCAGCCGCGCGGTGTCCCGGTCGGCACCGGAGATCATCTCGGGGTGGGTACGCATGGCGTGCGCGACCCGGCCCTCGTGGGTGTCGGGGGCTGCCGTCCCGAGCCGGGCGGCGGCCCGGGTTAGGCCGTGCAGGGAGACCGCGAAGAGCGGGGCGCCGCAGCCGTCGACGGTGACGCGGGCGATGCGCTGGCCGGTGAGGTCCTCGACCGTCGCGGCGATCTCCCGCTGCAGCGGGTGGTCCGGGTCGAGGTAGGTGTCCCGTTGCCAGCCCCGGGCCAGGGTCGTCAGCAGCATTGCGGCGTGCTTGCCCGAGCAGTTCTGGGTGAGGCGGGTCGGGCCCAGGCCGCGGCGGATCCACTCGTCGCGTTCGGCGGGGCCGTACGGCAGGTCCGGGACGTTGCGCAGGGCGTCGTCGGTCAGGCCGGCACTGGCGAGCATGCGACGGGCGGTGGCCAGGTGGCGTTCGTCGCCGGAGTGGCTGGCGGCGGCGAGGGCCAGCGCTTCGTCGTCCAGCGGCGGCAGGCCCGCGCGGAGCAGGCCGACGGCCTGGAGCGGCTTGAGGGCCGAGCGCGGGTAGAAGGCGGCCTCGATGTCGCCGGCCTGGAACTGCACGCTCCCATCGGCCGCCAGCACCACGACCGAGCCGTGGTGGACGCCCTCGATGATGCCGCCGCGCACCACATGGGCGAGAGGGGCGTGGGCGGGTTCGCGGATTTCGGGCGGGTTTGCCGCCTTGGGCGGGTTCGATGCCGCGTTGGCCCCCATCGTCCCCATCGACGTCATTGCCGTCATCGACCTCATTGCCGTCATCGTCGGCGCCATGTCGGCGGTGGGTGACGGTTCGGGTGAGGGTTCGCTGATGGATGAGGAGCTGATGGGTGAGGAGCTCACGGGGGAGGGGGTGGCGGGCAGTTGGGGTTCCTTTGAGGGGTTGTTGGTGGGGGACGGCTCGTGGAGGGGGTGCTCGGTCACGGCTGGGGCTCGGGTTTCGGGGTGGGGGCCGCGCCGGGGGCGGGGGAGGGGCTGGGGGCGGCGGCGACGATTTGGGTGAGGGTGGTTTCCACGCGGGTGAGGTGGTGGGCCATGGCTTCTTCGGCGTCGGGGGCGGAGTTGTCGATGAGGGCCTCGACGATGGCGCGGTGTTCGCGGTTGGACTGCTCGCGGCGGCCGCCGAGCTCGTTGAGGAACGCCGACTGGCGGGCCAGGGCGTCGCGGATCTCCTCGATGACGCGGCGGAAGACCGGGTTGCGGGCGGCCTGGGCGACCGCCAGGTGGAAGAGGGTGTCCATGGCCACCCAGGCGGTGGTGTCGGTCTCCCGTTCCATCCGTTCCAGCAGGTGGGTGAGGTGGTCGAGGTCCTCCGGGGTGCGGCGCTGCGCCGCGTACCCGGCGACCGGGATCTCCACATGGCGGCGGACCTCCAGGAGGTCGCTCGCCGCGTAGTCGCCGAAGGTGGGGTCGGCCACCGCGCCGTCGGAGACGACGAAGGTGCCCTTGCCGGTGCGCGAGACGGTGAGGCCCATGGTCTGCAGGGCGCGCAGGGCCTCGCGGAGTACGGGGCGGCTCACCTCCAGGCGGCGGCAGAGCTCCGCCTCCGAGGGCAGCTTGTCGCCGACCGCGTATTCGCCCCGTTCGATGGCGCCGCGCAGGTGGTGCAGGACCGCTTCCATCGCGCTGACGCGACGGAGCGCACCGCCGCCGGAGGTCCCGTACGTACCGGAAGCACCAGTAGTGGCTGAGGCTGTCTGGCTGTCTGACAGGTTGGACGTCACGGAGGGATCCTGAGACCTGGGGGGAGGAGATGTCAAGGCGCGGTGGAATGCGGAGGGTGGGGGGTGGGGTCTTCCGTGCGGAGGTCCAGCATGGAGAAGACCTTGTCGTAGCGGCGGCCGCCCATGGCGACGAAGGCGGGCAGGCGGCCGTCTTCGCGGAAGCCGAGGGAGTGGCAGGGGCGGAGTGCGCGGGTGTTGTCGGCGCGCGCGTCGAGGGTGCGGACCTCGATCTTCACCTCGCGGGCACGTCGATCTTCGCCTCGCGGGCATCGGCGACCAAAGCACTGGTCAGCGACCTGCCGATGCCGATGCCGATGCCGATGCCGATGCCGTGAGCCTCGGCGGCCACCGCGATCTTCACCAGATCGGCGTGCTGGCGGTTGGTCGCCTGGGTGTAGCGCAGCCAGTACCCCAGCCCGATCAGCCGGCGGCGGAGGCAGGCGGCGCGTAGTGCCCCGTCGCCGTGCCGTGCGGCTCGCGGGACCCGGGCGATGAGGTCGGCCGCCTCGTCCGGCGCAGGCGGGGTCGTCCCGGCCGAGGGGCTCGCCGGCGCGTACGAGGTCGGCCAGTACGCGGTGGGCCTCGGCGGGGAAGCGGGCCCGCCAGATCCCGGTCGGCGGTCGGTTGCGCTGCGTCGAGCAGGGCGGGCGGGGGTGGCGTCTTCCCTGCCGTTCGTCGAGGTCTCCGTGATCGGGAGGCCAGGGGGTGCGCCTCATCCCCCGGGCCCGGACGGATGGGCCCGGACGGAAGAAATGCCCAGGAAGGCGATCCGGGCCGGGAAGCGAAGCCGTAGCCGCCTGGGGTGGACGGCCGGTGGGACTGGGTGGCCCACGGGACGTGGTCTCGGGCCGGCCCGCGCCGCCCGGCGGGGGCGGTGTTCCGGGCGGCTGGCCGGTGGGAGATGGGCGACCGGTGAGCAGTGGGCGGGCGGTGTCGCCGTGGACTCGGGTCAGCCCGCTGCCGCCCAGCGGTAGCGGTGTTCCGGGCGGCCGGTGTCGCCGTATTTGAGGGTCAGGATGATGTGGCCGCTGCGTTCCAGGTGTTTGAGATAGCGCTGGGCGGTGGAGCGGCTGACGCCGGCGCGGGTGGCGACCTCGTGGGCGGACAGCGGTACCCGGGCCGCGTCCAGGACCCGGCGGATCAGTCCGACGGTGGCAGCGGAGTGGCCCTTGGGGAGTTCGGTGTGCGGGGAGTCGGCGGTCCGGAAGGCGCCGAATATCCGGTCGACCTGTTCCTGGCCGGCCTCGCCGCGGCCGCTCACCCCCTCGACGGTGCGGCGCAGCGCGACATAGCCGTCGAGCTTGGCGCGCAGTCCGGAGAAGCCGAACGGTTTGACGAGGTACTGCAGCGCGCCGGACCGCATCGCGTCCTGGATGGTCGTCACGTCGCGGGCCGCGGTCACCATGATCACGTCGGTGCGGTGGCCGAGTTGCCGCAGCCGCCGGAGCAGCGAGAGCCCGTTCTCGTCCGGCAGGTAGTGGTCGAGCAGCACCAGGTCGGCGTGGGTGCGTTCCAGGGCGGCGAGTGCCTGGGCGGCGGTGTGCGCGCAGCCGGTGACCCGGAAGCCGGGTACCTGGGAGACGTAGGCGGCGTTGATCTCGGCGACGTGGAAGTCGTCGTCCACGACGAGGACGTCGATCATCGGGGGTCTCCGGTCATCGTGACGCTCCGCGGTCAGTCATCGTGACGCTCCGCCGGTCATTCATCGCGCCGCTCCGTCCGTCAATCATCGTGACGCTCCGCCGGTCCTCGTGACCTCGGACGGTCATCCATCGTGACGCGCCGACGTTCACCCATCGGGGCGCGCCGGCGGTCGTGGTGATGTCCGATGGTCATCGGGACGCTCCGGCGGTCATCGTGGCTCTCCGATCGGCGTGGTGGGTGACGTGGTGGGGCGTTCTTCCTGGAGTGCTTCGGGCAGGACGACGGTGAACACCGCGCCGCCGCCGGCGCGGGCGGTGACGCGGGCCATGCCGCCGTAGCGTTCGGCGAGCCGGCGCACCAGTGCCAGGCCGATGCCGCGGCCGCGGTGGAAGGTGACCGGGGTCCCGGCCGGGCGTCCGGTGGCCGGTGGGCGGGGTGTCTTGGTGGACCATCCCTCGGCGAAGATCTGCTCGCGCAGGGCGGGCGGCACTCCGGGGCCGGTGTCGGAGACCCGCAGGACGACGGTGCGGTGCTCGGCGCGCAACTCGACCTCGACGAACGGCTGTTGGCGGTGGCGTTCGGCGGTGGCGTCGAGTGCGTTGTCGATCAGGTTGCCGAGGACGGTCACCAGGTCGCGCGGGTCGACCACGGCGTGCGGCAGCAGGGTGGCGTCGGAGATCCGCAGGGAGACCCCGCGTTCGGCGGCGATGGCGGCCTTGCCGACGAGCAGTGCGGACAGCAGCGGGTCGTGCACCCGCTCGGCGATCTGTTCCGCGGAGGCCCGGTGGGCGCTGGCCACTTCGGTGACGAATTCGACGGCCTTGTCGTACCGGCCGAGTTCGAGCAGGCCGCGTACCGTGTGCAGCTGGTTGGCGTGTTCGTGGTCCTGGGCGCGGAGGGCGTCCAACAGGCCCTGGGTGCCGTCGAGTTCGCGGCCGAGGAGTTCGAGTTCGGTGCGGTCCCGGAGGGTGACCACGGCTCCGCCGTCCCGGGTGGGTACGCGGTTGGCGAGCAGTACCCGGCCGCCGCAGACGGCCAGCAGGTCCGTGCCCGCCACCCGTCCGGCGAGCACTTCCGTGGTCCGGCCCGGCGGCAGCACCTCCTCCAGGGGCCGTCCGGCGGCCCCGGCGTCGAGGCCGAGGAGTCGTCCGGCCTCGTCGTTGACCAGCCGGATCCTGCCGTGCCGGTCGAAGGCGACCACGCCCTCGCGGATGCCGTGCAGCATCGCCTCGCGTTCGTCGAGCAGTGCGGAGATGTCGGTGAACGCGACGCCGTGCGTACGGCGGCGGAGCCGGCGGGCGAGGGCGACCGTGGCCAGGACGCCGACGGCGAGCGCGGCGGCCGCGTAGCGCAGGACGCCGGGGAGGGTGCCGATCAGGCGGCTGTGGACGCTGTCGTAGGCGATGCCGACGGAGACGGCGCCGACGATGCGGCCGCGGGGGTCGCGCAGCGGGACCTTGGCGCGGGCCGAGCGTCCGAGGGTGCCGGTGTCGATCTGGCGCACCTCGCGTCCGGCGAGGGTGCGGCTGGGGTCGGTGGAGACGTGCCGGCCTATTTCGGCGGGGTTGGTGTGCGACCAGCGCACTCCGTGGGTGTCCATGACGACGACGTACAGGGCGCCGGTCGCCCGGCGGATCCGTTCCGCGGCGGTCTGGACCGGTCCGTGCCGGTCGGGCGGGGTGGTGGTGATTTCGCGGGGGAGGTCGGGGTCGGTGGCGGTGGTCTGGGCGATGGACTGGGCCCGGCGCATCGCCTGGTCGTCGAGTTCGGAGCTGAGCGGGGCGAGGAACAGGCTGGTGGCGAGCACCAGCACGCCGGTGGTGAGGGTGAGTTGGGCGGTCAGCACCTGGGCGAAGACGCGCCGGGGCCAGTGGATCCGCATGCTCTCCTCGTCCTCGGGCCCCTGCCGCGTGCGCGCGGAACCGACACATTCTCTTTACGGGGTGATGACCGCAACGGTATGCCGTGCGTGAGCATCCGCGCACCCCCTGGTGATGTTGTTGTTGTTCTAGCGTGAGCAAAACGAGCACAACAGGGTTTGCGCGCAGAAAGGCGGGTTGTGGCCACAAGCGTGTCGGTGTGCCGGATCACACCTAGCGTCCCGGGCCATGAACAGCCACCTGAGCCCCGCCATCGAACTACGGGGCACCAGCAAGACGTTCCGGACGCCGTCGGGCGGTCTGCACACCGCCGTCCGGGATCTGGATCTGGTCGTCGGGCGCGGTGAGTTCGTCGCCGTGGTCGGCCCCACGGGATGCGGGAAGTCCACCACGCTCACCCTGATCAGCGGGCTGGAGGAGCCCACCCGGGGCGAGGTGCTGGTGGCGGGGGAGCCGGTCCGCGGTATCGGCGACACGGTCGGTTTCGTGTTCCAGCAGGACGCGGTCTTCCCCTGGCGCACCGTGCTGTCGAACGTGATGGCCGGGCCGCGTTTCCGCGGCGTGCCGAAGGCGGAGGCGAGGGAGCGGGCGCGGGAGTGGCTGGCCCGGGTCGGGCTGGCGGCCTTCGAGGACCGCTATCCGCATCAGCTCTCCGGTGGCCAGCGCAAGCGGGTCGCGCTGGCCGCGACGTTCGTCAACGATCCGGGGATCCTGCTGATGGACGAGCCGTTCTCGGCGCTCGATGTGCAGACCCGGGCGCTGATGTCGGACGAGCTGCTGGAGCTGTGGTCGGGCACCGGTGCCTCCGTCGTGTTCGTCACGCACGACCTGGAGGAGTCGATCGCGCTCGCCGACAAGGTGGTGGTGATGACGGCCGGGCCGGCGACCGTCAAGGAGGTCTTCGAGATCGATCTGCCGCGGCCCCGGCGGGTCGAGTCGGTGCGGCTGGAGCCGCGGTTCATCGAGATCTACCGGGAGATCTGGTCCTCGCTCGGCGAAGAGGTCCGCATCACCCGCGAGAGGGGTGCCGCCGATGCCGCCTGAGACCGTCTCCGCGCCCGTCGCGGTGGTCAAGTCCGGTGCCCGTGCGGACCGTTCGCGGGAGCGGGCGCGGGCCGCGCGCCGGCGCCGGCTGCTGGTGTACGGCACCCGGGTGCTGCTGCTCGTCGGTCTGCTCGGGTTGTGGGAGGGGCTGGCCCGGGCCGCGGTCATCGATCCGTTCAACTTCTCGATGCCGTCGAGGATCTGGGACCAGATGAGCCAGTGGGCGCTGAACGGCACCCCGCAGGGCCCGTTGTGGGAGCAGATCTGGTACACGCTCTATGAGGCGCTGCTCGGCTGGGTGATCGGTGTGCTCACCGGGGTGGTGCTGGGCATCGCGCTGGGCCGGGTGCGTTTCCTGGCCGATGTGCTCGGCCCGTACATCAAGGTGCTCAATGCGCTGCCGCGGATCGTGCTGGCGCCGATCTTCCTGATCTGGTTCGGTCTGGGCCCGGCGTCCAAGGTGGCGTCCGCCGTGGTCCTGGTGTTCTTCCCGGTGTTCTTCAACGCGTTCCAGGGCGCGCGGGAGGTGGACCGCAATCTGGTGGCCAACTCCCGGATCCTGGGGGCGAGCAACCGTCAGGTGACCTTGCAGGTGGTGATCCCGTCGGCCACCTCGTGGATCTTCACGAGCCTGCACGTCAGCTTCGGTTTCGCGCTGATCGGCGCGATCGTCGGCGAGTACATCGGCGCGACCAAGGGCCTCGGCCTGCTGGTCTCGGCGTCCCAGGGCACGTTCAACGCGGCCGGTGTGTATGCCGCCATGGTGATCCTCGCCGTGGTCGCTCTGGTCGCCGAGGGCCTGCTGGCGTTCCTGGAGAAGCGGCTGTTCCGCTGGAGGCCGGCCGACGCCTCGGACGCCCGCTGACCGCCGTGCTCCTTCTTCCGTCCACCCACTGATGAATTCAAGGATTTGATCATGCGTACGTCCGTCAAGCTGACCGCCGCGGCGGCCTCCGCCCTGCTCGCCCTCACCACGCTCACGGCCTGTGGTGACAACGGATCGAAGGACGCCGCGGCCGGCGACAACGGCAAGATCAAGATCATGGTGGGTGGTCTCGACAAGGTCATCTACCTGCCGGCCAGACTCACCCAGCAGCTGGGTTACTTCGAGGACGAGGGGGTGCACGTCACGCTGCTCACCGAACCGGCCGGTGTGCAGGCCACCACCTCGCTCCTCTCCGGTGACGTCCAGGGCGTCGTCGGCTTCTACGACCACACCCTCGACCTGCAGGTGAAGGGCAAGCAGGTGGAGTCGGTGGTGCAGTTCGCGCACGCCCCCGGCGAGGTGGAGGTGGTCTCCACCAAGGCGGCCGGGGGCCTCACCTCGGCCAAGGACTTCAAGGGCAAGAAGCTCGGCGTCACCGGGCTCGGCTCGTCCACCGACTTCCTGACCAAGTACCTCGCGGTGAAGAACGGGGTGCAGACCAACGAGTTCACCCCGGTGGCGGTCGGCGCCGGGCAGACCTTCCTCTCGGCGATGAAGCAGGGTTCGATCGACGGCGGGATGACCACCGACCCGACCGTCGCGCAGGTCCTCGACAAGAACCTGGGCAAGGTGCTCATCGACATGCGCACGCCGGAGGGGTCGAAGGAGGCGCTCGGCGGCCCGTACCCGTCGTCCAGCCTCTACATGAACACCGACTGGGTGAACAGCCACAAGGACACCGTGCGCAAGCTCGCCAAGGCCTTCGTGAAGACCCTGAAGTGGATGTCCACGCACACGCCCGAGCAGATCGCCGCCAAGATGCCGGCCGACTACGCGCAGGGCGGCAAGGAGCTCTATGCGCAGGCGATCAAGGACACCCTGCCGATGTTCACCAAGGACGGCGTGATGCCGGCCGACGGCCCGGCGACCGTGCAGCGGGTGCTGAAGTCCTTCAACCCGAACCTCAAGAACGCCTCGGTCGACCTGAAGAAGACCTACACCACCGAGTTCGTCAAGAACGGCGGCTGACCGGCGGTCGGGGCGCGGCCCGGGCGGACTTCAGACGAAGTTGATCTCCGCCCGGGCCAGCAGCGGGTCCTCGACCAGCTGCCACAGCGGCACGGCGTAGTTGCCGAGGCCGTAGCGGCCGCCGAAGTGCAGGCCGAGCACCCGGTGGTCGGTGAGGTCGATGACGGGGGAGCCGCTGTTGCCGCCCAGCGTCGAGCAGTCGTGCTGGATGACGTTCCGGTCCGGCACCAGCCCCGTGGTGGTGCCGGGCTGCAGCCGTTTGACGTTGTAGATGTCCATGAAGATCCGGCGCATCGACTCGGGTTCGTTGCGCCGGCCGTCGTACGCCGGGTAGCCCACGCAGTACACCGGGCGGCCGGGCAGATCGGCCGGGGCGTCCGCGGCCACCGCCAGGGGAGGGGGCAGCGCGCTGCCGCCGGGCGGCGGGGCGACCCGCAGCAGGGCCAGGTCGACGTCCTCGTGGACGCCCACCACCTCGACGACGTCGAACGAGGGGCTCGCCGCGCCGGGTGCCGGGCCGCCGCCCCCGAGCAGCGGGTCGACGTACTCCTCGCCGGTGTCGACATTGGCGCTGATGCCCTGCTGGAAGGTCCAGCCGCGGCCGTCGCCGCGGGCGAACTCCAGCGCCACATGACGATTCGTCAGGACGGTGTCCGGGCCGACCAGGAACGCGGTCCCCAGCCAGTCCAGGCTGATGTGGCCGGACAGTTCGACCCGGCCGACCCGTGCGAACGACTCCCGGATCGCCGCCCGGTGCCCGTCGAGCACCGCCCAGTCGCCCTGCTGGGCCGCGAAGTCGTGGTTCTGGACGAGGATCGCCGGCCGGCCCTCCAGCAGGACGATCGCCTCCATGCCGAAGGACTCGTCGTCGCTGATCTCGTCCGTGCGCCCCTCGGCGAGCTTCTCCAGGCCGATCGCGCCCGCGGTCAGCACCCGGGCCCGCTCCGCCTGCGCGAACTGCGCGATCTGGCCGGCCGGTTGCTGCTCCGCCGGCAGTTCCTCCAGGGATTCCGGGATCTCGGACGACAGCCCGTCCCGTACCCGTGCCGCGACCTCGTGCAGATCCGAGAAGACCTGCTCCGGGCCGGCCGCGACCGGTGATCTGTTCCGCCTTGGCATCTCGCCCTCCTCGATGGCGCCGCCGCCTCGCGCTACGGCGCCGCTTGTGCCGCCTGGATCTCGGCATGGATGCCGGGACTGGTGGTTTCCAGATGGCGCAGCACGCTGCGCATCTGGGTGCCTACGTTGACGAATGCCGTGGTCCGGCCCTGGAACAGCACGTTCTCCACGCGCCGGGTGCCCCGGTGGAGCGCCACCACCTTCCAGTCGTCCGTGAGGACCGGCGAGCCCGAGGACCCGCCGCGGGTGTCGGTGAAGTAGCGCACGTCGTTCTCGTCCGCCTCGTAGACGAGGTTGTTGCGCAGCGCGACCCGCTTCGGCAGGCCGCCGGGGTGCTGGATGATGTTGACCGCCACGTAGTCGCCCCGGCCGACCGTCAGCGGCCGTTCCGCCAGTCGCAGCACCGGCCGGGCCGGCGCCTCGGCCAGCCGCAGCAGCGCGTAGTCCAACGCCGCGTCCGCCGCGACGAGTTCGGCGACCGCGGCCTCCTCGGTCTCGATGTCGTCGGTGTCGTAGTCGAACCGGGCACGGGTGTGCCGGGCCTGCAGGTGCAGGTCCTCCGGGTCGGCCACCGGCCGTCCCGCGCCGGTCCCGGCCCGGGCGTTGACCACATGGTGATTGGTGACGAGCAGGTCGGGGGCGATCAGCCAGCCGGTCCCGGAGTGCGGGAAGCCGTTCGGCTGCATCGGCGAACCCCCTTGGTACGGCGGGACCTTGAGGCGCGCCACCGCCCCGCCGGCCAGCTCCCCGCCGCGCAGGAACCCGATCGGCACGGTGTCGTCCCGGTGGACGATCTCCTCCTTGATCTCCCCGGGTGCGGGCATCGAGGCCAGGACGTCCGGCTCGCCGCCCGCCTGGCGCGCCACGTCGTCCAGGGCCCGCTGGAAGACGGTGAGCGGCTCGGCCTCGGTGGTCTCGGCGACGGCGTTGCGCAGCCAGATCTCCAGCGGCACCGAGCCGTCGACCAGCCGCTCCACCCGGTTCATCTGGCTGAGGTCGGAGTGCACCTGGCGGCCCGGCGCGGGGTGCAGCGGCAGCGTGCCGCGGTAGCGCGGCATGATCCCGTCCATCAGCAGCGGCCGCACCGACGGGTCGGCGAGCCCGGTCTCCACCGCGGCGTCGAGCACCGCCCGGATCTCGTCCGGCGAGAGGTAGCCGTTCACCGGTCGTCCCGCCTTTCGCGCGCGCGTCGTTCCTCGGGGGCCGGGGCGGCGCGGACGTGCGCGCCGGTGGTGGTCCGTGCGCCGCTGCCCACTCCCATCGCCGCGGCCACCCCGGCGACGATCTCCCCGCTCCGGTCCGGTACGGCCAGCAGGCGCCGGGCCAGCGCGTCGAGGGTGCCGCGGTCCCGGGCCAGCCGCAGGATCCCGGCGATGCTGGTCGGTGCGGCCCCGGGTTCCGGGCGGGACGGCCCGGCGGCCTCGTCCAGGATCTCCATCACCTTGCCCAGCAGTGCCGGCTGCCTGCGGGTCGCCCGGCGCATCGCCGCGCCCAGCGCGTCCAGCGTCTCGTCGTCGGACGGCAGCCCCACCACCTCCACCGCGTGTTCCAGCGCACCGGGGGCCTGGGCGTAGATCTGCGAGGCGACCGCGCGCACCAGCACCGGTCGCTCGGACAGCACGTCGTCGGGCAACTTCCGCAGCCGCTCGGCGAGTTGCCGGCCGGTGGCCGGCTCCGCGCGCCCCTCGTCGGCGGTCAGCCGGGCCCGGGCCAGCAGGGCGCCCATCGCCTCCAGGTCCTGCCCGAGGCCCACCGCGACGTCCTCCGCGGCCCGCAGAGCGCGGTCGGCGTGCACCGGATCGCCGTCCTCCTGCGCGAGCCGCGCGGAGAGCAGCAGCAGCTCCAGCCGGCGCTCCCCGCACTCCGCGCGCCCGAGCGGGACCAGGGCGTCCGCGACCGCCCGCCGGGCCTCGCCGCGCCGCCCGACACGGCTGAGCGCCTCGGCGTACAGGGCGTGCAGCGGACTGCACGGCGTCCAGGGGCGGCGCCGGCCGACCCGCTCCAGGGCCGCCGCCGCGAAGCCCTGCGCCAGCAGGTCCTCGACCTCCTGGGCGGCGATCCGCTCCCAGTCCTCCTGGTCCGCGCCGGCCGCCACGTGGTCGGGCGCACCGCCGCCGAGCCGGGCGGTGAGCAGCCCCGCGGCCCGCGGCGACATCTCCTGCCCGGCCCCGGCGAGGAACCGTTCGACGCCCGGCAGCCAGCGCTTCTCGACCGAGCGCGGGTTCTCGTCCAGCCGCAGCCGGTGGTAGATCTCCTCGGCGCGGGCCTCCAGTCCGTCGCGGGCCGCGTAGTACGCCACCGCGCGCCGCTCGACCTCCCGCATCACCGCGGTGCGGTCGCCGCCGGGCAGCCGCAGCATGATGGCCCGGACGTCGCCGCGGTAGCGCACCGCGTCGGGAGCGGCCGGCTCGACCATGTCCAGCCGGCTCAGCTCGTCGAACAGCTCCCGGGCCCGGTCCGGGCCCGGTACGTCGAGGCCGCACGGCCCGGCGAGCACGTCCCGGATGATCTCCGGGGTGATGACCCGCAGCACCAGGCCGGGGTGGGCGAGCCGGCGGACGTCCTCGTCGGCGATGTGGCTGAGGATCCGGTCGTAGAGGATGCCCTGCACCAGCAGTTGGTCGACCCGGCGGAAGACCTCCCGCCGGCGTTCGGGCAGGCTGCGGATCAGCTCACCGGTCGGTTCGCCCGCCAGGCCCGCGAGGGTCGCGGCCCGCGCCGCCAGCTTCAGGCTGAGCGGATGCCCGCCGACCCGGGCGGCCAGCTCCCGGGCCACCTCGGGGTCGTTCACGCCGCAGGACGCGAGCACGCCCACCGCCGCCTCCGGGTCGAGTTCGCCGAGTTCGATGTCGAACGACTCCACCCGTTTCGCCGGGTGCGCGACCGGTGCGCGCCCGGAGACCACGAACCGCAGCCGCGGATAGGCGCTCTGGAACGCCCTGTAGACCGCCACCATCCGGCCCAGGGCCGGTGAGCCGCGGTACTGCGCCTCCTCGAAGGTGTCGACGGCCATCACGAACGGCGGGTCCGGCTCGTCCGGGCGGGACTTCTGCTCCGCGACCGCCCGCGTCAGGACCTCGCCGACCCGCCGGACCAGCCCGGTCTCCCGGCCGGTGGCCGCCGACTGGAACTGCTGCGAGTAGCTGCGCCCGAGGACCGCCCGGGTGGCGGCGAGTTCCTGCAGCTGGGTCACCCGCTCCTGCCCCTCGCGCTGGCTGCGGGCGACCTGCTGGCACTCCTCCGCCAGCGCGTCCAGCTCGGCGCGGTGGGCCGGGTACTGGATGCCGAGCTGCCGGGCCGCCTCGGCGATCAGCGTGATCGGCTCGTGGACGGAGAGGGTGGGCCGCTCGAAGTCGATGTAGGCGAACGGGATGCCGCCGGCCGGGTCGTGGACGCTGTCGAGCAGGAACTTGGCGAGCAGGGTGCTCTTGCCCATGCCGCCGGGCCCGTGGATGACCATCGCGGGGACCGGCGGGGGACCGCCGCCGGGGCCGGCCGCCGGCGGCCCGGGCGGTGCGGCGCCGGCGGGCAGCGCGAGGTAGGCGCGCAGCTCGGCGAGTTCGGCGGACCGGCCCTGGAACGGGCGGCGGACCAGGCGTTCCAGCGGCTCCAGCAGCCGGGCCCGCTCCAGGGCGCGCTGCAGCCGGCCGGTGTCCGGCAGGCCGGTCATGCCCGGCACCCGGGACAGCCACAGCACCGCCTGCAGCGCGTCGGCCAGTTCACCGGCGGTCAGCCGGTCGATCGCCAGCGGCGTGCCGAACAGCTGGGCCAGCGCGAACCGTTCCGGCCCGGGCCCGTCCGGCAGCTGGCCGATGTTGGCGGCGAGCAGGCGCCGGGCCGCCTCGGGCCCGGCCAGCCCGCCGAGCGCCTCCTCCCGGACCTCGGCCTTCAGCGCCCAGCCGGCCTGGTCCCGCATGCCCAGGGTCGTGCAGTCGTCGACGAGTTCCAGGACCGCCCGGCCGGTGGCGTGCTTCTCGTCGGGCAGCCGCAGCTCGCGCGGGTCGAAACGGGCCAGCAGGCAGGCCGCCTCCCGGTAGGCGCGGCGGGTGGGGGAGACGCCGCCGCGGCGCTCCCCGCCGGTGTGCAGCGCCTCGCGCAGCCGGGCCGCGAAGACCTCCCGCAGGCCCGACGGGGCCCCACGCTCAGAGGGACCGATAGACACGGACCGCTCCCTCCACCGCTGTACTGACCCGGCGCATGTAGCTCTCGCCGGCCCCGCCGCCGGATTCCGCGGCGTAGAGCACCTCTTCCACGGCGACCTCGACGAGTTCGTCGATGGCCGACCCGGGCGGCCCGCCGGCCGCCAGCACCTCCGGCGGCGATTCGTGGAAGACCTGGTGGAAGAAGGACCGCAGATCGCCCGGTTCGACGACCCGCGCGGTGTCCCAGGACACACTGCCGCGCAGGTCGTACGGGAGCTGGCGCATGGCACGCCCGTAGCCGAGCAGCACCAGCCGGGGCGCCTGGTCGCCGTGGACCGCGGAGTGCTCGTAGACGGCCGTGGCGAGCTGTCCGATGAAGTCCCACACGTCGGAGCTGGGGTCGAGCCGGTCGCACTCGTCGAGCACCAGCCACAGCCGCTCCTCGGCGGCGGTGGCGCGGCCGGCGACCCAGTGCGCGGCCTCGTCGACGGACGGCAGCGGGTCGTTGAGGCCGGTGGGGTCGATCGGGGCGGGGCCGGTGCCCGGTTCGGCGACGAAGTCGGCCAGCCGCCGGACGACCTTGGCCGCGGTGGAGGTCCGCGACAGGGTGACCCGGACGGGACGGAAGCCGCTGTGCTGACCGATGTGGCGCAGGAAGGTGTAGGTGTACGAGCGGCCGCTGTCCGGCTCGCCGTCGACCAGCAGGATGCACTTGTCGGGGTCGGCGATGAACCGGCGCAGCGTCTCCCGCAGGCCCTGCCGGTCGATGAAGGCCTCGGTGCCGTTCTTCAGCACGCAGGTGCGGAAGGTGTCCTGCGCGGCGTGGGCGCGGCAGTCCTCCCGCAGCCGGTCCCGGAACTCCCGGACCTTCACGATGTCGGGCAGCACGGCCAGTTCGTCGACCGCGGTGAGCGCCTCCACCAGCCGCAGCTGCCGCTCGATGTCCGTGCGCGAGCGGTGCACGAGGGTCCGGGCGTTGTCCGAGCTGATGTGGGTCAGCGGCAGCGCGGCGACGAAGTCCTCGGGGAAGCCGTACTCGGCGAGCCGGTCGTGCGGCTCGGTGGTGTCGACCAGATGGTTCTGCACCCAGGTGGTGACGAGGTCCCACTCGGTTTCGGTCAGCGGCATGCCCGGCCTACCCCGGACCGTCGCCGAAGATCCGCAGCACCGGTTCGCGCACCGGGTGCTGCGACAGGTACGCGTCGATGCCGTGGTGGTTGCGGCTGTCGTTGGTGACCAGCACATCGGTGACCCGGTCCTCGGGTGCGTACTCGGGGCGCAGGGTGTGGTCCAGCGCCACCAGGTCCCGCAGGTCGGAGGCGTTGCGCCAGGCCGCCACACCGTCCGGTACGGCCGGCGGGCGGGCCAGCCGGTCCTGGATCTCGGTGATCGCCAGCGGTGAGCCGACGGTGACCAGCAGCGCGACGTCGCGCTTGCGCTCCCGCAGCACCTCGTAGGCGATGACCGTGCCCAGGCTGTGTCCGACCACGACCAGCGGGCCGCCGTCCAGGCCGTCCAGTGCCTCCTGCATCACGGCGCGCATCGCCGGTCCCGCCCCGCCGAAGAAGTAGGCGTACACGTCCTTGAACGCGTGCTGCACCAGGGCCCGGAACAGCGCGGTGCGGCCGGGCCGGGGCAGCGGCACGACCTCCAGCGGGAGTGCGTCGGCCGGCGCGGGCTCCGGGGCGGCCTCGGTGTGCGCGAGGGTGTCCGCGAGGTAGGTCATGTCCCGCAGCCAGTCGGCCAGGGCGTCCTCGTCGGGGCCCGCCCGCCGCTCCAGGGCCGTGCCGCCGGCCTCCTGCCGGGCCTCGTCGAGGGTCCGCGCCACGAACGCGTCGGCGGGCGGGACGGCGGCCGCGGCCCGCTCCTCCGGGCCGGCCGGGGAGCCCTTGGCCGGCTCCGGGCCGCCGTCCAGCGGGTCCGGCCGGTGGTCGGGCAGCGGCGCGGGGTAGCGCACCGGCGCCCAGTAGGCCATCCGCGACGTCCCATTGGGACTTGAGCAGGTCCGAGCGGACCTTGTTGCCGTTGCCGTGGATGTAGACGACGCTCGGTCGCATGGTGGGTCCCCTCGCCGTTCAGTCGCGCCGCAGCACGATGTCGTCGTGCGACGCGAGTCGTTTCCAGCGTTCCTCCGGGGCGCGCCGCACCGGCATCAGGTCGGCGGCCGGCAGCGGGCCCAGGTCCAGTGAGGTCAGCTCGGCGACGTCCGACACCGGTACCTGGAAGGTGCGGTAGGCGCCCAGCGGCGGCGGTGCGCCCGGCACCGCGCCGGCCAGCGCCCGGTCGGCGTCCCGGATCAGGTCCGGGCTCTGGTCCAGGACGTACGCGGTGGCCGCGAGCGCACCGTCCTGGAGGAACGCGGCCACCTTCCAGAAGCGCAGCGGCACCTGGATGCCCCGGTAGGGCGGGTCGGAGTCGTGCAGCACCGGCCCGGTGAGCACGGCCAGTCTGCGGTCGTGGGGGGCGGCGTGGCCGAGCAGGTGGTCCGTCAGCCCGTCCCAGAGCTGTTTGGCCTGGTTGACCACGTCGGCCTGCGGGGCGGCGTTGGTGTAGTGGAAGGTGTCCGCATCGGCCCGGCCGGCCTCCGCCGCCTCGCCCCAGACCGGGTCGGGGCGGCGCACCAGAGGGCCCTTGTCCAGGGAGTTGTCCCGGTAGACCGCGTCGCCGGCCTGCAGGTCCTCGGGCAGCCTGGGGTCGAACCGCCAGTGGCCCTCCCGCGGTACGTGCTGCCGCAGCAGCCGGCCGTCGACGCAGGCGCCGGTGGCCGCCGCCAGCCGCCGGTCCGGGCGCAGCAGCACCGTGAAGTGGGTGTACGGCAGGACCACGGTCCGCGTCCCGGGGACGGCCGGCACCGGCAGCGGGACGGGCACGCCGAGGAAGTGCTCGTCGTAGCCCGCGCGGTCCGCCAGGGCGTCCCCGGGCGCCGGGCCGGTCGTGGCACGGCCGGCCCGGGACGCATCGGATGTGGTCATATGGCAACCGCTTCCCGGTGGTACGGCCCGCCGACCGGCGTCCCCGGCGAAGCCACTCCAACAGCCGCCCGCACCGGCCCGCACCGGCCGCCGGCGTGCGTGCAGGGGACCGTTCAGGCGGTTGGGCGGGCCGGCGAGTTCACCGGCCGGCGGGCCACGGAACGCATCCAGGCGTTGCCCCGACCCCCGCCGCTGCCAAGGAGCCCGCGATGCCCACCGGCCTCTCCCTCCACGTCGGACTCAACCAGGTCGATCCCGCCCGGTACGGCGGCTGGGACGGCCGGCTCGTCGCCTGCGAGAACGACGCCCACGACATGGCCGCGCTGGCCCGCGGCGCCGGCTTCGCCCCGACGACCCTGCTCACCCCCGACGGCACCGTCGAGCGCGTCACCGCCGAACTGCGCAAGGCCGCCAAGACGCTCAAGAGCGGCGACATCCTGCTGCTCACCTACTCCGGGCACGGCGGCCAGGTCCCCAACACCACCGGCGGCGACGACGAGGCGGACCGATTCGACGAGACGCTGGTGCTGTACGACCGGGAATTCCTCGACGACGAGCTGCACCGGGAATTCGGCCGGTTCGCCCGCGGCGTCCGCCTCCTCGTCGTCCTCGACTGCTGCCACAGCGGCACCGCCGTCGAAATGCCGGACCAGGGTGACTCCGCCCACGCCGCCCGGCTGATGCCGCCCGACCGGCAGTACGAGATCTACCGGCGCGACCAGGAATTCTTCCAGGAGATCCAGCGGGAACTCGGCGCCCGCAAGAGCCGCGACGCGGCCGCCGACGCCCTGCTCCTCGCCGCCTGCCAGGACAACCAGCTGGCCTCCGACGGCGACACCAACGGGAAATTCACCGGGACCCTCCTGGACGTCTGGAACGGCGGCGCCTTCCGCGGCGGCTACCGCACGTTCCACCGCGACATCCAGCGCGGTATGCCGCCCACCCAGAGCCCCAACCTCTACACGACCGGAAATCCCGACCCGGCCTTCCTGGAACAGCAGCCGTTCACCGTGTGACGGCCCCCGCGGCCCTGCCGGGGAACGCGGACGGGACGCGGCCCGCCGGCCACGTCCCGTCCCGTCGTTGTCGTCCCGCTCACTCCGAGGGGTAGATGTCACCGCCCCGCATCATGCTTTCCTGCTCGCTCTGCGACTGCAGCCGGCGGGCCTTCTCCTGGAGCCGCTTCCGCTCCTCCGGATCATTGGTGCGCTCCGCGCTCTCCTGCAATTCCCTCGCCTTGTCCCGCATCTGCTGAATGCGTGCACGGGATTCTCCGGTTGCGTCCATGGTCTGTCCTCGCACTGTGTAGGGAAGCTGCCCGATACCAGCGAATCAGGCCCGGCGGCCCACGGCACCTCGAAAATCCCGCCGCCCCGGCTGAGGGAAAGCCGGCCGCCCCGAGTCCTTTCGCCGCTCCGCCCGCGGACGCGGCGCGCCCGGGCGTCCCGGCGTGTCTCCACCGGATGGCCTTCCTGAATGGCGACCGCGCCGAAGAGGGACGTTGGCTGAAGCACAGCAGCACAACGTCCGCCGAGTGTCAGCGCTCCTGGTGTTTGACGCTCCCATCGTTCAGTGGAGTCCTCCATGACATCCGAACCAGCTCTTTGTGGGGGCGACGCCGAACTGTCATCGACAGAACACGGCGAGCACATTCCGCCCCTCACCCCTGAGAAGAACTCGGCCCGCACGATTCTGTGGGAGGCAGTCACCCATCGGCCCTTGGAGGAAGTCGCCGCCCTCGTGGAACTGCTCCGCCGGAGCGGCGACGTTCCCAATCCCGGCGACGAAGCCCTCCGGCTGGCGGTCGTTTCCCGTCCGGTGAGCGAGGTCGCGGAGCTCTTCGACCTGCTCCGGTCCGACCCGCACACCGCGGAGGCCGGGTACGACGCGCTGCGCGCGGCGGCCGTCGGCCGGTCCGTCGAGGAGGTCGCGCAGCTCATCGAGCTGTTCGACCGGACGAAGGCGGACGGCTCCGACCCGTACGGCATGCCCCCGCACTTCCCGTCGGACCCCGGCCCGGGGGGTTCCGGCGGTCCCGGGGGCCCCGGCGGTCCGGGCGGTCCGGGCGGCGGGCCGGGGGAGCCCGAGCCCACCACCGCCATGCCGTTCCTCGACCCGGACGTCCGCCCCCTCGGTCCCACCGGGCAGCCGGCCGGCGCGGGCGGACGGTACGACACCGCGGCGCACCAGCAGCCGCCGCAGCGCACCCCCTGGTCCCGTCCCGCCGCCAACCAGCAGCAGGGCGGGCAGCCGGCGTGGGCCCAGCAGCACGCCGGGCACGACGAGCCCCGGCAGCCGGGCTACGCGTTCCCCGGTGTGCTGCGGTCCGTGCTGCGCTGGCCGGCCGCGGCCGCGCTGGCGCTGTGCGGGCTGGGCCACCTGCCGGTGCACTCCGGGCACATGCAGGGCGCCCAGGCGGCCGCCGGGCTGTCGATGGCCATCGCCGTGGTCTACCTGCTGCTGGCCGGCTGGCTGGCGATGCGGGACACCGCTCTGGTCTGGACGGTCAGTGCCGCGGCGGCCATGGTCATCATCGCGCTGCACGCGCTGTCCCGGGCGGGCGTGCTGACGCCCCTGGGCGGCGGTCTCGGCGAGACCGGGATGTGGCCCGAAATGCTGGCGGTGGCCCTGGCGATCGTCAGTGCGGGCCTGGCCGGGGCGGCGCTGCTCAGCCGTCCCCGCCGGGTAGGTCCGGCACCGGCCGGAGCGTAACCGGCCGCAGAAGCCGGCCACGGGCGCGGGGGGGGGAGCAAAGACGGGGGGCAAAAGACGCCCCCCCCCACCCCCATCCGTCCCCCCCCCCCAACACGCGAGGGGCCACAAACACACAAC
>NZ_JBVKBL010000015.1:0-222088 GCF_055657085.1 Streptomyces sp. NPDC107765 | reverse complement strand
GTGTGGACGTAAAGCGTCAGCAGTCCACACAACCGGCCCCGGAGGCCCGTCACCGCACCCACCACAAACCCAGCCCGCCGCAGGCGCAACGGCGACCAAGCCCCGCGGCGCAGCAGGCAGGTACGTGCGGGGCGCCGCAAAGCGCGCAACGGCGAACAAGCCCCGCGGCGCCGCAGACTGGTACGTGCGGGGCGCCGCAAAGCGCAACGGCGAGCGAGCCCCGCGGCGGGACAGACAGGTACGTGGGGGGGGGGAACTACAGACGCGCCGCTTTGAGGGCCATATGGAGAAGCAACCGATGCTCCCCGTCGTCCAGGTCCAGGCCCGTCAGTTTTTCGACGCGGCCGAGGCGGTAGTAGAGGGTCTGGCGGTGGATGCCCAGGAGCTGGGCCGTTCGGCTTGCCTGGCCGGCGCAGTCGAGGAACACCTCGGTGGTGCGGGCGAGTTCGGCGTGGGCGGGGGTGAGCAGGGGGCCGATCGCGGGGTCGGGATCGGTGACCGGCAGGGCGGTCAGCATGCGGTACGAGCCGATGGTGTCCCAGTGGGCGACCGGGCCCAGCCGGGGTTCCGCGCGGGCCGCGCGGGCCGCGGCGAGGGCCTCCTGCCACGAGGTGGGGAGTTCGGCCGGCTCCCGGGTGGCGCTGCCGATGCCGGCCGCGCCCGGGCGGGGCGGGGCGGAGCGCCGGGCGGTCCCGGACCGTCCGGGCCCGGCCGGAGCCGCGGTGGCCGGGGCGCTCCCCGCCCGCGGGGAGCGCAGCAGGTGTTCCGCCACTGTACGGGCGGGGGCCGACCCGCCCGTCGCCCGCAGCCGGACCAGCGCGGCCAGTGTGGGCGGGCCCGGCGCGCCCGCCGGACCGCCGGGGGAGCGCAGCGCGCACGCCGCGAGCAGGCCGGGCAGGCTCGGCAGCGGGGCCGCGTCGGTGTCCGAGGTGTCCCAGGGCGTCACCGCGACCAGGGTGAGCGGCAGGCCGGGGGTGAAGCGCAGGGTGTCGCGAAGGGCGTCGCGCAGCGCGGTCGCCGCGGCCGGCCGGCCGGCGTCCGGGCCGGTCAGCAACTCCCGCAGCAGATCGCCGAGTTCGGACCCGGCGCGGGCCTCCTCGGCCAGCAGTGCGCCGATCCGGGCGGCGCTCTCCATCGCCTGGGCGATCCGTGGGTCGGGCGGGGTGCCGTGGCCGCCCAGGGCCAGGTCGGTGAGGTGCCCGTCGTCCAGCAGCCAGACGTAACCGTGCACCACGCCCCGGTGGCGTACAGGGAGACAGATCCGGCCGCGGAAGACGCCGGCGGCCGGGTCCGGCGGGATCCGCAGCGGCGTCGTGGCCCGGGCGATCCCGAACGCCTCGAACCAGGCCCGGACCGCGGCGGAGGAACGGCGCTGCAGGATCGACCGGGTCCGCACCGGGTCCATGACCTCGTCGTCCTCGCCCTCGTGCGCGCCGAAGGCGATCAGCCCGAAGTCCCGGTCCTCCAGCGTCGCCGGTGCGCCGAGCGCCGCCGAGATCTCGTCCACCAGCTGCTGGTAGTCGCCCCGCATCCGCCGTTCGGTTCCTCTCCTGTCGCAGTGGTCCCCCCGCTCCCATTCTCATACATCTGTCTGAGATCCCGGCCACGAAGGCGTGACAGCTGTCGATGGCCGCCAAGTGGCGCGATCCTTAAGTTTCAGGTGGCTCAATCTTGCCGACGCGTCCGACCCTGCCCGGCGCGCCCGGTACTTGTCACCCTGAATGTGGAGGTGCCCCATGCTGGGTCCCGTGCTCCTCGCCGCCGCGCGCAGCGACAGCATCCGGCGCGTCGTCGCGGCCGCTCCGGTCACCCGACCCGTGGTGGAACGGTTCGTCGCCGGCGAGCGCCTGGACGAGGCCATGGCCGCGGTGCGGAATCTGGCCGCGCGCGGACTGGAGGTCACGCTCGACCACCTCGGCGAGGACATCACGGACCCGGCGGAGGCGCTGCGCAACCGCGACGCCTACCTCCGGCTGGCCGGAGCCCTCAAGGAGCACGGGCTCGGCGTGAAGGCCGAGATGTCGGTGAAGCTGTCCGCCTTCGGCCAGGCGCTGCCGGGCGGCCACGAACTGGCCCTGCAGAACGTCACTCCGGTGGTCGAGGCGGCCGCCGAGGCCGGGACGACCGTCACCCTCGACATGGAGGACCACACCACGGTCGACTCGACCCTGGCGATCCTCGCCGAGCTGCGTGCGCGGTTCCCCCAGACGGGCGCGGTGCTGCAGTCCTACCTCTTCCGCACCGAGGACGACTGCCGGGCGCTCGCCGGGGAAGGCTCCCGGGTGCGACTGGTCAAGGGGGCGTACAAGGAGCCCGCGACCGTCGCCTTCCAGGACAAGCGGGAGGTCGACCGGGCCTATGTGCGCTGCTTGAAGATCCTCATGGCCGGCAAGGGCTACCCCATGATCGGGTCGCACGACCCGCGGATGGTGGCCATCGCCCAGGAGCTGGCACACCGCAACGGCCGCAAGCCGGCGGACTACGAATTCCAGATGCTGTACGGCATCCGCGAGGCGGAGCAGCGGCGCCTGGTCGCCGAGGGGAACCGTATGCGGGTGTACATCCCGTACGGCACCGATTGGTACGGATACTTCATGCGCCGGCTCGCCGAGCGCCCCGCGAACCTGGCGTTCTTCCTGCGGTCGCTCGCGACCCGGGGATGACGGCGACCCGGGGCTGACCCCCCGGCCCCCCTTTACGTACGTACGAACCGACCACCGAAGGAGAAACGGCCGCCATGGACGCTGTGACCCAGGTCCCCGTGCCGGTGAACGAGCCGGTCCACACCTACGCCCCCGGCAGCGCTGAGCGTTCCCGTCTGGAGGCCAAGCTCAAGGAGCTTGCCGGCAACCCGCGGGAGCTGCCGATGACCATCGGCGGCGAGCGCCGGATGGGCGGCGGCGAGCGCTTCGACGTCGTCCAGCCGCACAACCACGGAGCCCGGCTCGGCACGTACGGCAACGCCACGGTCCAGGACGCCCAGGACGCGGTGGACGCCGCGCTGGCCGCCGCCCCCGCGTGGCGCGCGATGTCCTTCGACGACCGTGCCGCGATCATCCTCAGGGCCGCCGAGCTGCTCTCGGGTCCCTGGCGCGAGACGCTGGCCGCCGCCACCATGCTCGGCCAGTCCAAGACCGCCCAGCAGGCCGAGATCGACACTCCCTGCGAGCTGATCGACTTCTGGCGCTTCAACGTGCACTTCGCGCGCCAGATCCTCGCCGAGCAGCCCCCGGCGAACTCCCCGGGCGTCTGGAACCGCTCGGACCACCGGCCCCTTGAGGGCTTCGTCTACGCGATCACGCCGTTCAACTTCACCGCGATCGCCGGCAACCTCCCGACCGCCCCCGCCCTCATGGGCAACGTGGTCGTCTGGAAGCCCTCGCCGACCCAGACCTTCGCGGCCGTGCTGCTGATGGAGCTGCTGGAGGAGGCCGGGCTGCCCAAGGGCGTGATCAACCTGGTCACCGGTGACGGCAAGGACGTCTCCGAGGTCGCGCTGGCCCACCCGGACCTCGCGGGCATCCACTTCACCGGGTCGACCAAGACCTTCCAGTACCTGTGGAAGACGGTCGGCGCGAACATCGAGAACTACAAGACCTACCCGCGTCTGGTCGGCGAGACCGGCGGCAAGGACTTCATCGTCGCCCACCCCTCGGCCGACCGCGCCGTGCTGAAGACCGCCATGACCCGTGGCGCCTTCGAGTTCCAGGGCCAGAAGTGTTCCGCGGCCTCCCGCGCGTACGTCCCCGCCTCCCTGTGGAACGCCGGTTTCAAGGAGGAGTTCGCCGCCGAGGTCGAGTCGCTCGCCATGGGTGACGTCACCGACCTGTCGAACTTCATGGGTGCCGTCATCGACGAGCGGTCCTTCGCCAAGAACAAGGCGGCGATCGACCGCGCCAAGGCCGACCCGACCATCGAGGTCGTGGCCGGCGGCACGTACGACGACAGCGAGGGCTACTTCGTCCGCCCGACGGTCCTGGTCTCCACCGACCCGGACAACGAGATCTTCAAGGACGAGTACTTCGGCCCGATCCTCGGCGTCTTCGTCTACGACGACGCGGACTACGACGAGATGCTCACCCAGATGGAGTCCGCCTCGGCGTACGGCCTGACCGGTTGCGTCATCGCCCAGGACCGCGCCGCGGCCGCCGCCACCTGCGAGAAGCTCCGCTTCGCCGCGGGCAACTTCTACATCAACGACAAGCCCACCGGCGCCGTCGTCGGCCAGCAGCCCTTCGGTGGTGGCCGCGCCTCCGGCACCAACGACAAGGCCGGCGCCAAGCAGAACCTGATGCGCTGGACCTCCACCCGCTCCATCAAGGAAACCCTGGTCCCCCCGACGGACTACCGCTACCCGCACATGGGCTGACCGCCCCGGGACACGACGGCGGCCCGGCACCCCTCACAAGGGGGCGCCGGGCCGTCGGCTTCGGGTTCAGCTGCGGGTGTTCCGCGGCGGGCCGGTGATCGCCTGGCCGATCACGAATCCCTTGGCGGGGCCTTCGGGGATGGTCACTTCGGTCCCGTACGGCACCCGGTGGCTCTGACGGTAGTCCGCCTCCTCGGGGGCCGGCTGGGCCAGCACGGTGACGCTGCCGCCACCCTCTTGGTCGTCGACCAGCACATAGACGGGGATGCCGGCGCGGGCATAGGCGCGGCGCTTGCGGACCCGGTCGCGCTCCTCGCTCTGGCCCGGCGAGACCACCTCCGCCACCAGCCGCACGCCACGGGCGGCCAGGCCGATCCCGTCATCGGTGACGAACCCGTCGTCGTCCTCGTGGCAGACGACGGCGTCCGGGACCCAGCTCTGACGCTCGTGGATGACGTTCAGGGCGTTGTTGACCACGTAGGGCTTCGACTCCCCGTCCAGGAACCGGCTCAGTTCCCGGCGCAACCTGTTGCCGACCTTGCTGTGCCGGTGGTGGCCGGTGGGCGACACCTCGATGAACCCCTCGACGATCTCGGCGTGGAAGCCCTCGGGGAGTGCCATGGCTTTCCATGCCTGCCACAGAGTCTCGTCCAGATCGGGGCCGGGCGTTGTGGTCACGGGCGCCTCCTGTGCGGTGTGGGCTCGGCCGTCCTGCGCGAGCGACAACGCGACGCTAGCCAGGCGAGACCCCCCCGCGAGCTGCGGATGTCCGTGGATCACTCGTTCGAGTACGCGGAATCCGTCTCAGATAGTAGGAAGCCCAAGTAATTGTGCAGACATCACGGCCCGGCTGTCCTAGCTTTGTAGGAGCCGAACGTAACGCTCCATCGAGCGACTGCGGATGTGGCCCGGTGCGTGTGCGCAGGTGACCCCTGTTGCGCCGGGGCCCCCGCCCTTTCCGGCCCGCTTCTGGATCGACGTGTCCCATCCGTTCTCGGGGCTTTGGCATTGGAGACGTGAATCATGGCCGAGACCGCTGTCCGCAGGACCCGCCACTCCGCGCGTACGACCAACGACGCCGACCGCAGGAACGCCGCGGCCGCCCTCCAGCGCGCCCTCGACCGCCGGGACAACGGCGGCTCCACCGGGCACTGAGATGTTCCGCGCACAGAGTGGTGCCCGGGCGTCCGTACCGTGCCGCTGCTGGTGGCGGATCCGGTGCTCCGCCGCCCGGCTGATCTGTCACTGAGGGGTCGGGCCGCCCGTGGACGTGGTCTCCGGGCGTGTCCGCATGGCGGACGTTACGTGTCAATCCATGGGACGAAGAGTAGGGTCCAACCATGTCTCGCAGCATTCGCCTCGCAGTGATCCCCGGTGACGGTATCGGCCAGGAAGTCGTGGCCCAGGGCCTCAAGGTCCTGACCGCTGTCCTGCCGCAGGACGTCAAGCTGGAAACCAAGGAGTACGACCTCGGGGCCAGGCGCTGGCACGCCACCGGCGAGACCCTGCCGGACGCGGAGCTGGAGGCGCTCAAGCAGCACGACGCGATCCTGCTCGGCGCGATCGGCGACCCGTCCGTCCCCTCCGGCGTGCTGGAGCGCGGGCTGCTGCTCAAGCTCCGCTTCGCCTTCGACCACTTCGTCAACCTGCGCCCGTCGAAGCTCTTCCCGAACACGGCCACGCCGCTGGCGGGTCGCCCGGACATCGACTTCGTCGTCGTCCGCGAGGGCACCGAGGGCCCGTACACCGGCAACGGCGGCAGCCTGCGCACCGGCACCCCTGCCGAGGTCGCCACCGAGGTCAGCGTGAACACCGCCTACGGCGTCGAGCGCGTGGTCCGGGACGCGTACGAGCGGGCCAACGCCCGCCCCCGCAAGAAGCTGACGCTGGTTCACAAGAACAACGTGCTGGTCTACGCCGGCCACATGTGGAAGAACATCTTCGACAAGGTCGGCCAGGAGTACCCCGAGGTCACCACCGACTACCTGCACGTCGACGCGGCGACGATCTTCTTCGTCACCCAGCCCGAGCGGTTCGACGTGATCGTCACCGACAACCTCTTCGGCGACATCCTCACCGACCTCGCCGCGGCCGTGACCGGCGGCATCGGCCTGGCCGCCTCCGGCAACATCAACCCGACCGGTGAGTTCCCCTCGATGTTCGAGCCGGTGCACGGCTCCGCGCCGGACATCGCCGGCACCGGCAAGGCCGACCCGACCGCCACGATCCTCTCCGTCGCGCTGCTGCTGCGCCACCTCGGTCACGAGGCCGAGGCGGCCCGCATCGAGACGGCCGTCGCGACCGACCTGGAGGCCCGGGACGGCACCGCCCGCAGCACGGACGAGATCGGCGACGCGCTCGCCGCACGAGTAGCGGGCTGAGGCCCGCAGCGCACGCAGAGACGCACCGACAGCGCCGGGCCCCCACGGGGTTCCGGCGCTGTCCGCATTCCCGGCCGCCGGCCTCCCGCCGGTCGACCCTGTGCTAACGCCGGGCGGGATGCGACCATCGGACCCGGAGACCGCATACGCGCGTACGGCGGCGGACACCCCCGAGCGATAATCGGAAGAGGGGCCGCCGTCCGCGGGGAAACTCGGACGTCCCAGTAACGACCGGTACGCCAAGATCCCGTCGTACGCGGCAACCGCCAACCGCCCGGCGCGGACCACGCAGTGAAGGACATGCATACATGACGACGCCCACGATCGAGCTCAAGCCCTCCTCGCACCCGCTGTCCGACGCGGAGCGGGAGCAGATCCTGGCCGCCCCGGGCTTCGGCCGCCACTTCACCGACCACATGGTGACGATCAGGTGGACCGAGGGCCGCGGCTGGCACGACGGACAGCTCGTGCCGTACGGGCCGCTCTCCCTCGACCCGGCGACCAACGTCCTGCACTACGCGCAGGAGATCTTCGAGGGCCTCAAGGCGTACCGCCAGCCCGACGGTTCCGTCGCGACCTTCCGCCCGGACGCCAATGCCCGCCGCTTCCAGGCGTCGGCGCGCCGGCTGGCGATGCCGGAGCTGCCGGTCGAGACCTTCATCGAGGCCTGCGACCTGCTCGTCCAGCAGGACAAGGGCTGGGTGCCGGCGCACGGCGGCGAGGAGTCGCTCTACCTGCGTCCGTTCATGATCGCGACCGAGGTCGGGCTGGGCGTGAAGCCGGCCAACGAGTACCTCTTCGTCGTCATCGCCTCGCCGGCCGGCGCCTACTTCCCCGGTGGCGTCAAGCCGGTCTCCATCTGGCTCTCCGAGGACCGGGTGCGCGCGGTGCCCGGCGGTATGGGCGACGCCAAGACCGGCGGCAACTACGCCGCGTCGCTGCTGGCCCAGGCCGAGGCCGCGGCGCACGGCTGCGACCAGGTCGCCTACCTCGACGCCGTGGAGCACAAGTGGGTCGAGGAACTCGGCGGGATGAACCTGTACTTCGTCTACGGAGACAAGATCATCACCCCCACGCTCACCGGCTCGCTGCTCGCCGGCATCACCCGTGACTCGCTGCTGGCCGTCGCCCGCGACCTGGGCTTCGAGGCGGAGGAGGCCCGGGTCTCCATCGACCAGTGGCAGGCCGACACCGCGAACGGCACCCTCACCGAGGTCTTCGCCTGCGGTACGGCCGCGGTGATCACCCCGGTCGGCACGGTCAAGCGGAACGGCGCCGAGTGGACCCAGTCCGACGGTGAGCCCGGCAAGGTCACGCTGAAGCTGCGCGAGGCGCTGCTGGACATCCAGCGCGGCGTCGCCGAGGACACCCACGGCTGGATGCACCCCCTGGGCTGACCCCGGCGGCGGGACCGGCGACGGCCGGCGCCCGCCCGGACACGGCCGAGGCCGCCCCCGACGAAACCGTCGGGGGCGGCCTCGGCCGTACCGGGCGGGGTCAGCCGACCTCCGCGGGGGCCTCCGGTGCGGCGGCCGGCGGGGGAGTGGCGAGGCTGCGCAGCGCGGGGACCGGCCGCGGCTGGCGGGCGGTGAGCAGCAGGTGGGCGAGCCCGGCGACGGCCGCGGCCAGCAGGAAGCTGATGTCGATGCCGCCGGTGCGGGCCAGCAGCGGGCCCTGGTAGAACGGCGTGTCCACGCCCAGCAGGCCGACGGCCGAGCCCAGCGCCCAGGCGACGGTGGCCTGGACGTTCCAGCCGGCCTTGTACCAGTACACGCCGCCGCGGGTGCCGCGGTTGTAGACCTGGAGCGAGTCGGCGTCGTAGTTGCCGCGGCAGCGCGCGAAGCCGATGACCGTGATGACGGCCCAGGGCGTGCCGATCGCGGTCATCAGCAGCACGAAGGACGTCATGGCGTCCTGCGCCGCCCACAGGAAGTGGCCGGCGTAGACCAGCGCGGTCGAGACGCCCGCGACCACGTACGTGGCCTGGGTGCGGGTCGCCCGCGGCAGGATCGCGTCGAGGTCGAGACCCATGCTGTAGAGCATCAGCCCGGAGTTGCCCACCGAGCCGGCGGAGGCGTTGAGCAGCAGGAAGACCAGGTACCAGGCCGGGGCGCCGGCCACCAGGGGGCCCGCGTAGTCGTCGCCGGCGCCGACCGCCAGCGCGCTGAACGTACCGAAGAGCTGTGGCACCAGCAGGCCGATGACCAGGCCGAGGTAGGTGGCGGTGAAGACCTTCTTCGAGGAGTGGCGGCGCGGCGAGATGTAGCGGCTGTAGTCGCCGAGCAGGGTGATGAAGGCGATCGGGCCGCTCAGACCGGCGGAGACCGCGGAGAGCAGCCAGGTCTGCCAGTAGCCGCCCAGCGCGTACGGGACGCCGTGCACCGGGCCGGTGGTGAAGTGGTGCGCGTAGGCGAGGACGCCGACCACCAGCAGGATCGTCAGGCCGACGGAGAGCACCTTGCTCAGCCGCAGCAGGACCTTGTAGCCGTAGACCGCGCCGATGGCGGTACAGCCCGCCAGGACGGCGTAGACGACGGCGTAGGACGCGCCGTCGGCCGGCAGGCCCAGGAGGCGGTGCAGACAGCCGACCATCGCGTCGCCGCCCACCCACAGCGTCAGCGCGGTGTAGCCGAGCGAGAGCAGCAGGCCGATGACCGAGCCGATCAGCCGGCCGCGCACGCCGAAGTGGGCGCCGCTGCTGGTGGAGAGGTTGGTGGCACTGCGCAGCGAGACCAGGGCGAGCGGCGCGGTCAGCACGGCGCCGACCAGGGTGCCGGCGGCCAGCGAGCTGACCGAGCCCCAGAAGCCGAGGCCGAACGAGACCGGGAGCCAGCCGAAGATCACCACGCCGAGGGCGAGGTTCGATCCGAGCAGGATCGAGATGAGGTCCCGGGGACCGCTGGTGCGCTCCTCGTCCGGGATGGTGTCGACTCCGCGTTGTTCGATCGGCATGAGGGCTCCCCTGAGAGGCCGGACAGCAGTGTGTGAGCAGTGCTCCGCTTGCCGTGCTCCGTGTGTGGACAGTGCTCGTGAGTGAGCGAGGAATCGCGCCGCGGGACCGCCGCGAGATCGTTTAGAGCGGCGCTCTATCCACCGCTTATTTAGAACAGCGCTCAATGTGACTCATGCCCATGCCGTAGGTCAATGCTTCCGTGCTGACCAATTTCATGGTTAGAGTGATGCTCTAATCGAGCGGGAAGGTGGGACGGGATGCGGTTGACCCCGACGGAACGCGACCGGCTGCTGCTGTTCGGCGCGGCCGAGCTGGCGCGGACGCGCCGGGCCCGCGGACTGAAGCTGAATGTGCCCGAGGCGACCGCGTTGATCGCGGACACAGTCTGCGAGGCGGCGCGGGACGGGCGCCGCCTCGCTCAAGCCATCGAGGCGGCACGCAGCGTGCTCGGCCCGGACGACGTCCTCCCGGGCGTGGCCGACGTGGTCACCGAGGTGCATGTGGAGGCCGTCTTCGACGACGGCTCCCGGCTCGCGGTGGTCACCGACCCGATCGGCGCCGCGGCGGGGGAGCGCGACGAAAGCGCGGCTCCCGCGCCCGGCGCCGTGCTCCCCGGCCCGGCCGACCCGGAGCCGGCGCCCGCGGTGGTGCTGACCGTGCGCAACACCGCGGTGGTGCCGATCAGCGTCACGTCCCACTTCCACTTCTTCGAGGCCAACCCCCGCCTGGAGTTCGACCGCGCGGCCGGATACGGCATGCGGCTGTGCGTACCGGCCGGCTCGTCGGTGCGGTTCGACCCCGGCGGCACCTCGGAGGTCGGTCTGGTGCCGATCGGCGGCGACCGGATCGCGATCGGCTTCGCCGGTCTCGTCGACGGCCCGCTGGACGCACCGGGCGCGAAGGAAGAAGCGCTGCGGCGGGCCGCCGCCTGCGGCTATCTGGGAGCGGAGGAGCAGGCATGAGCATCGATCCCCACGAGTACGCGTCGGTGCACGGCCCGCGCGCCGGCGACCGGGTCGTCCTCGGCGACTCGGGCCTGGTCGTCCGGGTCGAGTCGGACGCCCAGAAGCCCGGCGACGAGTTCCTGGCCGGCTTCGGCAAGACCGCCCGGGACGGGCTGCTGCTCAAGGCCGCCGCGGTCCGCGAGACCTGCGACGTGGTGATCAGCAACGTCCTGGTCATCGACGCGGTCCAGGGCATCCGCAAGGTGTCCATCGGCATCCGCGAGGGCCGCATCCACGCCATCGGGCGGGCCGGCAACCCCGACACCCTCGACGGGGTCGACGTCGTCGTCGGCACCGGCACCTCGATCGTCTCCGGCGAGGGCATGATCGCCACCGCCGGCGCCGTGGACACCCACGTCCATCTGCTCTCGCCGCGGGTCATGGAGGCGTCGCTGGCCTCCGGCGTGACCACGATCATCGGCCAGGAATTCGGCCCCGTGTGGGGCGTCGGCGTCAACTCCCCCTGGGCGCTGGGGCATGCGTTCAACGCCTTCGACGCCTGGCCGGTCAACATCGGCTTCCTCGGCCGCGGTTCCTCCTCGGGCGACGCCCCGCTCGTCGAGGCGCTCGCCGAGGGCGGCGCCTGCGGCTTCAAGGTGCACGAGGACATGGGCGCGCACGCCCGCGCCCTGGACACCGCGCTGCGGGTCGCCGAGGACCACGACGTCCAGGTCGCCCTGCACAGCGACGGCCTGAACGAATGCCTCACCGTCGAGGACACCCTGCGCGTCCTGGACGGCCGCACCATCCACGCCTTCCACATCGAGGGCTGCGGCGGCGGGCACGTCCCCAACGTCCTGAAGATGGCCGGCGTCCCCAACGTCATCGGCTCCTCGACCAACCCCACCCTCCCCTTCGGGCGGGACGCGGTCGCCGAGCACTACGGCATGATCGTCTCGGTCCACGACCTGAAGACCGACCTGCCCGGCGACGCCGCCATGGCCCGCGACCGCATCCGCGCCGGGACCATGGGCGCCGAGGACGTCCTGCACGACCTCGGCGCGATCGGCATCACCTCCTCCGACGCCCAGGGCATGGGCCGGGCCGGCGAGACCGTACGCCGCACCTTCGCCATGGCCGGCAAGATGAAGGCCGAGCTCGGCCCGATGGAAGGTGACGGCCCGCACGACGACAACGCCCGGGTGCTGCGCTACATCGCCAAGCTCACCATCAACCCCGCCATCGCCCACGGCCTCTCGCACGAGATCGGGTCGATCGAGGTCGGCAAGATGGCCGACATCGTGCTGTGGACCCCGCAGTTCTTCGGCGCCAAGCCGCAGCTGGTGCTGAAGTCCGGCTTCCCGGCCTACGGCGTCACCGGCGACCCCAACGCCGCCACCGACACCTGCGAACCCCTCGTGCTGGGCCCGCAGTTCGGGGCGCACGGCGCGACGCCCGCCGAGATCTCCGTCGCCTTCGTCGCGGGCGCCGCGGTCGAGCAGGGCAACGACCACATGCCCACCCGCCGCCGCCGGGTCGCGGTCCGCGGCACCCGCGGCATCGGCCCCGCAAGCCTCGTCCACAACTCCCGGGTCGGGCAGGTCCAGGTCGACGCCCGCAGCGGACTGGTCACCCTCGACGGCGACCCGATGCGCTCCGAGCCGGCCGACACCGTCTCGCTGTCGCGCCTGTACTTCCTCTGACCCACCGCTTTCCCGACCACACCGGTCTCCGTTGACCGCACCGGCTCCCTCCCAAGGACCCCACATGAACACTCCCGCCGCCGACGGCTTCGCCATGCCCCCGGAGTGGGCACCGCACGAGCGCACCTGGATGGCCTGGCCCGGCCCCAACTTCACCTTCGGTGAGGAGGGCGGCGAGACGCTGGCCGAGGCCCGCCGGGCCTGGGCCGCGGTCGCCCGCGCGGTGCGGCGGTACGAGCCGGTGACCGTCGTCGCCGGACCGGGCCAGCTGGCCGGCGCCCGCGCGCTGCTCGGCGACGGCATCGAGCTGGTCGAACGGCCGCTGAACGACGCCTGGATGCGCGACATCGGCCCGACCTTCCTCACCGACGGCAAGGGCAACCTCGCCGCCACCGACTGGGTCTTCAACGGCTGGGGCGCCCAGGAGTGGGCCCGCTGGGACCTCGACGAGAAGATCGCCGAGGAGGTCGGCGCGCTGGCCGGGGCCCGCCGCTACGCCACCCCCCTGGTCAACGAGGGCGGCGGCATCCACGTCGACGGCGAGGGCACGGTCCTGCTCACCGAGACCGTCCAGCTCGACCCGGGCCGCAACCCCGACCGCACCAAGGAAGAGGTCGAGGCGGAGATCCACGCCCACGTCGGCACCACCAAGGCGATCTGGCTGCCGCGCGGCCTCACCGCCGACTACGGACAGTTCGGCACCCGCGGCCACGTCGACATCGTCGCCGCCTTCGCCCGCCCCGGCGTCGTCATGGTCCACACCCAGCCCGACCCGGACCACCCCGACCACGCCCTCTGCAACGAGATCGTCAAGCTGCTGGGCGCCGCCACCGACGCCAAGGGCCGCCCGCTGGAGGTCGTGGAGATCCCCGCGCCCACCGTCATCGAGGAAGACGGCGAGCTGGTGGACTACTCGTACATCAACCACCTGCAGTGCAACGACGGCATCGTGCTGTGCGCCTTCGACGACCCGCGGGACGAGGAGGCGGCCGCGATCTTCCGCCGGCTGTTCCCCGGACGGACCGTGACGCTCGTGGACGCCCGTACGATCTTCGCAGCGGGTGGCGGTATCCACTGCATCACCCAGCAGCAGCCGAGGGTCTGACCAGCAGGCCCCGTCCAGCCGACCCGGAGGTCACCGTGCCCGGTCCCGTGCGCCGTCCCCGGCGCCGGCTCAACCAGCCCCGCGAGCAGGTCCTGGCCGCGGCGATGGCCACCATCGCCGCGGAGGGCCTGGACCGGCTGACCATGGCGGGCCTGGGCCGCGAGGTCGGCATGAGCAGCGGCCACATCCTGTACTACTTCGGGACCAAGGACGAGCTGCTGCTGCAGACCCTCCAGTGGAGCGAGGAGCAGCTCGGCGCCGAGCGCCGGGCCGCCCTCTCCCGCCGCGTCCCGGCCCGCGAACGGCTGGAGGCGCTGATCGACCTCTACCTCCCCGAGGGCCACCGCGACCCGCGCTGGACCCTCTGGCTGGAGGTCTGGAACCGCTCCCAGAACGCCGACGACGAGACCCGCGAACGCCAGCTGGAACTCGAACTCGCCTGGCACCGCGACCTGGTCGCCCTCCTCGTCGAGGGCGCGTCCAAGGGCGAGTTCCGCCCCGTCGACGCCGAACGCTTCGCCACCCGCACCCGCGCCCTGCTCGACGGCTTCGGCACCCACCTCGTCGTCGGCCTCCCCGGCACCGACCGCGAACAGGTCCGCGCCCACCTACGGGATTTCCTCGATGAATCCCTCGGCGTCCCGCAGCCGTAGCCGATTCCGCACCCGGCCGCGTGACCACAACGCACGTAAGTACGCCCGATCGTTGCCGCACCCGCTCTTGCCGTAGGCCGACCGGTCCGCGACCGTGATCGGCTATGGGACGAGAGCAGTGGAAGAAGATCTGGGTCGGCTCGGCCGGCAACATGGTCGAGTGGTTCGACTGGTTCGTGTACGCCAGCTTCGCGGTGTACTTCGCGGACGCGTTCTTCCCCAAGGGGAATGACACGGCCAACCTCATGAACACCATGGGGATCTTCGCCGTCGGCTTCTTCATGCGGCCGGTGGGGGGCTGGCTGCTCGGCCGGATCGGCGACCGCAAGGGCCGCAAGGCCGCGCTGACGCTCACCGTCACCCTGATGTCCGCCTCGGCGGTCCTGATCGCGATCGCGCCCACGTACGCCGTCGCCGGCTACGGCGGGGTCGCCGTACTGCTCCTCGCCCGGATGCTGCAGGGCCTCTCGGTCGGCGGGGAGTACGCGGCCAGCGCCACCTACCTGACCGAGGCGTCCGCCGAAGGGCAGCGCGGTTTCGCCTCCAGCTTCCAGTACGTGTCGATGACCGCGGGCCAACTGGTGGGCCTCGGGCTGCAGATCGTGCTCCAGCGCACCCTGTCCGAGGACGCGCTGCACAGCTGGGCCTGGCGGATCCCGTTCATCATCGGCGCACTGGGCGCCGGAATCGTCTTCTACCTGCGCCGCAACATGCTGGAGACGGAGGTCTACGCCCACGACGAGGGCGCCCAGGCCGACCCGGAGCGCGGCACGATCAAGGCGCTGCTGGCCCACAAGCGCGAGGCGTTCCTGGTCATCGCCCTCACCATGGGCGGCACCGTCGCCTACTACACCTACACGACCTACCTGACCAAGTACCTCTCGCAGAGCGCCGGGCTGCCCAAGCCGACCGCCTCGCTGGTCAGCTTCTGCGCGCTGTTCCTGTTCATGTGCCTGCAGCCGTTCGCCGGCAAGCTGTCGGACCGGATCGGGCGGCGGCCGCTGCTGATCACCTTCGCGGTCGGCTCGACCTTGCTGACCGTGCCGATCATGATGATGCTCAAGCACGCCGGCAGCTTCTGGCCGGCGCTCGGGCTGTCGCTGCTGGCGCTGGTCGTGATCACCGGCTACACCTCGATCAACGCCTGTGTGAAGGCCGAGCTGTTCCCCACCGGCATCCGCGCACTGGGCGTCGCACTGCCCTACGCGATCGCCAACGCGCTGTTCGGCGGCACCGCCGAATACGTCGCCCTGTGGTTCAAGAACGGCGGCATCGAGTCCGGCTACTACTGGTACGTGGCGGGCTGCGCGGCGGTCTCGCTGATCGTCTACCTCACCATGCGGGAGACCCGGACCATCGATCTGCACCGGGTCGGCACCGAGGCCCCCGCCGATGCCGCGCGGACCCCGGGCCGGGAGCCCGTCGCCGACTGAGCCGTCTTCCGGATCCGGCCACGGCCTCCCCCGCCCGGGGGAGGCCGTTCCCGTGCCCGGGGGATCCGCGACCGACCCCCGGACGGCTTGGCTGGAGGCATGACGAAGACGAGGCATCCACTCGTACCTCTGCTGCTGACCGGCCTGCTCGCGGCGGGCCTCGCGGCTCCCTCCGCGGCGGCGGCCCGCCCCGCCACGGCCCACCCGGCCACCGCGCATCCGACCACGTCCCGCCCGGCCGCCGACGACATCCGCACCAGGCTGGCGGCCGTCCCCGGCATGCGGGTGATCAAGGAGAACCCCGCCCCGGCCGGCTACCGTTCCTTCACCCTCGACTACCGCCAGCCCGTCGACCACCGGCACCCCGCCCGGGGCACCTTCGAGCAGCGGCTGCTCCTGCTCCACAGGTCCACCGACCGGCCGACGGTCCTGCACCTCGGCGGCTACGACCTCCAGTACCAGGACCCCGGGTACCGCACCGAGCCGACCCGGATCCTCGACGCCAACCAGATCAGCGTCGAACACCGCTACTTCGGCACCTCCACGCCGCACCCCACCGACTGGTCGAAGCTCGACATCCGGCAGGCGGCGAGCGACCACCACCGGATCGTGCAGGCCCTCCAGCAGATCTACCGCGCCGCCTGGATCTCCACCGGCGGCAGCAAGGGCGGTATGGCCACCGTCTACCACCGGCGCTTCCACCCGCACGACGTGGCCGGCTCGGTGGTGTACTCCGCCCCCGACAACACCGACGACCGGGACGACACCGCCGTGGACCGCTTCCTCGCACGGGTCGGCAGCCCCGCCTGCCGCGCCGCGCTCACCGCCGTACAGCGCGAGCTGCTGGGCACCCGGCGGGCGGAGATGGCGGGCCGCCTAGGGCGCTGGGCCGCAGGACAGGGCCACACCTTCCACACCCTCGGCAGCGCCGACCGGGTACTGGAACTGACCGTGCTGCAGCTGCCGATGCTCTTCTGGATGCAGGCGGACAAGGCGGCCTGCGACCGCATCCCCGAGCCGACCGCGTCCAGCGACGCGCTGTACACGTGGTTCAACCACGTGGTCCCCCTGCCCGGTTACACCGACCACTACCTGGCCCCCGTCACCGCCTCCTACTACCAGCTCGGCACCCAGCTCGGCTTCGTCGACCTCGCCGCGCCCCAGCTGGCCGGCCTGCTCCGCCACCCCGGCATCCAGTCGATGCGGAACTACGTGCCGCGCAGCATCCCGATGCGCTTCGTACCCGGTGCCATGCCCGACGTCGACCGCTGGGTGCGGCACCACGGCAGCGAGCTGCTCTTCGTCTACGGCGAGAACGACCCCACCAGGGCCGAACCGTTCCGCACCGGCCGGGGCGGCCGGGACGCGCACGTCTACGTGGCGCCGGGCGCCGGCCACGCCACGGCCCTCGCCCAGCTGGCGCCCCGGGACCGCGCCCGGGCCACCGCCGCGCTGCGCCGCTGGGCCGCGGTGGACACGCCGCCCGCATAGTGAGACCGCCGGGTGCGCGGTGCGTCCGATATGGCACACTGCGGACCGTGCTCTCGTTCGCCATGATTATTGGCAGCAGGCGCGCCGGTCCGCAGTGACCGCCCCGTACGACCCGAGTACGGCGCGGCCACCGTCGTCCCAGACCCGCGCGCAGACCTCTCGCACCCGCGAGAGGTTTTTTCGTTTCCGGCCCACACCCCACCGGAGGCGGAGCGCGAGGGAGCATGGAGGGGCGGTGGCACCGGTTATTCCGGTAGACCGAGAACCCGACAGGAGCCAGACCGCATGACGGACGCACCCCAAGCCTCCCCGTCGCCCGCCCCCCGTCCCGCCGGCGCGGTGCCCGACGACTTCCACGTCTTCGACACCACCCTCCGCGACGGTGCGCAGCGCGAGGGCATCAACCTCACCGTCGCCGACAAGCTGACCATCGCGCGGCACCTCGACGAGTACGGCGTCGGCTTCATCGAGGGCGGCTGGCCCGGCGCCAACCCCCGGGACACCGAGTTCTTCCAGCGCGCCCGCGAGGAGATCGACTTCCGGCACGCCCAGCTGGTCGCGTTCGGCGCCACCCGCAAGGCCGGCGTCCGCGTCGAGGACGACCCCCAGGTCGCCGCCCTGCTGGCCTCCGGGGCCCCGATCATCACGCTGGTCGCCAAGTCCCACGTCGGACACGTCGAACTGGCGCTGCGCACCACCCCGGAGGAGAACCTCGCGATGGTCCGGGACACCGTCGCCCACCTCCGGTCCCAGGGCCGCCGGGTCTTCCTCGACTGCGAGCACTTCTTCGACGGCTACGCGCTGGACCCGGTCTACGCCAAGCAGGTCGTCCGGACGGCCGGCGAAGCCGGTGCGGATGTCGTGGTGCTCTGCGACACCAACGGCGGGATGCTTCCCGCGCAGGTCACCGCGGTCGTCCGGACCGTCCTCGCGGACACCGGCGTCCGGCTGGGCATCCATGCCCAGGACGACACCGGCTGCGCCGTCGCCAACACCCTCGCCGCGGTGGACGCCGGCGCCACCCACGTGCAGTGCACCGCCAACGGCTACGGCGAGCGGGTCGGCAACTCCAACCTCTTCCCGGTCGTCGCCGCGCTGGAGCTCAAGTACGGCCGGCAGGTGCTGCCCGAGGGCAAGCTCGCCGAGACCACCCGGATCTCGCACGCCATCGCCGAGGTCGTCAACCTCACCCCCTCCACCCACCAGCCCTACGTCGGCGTCTCCGCCTTCGCCCACAAGGCCGGGCTGCACGCCTCCGCGATCAAGGTCGACCCGGACCTCTACCAGCACATCGACCCGGCGCTGGTCGGCAACACGATGCGGATGCTGGTCTCCGACATGGCCGGCCGCGCCTCCATCGAGCTCAAGGGCAAGGAACTGGGCTTCGACCTGGGCGGCGACCGCGAGCTGGTCGGCCGGGTCGTCGCCCGCGTCAAGGAACGCGAACTGGCCGGCTACACGTACGAGGCGGCCGACGCCTCCTTCGAGCTGCTGCTGCGCGAGGAGGTCCGCGGCAAGGCGCTGCGCTACTTCACCGTCGAGTCCTGGCGGGCGATCGTCGAGGACCGCCCCGACGGCACGCACGCCAACGAGGCGACCGTGAAGCTGTGGGCCAAGGGCGAGCGGATCGTCGCCACCGCGGAGGGCAACGGCCCGGTCAACGCGCTCGACCGCGCGCTGCGGGTGGGCCTGGAGCGGATCTATCCGCAGCTCGCCCACATGGAACTCGTCGACTACAAGGTCCGCATCCTGGAGGGCGCCCTCGGCACCGGCTCCATCACCCGCGTCCTGGTCTCCACCAGCGACGGCCGCGGCGAGTGGTCCACGGTCGGTGTGGCGGAGAACGTCATCGCAGCGTCCTGGCAGGCCCTGGACGACGCTTACGCGTACGGGCTGCTGCGGGCGGGTGTCGACCCGCAGGCGTAGGCCGGTGGGGGCAGGCGTGATCGTGCACGCCTGCCCCCACCGGTGGGGTGAGCCGCCGGCCCCTACGCCTTGACCGCCGAGATGTCGAAGCTGAGCTTGACCTTGTCGCTGACCATGACGCCGCCGGCCTCCAGCGCCGCGTTCCAGGTCAGGCCCCAGTCGGAGCGGAGGATCTCGGCGCTGCCCTCGAAGCCGACCCGCTCGGCGCCGTAGACGTCGGTGGCCGAGCCGTTGAACTCCAGGTCGATGGCGAGCGGCTTGGTGACGCCCCGGAGGGTCAGGTCGCCGGTGATGCGGTAGCGGTCGCCGTCCACGCGCTCGGCGGCGGTGCTGCGGAAGGTCATCCGCGGGAAGTTCTCGGCGTCGAAGAAGTCCGGGCCGCGCAGATGGGCGTCGCGGTCCGCGATGCCGGTGTCGATGCTCGCGATCTCGACGTCCAGGGAGGCGGCGGACCGGGACGGGTCGGTGCCGTCCAGGGCGAGCGTGCCCTCGTAGGCGCCGAACGTGCCGCGGACGTTGGTGACCATGGCGTGCCGGACGGTGAAGCCGATGCTGCTGTGGGCCGGGTCGATGGTGTAGTCGCCGGTCAGCGCGGCGAGGGCGGGGTCCGCCTCGAGGACGGCGGCGGGGGCGGCGGTCTCGGCGGTGCGCTTGCGGGTGAACAGAGCCATGGCTCCTCCTCAGGACGGGTGCTGCGGACAGCAAGGTGGTTTAACGTTCAACGACAGCGCCCACCGTAGCTCCATTTAGTTCAATGTTCAACCTCTCTGTGTGTGAGCCGGGCCTCCCGGAGGGGGTGCCGGGCTCGGCCGGACGGGTGGTGGGCGGCGTTGCGGCGCGGTCATTGCCGTGCCACGAAGGGCCGTGCTAGACCATCGGAGACTCCCAAGTGCGCAGCGCCACACCCCAGTTGACGCCATGGAGAGGACCGACCGTGCCGACCGAGCCCGCCCCGTCCGTCTGGTCACGCCGAGGATTTCTCACCGTCTCCACCGCGAGCGCGCTCGCCCTCGCCGCCGTCCGGCCCGCCTCCGCCGCACCCCCGTCCACCGTGGGCGACGCCTACGACACCCTCCGCAGCCGCTGGTGCACGCTCACCCTCGGCACGGGCTTCGACGCCACCGCGCCGCCGTTCGCCGCCGTCCTGAAGGAGACCGGCGACCTCGCGGCCACCTTCCGGGCGGGCATGCGGCCGGCTGCCGGCTCCCTCTGGCCCGACTGCCGCTACGACCCGCCCTCCGGCATCACCCAGAGCTACGGCCGGCTGAACACGATGGCCCAGGCGTACGCCCAGCCCGGCACCGGCCGCACCGGCGACCCCGGCCTCGCCGACGCCGTCCTCACCGGCCTCGACCACCTCGAAGCCACCGTCTACAACACCGCCACCAGCCGCTACGGCAACTGGTGGGAGTGGCAGATCGGCAGCCCCCGACTCCTCCTCGACACCCTCGCGATCCTGGACGAGCACCTGCCCGACGGCGGCGGCCTGCCCGGCGACCTGCGCACCCGCTGCCTGGCCGCCGTCGACCACTTCGTGCCGGACACGATGCTCGGCGACTACACCGGCACCAGCACCGGCGCCAACCGCGTCGACCTGTGCCGGGTGGTCGCCCTGCGCGGCATCCTCGGCCGGGCGCCCGTCAAGGTCGCACTGGCCCGGGACGGCCTCTCACCGGTCTTCCCGTACGTCAGCGAGGGCGACGGGCTCTACGCCGACGGCTCGTTCGTGCAGCACACCTGGGTCGCCTACTCCGGTACCTACGGCTACGTCCTGCTGGACGGGCTGGGCCGGCTGTTCGCGCTGCTCGGCGGGTCGGAGTGGGAGGTCACCGATCCGGGGCGGCAGATCATCCTCGACAGCGTGGAGCACGCCTACGCGCCGCTGCTGCACAACGGATTGATGATGGACAGCGTCAACGGCCGGGCGATCAGCCGCGGTTACCTCCGCAACGACGAGCGGAGGGTGCTGCGCAGCGACCACTACCATGGCCATGCGCTGATCGCCGCCATCGCGCTGCTCGGCGAGAGCGCGAGCGCCGCCGAGCGGGACCGCTGGCACGCGATGATCAAGGGCTGGATCGCCCGCGACCGGACCCTGCCGGTGCTCACCGACCGGCAGTACGGCGTCGCCGACCTCGCCCGGCTGCGGAAGATCGCCGACGGCCCCGGCCCGGCCGCCGCCGAGCCCGTCGGCCACCGGCTCTTCGCGGCCATGGACCGCGCCGTGCACCGCCGCCCCGGCTGGGCCGTGAACGTGGCGATGTGCTCGGACCGGATCACGTACTACGAGAACGGCAACGGCGAGAACCGGCGCGGCTGGCACACCGGTGCGGGGATGACGTACTGGTGGGGCGCGGACTTCGGCGGTGACCAGTACACGGATGCCTTCTGGCCGACCGTCGACCCGTACCGGCTGCCCGGCACGACCGTGTCCACCAAGCGGCTCGCGGACGACGAGGGCGGCGGATGGGGCGAGCCGAAGCCCGACGTCCGGTGGGTCGGCGGTACCACCGACGGGGAGTTCGCCGCCCTCGGGCAGCAGCTGCGCGGGCTGTCCTCGACGCTGTGCGCCCGGAAGTCCTGGTTCGCGCTCGCGGACTGCGTCGTCTGCCTGGGCGCCGGGATCACCGCGCGGGACGGCGTGGCGGTCGAGACCGTCGTCGACAACCGGTGCCTGGGGGAGTACGGCACGGCCGCGCTCACCGTCGACGGCGTACGGCAACCCGGCACGCTCGGCCACCGCACCGCCTTCCGCCGCGCCCGCTGGGCCCACCTCGCCGGGCACGGCGGCTACGTCTTCCCCGGCGGCGTCCCGCTGCACGCGCTGCGCGAGGCCCGCACCGGTTCCTGGCACGACATCAACACCACCTCGTCCGCGGAGCCGTTCACCCGGCGGTATGTCACGTTGTGGTGCGATCACGGGGTCGATCCGTCGGATGCCTGTTATGCGTATCTCCTGATGCCGGGGGCCCGCGCGCACGCCGTCGCGGCGCGGGCCGCCGACCCGCACTGGCTGACCGTGCTCGCCAACGACGCGTGCCGCCAGGCGATCGCCGTCCACCCGCTCGGCGTAACGGCCGCGAACTTCTGGCGGGCGGGGCGCGCGGGCCCCTTGCGCAGCAGTGGCCCGGTGAGCGTGCTGCTCCGCGAGCGGCCGGACGGGCGGTCCGCCCGGCTGTGCCTGGCGGCCCCCGCCCGGACCGGTGACCCGGTGGAGATCACCTGGTCACGGCCCGTGCGCGAGGTGCTCGACCACGACCCGGCGATCGAGGTGCGTCGGACCGGGCGGGGCCTGTGGCTGCGGGTCCGCCCCGGTACGGTCTGCGCCACCCACCGCTGCACCGTGCGGCTGCGCTGACCTGCGCCGGGGCCCGTGCCGCCGGCCCCGCGGACCACCGGCCGTCCGGGCCGGCGTACCACCGGTCACCACAACATCACTCGGCGGCCGTTTGTCGGGCCCATACAGAGGAAGCAGGTCCCGGCCACCCGAACGGGGGCCGGGACGCGGGCCGGGTACAGGAGGGTTCTGTACTGCCTGCCCACCAAAACGCATGTGACGTTGTACGAAACCGACATCGGTGTGCGGCGCCCCGCACACGTACCGTCGATACATGACCACTGTCGAAGATCTGCCCGCCGGCGCCAACGACGCCCGCGGGCGCGTCGCCGAGCTGCACGCCATCCGTGAGCAGGTCCGGCGCGGACCCAGCGAGCGGGCGACCGAGGCCCAGCGTGCCAAGGGCAAGCTGACGGCGCGCGAGCGGATCGAGCTGCTGCTGGACGAGGATTCGTTCAACGAGGTCGAGCCGCTGCGCCGGCACCGGGCGACGGGCTTCGGCCTGGAGGCGAAGAAGCCCTACACCGACGGTGTGATCACCGGCTGGGGCACGGTCCACGGCCGGACGGTGTTCGTCTACGCACACGACTTCCGGATCTTCGGCGGCGCGCTCGGCGAGGCGCACGCCACGAAGATCCACAAGATCATGGACATGGCCATCCAGGCCGGGGCCCCGCTGGTGTCGCTCAACGACGGCGCGGGCGCCCGCATCCAGGAGGGCGTCTCGGCGCTGGCCGGCTACGGCGGCATCTTCCAGCGCAACACCAAGGCCTCCGGGGTCATCCCGCAGATCTCGGTCATGCTCGGCCCGTGCGCGGGCGGCGCGGCCTACTCCCCGGCCCTGACGGACTTCGTCTTCATGGTCCGCGAGACCTCCCAGATGTTCATCACCGGCCCGGACGTGGTCCGCGCGGTGACCGGCGAGGAGATCACCCAGAACGGCCTGGGCGGCGCCGATGTGCACGCCGAGACGTCCGGTGTCTGCCACTTCGCCTACGACGACGAGCAGAGCTGCCTGGAGGAGGTCCGCTACCTCCTCTCCCTGCTGCCGGCGAACAACCGCGAGAACCCGCCGGCGGTGCCGTGCGAGGACCCGGCCGACCGCTCCGGCGACGCGCTGCTGGACCTGGTGCCGGCCGACGGCAACCGCCCGTACGACATGCGCAAGGTCATCGAGGAGATCGTCGACGACGGCGAGTACCTGGAGGTCCACGAGCGCTGGGCGACCAACATCATCTGCGCGCTGAGCCGCTTCGACGGCAAGGTGGTCGGCATCATCGCCAACCAGCCGCAGTCGCTGGCCGGTGTGCTGGACATCGAGGCGTCCGAGAAGGCCGCCCGCTTCGTCCAGATGTGCGACGCCTTCAACATCCCGATCGTCACCCTGCTCGACGTGCCCGGCTTCCTGCCCGGCGTCGACCAGGAGCACGGCGGCATCATCCGGCACGGCGCCAAGCTGCTGTACGCGTACTGCAACGCCACCGTGCCGCGCATCTCCATCGTCCTGCGCAAGGCCTACGGCGGCGCCTACATCGTCATGGACTCGCAGTCCATCGGCGCCGACCTGACCTACGCCTGGCCGACCAACGAGATCGCGGTGATGGGCGCGGAGGGCGCGGCCAACGTCATCTTCCGCAAGCAGATCGCCGAGGCCGACGACTCCGAGGCCATGCGCACCCGCATGGTCAAGGAGTACAAGTCCGAGCTGATGCACCCGTACTACGCGGCCGAGCGCGGTCTGGTCGACGACGTCATCGACCCCGCCGACACCCGCCGGACCCTCATCCGGGCCCTGGACATGCTGCGCACCAAGCACGCCGACCTCCCGGCCCGCAAGCACGGCAACCCGCCCCAGTAGCCCCTTTGGCACCCGCGACCCACCGACGACGCGACGACGGAGAAGAAGACACCGTGAACCCTGCCCACCGCACCGCACCGATCCGCGTGGAGAAGGGCCAGGCCAGCGAGGAAGAGCTCGCCGCCCTGACCGCCGTCCTGCTGGCCCGCGCCGCCCACCGCCCGGCCGCCCCGGCCGGCCCGCACGCCACCGCCGCCCGCTGGCGCCGTCTGGAGCGCCAGACCGGTTTCCACGGCGCGACCAGCTGGCAGCGCTGACCGAGCACGCACGCAAAGGGCCCCGCGGCACGTCCGCGGGGCCCTTCCCGTTCCCGATTCCCCTTGCTTCCTTTTCAACTTCCTTGTGAACAAAGGTGGTTGATGTCGCATCAGTACCCGGCGTCCGGGTATTCCGATTCGGTAGCCGACGTCCGAATCAAGGCGTAGGTTCGCCCCAATCCTGCGGAGCAGAGCTGGTCAAGGGGAGATTCCCGTGCTGGCATGCGCTCGTCATCCCTACTCCTGGTGTTCCCGCGCCGCGGGCCTAGGACGACCGGAAGGAAGAGCCCATGCTCAGCACGCTCAGTGCTGGTGCCGCAGTGGCATCGTTGCTCCTCGCCGGATCGGCATCCCCCACCGCACCAGCACGGTTCGGCGACGACCCGCCGACCGGCAAGATCACCATCACCGTGGCCACGGTCAACGGATCGGGCTGCAGACCCGGCAGCGCCGCGGTGGCCATCGCCCCCGACAACACCGCCTTCACCGTCACCTACAGCGAATACCTCGCCCAGGCGGGCGGCGCCAGCAAGCCCACCGACGCCCGCAAGAACTGCCAGATCGCCCTGAACGTCCACGTCCCGCAGGGCTTCACCTACGCCATCGCCCGCGCCGACTACCGCGGCTACGCCTCGCTGGCCCCCGGCGCCAAGGGGCTGGAGCAGGCGAACTACTACTTCCAGGGCCAGCAGCAGACGGCCCGCAAGAGCCACAGCTTCGCCGGCCCCTACGACAACAACTGGCAGTCCTCGGACCAGACCGACATCGACGCGCTCGTCTACGCGCCGTGCGGCGAGGAACGCTACTTCAACATCAACACCGAGCTGAGGGTGGACGGCAAGTCGGCCGACCCCAAGGCCACCAGCTTCATGGCCATGGACTCCACCGACGGCAGCATCAACACCGTGTACCACTTCGCCTGGAAGGAGTGCCCGGGACGCAAGTAACCGCTCGCGGCGCATCCCCGCACCGCACGCCGAAGGCCCCCGCATCACGCGATGTGGGGGCCTTCCGGCAGGTGCGGCGTACGGGCACGGGGGGCCGGTACGCGGCGGCGCTAGCGCAGGCGCGCCATGAGGGCGTGCTCGACGAGCGTGATGAGCGCGCTCTTGGCCTCGCTGCGGTGCCGGGCGTCCGTGGTGATGATCGGGGCGTCCGGGCCGATCTGGAGGGCCTCACGCACCTCGTCGGGCGTGTAGGGCTGGTGCCCGTCGAAGCCGTTGAGGGCGATGACGAACGGCAGGCCGCTGTTCTCGAAGTAGTCGACGGCCGGGAAGCAGTCGGCCAGGCGGCGGGTGTCCACCAGGACGACGGCACCGATGGCACCGCGGACCAGGTCGTCCCACATGAACCAGAAGCGGTCCTGGCCCGGCGTACCGAAGAGGTACAGGATCAGGTCCTGGTCCAGCGTGATCCGGCCGAAGTCCATCGCCACGGTCGTGGTCGTCTTGTCCGGCGCGTGCGTGAGGTCGTCGATCCCCGCGGAGGCGGAGGTCATCACGGCTTCGGTACGCAGCGGATTGATCTCTGAGACGGCCCCGACGAACGTGGTCTTGCCCACGCCGAAGCCGCCCGCCACCACGATCTTCGCGGAGGTGGTGGAGCGGGCTGCACCGCTAGAGCTTGCGAAGTCCACTGAGCACCCTTTCGAGCAGTGTCACATCTGGCTGTCCGCCGGCGGTCTCGTCCCCGCCGGGCTGATGGATGGCGACGAGCCCGGCCTCCGCCAGGTCGGCGACGAGGATTCGGGCGACGCCGAGGGGGATGGAGAGGAGGGCCGAGATCTCGGCCACCGATTTGATCTCGCGGCAGAGGTGGCAGATGCGCTGGTGCTCCGGCAGCTGGCCCTGCAGCTTGGCCGGGTCGGCGGTCGTGCTGACCAGCGCCTCGATGGCGAGCTGGTAGCGCGGCCGGGTCCGACCACCGGTCATGGCGTACGGGCGCACGAGCGGGTTGTTCGCCCCGGAGGGAGCGGGCTCGGGCTTCCGCGGCGGCTGCACCGGCTGGATGCGCGGGGCCTGCGGCTGGTCGTACACCGACGGCTCGTACGGCTGGGAGTCGTACGGCCCCGGCTGCTGTGGCTGCGGCTGTAGCCGCTGCGGCCGACGGCTCGGCGCAGACGGGAAGTTGAAGCGGTTGTGATGGGTCTCGCCCACAGGCCCGGACTCCTGCCCGGAACCGTACGGGTATCCGCTAGGGGGCGTTGCCACGTCTCCTCCTTCAACTTGCCTGTCTGACGCCGGTCGCGCCACCGAACCATAAGACGCGGCGGCGGGAAACGCACTGCCTGTTTGCTAGTTGAGAAGACTGCCCTGGAGTTCGGCGCGGAGGTCGGGCGTGAGCACCGTCCCCGCGCGGTCGACCAGCAGGGCCATCTCGTAGCCGACCAGACCGATGTCGCACTCGGGGTGCGCGAGCACGGCCAGCGACGATCCGTCGGAGACGGACATGATGAAGAGGAAGCCACGCTCCATCTCCACCACGGTCTGGTTGACGCTCCCGCCCTCGAAGATGCGGGACGCGCCGGAGGTCAGCGAGGTCAGCCCGGAGGCCACCGCCGCCAACTGGTCGGCGCGGTCACGGGGGAAGCCTTCGGACATGGCGAGGAGGAGTCCGTCCGCGGAGACCACAACCGTGTGGGACACCCCGGGGGTGTTGTCCACGAAGTTGGTGATCAACCAGTTCAGATTCTGCGCCGCCTGGCTCATCGGGCTCACACTAACGCTCCTGATCGTAGGTGCTGCCGGGGCCGAAGCCCTGTTGGTCATTCTGGGGGACCCCGGAGGGGTCCGTGCCGACACTGCGTCCCTGCTGGACCCCGCGGCGGAGGTTGCTCAACCTGCCGCGGACGTCCTCCGGGGCGCGGGAGACCTGGGGGCCGCCCTGCGGGGTCTGCTCCGCGGCACCCTCGACCAGGTTGGCCTTGGGCACCCGGCGGGGAAGACCGGAGGCTGTGACTCCGCCCGCCTTCGGCTCGCGCAGCCGCTCCGCCCGCTCCCAGCGCTCGTCGTTGGAGCTGCGCCAGTCGGAGCCGTCCTGGCCGGTCTCCGGCGCGCTCCGCGGCTGCTGAGCCTGCTGTGCCTGCTGGTCGCGGCCTCCGCGGCGCGGAAGGCCGGCGTCCGTCAGCGGGTGCGGGTCGCTCGGTGTGGGGCCCGGACGCTCGAATGGTACGCGCTCGGACGCGTCAGCGGGAGCGGCAGTTGTATTCCGGTCAGATTCCGCTTCGGTCCCGAAGTAGCCCTCGGATGCGTGGCGTTCGGACCATTCGTCCGGCTGGACCGGTTCGTGCGAGACGTATGGCTGCTGGCCGGTGGTCTCCGGGAAGCCCGGATCGCCGAACGCCTGGCCGCCGTGCGAGCGGTCGTCGTAGAGCGGTTGATCAGCTTCCGGATAGCCCGGGGCGGGGTGGCCCTGGTACCCGGAGGCGGACGTCGCCGGGTCGCGGAAGAGCGGATTGCCGACGTCCGGCCCCTCGGCCGGGCGCTCGCCGCCGGTGGTCTGCGCCTCCAGCGCGGCCCGGCGCTCCTCGCGCATCAGCGAGCGGCCGACCATGTCCATCTCGGCGGCGTCCGTGCGGGCGTAGCGGCTGTCGTCGAAGCCCAGCTCGGCGGCGGTGCGCTGGTGGCTCTCGTAGGCGGCCTGCTGGTGCTCGGGGACGATCCGGGAGACCGTGAAGTCGTCCTCGAACTGCTCGTCGCCGCCACCACCGTGCGTGATCGCCTCGGGCAGCATGACCAGGGACGTGGTCCCCGCCTGCTCGCCGGAGGGGCGCAGCTGCACCCGGATCCCGTGCCGGTCGGCCAGCCGGCCGACCACGAACAGGCCCATGCGCTGCGAGATCGCGGCGTCCACGCTCGGCGGGTTCGCCAGCTTGTGGTTGATGTCCGCGAAGTCCTCGGGGGTCAGCCCGATGCCCTTGTCGTGGATCTCGATCATCACCCGGCCGTCGGGCAGCCGGGTCGCGGTCACCCGCACCTTGGTCTGCGGCGAGGAGAACGTGGTGGCGTTCTCCAGCAGCTCGGAGAGCAGGTGCACGAGGTCGGTCACGGCGGTGCCGTGGATCTCGCTCTCCGGCACGCCGGTGAGGTCTATTCGCTCGTACGACTCGACCTCACTGATCGCCGCCCGCAGGACGTCGACCAGCGGCACCGGCTGGTTCCAGCGGCGGCCCGGCTCCTCGCCGGCGAGGATGAGGAGGTTCTCGCCGTTGCGGCGCATACGGGTGGCGAGGTGGTCGAGCCGGAAGAGGCTCTCCAGCTGGTCCGGGTCCGCCTCGTTGTTCTCCAGGTCGGTGATCAGCTCCAGCTGACGCTCGATCAGGCCCTGGTTGCGGCTGGAGAGGTTGGTGAAGATCGCGTTGACGTTGCCCCGCAGCAGCGCCTGCTCGGCGGCCAGCCGGACGGCCTCGCGGTGCACCTGGTCGAAGGCCCGGGCGACCTCGCCGATCTCGTCGGTGGTGGAGATCGGGATCGGCGTGACGCGGGTGTCGACCCGGCCGGGGGCGGTCCGGGAGAGCTGGTCGACCAGCATCGGCAGCCGCTGCTCGGCGATACCGAAGGCGGCGTTGCGCAGCTGGCGCATGTTGCGGCTCATCCGGCGGGCCATCAGACCGGCCACGACGAACGCGATGATCAGCGCGGCGACCGCGATCGCGGAGTCGACGAAGGTGGACTGCTTGGCGTCCGCGGAGATCTGCGCGGCCTCGTTCACGGCCTTGTCGGCCAGGTCCTTCTCGATGGACCGGTACATGTTGAACTTGCCGGTTGCGGCCGCGAAGTAGCTGTCGGAGGTGATGCCCTTCAGGCTCAGCGTCTCCGGCGCCGCACCGGTCCCGATCAAGGTGGACATCTGGTCGATCGACGGCGGCGTGCGGAACGGCCGGTTCGCGGCCTGCGCCTGCTGCTTCGCCTGTGCGATCTTCTGCTGTGCGGCCTGCTTGAGTGCGGCGGCGTCCTTCTTCAGCCGCTCGACGTCCTCGGGGGTGCCGCCGGAGGTGTACTCGCCGATGGCGATGCCCTCCAGGTAGCGGTACGACGCGAACGCGGTCAGCTGGAGCTTGTGCTCCTTGCCGCCCTGCGGGGACGCCGGGTCGACCAGCAGGTGGGTGCCGATCGAGCGCTCCAGCGACTCGGCGGCCTTGGCCAGCGCCACGGCGTAGACGGTGCGGCCGTAGGAAGTGATGTTGCCGGTGCCCAGGCCGAGTTCGTTGGCGAACTCCATCAGCGGGTGCTGGACCTCGATGTAGCCCTCTTCGGTCTGCACACCGTGCAGCTTGGCGGTGTACGCGGCCTGGCGCAGCACCTGGAGCTTGGGCTCGACCTTCTCGAACGAGGCGAGCCGGCGCTTGAGGCCCGGCTTGTCCGGCATGGCCTTGGCGGCCTTGTGGAAGGCGTCGGCGGCGGCGTCGGTGGTGTCCCGGGCCTCCTGGACGACCGGGTCGTCCTTCTTGCCCTCCAGCAGCGGCGCCGCGGTGCGGTCCCGCTCGTCGATCAGGGCGGTGCTGTAGGAGAGCGCGGCGCGCACGAGTTTCGCGGTGTTCTCCGCGTCCTGCGCCTCCTGCCAGGTGGCGAACGAGGTGTTCACCCGCAGGCCGCCGAAGACCAGGGCGAGCAGCACGGGGATCAGCAGGATGGCGTTCAGCCGGGTGGCCACCCGCCAGTTGCGCGGGGAGTACTTGCTACCGCTGACCGGAGGCTTCGCGACCGGGTCCTCGGGCGCGTCGGAAGCCGGTACGCCACCTCTCGGTGGCGGCGTGAAGTTGCCCCGCCGCGGTTCCTGCGGCTCGGGGCTAGACGTGCTTCGCCTCACTCGACCAACAACCTCTCGGCGGCCGGCACGACCTGCTGTGCCGTTTCTTCTGGGCTTTCCTACTCCGGAGTTCAGCGAATTTCAGCACGTCAGGGCGGTGCGTTCCAAACACTGAGCAAAGCCTGAGCGGGCCCGGAAGGCCCTCAGATAAAAGGGGCGTTAAGGGCGAGACGCAGCAAAAGGCAGGCGATTCGTGAGCGCAGCGAAGCCGGGCATGCGCGTGGTGTGTCGAAACCTCAGGGATTCACTGTCGAAACGTTATGAAGCGAATTTGTGGGCGTGTCGAAGGACACAGATCCCTTCGCGGATGGTGGGGCGCAGCCCTGGGCAGGGCGGCGCCCCCCATAAGAGTCAACTGCCGGGTTGTCCCCTACAGATGACGAACCGGAGCGGTGGCCGGTTCCTACTTGAGCCGGGCCATCAGCGCGTGCTCGACGAGCGTGATGAGCGCGCTCTTGGCCTCGCTGCGGTGCCGGGCGTCGGTCGTGATGATCGGGGTGTTGGGACCGATCTGCAGCGCCTCACGCACCTCGTCGGGCGTGTAGGGCTGGTGCCCCTCGAAGCCGTTGAGGGCGACGACGAACGGCAGGCCGCTGTTCTCGAAGTAATCGACGGCGGGGAAGCAGTCGGCCAGGCGGCGGGTGTCCACCAGCACGACCGCGCCGATGGCACCGCGGACCAGGTCGTCCCACATGAACCAGAAGCGGTCCTGGCCCGGCGTACCGAAGAGGTACAGGATCAGGTCCTGGTCCAGCGTGATCCGGCCGAAGTCCATCGCCACGGTCGTCGTGGTCTTGTCCTGCACGTGGCTGAGGTCGTCGATCCCCGCCGACGCGGAGGTCATCACGGCCTCCGTACGCAGCGGGTTGATCTCCGAGACCGCGCCGACGAACGTGGTCTTGCCCACGCCGAAGCCGCCCGCCACCACGATCTTCGCGGACGTGGTGGCGCGGGCCGGGCTCGCGGCGAAGCCGCCGTCAGAGCTTGCGAAGTCCACTGAGCACCCTCTCCAGCAAGGTCACGTCCGGCGTACCGCCGGCCTCGCCGCTGCCACCGGGCTGGTGGATCGCCACCATCCCGGCCTCTGCCAGGTCCGCGACGAGGATCCGCGCCACGCCCAGCGGGATGTGCAGCAGCGCGGAGACCTCGGCGACCGACTTCACCTCACGGCACAGGTGGCAGATCCGCTGGTGCTCGGGCAGCAGCCCGGGCAGCTGGGCGGGGTCGGCGGTCGTGCTGACCAGCGCCTCGATGGCGAGCTGGTAGCGCGGCCGGGTCCGGCCTCCGGTCATGGCGTACGGGCGCACCAGCGGCTGGTCACCTTCGCTCCCGTACGGCGCTTGGCTGTAGGCGCCGTACGGGCCGGAAGTGGCAGGTGGCGGGGTCATGGGGTCCTCCGGACGGGACAGCGCGCGCTGTCGTCGGGTTGGGCCGGTGGGGGGTGCGGCACGAATGGGTGGTGGGTGCTGGACGGGCGGCGCTGCGGACGCCGTCAGTTCAGCAGACTGCCCTGGAGTTCGGCGCGCAGATCGGGCGTGAGCACCGTCCCCGCGCGGTCGACCAGCAGGGCCATCTCGTAGCCGACCAGACCGATGTCGCACTCGGGGTGCGCGAGCACGGCCAGCGACGATCCGTCGGAGACGGACATGATGAAGAGGAAGCCACGCTCCATCTCCACCACGGTCTGGTTGACGCTCCCGCCCTCGAAGATGCGGGACGCGCCGGAGGTCAGCGAGGTCAGCCCGGAGGCCACCGCCGCCAACTGGTCGGCGCGGTCGCGGGGGAAGCCCTCGGACATCGCGAGGAGCAGCCCGTCCGCGGAGACCACCACCGTGTGCGACACCCCGGGGGTGTTGTCCACGAAGTTGGTGATCAACCAGTTCAGATTCTGCGCCGCCTGGCTCATCGGACTCAACTAACGCTCCTGCTGGTGAGTGGGATCGACAATGCCGTGGTTGCCGGTGGACGACGTCCCGGCCTGCCGGCCCTGCTGGATACCGCGACGGAGATTGGTCAGCCGGCCGCGCACATCGCCCGGCGCGCGGGAGACCTGCGGACCGCTCTGGGCGGGCTGCTGCTGTTGCGCGGTGCCCGCGACGAGGTTGGCGCGCGGGACCCGGCGGGGCAGCCCGGAGGTGGTGACACCGCCCGAGGCCGGCTGGCGGATCTGCTCCGCCTGCCGCCAGGTCTCGTCGTTCGGCGAACTGCGCCACTGCGCCGTGGCGTCGGCCCGCTCCGGGTTGCGTGCGCCGTTGCCCTGCGGCTCGGCGGGCGCACCCGGGGCCGCCGCGGATCCGCGGCGCGGCAGCCGCTGCGCCTCCGGCTCCTCGGTGGTCTGCGGCGGCACACCGGCAGCGGCGGCCGCCGGGTGGTTGAACCAGTTGGACTCGATCGTGTCGAAGATCGGCGTACGGCCGTCACCGGGACCGGCGTCGGCGCCGCCGAGCACGTCCGGCTCCGGGGCGCGGCCGTCCTGCGGCCGGGCCACCGGGAACTGGCCGGTGCTCTGCAGGTCGTCGGCGTAACCGCCCCGGTCCGTGTCCGCCTGCTGCAGCTGACGGGCGTCGAGCTGCCCGGTCTCGTACGGATCGGCCTCGGCGGCGGGCTGCGGGAAGCGGTCCGCCGGGTACTCGCCGGTGTCGTAACGGTCCGCGGGGTACTCGCCGGTGTCGTACCGGTCCGCCGGGTACTCGCCGGTGTCGTACCGGTCCGCCGGGTACTGGCCCGTGTCGTACCGGTCCGGCTCGCGCTCCGGGGCCTTGGCCGCGGGCGGCGGGGCGTTGAAGTCGGGTCGGGCGAACGCGGCGGTGTCACCGGGGCCGCCGGCCGGTGCGGGCCGCTCGAAGCTGCCGGTGGTGTCCGGCTCCTCGTGGCCGCGCGGCCGGTCCTGCGCCTCGCGGGGCGTCAGCGGCCAGTCGTCGTCACCGCCGCGCTCGCGGCGGGCGCCCCAGCTCGTACCGGCCGGCTGCTGCTGGCCGCCGAAAACGTCCCGGCTCCCGCGGCCGTCCTGGCCACCGCGGCCGCCGGCCGGCGCAGCGCCCGGGAGTTCGGCCGCCGGACCGCGGGCCGGCAGCTCCGGCCGCTCCTCGCGGCGGGGGGCACCGGTGGGCGGGGCAACCGTCGGCGCGGGGCCGTTGGCGGGGCCGTTCTCCGCGCCGCGGGTCGGCAGCGCGGGGCGCGCACCGCCGGAGCGTGCGGCGGGCGGACGGGTCTCGCCGCCCGCGGCCGGGGTGCCGGGTGCGGCGCCGGCCGGCGCGGGACGCCCGGACGGGGCGCCGAAGGCGTTCGGGGCGCCGCCGGGACCGCCGCGGCCGGGCAGCGCGGGACGGCCGCCGGCGCCCGGGCCGGAACCGACCTGGCCGCGCGGCTGGAGCCCGGCGAGCCGGCTGGACGGCGCACCGCCCGCGTCACCGGGTACGCCCTTGGCGGTGCTCGGGGCCGGCTTCTTGCCGCCCTGGGCGACGTCGACCGGCAGCATGACCAGGGCGGTGGTGCCGCCGGAGTCGGACGGCCGGAGCTGGATGCGGATGCCGTGCCGCAGGGACAGCCGGCCGACCACGAACAGACCCATCCGGCGGGAGACCGAGACGTCCACGGTCGGCGGGCTGGCCAGCCGCTCGTTGATCGCCGAGAGGTCCTCGGGGGACAGGCCGATACCGGTGTCGTGGATCTCGACCAGGACCCGGCCGTCGGGGAGCGCGTGGCCGGTGACCTTGACCTTGGTCTGCGGGGAGGAGAACGAGGTGGCGTTCTCCAGCAGCTCGGCGAGCAGGTGGACGAGGTCGTTGACGACCCGGCCGGCGACCTCGGTCTGCGGGACGGCGTTGAGCTCGATGCGCTCGTACTGCTCCACCTCGGAGGCGGCGGCACGGAGCACGTCGACCAGCGGCACCGGGCGGGTCCACCGGCGGCCCGGCTCCTCACCCGCGAGGACCAGGAGGTTCTCGCCGTTACGGCGCATACGGGTCGCGAGGTGGTCGAGCTTGAAGAGCGAGGAGAGTTGGTCCGGGTCGGCCTCGCGGGACTCCAGTTCGGAGATCAGCGAGAGCTGACGCTGGATCAGACCCTGGGAGCGGCGCGAGAGGTTGGTGAACATCGCGTTGACGTTGCCCCGCAGCAGGGCCTGCTCGGAGGCGAGGCGGACCGCCTCGCGGTGCACGTCGTCGAAGGCCGCGGCCACCCGGCCGATCTCGTCCCGGCTGTGTACACCGACCGACTCGACGGAGGTGTCCACGTCCTGCGGGTCGGACTCGGACAGCTGCTTGACCAGCTCGGGCAGCCGGTCCTGGGCGACCTTCTGCGCGGTGTCCTGCAGCCGGCGCAGCGAGCGGACCATGGAGCGGGCCACGACGAACGCGCCGACCAGCGAGACGCCGAGGACGAGCAGGATCACCGCACCGTTGATCAGGGCGTCCTGGGTGGCCTCGTTGCGGGCCTCGCGGGACTTCTGCTCCATCTCGGAGAGCAGCGTGGTCTCGATCCGCGACATCTCGTCGATCTTGACGGTGTCGGAGTCGTACCAGTCGAGGTAGCGGTAGTCCTGGCTGCGGATGCCGGAGGCGCTGGCGAAGGCGCGGTGCGAGAAGGCGGACGCGGCCTTGATCTCGTCGTTGTTGCCGTCCAGGCCGCGGGTGAGCGCGCCGGCGTTGTTGGCGTAGATCTGCGAGAACCGGTCCCGGGCCGCCTTCTCGCTGATCTCGGCGTTGTGGCCGGCCTGCCGGTCGTTGGCGGACAGCTGCGGGCCGCCCTTGTGGGCGAGGCCGGCACTGATCAGGGCGCGCTGGATGGACGCGTACTCCTTGGCCGACGAGAACGCCGCCAGCGCACGGGTACTGCGGATCATCTCCGGGTTGCTGGTGGCCTGCGCCATGTCCTGGGAGAGCGACAGCAGCGAGGTGATCAGCTGGTTGTAGCTGGTGACGGTCCGCGCGGTGTTGCCGTCGTCCTTGTAGGCGTTGGCGCGGATCTCGTTGAGGGTGTTGAGCTGGCGGCCGATCTCCAGGATGGTCGCCCGGACGCCGGCCATGGTGGCGTCCTGGCCCTGGATGTCGCCGGTGGCCTGGTTGAAGGACAGCTTGGCGCGGTCGGTCGCCTCACGGGGGGCGACGACGTTCGCGTCGTCCTTGGCGTTGCCGCTGCCGGCCAGCGGACCGGCCGACTTGTCCCGCTCGATCTGCAGCGCGTCGGCGAGCTCGGTGGCCTGCCGGGTCATCTCGGTGAGCATCTGCATCTTGTCGAGCTGGTCGATGTTGTCCAGCTGCGTGGCGATGCGCATGCCGCCGAGCGTGGTGGCGGCGACCACGGGCAGCGCGAGCAGGGAGACCAGTCGGGTGCTGATGCGCCAGTTGCGCAGCGCTATTCGCGAACCGGGTCCGGTCGCGGCCTTGGGCGCACCGGTGTCCGCGGCATCACCGCCCGGCGCCTGGCCGCCGTGGTCGGACGACGTGAGGCCGCCCGCCGGGTTGTTGCGGTCGCGCTGGGGCGAGGAGGCGCGGTCGGTTCCGCCGCGCAGCTCCGGTTCCGCCGCAGCGCTGCCATCCCTCTTGAAACGTCCCTGCACTAGCGTCGCAACCTCTGGACCAGGCGTCCCACCTCGGCGGGACGGTGTCGAGTCGTATAGGGGGCCGTGATCCCCCATGGCGGCCGTGGAATGACCGGCGGACTGCCCCCTCTGGCAGAGAGAGCGGCACCACCGCGCGGCGCCACCTTGCGCCCTGCGCGCCGGCTGAAACGTGCGGCGGTCCGTGGAATTCCAGCACAGTGCCGGATCTCCAACAAGAGCGGAGCGGGTCGCTGTGACATGGATGACGCAATGTACGGACCACGTCACGAGTTGTAGAGGAAGCCCCTGGAGATATCGGGCGTATGCCCACGAGTCGTACGCCTCCGGCGGCTGTCCCAGGTGCGGTGATCGGGAGCGGAACGTGCGCTTCAATCCGCCATTGTCCGATTCGCCCAAGGATGTTGATCAAGGAAAATGCGGCTTTTGTCGCACGGCTCGTGAGCAAACTCACAGGAAGATCGTTGAGTTCCCCATCACTTCGGAGGGAATAGCGCGCATAGCCTGACGCTTTACACAGTTGCCGAAACCGACAAGACAGGTTTCCGCAACGGCTTTTTCACCGGCCGATCCCCAGCTTCCGACCACACGAGGCATACCGAAGTGAAGACGACGACGATGTTCCGCAACATAGCCAACCCGCGGCGCACCACCCTGGCCCATCTCAAGGACGCCGAGGAGCTCGGCGCCACCCTCTTCGAGGCCCCGGAGCACACCGTCGATCTCCCCACGCAGACCGCCAACCCGCGGCGCACCGTCCTGATGGACGTCCCCGAGCAGGGCGTCACCGCCTAGTCACGCGACGGAAGGGCAGCAGCCGCGTACCGCCTCGGCGCCCCATGGGTGAGCGCGCGCCCAAAAAGGGGCGATAGCCTGGAGTGTCAACTCCGGTCAATGATCACTGAGGGGCAGCGGCACCCGTGCGCATCGCCAGATTCTCCATCGACGGCAACGTCGGCTTCGGCGTCCTCGAAGGCGACGAACTCGACGTCATCAAGGGTCATCCCTTCGCGGAATTCGAGCGCTCGGGCCAGAAGGTTCCCCTCGACAAGGTCCGGCTGCTGCCCCCCGTCCTGCCCAACAAGGTCGTCTGCGTGGGCCGCAACTACGCCGAACACGCCGCCGAGCTGGGCAACGCCGTCCCCGACGTGCCGGTCACCTTCTTCAAGCCGTCCACCTCGGTGATCGGCCCCGGCGACCCCATCGCCTACCCCTCCTTCTCCCAGGAGGTGCACCACGAGGCGGAGCTCGCCGTCGTCATCGGGCGGATGTGCCGCGAGGTGCCCCGCGAACGCGCCAAGGACGTCATCCTCGGCTACACCTGCGCCAACGACGTCACCGCACGCGACGTCCAGCAGCGGGAGAAGCAGTGGGCCCGGGCCAAGGGCTTCGACAGCTCCTGCCCGCTCGGCCCCTGGGTCGAGACCGGGCTGGACCCCGCCGACGTCGCCGCCGGCCTGGCGATCCAGTGCACGGTCAACGGCGAACAGCGCCAGCTCGGCCGCACCAGCGACATGGTCCGCCCGATCGAGGACCTGATCGTCCACATCACCGAGGCGATGACCCTGCTCCCCGGCGACGTCATCCTCACGGGCACCCCGGCCGGGGTCGGCCCCCTCAACGTCGGCGACGAGGTCGCCGTCACCATCGAAGGCATCGGCACTCTCACCAACAAGGTGATCAAGCGTGGCTAACGCGACCCCCGGCTCCCCCGTCCGCGTACGTTTCTGTCCCTCCCCGACCGGTAACCCCCATGTCGGCCTGATCCGCACCGCCCTGTTCAACTGGGCCTACGCGCGGCACCACAAGGGCACCCTGGTCTTCCGGATCGAGGACACCGACGCGGCCCGCGACTCCGAGGAGTCCTACCACCAGCTGCTGGACTCCTTCCACTGGCTCGGCTTCGACTGGGACGAAGGCCCCGAGGTCGGCGGCCCGCACGCGCCGTACCGCCAGTCCCAGCGGATGGACCGCTACCAGGACATCGCCGAGAAGCTGCTCGCCGCCGGCCACGCGTACCCCTGCTACTGCACCACCGAGGAGCTCGACGAGCGCCGCGAGGCCGCCCGCAAGGCCGGCCGGCCCTCCGGTTACGACGGCACCTGCCGCGAGCTGACCGCCGAGCAGAAGTCCGCGTACGAGGCCGAGGGCCGCAGCTCGATCGTCCGCTTCCGGATGCCCGACGAGCCGATCACCTTCACCGACCTGGTCCGCGGCGAGCTGACCTTCACGCCGGACAACGTCCCGGACTACGGCATCGTCCGGGCCAACGGCGCGCCCCTCTACACCCTCGTCAACCCGGTCGACGACGCCCTGATGGGCATCACCCACGTCCTGCGCGGCGAGGACCTGCTCTCCTCGACCCCCCGCCAGATCGCCCTGTACAAGGCGCTGATCGAGCTGGGCATCGCCTCGTCGATCCCCGAGTTCGGCCACCTGCCGTACGTCATGGGCGAGGGCAACAAGAAGCTCTCCAAGCGCGACCCGCAGGCCTCGCTCAACCTCTACCGCGAGCGCGGCTTCCTGCCCGAGGGCCTGCTCAACTACCTCGCCCTGCTCGGCTGGTCGTTCTCCGCCGACCAGGACATCTTCTCGGTGTCCGAGCTGATCGAGAAGTTCGAGATCGAGGACGTCAACGCCAACCCGGCCCGCTTCGACCTGAAGAAGGCCGAGGCGATCAACGCCGACCACATCCGGCAGCTGGACGTCGAGGACTTCATCAAGCGGTGCGAGCCCTGGCTGAAGGCCCCGTTCGCCAACTGGGAGCCGGCGGACTTCGACGAGGCCGCCTGGCGCGCGATCGCCCCGCACGCCCAGACCCGCCTCACGGTCCTGTCCGACATCACCGCCAATGTCGACTTCCTCTTCCGCGCGGAGCCGGTGGAGGACGAGGCGTCCTGGACCAAGGCCATGAAGGGCGACCCGGTCGCCCTGCTCACCACCGCCCGGGCCAAGCTCGCCGCCGCCGACTGGAACGCCGGCCCCGAGCCCCTCAAGGAGGCCGTCCTGGCCGCCGGCGAGGAGCACGGCCTCAAGCTCGGCAAGGCCCAGGCCCCGGTCCGGGTGGCCGTCACCGGCCGCACGGTCGGCCTGCCGCTCTTCGAGTCCCTCGAAGTCCTCGGCAAGGAGCGCACCATCGCCCGCATCGACGCCGCGCTGGCCAAGCTGGCCGGCTGACCCCCTACGGGCGCCCGAGGGCCCGGAAGCCGTCCCGGCTTCCGGGCCCTCGGCATATCCCCTCCCGGCGCGGCTCCGGCGCGTTAGATTGCCGTCATGCCCCTCCGTGCCGTCCTGTGGGACATCGACGACACCCTCTTCGACTACAGCGGGTCGGACCGCGCCGGTGCGCTGCGGCACCTGCGCGCCGAAGGACTGCTGGCCGCCTACGGCGGGGAGGAGGCGGCGCTGACGCGGTGGCGCGCGGCCATGGAGACCGAGTTCGCCCGCTTCCTCGCCGGTGAGCTGGGCTTCCTCGACCACCGCAGGGAGCGGGCCCGGACGTTCCTGGGCGTCGCGCTCAGTGACGCCGAGGCGGACGCCTGGTTCGCGAAATACATCGCGCACTACGAAGCGTCCTGGGTGCTCTTCCCGGACTCCGAGCCCGCGCTGACGGCGCTGGCGCCGCTGGTGCGGCAGGCCGTGCTGTCCAATTCCTCCGTCGCCAACCAGGAGCGCAAGCTGACCAGGCTGGGCATCCGCACCCACTTCGAGGCGGTGCTGTGCGCGGACGAGCTGGGGCACGCCAAGCCCGCGGCGGAGGCCTTCCACGGCGCCTGCGCCGCGCTGGGCCTCGGGCCCGAGGAGGTGGTCTACGTCGGCGACCGGCTCGACATCGACGCGCTCGGCGCCCGGGACGCCGGGCTGGGCGCCGTCTGGCTGGACCGTACGGGCGCCGGCGGGGAGCTGCCGGCCGGGGTGCGGCGGATCACGGGCCTGGCTGAGCTGCCCGAGCTGCTGCACGGGGTTATCGGTTTTGGAGCCCCGTCCACGATCAGGTAATGTTCTTCCTGCGCCGCCCGAGAGGGCCGAGAGGCCCGGCCGGGAAGCGTAAGTCAAATACCACCCCCGCAGGGGGTTGTGCTTTGATGGCCTATGGTGTAATTGGCAGCACGACTGATTCTGGTTCAGTTAGTCTAGGTTCGAGTCCTGGTAGGCCAGCTCGCAGAGCTCATCTGCAAAGCCCCCGTTGTGTAGCGGCCTAGCACGCTGCCCTCTCAAGGCAGTAGCGCCGGTTCGAATCCGGTCGGGGGTACAGATCCATCCCGTAGATCACCAGGGTCGCTCCCGGTGATATCGCGGTGACAACATCCGGCTCCGGCCGGATGGGATCGCTAGGGCCCCCGTTGTGTAGCGGCCTAGCACGCCGCCCTCTCAAGGCGGTAGCGCCGGTTCGAATCCGGTCGGGGGTACTGGTCTAAACCACCATGGGCTATGGTGTAATTGGCAGCACGAGTGATTCTGGTTCATTTAGTCTAGGTTCGAGTCCTGGTAGCCCAGCGCAGCATGTCCTCGTGACAGGCTCAACTGCAGGAAATCTTGCCCCCGTTGTGTAGCGGCCTAGCACGCCGCCCTCTCAAGGCGGTAGCGCCGGTTCGAATCCGGTCGGGGGTACGCACAAGGGAAGGCCCTCCGCATCGCGCGGGGGGCTTTTCCGTTGTTCCCGTGGTGCAACTGGTTCAACGCCCCGCCCGGAAGCGCCGGTTGGACTCCTCCGCCTCGGCCAGCCGGCGCAGGCCGAGCAGTACCGGCTCGTAGAGCACCGTCAGGGCCACCGCCGCCTCCATCTGTTCCGCGGTGCTCCCGTACTCCTCGACCAGGTCCAGTTCGACGACGGCGAGCTCGGCCGCCTGGCGGGCGTAGGGCAGCAGGTGGGCGGTGTCGCAGGGGTAGCCGAGGCGGTGCAGCGCGGCGACGGCGGCGACGAGCATGCGGAAGGCGCCGGAGTGCTCGGCGATCCCCAGGTTGAAGTGCCAGCCGACGCGGCGCAGCAGGTCGGTGGCGGTGTGCCGGGCCGCGGTGGTCGCCGGGTCGGTCTCGTCGGGCCACGGGCCGTGCGGAAGGGCCTCGACGGCCGCGCCGAGGCGGGAGTGCTGGTCGCGGGAGTCGTCGTCGACGGCGGCCAGGACGTCCCGGGCGGTGCTCACCGGGACCCGTCCGACCTGGATCAGCGCCCGGATCAGCCGCAGCCGGCGCAGGTGGTCCTCGTCGTACTCGGACTGGGTGGCGGTGAGCGGGCGGCCGGGTGGCAGCAGCCGCTCGCGCAGGTAGTACTTGATCGTCGCGGTGGGCACCCCGCTGCGCTCGCTGAGCTCCGCCAGTCGCATACGTCTTGCGTCCTTCCTTGGAGAGTGACACTATCCAAACATGGATAGCGGTGCTATCCAACATTGTTCGGCGTGAGCCAAGGGGGCTGTGATGAGCGGCGAGCCGGTGCAGGGACGGATGACGGCGGACGGGACCGGGGAGGTGGTGGTCTTCCTCATCGGGATGCGGATCAACAACTGGCGGGCGGTGCGCAGTTGGCTGCCGGCGCTCCGGGCGATGGGGCCCATGATCAAGGAGCTGGCGCGGGATCCGGAGCGGGGGTTGCTCGGCTACCGCCTCCTGCCCGGCCTGCGGAACTTCGGGCTCGTGCAGTACTGGGAGTCCAAGGAGAAGCTGCTGGCCTACGCGAGCGACCAGGGCGGTGCGCACCGGCCGGCCTGGGCCGCCTTCAACCGGCGGGCACGGGAGGGGCGGGGCCACGTCGGCATCTGGCACGAGACCTATGTCGTCCCGGCGGGCTCGTACGAGACCATCTACGCGAACATGCCGCCGCACGGACTGGGCGCGGCCCGCGGGGTGGTGCCGGTCGCCCGCCGCGGGGAGCGGGCGGCCGAGCGGCTGGCGGCCTGAGCCGGGGCGCGGCCGCCCGGCCCCGGTCCCGGGCGGATCGCGCCGTGCGGGACCGGGAGCGTGCCGCGTGGTTCAGCCGGTGCGGCGCAGGCCCTCGGAGAGCCGGGCGGCCGCGTCGATGACCGCCTGGGCGTGCATCCGGCCCGGGTGGCGGGTCAGCCGCTCGATCGGTCCGGAGACCGAGACGGCGGCCACCACGCGGTTGGAGGGGCCGCGTACGGGCGCGGAGACCGAGGCCACGCCGGGCTCCCGCTCACCGATCGACTGGGCCCAACCGCGGCGCCGTACGCCGGACAGGGCGGTGGCCGTGAAGCGGGCGCCCTGGAGGCCGCGGTGCAGCCGCTCGGGCTCCTCCCAGGCCATCAGGATCTGCGCGGCCGAGCCGGCCTTCATCGGGAGCGTGGAGCCGACCGGGACGGTGTCCCGCAGTCCGGACAGCCGCTCGGCCGCCGCCACGCAGATCCGCATGTCGCCCTGCCGGCGATAGAGCTGGGCGCTCTCGCCCGTCACATCGCGCAGGTGGGTCAGTACCGGCCCGGCCGTGGCCAGCAGCCGGTCCTCGCCGGCCGCCGCGGCCAGCTCGGAGAGCCGTGGGCCCAGGATGAACCGGCCCTGCATGTCCCTCGCCACCATCCGGTGGTGTTCCAGGGCCACGGCCAGCCGGTGGGCCGTGGGTCGTGCAAGCCCGGTCGCCGCGACCAGCCCGGCGAGGGTGGCCGGACCGGACTCCAGGGCGCTCAATACCAGAGCTGCCTTGTCGAGAACGCCGACGCCGCTAGAGTTGTCCATGCAACGATACTCACGTCTCACACTGTGAAACGCAAGTTCAATTTTCCAGGGAAGTCGTCAGTCTGTAGGTGTGGCCCTCGACCAGGGCCCGGCGTAAGGCCCGGCAGGGGGAGTTCTGCGGGCGATCGCGCATGGACGAGCAAGGCCGGCACAGCGGCCGGCCGGAGGGAAAGCGATGGGACGGACACTCGCGGAGAAGGTCTGGGACGACCATGTCGTCCGGCGCGCGGAAGGCGAGCCCGACCTCCTCTTCATTGATCTGCACCTGCTGCACGAGGTCACCAGCCCGCAGGCGTTCGACGGCCTCCGCAAGGCCGGCCGCCAGGTGCGCCGGACGGACCTGACCATCGCCACCGAGGATCACAACACCCCGACCCTCGACATCGACAAGCCGATCGCCGACCCGGTCTCGCGCACCCAGCTGGAGACGCTGCGCAAGAACTGCGCCGAGTTCGGCGTCCGGCTGCACCCGCTCGGCGACGTCGAGCAGGGCGTCGTCCACGTCGTGGGCCCCCAGCTGGGACTGACCCAGCCCGGCACCACCGTGGTCTGCGGTGACAGCCACACCTCCACCCACGGCGCCTTCGGCGCGCTGGCGTTCGGCATCGGCACCAGCCAGGTCGAGCACGTCCTGGCCACCCAGACGCTGCCGCTGGCCCCGTTCAAGACGATGGCGATCACCGTCGACGGCGAGCTGCCGGAGGGCGTGACCGCCAAGGACCTGATCCTGGCGATCATCGCCAAGATCGGCACCGGCGGCGGCCAGGGATACGTCATCGAATACCGCGGCCCGGCCATCGAGAAGCTCTCGATGGAGGCCCGGATGACCATCTGCAACATGTCGATCGAGGCGGGCGCCCGGGCCGGCATGATCGCCCCGGACCAAACCACCTTCGACTACCTCCAGGGCCGCGACCACGCCCCCAAGGGCGCGGACTGGGACGCCGCGGTCGAGTACTGGAAGACGCTGCGCACCGACGACGACGCGGTCTTCGACGCCGAGGTCCACATCGACGCCGCCTCGCTGGCGCCGTTCGTCACCTGGGGCACCAACCCGGGCCAGGGCGCACCGCTTTCGGCGAGCGTCCCCGACCCGGCTTCGTACGAGGACGCCTCGGAGCGCTACGCCGCCGAAAAGGCCCTGGAATACATGGGGTTGACGGCGGGTCAGCCGCTGCGCGAGATCACCGTGGACACAGTCTTCGTAGGTTCGTGCACCAACGGCCGCATCGAGGACCTGCGCTCCGCGGCCTCGATCCTGCAGGGCCGCAAGGTCGCCGACGGCGTACGGATGCTGATCGTTCCCGGCTCGGTCCGGGTCTCGCTGGAGGCCGTCGCCGAGGGTCTGGACAAGGTCTTCACCGAGGCGGGCGCCGAATGGCGGCACGCGGGCTGCTCGATGTGCCTGGGCATGAACCCCGACCAGCTGGCGCCCGGTGAGCGCTCCGCGTCCACCTCCAACCGCAACTTCGAGGGCCGCCAGGGCAAGGGCGGTCGTACGCACCTGGTCTCGCCGCAGGTGGCCGCCGCAACGGCGGTTCTCGGCCATCTGGCCTCACCGGCCGACCTGTCCGACGTCGCCACGCCCGCGGGAGTCTGAACCATGGAAGCTTTCACCACGCACACCGGCCGGGCCGTCCCGCTGCGCCGCAGCAACGTCGACACCGACCAGATCATCCCGGCCCACTGGCTGAAGAAGGTCACCCGCGACGGCTTCGAGGACGGCCTGTTCGAGGCCTGGCGCAAGGACCCCGAGTTCGTCCTCAACAAGCCGCAGTACAAAGGCGCCACGGTGCTCGTCGCCGGCCCCGACTTCGGCACCGGGTCCTCGCGCGAGCACGCCGTCTGGGCGCTGCAGAACTACGGCTTCAAGGCCGTCATCTCCTCGCGGTTCGCGGACATCTTCCGCGGCAACTCCCTCAAGAACGGCCTGCTGACGGTGGTCCTGCCGCAGGAGACGGTGGACCGGCTGCAGCAGCTGGTGGAGGCCGACCCGGCCGCCGAGGTGACCGTCGACCTCGTGGACCGGCAGGTCCGGGCGGAGGGCATCAGCGCGGACTTCGAGCTGGACGAGAACGCCCGTTGGCGTCTGCTGGAGGGACTGGACGACATCAGCCTCACCCTTCGGGAGGAGCCGTCAATCGTGGCGTACGAGGCGAATCGCCCGTCGTTCAAGCCGCGCACCATCGAGGTCTGACCTCGGGTTTTTGGCTCAAAGAGTTATTGCGTACGATGCGCCCCCTGTGCAGTTGGCAGGGGGCGCATCAGCTTGTCGAGACGGCTGTTGAGGCCCCGTGAAGCGACAACTCGCCGCAGATGGCACAATTAGCGCATGGAACGCGACGACCAACTCCAGCTCTACGGCGTCGTCGCCGACCGACTCAAGGACGCACACGCAAGAGTGCGGACACTGCAAGTCCCGGAGGGCGTACGGATGGCGCTGACCCGGAAGCTGCTCGTCATCACGGCCGCGGCTAAACACGATCTTGCGGACGCGGCACGGCGTCTGGAGTGGTTCATGGAAGACCTCGACGAAGGTCGTTATCCCGAAGATGTGCACGCCGACGGAAGTCCGTGAAGGTCGAGTTCGTTGCGGCACAAGGGTGATTAGCCCGTTTCGTGTTTGATTTGCGGTATATATCTGCCTAACGTGCGAAAAAGCTTGGAAACTTTCCTTCCAGCAATGTCTCCGAAGGGGAAGACGTGAACAAGGCGCAGCTCGTAGAAGCCATTGCCGACAAGCTCGGCGGCCGCCAGAACGCAGCAGACGCGGTGGACGCCGTACTGGACGCGGTCGTCCGTGCAGTGGTCTCCGGTGACCGCGTTTCGGTCACCGGATTCGGCTCGTTCGAGAAGGTCGACCGCCCGGCCCGTTACGCCCGCAACCCGCAGACCGGTGAGCGGGTGCGGGTCAAGAAGACCTCGGTGCCGCGCTTCCGCGCCGGTCAGGGCTTCAAGGACCTGGTGAGCGGCTCGAAGAAGCTCCCCAAGGGCGGCGAGGTCTCCGTCAAGAAGGCCCCCAAGGGCAGCCTCACCGGCGGCACCGCGATCAAGAAGGCCGCGGCGAAGAAGGCCACCGCCAAGAAGGCCACCGCCAAGAAGGCGGCGCCGGCCAAGAAGGCCGCGGCGAAGAAGACCACCCCCGCGAAGAAGGTCACCGCCAAGAAGACGACGGCGAAGAAGGCCCCCGCGAAGGCCGCCGCCAAGAAGGCGACCCCGGCCAAGAAGACCACCGCGAAGAAGGCGACGGCCAAGAAGACCGCGCCCGCGAAGAAGGCCACGGCGAAGAAGGCTCCCGCCAAGAAGGCCACCGCGCGCAAGACCACCGCGAAGAAGACCACCGCCCGCAAGCGGTGACCCACAGCAGCGGCGACGCCATGCGTCGGGCCGGTCTCCCTCCGGGGAGCCCGGCCCGCGGTGCTTTCCGGCCCCGGCCGCCGTCTAGGCTCTCTCCCATGCAGGCCACCGCGTACACGTACGACCCCCAGACCCGCTCCGGCAGCGTGCTGCTCGACGACGGCACCCCGCTGCCCTTCGACGCGGCCGCCTTCGACGCCGGCGGGCTGCTGCTGCTCCGGCCCGGTCAGCGGGTCCGCATCGAGGTCACCGGGGAAGGCGACGCCCGGCACATCGACCTGGTCACCCTCCAGACGCTCTGACCTGCGGCGGCACCGGCCCGGGCGGCTCCGTGCGCGCCCCGGCGCCGTCCGTCCCCGCAGCCGTCCGCGCCTGCCGCGCCGTGTGCGGGCCCACGCCCAGCGCCAGCGCGGCCAGCAGATCCTCGCCGGTGTCCACGTCCCGGCGCACCGACGGCACGTCCGGCGCGGTGATCTCCTGCGCCCCCGACGCCAGATGACGGGCCCGCGAGGCACCGCCGAATGCCGGTGCCAATTCCACGCCGGAACTCGCGGTCAGAAGTGTTGTCCCGAAATGCGCCGCATCCGCGAGAAATGCACGGGGAAATAGCGCGGCGGAATGGAGCACCCGGGCCAGCTCGGCCGGGCGCAGCGCGGGAAGATCCGCGTTCAGCGCGGCCACCGGGGCGTGGGGACGACCTGCCCGGACCGCCTCCGCACCGTGCGCCAGCGCCGCGTTCAGCCCGCCCGCCGGAGTGTCGGGCACGATCCGCGCCCCCAGCGCCGCGAGCCGCTCCGCGGCCAGCCGGTCGTCCGTGACAACCACCACATCGCGCACATCGGCGCAGGCCAGCGCGGCTGCCACGGTGTCCAGGGCGAAGGCCAGGGCCAGCCGCGGCCGGAAATCCTCCCCGGCGGCCCCGGCCAGCCTGCTCTTGGCCCGCACCAGCGGTTTCAGCGGCACCACCAGGCTCCAGGCCGCCGCCGCCCCGCCATCCGCTCCGTCTCTTCGCATCCGCGCCATTCTCACCCGCCGCCGACGACCCGGGGCAGCGCCGGGGTTACGGTGTCCTCGACATAGCGGGTACCTGGGGCGACACTTGTGCGGCTGCCGGCCCGTAGCAGCTACGCAGGTCCCCACAAGGAGGGTGTCCCAGTGTCCCGCCGCAGAATCGGCTTCTGGTACCGCTTGGCCGCGGTCATCTGCAAACCGCCGCTCTTGGTTCTGTTCAAGCGGGACTGGCAGGGAATGGAGCACATTCCGGCCGACGGTGGATTTATCACCGCGGTCAACCACAACTCCTATCTCGACCCGCTCTCCTATGCGCACTATCAGTACAACACCGGGCGGGTCCCCCGATTCCTGGCCAAGGCCGGACTCTTCAAGAGCGGCTTTGTCGGCCTGATGATGCGCGGCACCGGACAGATCCCGGTCTACCGGGAAACCACCGACGCCGCCAACGCGTTCCGTGCCGCCGTCACCGCCATCCACAAGGGCGAATGCGTCGCCTTCTACCCCGAGGGCACCCTCACCCGGGACCCCGAGCTCTGGCCGATGCAGGGCAAGACCGGTGCCGCGCGGGTGGCCCTGCTGACCAAGGCCCCGGTCATCCCGGTCGCCCAGTGGGGCGCCAACGACGCGATGCCGCCGTACGCCAAGGAGAAGAAGCTCCGGCTCCTGCCGCGCAAGACGCTGCGGGTCAAAGCGGGGCCGCCGGTCGACCTGAGCGCCTACTACGACCAGGAACCGACCGCCGAGGTGCTGCGCGCCGTCACCGACCTCATCATGACCGCGATCACCGAACAGCTGGCCCAGCTGCGCGGCGAGAGCGCCCCGGCCGCACCGTACGACTGGCGCAAGGCCATCGCCCAGGAACGCCGGGCCGCCCGCGAGGCCGCCAAGGCCGTCGCCGAGCCGGCCGCCGCCACCGAAGGCGCCGTCGCCCCCCAGCAGGCCCGAAGCACCCAGCAGGCACAGGAGGATGAAGGCAAGTGACGCGCTGCGCCGTCTACGGCACGGGGTCCTGGGGCACCGCATTCGCGATGGTGCTCGCCGACGCGGGATGCGAGGTGACCCTGTGGGGGCGCCGCGCGGCCCTGGTCGACGCCATCAACAACGGCCGTACGAACCCCGACTACCTGCCGGGCGTCGAGCTCCCCGAGGCCGTACGGGCCACCACGGACCCGGCACGGGCCGCCCGTGACGCGGAGTTCACCGTCCTGGCCGTGCCGTCCCAGACGCTGCGCGGAAACCTCGCCGAATGGGCTCCGCTGCTGCCCGCCGACACGGTCCTGGTCTCCCTCATGAAGGGCGTCGAACTGGGCACGGCCAAGCGCATGAGCGAGGTCGTCGAGGAGGTCGCCAAGGCCCCCGCCGAAAGGGTCGCGGTGGTCACCGGCCCCAACCTCGCCAAGGAGGTCGCGGCCCGGCAGCCCGCCGCCGCGGTCGTCGCCTGCGCCGACGAGGCGGTCGCCCGCCGGGTGCAGACCGCCTGCCACACCTCGTACTTCCGCCCGTACACCAACACCGACGTGGTGGGCTGCGAACTGGGCGGCGCGGTCAAGAACGTCATCGCCCTCGCCGTCGGCATCGCCACCGGCATGGGCCTGGGCGACAACGCCAAGGCGTCGCTGATCACCCGCGGACTCGCCGAGACCACCCGGCTCGGCCTCGCCATGGGCGCCGACGCGCACACCTTCGCCGGCCTGGCCGGCATGGGCGACCTCGTCGCCACCTGCTCCTCACCGCTGTCCCGCAACAACACCTTCGGCACCAACCTCGGCCGCGGCATGACGCTGGAGGAGACCATCGCGGTCACCAAGCAGACCGCCGAGGGCGTCAAGTCCTGCGAATCCGTACTGGATCTGGCCCGCAGGCACGGCGTCGACATGCCGCTCACCGAGACGGTGGTGTCCATCGTCCACGACGGCAAGCCCCCGCTGGTGGCCCTCAAGGAGCTGATGGCGCGCAGCGCCAAGTCCGAGCGGCACTGAAAAACGGCACGGAACCGGCACGGAACCAGCACCGAACCGGCACGAAAACCCCACCCTCCACGGACGGCACCGGCGTCACGCCACCAACGGCGGCCGCCGCACTGACGCCGCGCCGGTCAGCAGGTACCCTCAACGCGATATGAGCAGCCAGACCTCCTCCCACAAGCCCCGCGTCGCCGTCGTGTTCGGCGGGCGCAGCTCCGAGCACGCCATCTCCGTGGTCACCGCCGGAGCCGTACTGCGCGCCATCGACCGCGACAAGTACGACGTGCTGCCCATCGGCATCACCACCGACGGCCGCTGGGCGCTCACCGCCGACGACCCCGAGCGGATGGCCATCACGGACCGGCGGCTGCCCAGCGTGGCCGAGCTCGCCGAGTCCACCGAGGGCGGAGTGGTGCTCCCCGTCGACCCGTCCAACCGCGAGGTGGTCTACACCGAGCCGGGTGCGGTGCCCAAGGCCCTCGGCGAGGTCGACGTGGTCTTCCCCGTCCTGCACGGCCCGTACGGCGAGGACGGCACCCTGCAGGGCCTCCTGGAGCTCTCCGGCGTGCCCTACGTCGGCTCGGGCGTGCTGGCCTCCGCGGTCGGCCAGGACAAGGACTACATGAAGCGGGTGTTCACCTCCTTCGGGCTGCCGGTCGGCCCCTACGAGGTCATCCGCCCCCGGGAGTGGGAGAAGGACCCCTCGGCGGCCCGCAAGAAGATCGTGGACTTCGCCGCCGCACACGGCTGGCCGCTCTTCGTCAAGCCCGCCCGGGCCGGCTCGTCCATGGGCATCAGCAAGGTCGACGGGCCCGCGGACCTCGACGAGGCCATCGAGGAGGCCCGCCGCCACGACCCCAAGATCCTCGTGGAATCGCTGCTCAGCGGCCGCGAGATCGAGTGCGGGGTGCTGGAGTTCGCCGACGGGCCGCGGGCCAGCGTGCCGGCCGAGATCCCGCCGGTCACCGCGCACGACTTCTACGACTTCGAGGCCAAGTACATCGACTCGGCCGCCGGCATCGTCCCGGCCCCGCTGACCGCCGAGCAGACCGCGAAGGTCCAGGAACTGGCCGTCGCGGCCTTCGAGGCGGCGTCCTGCGAGGGCCTGGTCCGCGCGGACTTCTTCCTGCAGGACAACGGCGAGTTCGTGATCAACGAGATCAACACGCTCCCCGGCTTCACGCCCATCTCGATGTACCCGCGGATGTGGCAGGAGAGCGGAGTGAGCTACCCGGAGCTGATCGACCGCCTCCTGGAGGCGGCGCTGCAGCGCTCGACCGGGCTGCGCTAGGACCGCGGCCGGCCGGCGACGCGAGGGTCAGACGCCCGCGGGGATGGTCTTCTTCACCGCGCCCGCGAGGTCGGGGAGCACATCGACCTCGGGGGCGTACTTCCCCGGCACGGTCACCTCGACGTACACCTTGCGCAGCACGGTCGTGAAGCGGTAGCCGTCGTCCTGCTTCTCGAAGAGCCACCGGACGCCGTTGACTTCCGCCGCCTCCGGGTTGGGGTTGTAATGTTCACTCCCGTGTCTCAGGACGTCCGGCTTCGGCACCCCGCAGCGCAATTGCACGGCGGGGTCGCCCCAGACGGCGGTGAAGTCGGAGACGGGTTCGGCGGAATGCCGCTTCAGACCGTCGACGGTCCGCGGCAGTTCCTCATGGAGTGCCCGGCAGTGCCGCGCCGCCTCGCCCCGGGGGGACGGGACGGCCACGTCCTCGGAAGACGAACAGCTCACCGCGGCGAACGCCACGGTGAGCAGGGGAAGAGCCAGGAACGGGCGGCACCGGCGACGCGAAGAGATCACCCGGCCGAGCATACGGGGGAGCTAGAGATGAACGACCGGGCAGGTCAGGGTGCGCGTGATGCCCTCCACTTGCTGGACCTTCGCCACCACCATGCGGCCCAGCTCATCGACGGTGTCGGCCTGTGCGCGCACGATCACGTCGTACGGACCGGTGACGTCCTCGGCCTGCAGCACACCGGGGATCTTCGCGATCACCTCCGCGACGGCCGAGGCCTTGCCGACCTCGGTCTGGATCAGGATGTAGGCCTGTACCACGGAACCTCCAGGGCGGCTACGAGGATCATGGGGGAAGAAGGGACGCCACGGTACCGCGTCACCGTGCGGAGCGGGGAGACCCGCGCGGTGAACACGGCAGGTGCGGCGCAACCGTCAGCCACGTACGGACCGTCCGTACAACGGCCCGTACACATGAGAAGGGCAACAGCATGAAGGGCACCGTGGGCGAGCTGGGGGAGTTCGGTCTGATCAGGGAGCTCACCTCCCGGCTCACGTCCACTCCGGCGGTACGGATCGGGCCGGGGGACGACGCCGCGGTGGTCACCGCGCCGGACCGGAGGGTGGTCGCCAGCACCGACATCCTCCTGGAGGGCCGGCACTTCCGCCGCGACTGGTCCACCGCCTACGACGTCGGCCGCAAGGCCGCCGCCCAGAACCTCGCCGACATCGCGGCGATGGGCGCGGTGCCCACCGCGATCCTGCTGGGCCTGGTCGTGCCCGCGGAACTCCCCGCGACCTGGCCGACCGAGCTGATGGACGGGCTGCGCGACGAGTGCCAGGTGGCCGGCGCCGCGGTCGTCGGCGGTGACGTGGTCCGCGGCGACACCATCACCGTCGCCATCACCGCCCTCGGCGACCTGCGCAACCAGGAGCCGGTCACCCGGGCCGGCGCCCAGCCCGGCGACGTGGTCGCGGTGACCGGCTGGCTCGGCTGGTCCGCCGCCGGGCACGCGGTCCTCTCCCGCGGCTTCCGCTCGCCGCGCGCCTTCGTGGAGGCGCACCGCCGTCCCGAACCGCCGTACCACGCCGGCCCCGCGGCCGCCGGGCTCGGCGCCACCGCCATGACCGACGTCAGCGACGGGCTGGTCGCCGACCTCGGGCACATCGCCGAGGCCAGCAAGGTCCGGATCGACCTGCGGTCCGCCGCGATCGACATCCCCACGCAGATGTCGGACATCGGCACCGCGGTCGGCGTGGACCCGATGCAGTGGGTGCTCAACGGCGGCGAGGACCACGCGATCGTGGCCACGTTCCCGCCGGACGTGAAGCTGCCCGCCCGGTGGAAGGTCATCGGCGAGGTCCTCAACCCCTCCGCGCTGCCGCAGGTCACGGTGGACGGCGCCCCCTGGGTGAAGGCCGGCTGGGACCACTTCGGGGACAACGCCGACGCCGAGTAGGCCGTCGGCCGCCGGCGGGTAGATTCGCCGGCATGCGCATACCTCCACGCGTCCTGACCGTCGCCGGGTCCGACTCCGGCGGCGGCGCGGGCATCCAGGCCGACCTGAAGACGATGCTGGCGCTCGGCACCCACGGCATGAGCGTGCTCACCGCCGTCACCGCACAGAACTCCCTGGGCGTGCAGGGCGCGTGGGACCTGCCCGCCGAGGCCGTACGCGCCCAGTTCCGCAGCGTCGTCGACGACATCGGTGTCCAGGCGGTCAAGACCGGCATGCTCTCCTCGGCGGAACTCGTCGAGACCGTCGCCGAACTGCTCGCCGGACTGGACGTCCCGGTCGTCGTCGACCCCGTGGGCGTCTCCAAACACGGTGACGCACTGCTCGCCGCGAGCGCCCTGGACGCGGTGCGCACCAAGCTGCTGCCGACGGCCACCGTCGCCACCCCCAACCTCGACGAGGTGGCCCAGCTCACCGGCGTGAGCGTCCGGGAGGAGGCCGACATGCGCCGGGCGGCCGCCGCCGTCCTGGACCTCGGGCCGCGCTGGGCGCTCATCAAGGGCGGCCACCTCACCGCCGCGGACGGGGACGCCGGCAGCGCCGTCGACCTGCTCACCGACGGCACCGAGGAGCACTGGCTGCGCGCCCCCCGCCACGACAACCGGCACACCCACGGCACCGGCTGCACCCTCGCCAGCGCGCTCGCCGCTCAGCTGGCCAAGGGCGACAGCGTGCCGCAGGCCGCCGCGGCGGCGAAGGACTACGTCACCGGCGCGATCGCGGCCGGCTTCCGGCTGGGGGGCGGCATCGGGCCGGTCGACCACGGCTGGCGGCTCGGCGACGGGCGCTGAACTGCCCGCCGCGGCGACGCGGGAATGGCAAAAGCCGGCCCACCCGAGGGTGGACCGGCTTCCGAGGCAACCGGCGGGCTGCGCTACGACTAAGGCGTCAGCGCGAGACCTTGCCGGCCTTGATGCACGAGGTGCAGGCGTTCAGCTTCTTCGGCGTGCGCCCGATCACTGCACGCACCGTCTGGATGTTGGGGTTCCAACGACGGTTGGTACGGCGATGCGAGTGCGAGACACTCTTGCCGAAGCCCGGCCCCTTGCCGCAGACGTCGCAGTTGGCAGCCACGGGTCACTCCAAAGACTTCAGATGCACTTACGGTGAAATCCCGACGGGCCGAGTGCATTGCCCGACCGGCGACCGTCAGGAGAGGAAATGGCCCGATTCTCATCGGGCAACCGGAGCAGCATACAACGACCGCTCCCGTAGAACGAAACTACCACGCACCCTCCGGCCCCCGCCCCGGCCTCCCCACCGGTGCGCGGCTACTGTGCGGTGCAGCCCGTGACCCAGGAGGACGATGTGCCGTACCCGCTCGACGCCGCCGCGGTCCGCTCCTGGTGCGGGCTGGCGCTGGAGGCGCTCGGCCGGGAACGCGAGCGGATCGACGCGATCAACGTCTACCCGGTGGCCGACGGCGACACCGGCACCAACCTCTATCTGACGCTGGAATCCGCGGCCCGGGCGGTCGAGGCCGCCTTCGACGGCCATGCCTCGGCGGGCACCGCCCCCGGCCTCGCCGACGCGATCGGCGCGATGGCACACGGCGCCCTGATAGGAGCGCGCGGGAACTCCGGCACCATCCTGGCGCAGCTGCTGCGCGGAATGACCGACGTCCTGGCGGCCGGCGGCGGCACGGCCGGCACGGACAGCACGGACAGCACGGACGGCACGGACACCGCGACCGGTGACGGTGCGGCCGAGGCGCTGCGCCGGGCCCTGCGCCGGGCCGCCGCCGCCACGTACGAGGCCGTCGCCCACCCCGTGGAGGGCACCGTCCTGACCGTGGCGACCGCCGCCGCCGATGCCGCCGAACGCGCGGCCGGCAAGGCCAAGGACGCCGCCGCGGTCGCCCGCGCCGCCCACGAGGGGGCCCGTACGGCCCTGCAGGCGACCCCCGGGCAGCTGGCGGTCCTCGGCAGGGCGGGCGTCGTGGACGCCGGCGGCTGCGGGCTCGTGGCCCTGCTGGGCGCGCTCGCCGACGCGCTGTCCGGAGAGGTCACCGCCGCCCCGGTCGCCGTACGGGCCGACGCCCCGCTCCCCGAGGCCGCCGGCTGCGACGTCGCGGCACACACGGCGGCCGACGGCTGCGCGGAACCCGGCGGGCCCGCCTTCGAGGTGATCTACCTGCTGGAGGCGGCGGACGAGGCCGTGGCGCGGCTGCGCACCCGGCTCGACGGCCTCGGCGACTCCCTGGTGGTGGTCGGCGGGGACGGGCTGTGGCACGTCCACGTCCACGTCGACGACGCGGGCGCCGCCGTGGAGGCCGGCATCGAGGCCGGCCGCCCCTACCGGATCCGCATCACGCACTTCGGCGGCGCCGGCCGCACCAAGGAACCGGCGCTGGCACCGCGGGCCGTGGTCGCGGTGGTGCCGGGCGCCGGGCTCGCCGCCCTGTGCGCCGACGCCGGCGCGACGGCCGTCACCGTACGGCCCGGGGAGCCGCCGGCCAGCGGGGAACTGGTGCAGGCGATCCGGCAGGCCCACGCCCGCGAGGTCATGCTGCTGCCCAACGACCCCGAACTCCGGCACACCGCAGCGGCCGCCGCCGAACAGGCCCGCACCGAAGGCGTCCGGGTCGCGGTGATCCCCACCCGCGCCGCCGTCCAGGGCATCGCCGCGCTGGCCGTGCACGAGCCGGACCGCAGCTTCGACGAGGACGCGGTCGCCATGACCTCCGCCGCCGGCGCCACCCGCTACGCCGAGCTCGCCCTCGCCGAACGGCAGTCGTGGACCATGGCGGGCGTCTGCCAGGCCGGGGACGTCCTCGGGCTGATCGACGGCGACGTCGCGGTGATCGGCCCGGACCTCACCGCCACCGCCATGACGGTGCTGGACCGGATGCTGTCCGCGGGCGGGGAAATGGTGACCCTGGTCCTCGGCGCGGGGGCGCCCGCCGCCCTCGCCGAGCGGCTGGAACGGCACGTCCGCGAGCGCCACCTCGCCGTCGACACCGTCGTCTACGACGGCGGCCAGCGCACCGCCCCGCTGCTCATCGGCGTGGAGTGACGGCGCCCCGCGGCCCGGACCGGCGCGATTGTCAGAGGCGTGGTGTGCAATAGACGCGTGGCTGCGCTCGACGAACCCCTGAAGAAAATCCTCGGCGGCACCACCGCGAAGGTGCTGGCCGAGCATCTCGACCTGCATACGGTCGGGGACCTGCTGCACCACTACCCGCGCCGCTACGCCGAGCGCGGTGAGCTGACCCGCCTCGCCGACCTCCCGCTGGACGAACACGTCACGGTCGTCGCCCGGGTCGCCGACGCCCGGGTGCACAAGTTCAACGCCGGCCGGGGACAGCGCCTCGAAGTGACCCTCACGGACGGCAGCGGCCGGCTCCAGCTGGTCTTCTTCGGCAAGGGCATCCACAAGCCGCACAAGGAACTGCTGCCCGGACGCCGCGCGATGTTCGCCGGCAAGGTCTCGGTCTTCAACCGCAAACTCCAGCTCGCCCACCCCGAGTACGCGCTCCTGGACGGCGACACCGACGGTGAGGCGGTGGACTCCTTCGCGGGCCGGCTCATCCCGATCTACCCGGCCTGCCAGCAGATGGCGTCCTGGAAGATCACCAAGGCGGTCGACGCGGTGCTGCCCAGCGCCCAGGACGCCGTCGACCCGCTGCCCGAGGCGCTGCGCGAGGGCCGGTCACTGGTACCGCTCACCGAGGCGCTGCTGAAGATCCACCGGCCGGGCAGCAAGGCCGACATCGCCGACGCGCGGGACCGGCTGAAGTGGGACGAGGCGTTCGTGATGCAGGTCGCGCTGGCCCGCAGACGCCTGACCGATACCCAACTCCCGGCCGTTCCACGACAGTTGGTCAAGGGCGGCATCCTCGACGCGTTCGACGCCGAGCTCCCGTTCACGCTCACCGAAGGCCAGCAGAAGGTCAGCCGGGAGATCTTCGACGACCTGGCGACCGAACACCCCATGCACCGCCTCCTCCAGGGCGAGGTCGGCTCCGGAAAGGCCCAGCCGCTGGACGCCCTGGTGCTCACCCCGGGCGGCTTCCGGCCCATGGGGGAGATGACCGTCGGCACCGAAGTGGTGGTGCCCAGCGGCGAGCGCGCCGTGGTGGACGGCGTCTTCCCGCAGGGGGAGCGCGAGGTGTGGCGACTGGTGCTGTCGGACGGCTCCACCGTCGAGTGCGACGACGAGCACCTGTGGATCGCCGGGTCCCGCGAGACCGGCGAGCAGGTGCTGACGACCCGCGAGCTGCGGGCCGGCCTGCTGCACGCCGACGGCCGCCCCCGGTGGTCCATCGCCGCGGCCACCCCCGTCGACCTCGACGACGGCGGGGAGCGGCCGCTCGACCCGTACCGCCTGGGCCGGTCCCTCCCCGCGGACGGCCTGCCGGCCGCCTACCGCAACGCCCCCGTCAAGGACCGGCGGGCCGTACTGCGGGGTCTGATGGAGGCCGGGGGAGAGGCTTCCGGCACCGGGGACGTGTTCCGTGCCGCGCCCGGCCCGCTCGCCGGCGACCTCGCCTGGCTGGTGCGCTCCCTGGGCGGCGCGGCCCGACTGCACGACACCGGGGCGGGCGCGTACGACGTCCACGTCACGCTGCCCGAGGAGGGGGCCGGTGACGCCCCGGGCCTCCGGCGCTCGATCCGCGCCATCGAGCACGTGGGCCGCAAGCCCGTCCAGTGCATCAGCGTCGCGCACCCCTCGCACGCCTATGTGACCGACCACTTCACCGTCACGCACAACACCATGGTCGCGCTGCGCGCCATGCTCGGAGTCGTCGACAGCGGTGGCCAGGCCGCGATGCTGGCGCCCACCGAGGTGCTCGCCCAGCAGCACCACCGCTCGATCACGGAGATGATGGGGGAGCTGGCCGAGGGCGGGATGCTCGGCGGGGCCGAACAGGGCACGAAGGTGGTGCTGTTGACCGGCTCCATGGGCGCCGCGGCCCGCCGGCAGGCGCTGCTGGACCTGGTCACCGGCGAGGCCGGCATCGTCGTCGGCACGCATGCGCTGATCGAGGACAAGGTGCAGTTCCACGACCTCGGGCTGGTGGTCGTCGACGAACAGCACCGCTTCGGCGTCGAGCAGCGCGACGCCCTGCGCGGTAAGGGGAAGCAGCCGCCGCACCTCCTGGTGATGACCGCGACGCCGATCCCGCGGACGGTCGCGATGACCGTCTTCGGTGATCTGGAGACCTCCGTCCTCGACCAACTCCCCGCCGGACGCTCGCCGATCGCCAGCCATGTGGTGCCCGCGAAGGACAAACCGCACTTCCTCGCGCGGACCTGGGAGCGGGTCCGCGAAGAGGTCGAGGCCGGGCACCAGGCGTACGTGGTCTGCCCGCGGATCGGCGACGAGGAGGACGCGCCCAAGCCGGGCAACAAGCCGGGCAAGAAGGGCGCGGCCGGCGGCAAGGGCGCGGCGGCCGAGGCGGGTTCACCGGAGGACCTCGCCGAGAAGCGCCCGCCGCTCGCGGTGCTCGACATCGCCGACCAGCTCACCAAGGGCCCGCTCGCCGGCCTGCGGGTGGCGGTGCTGCACGGCAGGATGGCGCCGGACGACAAGGACGAGGTGATGCGCTCGTTCGCGGCCGGCGAGCTGGACGTGCTGGTCGCGACGACGGTCATCGAGGTCGGGGTGAACGTCCCCAACGCCACCGTCATGGTGATCATGGACGCGGACCGGTTCGGCGTCTCCCAGCTGCACCAGCTGCGCGGCCGGGTCGGCCGCGGCTCGGCGCCCGGCCTGTGCCTGCTGGTCAGCGAGATGCCCGAGGCCAGCCCGGCGCGGGCCCGGCTCGCCGCGGTGGCCGGCACCCTCGACGGCTTCGAGCTCTCCCGGATCGACCTGGAACAGCGGCGCGAGGGCGACGTCCTGGGCCAGGCGCAGTCCGGCGTCCGCTCCTCGCTGCGGATGCTCACGGTCATCGACGACGAGGAGATCATCGCCGCCGCCCGCGAGGAGGCCACCGCGCTGGTCGGCGACGACCCCGAGCTGACCGGCTATCCGGAGCTGCGGATCGCCCTGTCCGCCCTGCTGGACGAGGAACGGGAGCAGTACCTGGACAAGGGCTGAGCGGGCCGGCCCGGCGGGCCGTGCCGTCCGTGCGGCGCCCGCGGCCGCGTGAGAACGATCACGGGCCGCGGGGCCGCCCGGACGGCTCCGGCGGGCGCCCGCCGCCGGACGACGGAATATCGTGGAGCACGGAGCCCGCACGGCTCCGCAGACCCCCTCCACCCCGCACGACGTAAGGACGGGCCCATGACCCGCGTGATCGCCGGTACGGCCGGCGGCCGCCGCCTGGCCGTACCACCCGGCAACGGCACCCGCCCGACCTCCGACCGGGCGCGCGAGGGCATGTTCTCCACCTGGGAGTCGCTGGACGGCCCGCTGACCGGCGCCCGGGTGCTCGATCTGTACGGCGGTTCCGGCGCGGTCGGACTGGAAGCGCTCTCCCGCGGCGCCGCGCACGTCCTGCTGGTGGAGGCCGACGCCCGCGCCGTCCGCACCATCCGCGACAACGTCCGCGCGGTCGGCCTCCCGGGCGTCGAGGTGCGGCCCGGCAAGGCCGAACAGACCGCCGCCGCCCCGCCTCCCGGCGAGCCGTACGACGTCGTCTTCCTGGACCCGCCGTACGCGGTGACCGACGCCGAGCTGTGCGAGATCCTGCTCACACTCCGTGGTCAGGGGTGGCTGTCCGACGACGCACTCGTCACCGTGGAACGGAGCACCAGAGGCGGCGCGTTCCCGTGGCCGGACGGCTTCACCGCGATCAAGGCCCGTCGCTACGGCGAGGGGACGCTTTGGTACGGTCGCGCCGCTCCGACGTCCGCCGAACCGACGTCAGCAAGCGTGTCATGACCGCATCGGAGAGCGAGGAACCCGCGTTGCGCCGCGCCGTCTGTCCGGGGTCGTTCGACCCCATCACCAACGGGCACCTGGACATCATCGCCCGTGCCTCCAAGCTGTACGACGTCGTCCATGTGGCCGTGATGATCAACCAGTCCAAGCAGGGGCTGTTCACGGTCGACGAGCGGATGGACCTGATCCGCCGGGCCACCGCCGAGTACGGCAACGTCCAGGTCGAGTCCTTCCACGGCCTGCTCGTCGACTTCTGCAAGCAGCGCGACATCCCCGCGATCGTCAAGGGCCTGCGCGCGGTCAGCGACTTCGACTACGAACTGCAGATGGCCCAGATGAACAACGGCCTCTCCGGTGTGGAGACCCTGTTCGTCCCCACCAACCCCACCTACAGCTTCCTCTCCTCCAGCCTCGTCAAGGAGGTCGCCGCCTGGGGTGGCGACGTCTCCCACCTGGTCCCGCCGTTCGTGCTCGACGCGCTCACCGAGCGGCTGCGCAAGAAGAGCTGATCACCGCCCCCGGCGCACCGGCCGCGGCCCCTTCCTGACGTACCGTCAGTTGGTGTCGGGCGGAGGGCCGGTGGACGTACAGTCGTCCCGTTCCGTCGTTCCAACCCCTCAGAGAGTGGCGAGTCCAAGGTGGACGTGCAGAAGAAGCTCGACGACATCGTCGCGACCGTCGCCGGTGCGCGGTCCATGCCCATGTCGGCCTCGTGCGTGGTCAACCGCGCCGAGCTGCTCGCCATGCTGGAAGAGGTGCGCGCCGCGCTCCCCGGGTCGCTCGCCCAGGCCCAGGAGCTGCTCGGCGGCCGGGAGCAGATGGTCGAGGAGGCGCGCGCCGAGGCGGAGCGGATCATCGAGTCCGCGCACGCCCACCGCGGTTCGCTGATCTCCGACACCGAGATCGCCCGGCAGTCGCAGGAGGAGGCGGACCGGATCCTCGCCGAGGCCACCCGGGAGGCCGCCGAGATCCGCGCCGAGGCCGACGACTACGTCGACTCCAAGCTCGCCAACTTCGAGGTCGTCCTCACCAAGACCATCGGATCCGTCGACCGCGGCCGCGAGAAGCTGCTCGGCCGGGGCCCCGGACTCGACGAGCAGGGCTACGAGGACGCCGAGGCCCCCGAGCGCAGCGCCGACCCCGAGACCCTCAGGCAGCGCGCGGACGCCTACGTGGACGCCAAGTTCGGCGCCTTCCAGGCCGTGCTGACCAAGACGCTGGAGGCGGTCGGCCGGGGCCGCGACAAGCTCCAGGGCGCCCAGGCGATCGACGAACTCGCCGCGCACCTGGCGGCCCAGGGCGATCCGCAGAACGCCCAGCCGCAGGCCGACGCGGAGTACCTCGCCGAGCTGGCCGGCATCGGCGCCGACCGCGAACCGCAGACGCCCGCGATGCCGCAGGAGCAGCCCCAGGAGCACCAGCAGCCGCTCCAGCCCCAGCAGCAGGGCTACTACACCGACCCGGCCGCCTACCCCCAGCAGGACGTCTACGGCTACCAGCAGCCCCAGCAGCCCCAACAGGCCGCGGCGTACACCCAGCACCAGGACCCGTACGCCTACGACTGGCAGCAGCAGCCCCAGCAGCCCGGCTACGACCCGAACGCCTACCTCCAGCCCCAGGTGCCCCAACAGCCCCAGCACGCCCCCCACACACCCGCCCAGCCCGCCGCCCTGGACGAAACCAGCCTCTTCGACACCAGCATGATCAACCTCGACCAGCTCCGCCAATACGAGGAGGGCCGCCCGTAGGCCACCCCTCTACGGAGCCGCCGACTGCGGGGCCACCGGGGTGACGGGGGCGCCTCCGATCGACCGGACCGCGAGGCGATACGGGAGGCCCCGGGCCGAGCCACCGAGGCGGTACGGGAGGCCCCCAGCCGGGCCACCGAGGTGATGCCGGCGACTTTCGACCGGGTCGCCGAGGCGGTGACGGCGGCTTTCGACCGGCTCACCGAGGGGGTTGGGGGCCGCGACGGGGCCGGGGTCGGCGTCGGCGACCTTGTGCCCACCACGGGGATTCGTTGGTAGCCCCTCACCGCAACCCCCGCAGCCCGCCAACAGAACGCCCCGCCCGCGCCTTGGTGCACGCCGCCGGAAATAGCCTCGCCCGTGCCCTGGTGCCGCCGCCGCAAGAGCCCCGCCTGCGCCCCGTTGCACCTGTTCTGGAATAGCCCCGCCTGCCCCTCGTCGCGGGCCGCCGGGATGGCCCCCCGCCCTGCCCGCCGCTTGTGGCCCCGCGCCGCGAGTAACCCCGCTTGCGCCCCGCTGCGCCCCCCGCGCACTGGAACAACCCTCGCCCCCACCCGGTTGTGGCCCCGCAGGGGGTTCTCGTGACCCCTACGGGATCTGTTCGACCGCCCACTAGGGGACAGGGAGTACAGCCCGCCCGCGAGGCGTATGCCACCTCGGGTGGCCGGCCAGGCGTAGCGCCCCGATGGTCGACGCGGCCACCGACGCGGACGCGTGGTCCCTGCGCCGCCGCGCGATCGGCACGCGGCCGTAGTACGGCCGACACGGCTCCCCGACCCCGGCCTGCGCGCGGCCCGTAACCGCCTGCCCCGTACGAGCAGGTGCCTGGCCCGTAGGTGTCTGACCGCCCGCGTTCCGTGGGTGGCTGGGGAGAGTGGGTGTGGATTGGGCCTATCGGGGTGCTTCCAGTATCCTGGCTCTTCGGTCGCGCGTATTTCCGCGATCACTGCTGCCCGGATTTCCCAGCGAAGCATGGGCGGCACGAAACCCCGTAGAAAGCAGGAAGCCATCAACGCCCGCCTCGACCACCGCGCCCCTCTCGTGTTCGACACGCGTGAGCTGGGTCGGCGTCCCGGTGCGCTCAAGAGGGTCTCCCGCTCCGTCGAGGCCCCCCGGGACCTCGGCAATGAGGTCATCGGTGTGCCCGAGGGTGCCCCGATCGAGCTCGACCTCCGCCTCGAATCGGTCATGGACGGGGTGCTCGTCACGGGTACCGCCCGTGCACGGGTCAAGGGGGAGTGCGTAAGGTGTCTGGAGCCGCTGGAGCGAGAGCTCGACAGCGACTTCCAGGAGTTGTTCGCCTACCCCGACGCCGACGCCAGGGTCCGTGACAAGGACGCCGACGACGACGCCGAGGACGAGGAGGACACCCTCTTCATCGAGGACGACCTGTTCGACCTCGAACCCGTGCTGCGCGATGCGGTGGTGCTCGCACTGCCGATGCAGCCGGTGTGCCAGGACGACTGCCCGGGCCTGTGTTCCGATTGCGGAGTACGGCTCGCGGACGACCCGGACCACCATCACGACGCCGTCGACATCCGTTGGGCGGCACTGCAGGGACTCGCCGAAACCAGCAAGGACGGCGAGAAGGACAACGCACCCCGCGACGGCGGGGATGAACCTCAGGAGAAGTAGCCGTGGCTGTTCCGAAGCGGAAGATGTCGCGCAGCAACACGCGCCACCGCCGGTCGCAGTGGAAGGCTGCGGTCCCCACCCTGGTGGCGTGCGAGCGCTGCCACGAGCCGAAGCAGCAGCACATCGCGTGCCCCGCTTGCGGCACCTACAACAAGCGCCAGGTCCTCGAGGTCTGAGCGGCTGGTGACAGGCACTGTGTCTAGCCCCAAAAAGGCGGAAGACGCCCATTCGGCATCCCGCAAGCGCGGGGAGGAAACGGCTCCGGCGGACACAGCCTCGTCCCACACGCTTCTGGAAGGGCGGCTCGGGTACCAGCTCGAGTCCGCCCTTCTGGTGCGTGCGCTGACGCACCGCTCGTTCGCATACGAGAACGGCGGTCTGCCCACCAACGAGCGGCTGGAGTTCCTCGGGGACTCGGTGCTCGGCCTGGTGGTCACGGACACGCTGTACCGCATCCACCCCGACCTGCCCGAAGGCCAGCTGGCCAAACTGCGGGCCGCGGTGGTCAACTCGCGTGCGCTCGCCGAGGTGGGGCGCGGCCTCGACCTCGGTGCCTTCATCCGCCTCGGACGGGGCGAAGAGGGCACGGGCGGCCGGGACAAGGCCTCCATCCTCGCCGACACGCTGGAAGCGGTGATCGGCGCGGTCTACCTCGACCAGGGTCTCGACGCGGCAGCGGAGCTGGTGCACCGGCTCTTCGACCCGCTCATCGAGAAGTCCTCCAGCCTGGGCGCGGGCCTGGACTGGAAGACCAGCCTCCAGGAACTCACCGCGACCGAGGGTCTCGGCGTCCCGGAGTACCTGGTCACCGAGACCGGCCCGGATCACGAGAAGACCTTTACTGCTGCCGCCCGCGTCGGTGGTGTCTCGTACGGCACCGGCACCGGCCGCAGCAAGAAGGAAGCCGAGCAGCAGGCGGCGGAGTCCGCGTGGCGCGCCATCCGCGCCGCGGCGGACGAAGCGGCCAAGGCGGCGGCCTCCGGCGACGCCGTGTCGCCGAGCCCGGACGGATCGGCTCCCCTCACCACCGCCGACGACGGCTCGTCGTCGGCACACTGAAGCACCTCTTCTGACCCCGTCCGGGGCGACCGCGCGTCGCCCCGGACGGGGTCAGAAGTCTTTCCCGCCCGTCGACGCTGGCCCGTCGACGTGCCGCCCGCTCGCCCGTCGTCGTTCCGAGGAGTCCGTCGTGCCCGAGCTGCCCGAGGTCGAGGTCGTCCGCCGCGGATTGGAGCGGTGGGTGGACGGCCGCACCATCGACGACGTCGAGGTGCGGCATCCGCGGGCGATCCGCCGGCACACGGCCGGGGCGGAGGACTTCGCGGCCCGCCTCACCGGGCTGCGCCTGGGGACCGCGCGCCGCCGCGGCAAGTACCTCTGGATCCCGGTGACCGGCGGTACCCCCGCCGCGCAGACCGCCGCCCAGGGCATCGCGCCGCTCGTCACCCCCGACGTGACCCACGGCCTGGCGGTCCTCGCCCACCTCGGCATGAGCGGCCAGCTGCTGGTCCAGCCGCACGACGCGCCGGACGAGAAGCACCTGCGGATCCGGCTGCGGTTCGCCGACGACCTGGGGACCGAACTCCGCTTCGTCGACCAGCGCACCTTCGGCGGCCTGTCGCTGCACGACACCGTGCCCGGCGACCCCGACCAACTGCCCGACGTCATCGCGCACATCGCCCGCGACCCGCTCGACCCGGCCTTCGACGACACCGCCTTCCACGACGCGCTGCGCCGCCGCAGGACCACCGTCAAGCGGGCGCTGCTCGACCAGACGCTGATCAGCGGCGTCGGCAACATCTACGCCGACGAGGCGCTCTGGCGCAGCAAGCTGCACTACGACCGGCCGACCGCCACCTTCACCCGCCCGCGCACCGCCGAGCTCCTCGGGCACGTACGGGACGTGATGCGCGCCGCGCTGGCCGTCGGCGGCACCAGCTTCGACAGCCTCTACGTCAACGTCAACGGCGAGTCCGGTTACTTCGAGCGCTCGCTGGACGCCTACGGCCGCGAGGACGAGCCCTGCCGCCGCTGCGGTACGGCGATCCGCCGCCGGCCGTGGATGAACCGCTCCAGCTACTTCTGTCCGCGCTGCCAGCGGCCGCCGCGCCGCTGAACGGTTCCGCGGCGGGCGCTTCCGCCAAGGACGCTTTGAGGCTGGCGGCTCAGCGCGCGGCGTGCTCGGCGTCGTAGCGCTCCTGTGCCCGCAGTATCTGCGGCATCCGGTCCTCCACCAGGTCGATCAGCGCCCGGAGTTGGCGGGCGACCTGGTGTCCCAGCGGGGTCAGTGCGTAGTCCACCCGCGGCGGGTTGGTCTGCTGCGCCTCGCGGTGCACCAGACCGTCCCGCTCCAGCGCGTGCAGGGTCTGCGACAGCATTTTCTCGCTCACCCCGTCGACCCGGCGCCGCAGTTCGTTGAACCGGAACGTCCCGTCGAGCAGCGCGCCCAGCGTCAGGCTGCCCCAGCGGTCGGTGATGTGCTTGAGCGTGTCGCGGGAGGGGCAGTTGCGCGCGAACACGTCGTAGGCGAGGTCGTCCGGACAGCCGCCGGTGGCCGCCCCGTTCGTCTGGTCCGCGGTCTCGGTCGTCGCCATCCTCACACCATACTCCGCGATAGCGCTCACTGCTGGAGAGCGCTACCTGATCGGCATGCGCTATCTTCGGGGTTGCACTTTCGAAAAGTTAGTGCTTTTCTCGGTGTAGACGCCCCGGCGACCACCGCCCGGGGCCCTGTCCTCCGAGGAGACCCCGTGACCACCCCTGCTCTGCCCGCGCCCGTCGTCTCGATCGCCTACCACTCCGGTTTCGGCCACACCGCCGTCCTCGCCGAGGCCGTCCGGGCCGGCGCCGCCGAGGCGGGTGCCACCGTGCACCTGATCAAGGTCGACGAGATCACCGAGGCCCAGTGGGAGCAGCTCGACGCCTCCGACGCGATCGTCTTCGGCTCGCCCACCTACATGGGGACCGCCTCCGGCGCGTTCCACGTCTTCGCCGAGGCGACGTCCGCGCGCTGGGCGACCCGCGCCTGGCAGGACAAGATCGCGGCGGGCTTCACCAACTCCGCCTCCAAGAGCGGCGACAAGCTGCACACCCTGCAGTTCTTCACGGTGCTCGCCGCCCAGCACGGCATGACCTGGGTCGGCCTCAACCTGCTCCCGGGCTGGAACTCCTCCACCGCGTCCGAGAACGACCTGAACCGGCTGGGCTTCTTCCTGGGTGCCGCCGCCCAGTCGAACAACGACCAGGGCCCCGAGGGCGTCCACAAGGCCGATGTCGCCACCGCCGAACACCTCGGCCGCCGTATTGCCGAGCAGGCCCGGGTCACCCTCGCGGGCCGCGCCGCGCTGTCCGCCTGACCGGCGCGAGCGGGACTCTCCGCCCGACCGGCACGGGCGCGGAGCCTCGACGCCCGCGCGGCCAGGGCCTCTGACCAGCACCTTGGTCACAGGCCCTGGCCCGTTGCCGGCCCTTCCCCGGACCGCGTGGTCACCAGCCCTTCCCCCAGAACGGCTGCAGTACGGAGGCGACGCCCGACAGCACCGCGACGATGCCGCCGACCGTCGCCAGGGCGGACGTCGCGTTGGGGAACAGCTCCCTCGCCAGCTGGCGCCACCGATCCCGCACGACGACCAGCTTGAACTTCTGCCACTTGTGCTGGCGGAGATGGCAGCCCATCAGCACTCCCCTGCTGTTGTTGCGGCACGTCCCCTCCCGTCCCGAGGCGCCACACCACGCCGGGATCCGGAAGAAGAAGTACACCGTGCTCAGCGCCGAGAGGGTCAGCAGCACCCCCGGTCCGAACGCAGAGGTCAGCCAGGCCGCGATGAGCACCGCGAAGACCGCCCACCCCCAGTACTTCCCCAGTCCCTTCATGGACGGCGAAGTTACCGGGGCGTCGGTGGGCATATTCAGGGCGCATGCACGGCGCACCAGCGCGCCTCCGGGAGCGCGGGTGCAGGTCAGGAGCGGGCCGGGCGCGGGTCGGAGGCCGAAGAAGGGGAGGGGCGGATACCCCAGGTGGACGTCAGCGAAGGGCGTGCAATGTCGTCCAGTGGGAACGCATGGATCAAACGCATGGATCAGGGGTGGCCGAGGCATCTTCGCCGGTGACGGGAGGCAGGCCATGACGGACCCGGGTGGCCCTCAGGAAGCGGTTGCCAGGGCCCTCGACGCCCTCGGCGCGGGGGCTTATCTGGTGGATGACCAGGGTTCCATCGTCGCCGTCAACGCGCGCGGCGAAGCGCTGCTGGGCCGTTCCGCCGCAAGCCTGATCGGCCAGGACGCCCACGAACTGCTGCACCGCACCAGCTCAGGGGAACCCGTGCCGAGGGACCGGTGCCGGATGCGGAAGAGCGTCCTCGACGGGCGCACGGAGCAGGGCGGCGACGAGTGGCTCGAGCGGGGCGACGGCACGCTCCTGCCGGTGGAATGGCTGGCCACTCCCTGTGACACCGATGTCCGCCCGTCGGCCACGCTCGTCCTCTTCCACTCCGCAGGACGTCCCGAACGCCCCGCCCAGCGGTCACCGGCCGGCGGACGGCTCTCCGAATGGGAACGGCTCGCCCTGCTCGCCGAGACGACCACCCTGCTCACCTCCACCCTGGACATCCACGAGGCGCTGCGCCGCCTGATCAAGCTCGTGGTGCCCCTCCTCGCCGACTGGGCCGTCATCGACCTGATCAGCGAGCAGGACGAAGTGTGGCGCTTCACCGTCGCCCATGCCGAGGGCGGCACCGTGACGTTCCGGGAGGACCTCCAAGGGCCCATGCCGCCGGTGCCGCAGGAGTCCCCGATGCCCCTCTCCCGCGCCCTGCGCGGCGTGGCGTCCTCCCTCGCCGGCCCGGAGACCTATCAGGGACCGCCCGACTCCGGCATTGCCGTGGAGCAGCGGCGCCTGTTCGACGCGACCGGTATGCACTCGGCGATCGTGGTCCCCCTCCGCAGCCTGCACGACGTGCTGGGCGCCCTCACCCTCGGCCGTGCCGACCAGCCCGAGCGGTTCACCGCGACCGACACCGCCCTGCTGGAGGACATCGCCCGCCGCGCCAGCCTCGCCCTGGAGAACGCCCGCCTCTACCAGCGCCAGCGCAAGGTCGCCGAGACCATGCAGCGCCATCTGCTGCCGAAGCTGCCGCACACGCCGGGCCTCAGCATGACCGCCCGCTATCTGCCCGCCCCGGATGCCTCCCAGGTCGGTGGCGACTGGTATGACGCGTTCACCTTGATGGACGGCGCCACCGCCCTCGCCGTCGGCGACGTCGTCGGCCACGACCTGGACGCGGCGGCCGGCATGGCCCAGCTGCGCAACATGCTCCGCGCGTACGCCCTGTCCCAGCAGAAGCCGCCGAGCAAGGTCGTGGAATGGCTCGACCGGGCGACCCTGGACATCGCGGAGGTCTCCATGGCCACGCTGGTCTTCGCCCGCATGAGTGAGAACGACGCCGGCCGGTGCGAGCTGTCCTGGACCAACGCGGGCCATCCCCCTCCGCTCCTGGTCACCCACGACGGCGTGGCCCGCTATCTGACCGACGGCCACGGGGTCCTGCTGGGCGTCGCGCCCGAGCAGGCCCGCCCCGACGCGCTGGTGGAGTTTCCGCCCGGGGCGACCCTGCTCCTCTACACGGACGGCCTGATCGAGTCCCCCGGTCACTCCCTGGGCGAGGGCCTGGACCACCTGCGCCGGCATGCCGCGTCCCTGGCCCACCGCCCCTTGGAATCCTTCACCGACCAGTTGCTGGCACGGGCGCGCCCACCGGACAACGACGACGACGTGGCCCTGCTGGCCGTACGGTACGGGCCCGGCTCGTTGCGACCCGGGCACCACCTCGCGGGCCTGTACCCACCCGATGCCGGCGAGTGAGCCCCGTCCCCGGGCCGCCCGCTGCCCCACGGCCGTCTCAGAAGCCGAAGTCCTGCGTCCACCACGGCCCGCCCGGCCCGAAGTGGGCGCCGACGCCGAGGGTCTTGTACTCGCAGTTGAGGATGTTGGCGCGGTGGCCGGGGCTGTGCATCCAGGTGTCCATGACGGCCTGGGCGGTGGCCTGGCCGCGGGCGATGTTCTCGCCGCCGAGGCCGCTGATGCCCTGGGCCTCGGCGCGGTCCCAGGGGGTGTGGCCGTCGGGGTCGGTGTGGCCGAAGAAGCCGCGGCGGGCCATGTCGTCGCTGAACCGCTGGGCGAGGGAGGCCAGTTCCGGGTCGGCGGTCACGGGGGAGCAGCCGGCCCGGGACCGCTCCTGGTTGACCAGGGCCAGCACCTGGGCCTCGGCCGACGACTCGCTGCCGGTGCCGTCGGAGGCGGACGCGGTGGGCCGCGGTGTCGCGGACGCGGCCGCGGACGCGGCGGCCGACGGGTGGCCGGTTGGTGCGGCGGAGCCGGGTGAACCGGCCTTCCGGGTGGGGGATTTGGCGGGGCGGTGCGGCGAGGGGGAGGTCGTCGGGGTGGTGGGGCCGGTGGCGCCGGGGACCGCGGCGCGGGCGCTGCCGCGGCTGGCCGGGAGGGTGGCGCGATCGGTGGGGGACACCGAGAGGGTCCCCTGCGGCGCGGTGGCCTCCGGCAGGGCGCCGGCCCGTACGCGCTCGCCGGGTCCGTCGCCCGTACCGCCGTCGAAGTGGCTGCCGCCCGGGATCAGTCCGGAGGCGACCGCCACGGCACCCATCGCCACTGCCGCGGAGGCGCCGAGCAGGCCGGTGCGCACGGGTGCCGCACCGCGTGCGCGGGCCGCACGGTGCGAGCGGCGCCGCGCCGGGCCGTCCGGTCCGGCGGCCGGCACCCTTGCCGTCGGGGCGTCAACAGACCGCGGGCCGGGGGCTGCCGGCAGGGGATTCGCAAGACGTCGATGGCGGCCCATCCGGTGTCTTCCTTCCGTCCTCAGCGTCAACACGCTCACCCGTAAGGGTGAGTTTCGCTGTCGGGGGACTGTACGCCATGACGCATGGGGCCGAAGTGCCCGTTGAGCAATTGGCCGGTTAACGTGCACACATGGAAGAAGAGGTGCGCGTGACCGCATGGGTACGGGGGCGGGTGCAGGGTGTGGGGTTCCGCTGGTTCACCCGTGCGAACGCCCTGCGAATCGGTGAACTCAGCGGATTCGCGAGCAATCTCGACGACGGCCGCGTCCAGGTCGTCGCCGAGGGCACGAAGGACCGTTGCGATCAGTTGCTCGATTGGCTGCGGACCGGTGACACGCCCGGGCGAGTAGACGGAGTCACTGAGATATGGGCCACGCCGCGCGGCGGTTACGACGGCTTCGAGATCCGCTGATACCGGCCACCGGGACCGGCCGTACGGCCGCTGTCCGCGATCTTGGCGGTGCGTCTTCGTCAGCTGCTTACGGGAGATAAGCGCTGGTGGTTGCCAACTCGGCCGACCCGTGCAAGGCTGCCGCTGTACGGATGATCTCCACGCCCCCGCGGGACCTTTCTGGGGAGTCGGCGCAGCGCCCTCGCGGCCGCGCACTCTCAGGTGCCCGAGGATACGGGGCGTGATCGTGTTGACCGTCCAACCGTTTGGTGAGACTCTGGAATCCCCGCGCACCTTAGCTGTTTGGCATTGAGTACACCAGAGAATGACAAGCCGCGGGTGCGGAATCCCTCACGACCCACACCGCTTCGGTCGGTCACTCATTGTGGAGGACCATCCATCATGGCAAAGGCGCTTCTCGGTTACGTCGGCGGCTCCGACCCCCGAGTCCTCTCCGAGATGCGACGGCTTCAGCAGCGCGTCCAAGACCTTGAATCCGAGCTCATCCGGATGCAGGCCGAAAACGACATGCTGTCCGCTGCCGCACGTCGCGACGACTCGATGCTCGACATCGACGTACCCCAGGCGGAGCCCGCGCTCACCTGACCCGACGAGGGCCGGTAGGGCTGCTTCCCAGCCGCTTGAGGCACCGCTCTCATCAAGATCTGCAAGGGACGCTTCGGCGTCCCTTCGTCGTTTCCCGGCTCTTCGTCCGCCGTCCGGCACTTCTCGTGATGGATACCGTCCGCGATCAATGCGGCCTGTGATCGATACGGCCGATCCGGCCGGGCCGCCCCTCCCTTACCGCATGATGTGCCCTTCGCTTTCCGCGGTGAAACCGAAAATGAACGGCGCGGTATCTGCAGGTGCCGGGGCACGTCCCGGGGGCGGGGGCCGGCGGCGGAATGTTGGGGTGGTCCGTCAAGGGGCGGCCGGTAGAGTCCAACGGCGTGCACCTCAAGAGTCTGACCCTGCGAGGCTTCAAGTCCTTCGCCTCCGCCACGACGCTCCGGTTCGAACCGGGAATCACCTGTGTCGTGGGCCCCAATGGTTCCGGCAAGTCCAATGTCGTGGACGCGCTGTCCTGGGTCATGGGTGAGCAGGGCGCGAAGTCGCTGCGCGGCGGGAAGATGGAGGACGTCATCTTCGCCGGGACGACCGGGCGGCCGCCGCTCGGCCGGGCCGAGGTCTCGCTCACCATCGACAACTCCGACGGTGCACTGCCGATCGAGTACGCCGAAGTCACCCTCACCCGGATCATGTTCCGCAATGGCGGAAGCGAGTACCAGATCAATGGGGACACCTGCCGGCTGCTCGATATCCAGGAATTGCTCTCCGATTCCGGTATCGGCCGGGAGATGCACGTCATCGTCGGACAGGGCCAGCTCGATTCCGTTCTGCACGCCGATCCGATGGGCCGCCGGGCCTTCATCGAAGAGGCGGCCGGCGTCCTCAAGCACCGTAAGCGCAAGGAAAAGGCGCTGCGGAAGCTGGAGGCGATGAAGGCCAATCTCGCCCGCGTCCAGGACCTGACCGACGAGCTGCGGCGGCAGCTCAAACCGCTCGGCCGGCAGGCCGCGGTCGCCCGGCGCGCCGCCGTCATCCAGGCCGACCTGCGGGACGCCCGGCTGCGGCTGCTCGCCGACGACCTCGTCACGCAGCGTGCCGCGCTGCAGGCGGAGATCGCCGACGAGGCGGCGCTCAAGGAGCGCAAGCAGGCCGCCGAGGAGCGGCTGCGCACCGCCCAGCGCCGGGAGGCGGCCCTGGAGGAGCAGGTCGCCGCGCTCACCCCGCGGGTGCAGCGCGCCCAGCAGACCTGGTACGAGCTGTCGCAGTTCGCCGAGCGGGTGCGCGGCACGATCTCGCTGGCCGAGGCGCGGGTCAAGAGCGCCACCGCGGCCCCGCCCGAGGAGCGGACCGGGCGAGACCCGGACGACATGGAGCGGGAGGCGGCCCGGATCCGCGAGCAGGAGGCGGAGTTGGCGGCCGCCCTGGAGGCGGCGACCCGGGCGCTGGAGGACACCGTCGAACACCGTGCCGCGCTGGAGCGGCAGTTGGCGGACGAGGAGCGGCGGCTGCGGGACCTGGCCCGGGCCATCGCGGACCGCCGCGAGGGCCTGGCCCGGCTCAGCGGCCAGGTCACCGCGGCCCGCGGCCGGGCCGCCTCGGCCCAGGCGGAGATCGGCCGGCTCGCCGAGGCCAGGGACGACGCCCGACAGCGGGCGGCCGCGGCCCAGGAGGAGTACGAGCAGCTCAAGGCCGAGGTCGAGGGGCTGGACGCGGACGACGAGGAGAGCGCGGCCCGGCACGACGCGGCCCGCCGGGAGCTGGCCGAGGCGGACGCCGCACTGACCGCCGCCCGGGAGGCGCTGACCGCGGCCGAGCGCAAGCGCGCGGCGACCGCCGCCCGGCACGACGCGCTCGCCCTCGGGCTGCGCCGCAAGGACGGCACCGGCGCCCTGCTCGCCGCGTCCGAGCAGCTCAGCGGGGTGCTCGGGCCGGCCGCCGAGCTGCTGACCGTCACGCCCGGCTTCGAGGTCCCGGTGGCCGCCGCGCTCGGTGCGGCGGCGGACGCGGTCGCGGTCAGCGACCCCGCCACCGCCGCCGACGCCATCCGGCTGCTGCGCAAGCAGGACGCCGGGCGGGCGGCGATGGTGCTGGGAACCGGCGGAGCGGAAACGGGGACGGTGCCGGCGCAGGGCGGGGCGGGGGACGCCGCCGCGGCCGCCGTGCACCGGGTGCCCGGGCCGCGCGCGGAGCCCGTACCGGCCGGTCAACTGGTCCAGGGGCCGGCGGAGTTGACGGCCGCGGTGGCCCGGCTGCTGCGGGACGTCGTGGTCGTCGGGACGCTGGAGGACGCCGAGGACCTGGTGGCCGCGCGGCCGGAGCTGCTGGCCGTGACCGGTGAGGGCGATCTGCTCGGGGCGCACTTCGCGCACGGCGGCTCGGCCGGTGCGCCGAGCCTGCTGGAGGTGCAGGCCTCCGTCGACGAGGCGGCCGCCGAGCTGGAGGCGCTGGCGGAGCGCTGCGAGCGGCTGGCCGAGGAGCAGCGGGCCGCGGAGGCGCGGCGGGCGGAGTGCGCCGCGCTGGTCGAGGAGCTGGCCGAGCGGCGGCGGGCCGCGGACCGGGAGAAGTCCAAGGTCGCCGGGGACCTGGGGCGGCTCGGCGGGCAGGCCCGGGCGGCCGCCGGCGAGGCCGAGCGGGCCGCCGCGGCGGCCGCCCGGGCGCAGGAGGCGCTGGTCCGCGCCACCGAGGAGGCCGAGGAGCTGGCCGAGCGGCTGGCGGTGGCCCAGGAGGAGCCGGGCGTCGGCGACGAGGAGCCCGACACCTCCGTACGGGACCGGCTGGCGGCGGACGGGGCCAACGCCCGGCAGACGGAGATGGAGGCCCGGCTCCAGGCGCGTACGCACGAGGAGCGGGTCAAGGCGCTGGCCGGGCGGGCGGACGCGCTGGACCGGGGAGCGCGCGCGGAACGGGAGGCGCGGGCGCGGGCCGAGCGGCGGCGCGCCCGGCTGCGGCACGAGGCGGCGGTGGCCGGGGCGGTGGCGTCCGGGGCGCGGCAGCTGCTGGCGCACGTCGAGGTGTCGGTGGTCCGGGCCGAGGAGGAGCGGGCCGCCGCGGAACGGGCCAAGGCCGAGCGGGAACAGGCGCTGGTGGCGGAGCGGAACGCGGCCCGGGACCTTACGTCCGAGCTGGACAAGCTGACGGACTCGGTGCACCGGGGCGAGGTGCTCGGTGCCGAGAAGCGGCTGCGGATCGAGCAGCTGGAGAGCCGGGCGCTGGAGGAGCTGGGGGTGGAGCCGGCCGCGCTGCTGTCCGAGTACGGCCCGGACCAGCCGGTGCCGCCGTCGCCGCCGGCGGAGGGCGAGACGCTGCCGGACGACCCGGAGCATCCCCGCAACCAGCCGGTGCCCTACGTGCGGGCCGAGCAGGAGAAGCGGCTGCGGGCCGCCGAGCGGGCGTATCAGCAGCTCGGGAAGGTGAACCCGCTGGCCCTGGAGGAGTTCGCGGCGCTGGAGGAACGCCACCAGTTCCTCAGCGAGCAGCTTGAAGACTTGAAGAAAACCCGGGCCGACCTGTTGCGGGTGGTCAAGGAGGTCGACGAGCGGGTGGAGCAGGTCTTCACCGAGGCGTACCACGACACCGCGCGGGAGTTCGAGGGCGTCTTCGCGCGGCTCTTCCCCGGGGGCGAGGGGCGGCTGGTGCTCACCGACCCGGACGACATGCTGGCGACCGGCGTGGACGTCGAGGCCCGGCCGCCGGGCAAGAAGGTCAAGCGGCTGTCGCTGCTGTCGGGCGGCGAGCGGTCGCTGACCGCGGTGGCCCTGCTGGTGTCGATCTTCAAGGCGCGGCCCAGCCCGTTCTACGTCATGGACGAGGTCGAGGCGGCGCTGGACGACACCAATCTCCAGCGGCTGATCCGGATCATGGAGGAGCTGCAGGAGAGCTCCCAGCTCATCGTGATCACGCATCAGAAGCGCACGATGGAGGTCGCGGACGCCCTGTACGGGGTATCCATGCAAGGGGACGGCGTCTCGAAGGTCATCAGTCAGCGACTGCACTGATCGCAGCGCGTGTCCGACGTGGCATCAGTTCCTGATCAATTCACAAGTTGAATGAACCGTCCCGTAAACCGCGGGGAAACAAATCCATCTCGGCCTATTGACTTCGAAACTTGAAGGCATAGTCTCTGCAACGTTGCTTTTACCTTCAAGTGGTGGGTACCCCCAACCTATGCACCACTAGAAGGGCCAGCCCCCTACGCCCGGCAGCGCAGCCGGGCCACTGGAGTTCACGTTGACCAGCACCGCGCACCCGACGGTTCCGGAAGGCCGCAAGGCCCACCCCGAACACCTCGGCCATGTCATCTTCATCACCGCGGCTGCCGCGATGGGCGGCTTCCTCTTCGGCTACGACAGTTCCGTGATCAACGGCGCCGTCGAGGCGATCCGCAGCCGTTACGACGTCGGGTCGGCCGTCCTGGCCCAGGTGATCGCCGTCGCCCTGATCGGCTGCGCCATCGGAGCCGCCACCGCCGGCCGGATCGCCGACCGGATAGGACGCATCCGGGTGATGCAGATCGCCTCGGTGCTGTTCACGGTCAGCGCCGTGGGGTCCGCCCTGCCGTTCGCGCTGTGGGACCTCGCCCTCTGGCGGATCATCGGCGGCTTCGCGATCGGTATGGCCTCGGTCATCGGCCCGGCCTACATCGCCGAGGTCTCGCCGCCGGCCTACCGCGGCCGCCTCGGCTCCTTCCAGCAGGCCGCCATCGTCATCGGCATCGCCGTCTCCCAGCTCGTCAACTGGGGCATCCTCAACCTCGCCGACGGCAAGCAGCGCGGCACCATCGCCGGCCTGGAGGCCTGGCAGTGGATGCTCGGCGTGATGGTCATCCCGGCCGTCCTCTACGGCCTGCTGTCCTTCGCGATCCCCGAGTCGCCGCGCTACCTGATCTCCATCGGCAAGACGAGCCGGGCCAAGGAGGTGCTGGCCGAGGTCGAGGGCCACACCGTCAACCTCGACACCCGGCTCGCCGAGATCCAGGAGGCGATGCGCCGCGAGCACAAGTCGAGCTTCAAGGACCTGCTCGGCAAGGTGGGCTTCCTGCCGATCGTCTGGGTCGGCATCGGCCTCTCGGTCTTCCAGCAGCTGGTCGGCATCAACGTGGCGTTCTACTACTCCTCGACGCTGTGGCAGTCCGTCGGCATCAACCCCCAGAGCTCGTTCTTCTACAGCTTCACCACGTCGATCATCAACATCATCGGCACCGTGATCGCGATGATCTTCGTCGACCGGATCGGCCGCCGCCCGCTGGCCCTGATCGGCTCGGTCGGTATGGCCGTCTCGCTCGGCCTGGAGGCATGGGCCTTCTCCGCCAAGACCGCGGCCGGCACCCTGCCGACCACCGAAGGCACCGTGGCCCTGATCGCCGCCCACGTCTTCGTGCTCTTCTTCGCCCTCTCCTGGGGCGTGGTGGTCTGGGTCTTCCTCGGCGAGATGTTCCCGAACAAGATCCGCGCCGCCGCGCTGGGCGTCGCCGCCTCCGCGCAGTGGATCGCCAACTGGGCCATCACGGCCAGCTTCCCGAGCCTGTCCGACTGGAACCTCTCGGGTACCTACGTGATCTACATGTTCTTCGCCCTGCTCTCGATCCCCTTCGTGCTCAAGTTCGTGAAGGAGACGAAGGGCAAGGCGTTGGAGGAGATGGGCTAACCCCCCCGCCAGCCCACTCCTCGGTGCAAGCTGTTGCCCCGGACCGACAGGCGGTCCGGGGCATCAGCTTTTCCGTCCCCCGGCCGCTCCGCCCGTCGTACGGAACGCCCGCCGGTACGCCGCCGGTGTGGTGTGCATCGCCTGCTGGAACCGGCGCCTGAGATTGGTCGCCGAGGACAGGCCCACCCGCACCGCGATCGCCTCGACGGGCAGATCGGTCTCCTCCAGCAGAGCCCGGGCCGCGGTGATCCGCCGGCCCAGCAGCCACTGACCGGGACTGGTGCCGAGCTGCTCGGCGAACCGGCGGGCCAGGGTCCGCGCGGAGACCCGCAGCCGCTCCGCCATGTCCTCCACCGACACCGGCTCGGACAGCCGCTCCGCAACCCACTCCAGCAGCGGGGCCGGCGACCGCTCCATCGCCGGCGCCGGGTCGATCCGGTCCTGCGCGGGCGGGGCCGCGTACTGGGCCTGGCCCCCTTCCCGGTGCGGCGGCATGACCATGTGCCGGGCGATCCGCGCCGCGTGGGCCGCGCCGTGGTCGCTGCGTACCAGATGCAGACAGAGATCGACCCCGGCCGCCGCGCCCGCACTCGTCGCCACGTCGCCGTGGTCGATGTACAGCACCCCGGCGTCCACCTCCAACTCCGGGAAACGGGCCGCAAGTTCGGCCGCCCGCGCCCAGTGGGTGGTCGCCGTTGCGCTTTGCGGTGCCTCCCACGTAGCTGTCTGCGGCGCCGCGGGTGTTTCTCGCCGTTGCGCCTGCGGCGGGCTGGGTGGGTGTTGGGTGCGGTGACGGGCCTGCGGGGCCGGTTGTGTGGACTGCTGACGCTTTACGTCCACACAACCGGCCCCTCCGGCCCGTCCCCTCCCGTTGGGGAAGGGAATGCGGTGCGTGGGGGCGGGCGTTGGGGCATGCAAGGGGCCCTGGGTACCCGTAGGGGACGGTCGAACAGATCCCGTAAGGGTCGCGAGGGCCCCCTGCGGGGCCACAACCCGACGGCTGGGCGAGGCATTCCCAATACCGCACGACACCAGGTGCTCGCTCAACAACGCGCGCCCCCACTCACCCGCACACTCCCCCAACGGGAGGGGACGGGCCGGAGGGGCCTTGTTCGTGGACGTAAAGCGCCAGCAGTCCACGAACAAGGCCCCGGAGGTCCGTCACCGCACCCGACACCCACCCAGCCCGCCGCAGGCGCAACGGCGAGAAACAACCGCGGCGGGACGGCCAAGTACGTGCGGGGCGCCGCAAAGCGCAACGGCGAGATGACCCGCGGCGCCGCAGACGGGTACGTGGGCAGAAGCGCCTACGGCGCAAGCCGCGTCAGCACATGCTCCGCGAAGAGGTGCAGCGAGCGCCACCCCTCGTCCACCGGCATCCCGCCGCACAGCGGATGCAGGATCAACGAGCCCTCCGTGCCCGCGCGTTGGGCAAGCGCGAGGCACTCGTCCGGAGTGACGACCCGGTAGACGCCCTCCTTGCGCAGCGCCTCTATGTCCGTCGCCGCCGAACGCACCGCGGACCGGATGCCCGCGGACTGCCAGGAGGCGTAGGTCCGCGCCTCGTGCAGCAGATGGCCGCCGTACTCGGCCCAGGTGCGGTCCGGGTCCTCGGAGACGTGCAGCAGGCAGGTCCGCTCGGGGGGCTGCAGCACCCAGCCCTCGGTGCCGTGGAGGGCGCGCTGCTCGTGGTAGTACGCCTCCAGCGCGGGCAGGCGGGCGCTGGGGAAGAAGGGGAGGCCCAGCCGGGCGGCGCGTCGGGCCGCGGCCCGTGAGCTGCCGCCGATCAGCAGCAGCGGGTGCGGCCGGGTGAACGGGCGCGGGGTGACCCGGACCGTACGCCCCCGGTAGCTGAACGGTTCGCCGGTCCAGGCGGACAGCAGGGTGCCGAGCACCTCGTCCTGGAGCGCGCCGCGGCCGGCCCAGTCCTTGCCGTGCGCCGCGTACTCCTCGGGCCGGTAGCCGATGCCCGCGACGGTGACCAGCCGGCCGCCGCTGAGCAGGTCGAGCGAGGCGAGGTCCTCGGCGAGCCGGAGCGGGTCGTGCAGCGGGGTGATCAGCGCGGAGACCGTCACACCGATCCGGCGGGTGGCTCCGAAGACGGCGCCCGCGAAGGTGAGCGGCGAGGGCATCCAGCCGTTGCCGGTGGCGTGGTGCTCCTCGGTCTGGACCATGGTGATGCCGCGGTCGTCGGCGAAGGCGGCCATCTCGACGGCGGCCCGGTAGCGGGCGGCGAGCGAGGCGGCGGTGGGCGCCGGGTCGACGAGGTTGATGCGCAGGACCGTGACGGGCCGGGCGGGCGGTGCGGCCGGGGCGGACCGGACACCGGGCGCGGTGCCGGACGTGGGGGCGTCGGACGTGGCGCCGGGCATGGTGTCGGACTGGGCAGCGGACATGGCAACGTCCCCTTCGCCAAGGACGGTTGGCGAAGGGGACGTTAGCTGACGTGGCGTCAGGTGGCCAGGGGGCGGGAGCGTTCCCGCGGCCCGCCGTGAGGCCGGCGGCTCAGCTCACCTCGGCCGGCTGCCGGGCCTCGGCCGGCGTCTCGGCACCGGACGCCGGGACGGACTCCTTCGCCGCCGGCAGGACCGCGAAGACCGCCGCGGCGATCGCGATCGTGGCCGCCCAGCCCAGACCGTTCTGGCCGATCCAGGTCGTCGCCAGCGGGCCGGTGAACCACTGGACCTTGGTGAAGCACAGGCCCGCGGCCAGCGCGACCGCCCAGGCGGTCATGGCCTGCCAGCAGAAGCCGCCGGCGTACCAGTAGCGGCTGGTGCGGCCGGTGTCCATCAGGCCGGCGGAGTCGTAGCGCACCGCGAGCTTGCGGCGGCGGAACATGTCGACGCCGTAGACGCCGATCCAGGCGGAGAAGGAGACCGCGAGCAGCGTCAGGAAGGCGATGAACTGCCCGATGAAGTCCTTGGCCACCAGCATCATGAACAGCCCGCCGATCAGGCTGATGGCGGCGTTGATGCTGACCGCCAGGGCGCGCGGCAGCTTGACGCCCATGGTCTGCGCGGTGAAACCGGCCGAGTACATCGACAGGCTGTTGATCAGCATCATGCCGATCAGCGCGGTGATCAGGTACGGGATCGCGATGGCCCGCGGCAGGACCTGGCCGAGGAAGGACATCGGGTCGGTGTTCTGGCTGGCCAGCTCCGGGTTGGAGACCGCCATCACGCCGCCCAGGAGCACCATCGGGATCAGCACCAGCGCCGCGCCGGAGATGGTCGTGCCGACGATCTTCTTGCCGGAGGCGGAGTGCGGGAGGTAGCGCGCGAAGTCCGGGCCGGTGGGGACCCAGCTGATGCCGCCGGCGGCGATGGTGCCGATGCCCGCGATCATCAGGGTGGTGGAGCCCGGCGACTTGTGCAGGATCGAGCTCCACGGCGCGGTGGCGACCAGGTAGACCAGCACGACCACGCTGATCGCGCTGAACAGGTACGTCGAGTACTTGTTGCACACGTTCAGCGCCTTGCGGCCCATACCGCTCACCAGGAACGTACAGGCGACGAAGGCCAGCAGGGTTACGACGACCAGGACGTTGTTGGCCTCGATGCCGAACACCAGGTGCAGCACGGTCAGGATGGCGTACGCGCCGGTGACCGCGTTGATCGTCTCCCAGCCGAAGCGGGCGACCCACAGGATCGCGCCCGGGAAGTAGTTGCCCCGGACGCCGAAGGCGGCCCGCGAGAGCATCGCGCCCGGGGCGCCGCCCCACTTGCCGGAGACCGACAGCAGCCCGACCATGCCGAACGAGACGGCGGAGGCGATCGCGGCGACGATCAGCACCTGCCAGAAGTTCAGGCTGTTGTTGATCACCAGCGAGGCCCCCATGGTGAGCAACAACACGCTGATGTTGGCGGCGACCCAGGTCGGGAAGAGTTCGCGGACGCGTCCGCGGCGCTCGTGATCCGGGACGGGCTCGATGCCGCGGGTCTCGACGGCGCCTTCGGTTTCGGGACGGGACGTGGACGTGGTGCTGGTGCCCATAGGTGCAGCTATCTCCGTGCGGGGATCTGGGGGGCACCCCCGGGGGAGGAGGTGCAGGCAGCGGCTGTGGTGCCTGGCCAGAGTGTGTGGTTGCCAGGACTCTACGCGCGTTGCGCGGCCGTCCACCATCGTACTTTGATCCAACTTCTGCCGTTCTGCACCGTTGGATCCCTCAACGAAGACGAGTGTCACCCACACTCGTCGAAGGGTCCAGTCGGACCCCGGCGACCCGCCTCCGGGCCGGTCTCGGCGGGAGCCGGGATGCGGCGCGTGAGGCCCCCGCCGACGGGGCGTGGCTGATACTGGAGGGGTTATGGAATACGTCATCCTTGCTGTAGTCATCGCCGTGGTCGTGCTCGGCGCGATCAGCGGGCTCGTCGTCAGCGGCCGCAAGAAGAAGCAGCTGCCGCCGCCCCCGCCGGCCACCCCCCAGCCCTCCGTCACCGCGCCCCCCGCCGAACCCGCCGTCGGCGAGGAGGCCGACGCCCCCAGCGACGAAGAACGTCGCACCATCGAGGACGTCACGCTGCCCACCGCCGAGGCCCCCGCGGCCGAGGCACCGGCCGCCGAGCCCGAGGCGCCCGCCGCGCCCCCCGTGGAGGTCCCCGAGCCCACCGCCGGCCGGCTGGTCCGGCTGCGCGCCCGGCTCTCCCGCTCGCAGAACACCCTCGGCAAGGGCCTGCTGAACCTGCTCTCCCGCGAGCACCTCGACGAGGACACCTGGGAGGAGGTCGAGGACATCCTCCTCACCGCCGACGTCGGCGTCGCCCCCACCCAGGAGCTCGTCGAGCGGCTGCGCGAGCGGGTCAAGGTCCTCGGCACCCGCACCCCCGACGACCTTCGTGAACTCCTCCGCGAGGAACTGCTCGCGCTGATCGGCCCGGACCTCGACCGGACCGTCCACACCGCCAACGGCATCGGCAACGGCGGCGACGAGATCCCCGGCGTCGTGATGGTCGTCGGCGTCAACGGCACCGGCAAGACCACCACCACCGGCAAGCTCGCCCGCGTCCTGGTCGCCGACGGCAAGTCCGTCGTCCTCGGTGCCGCCGACACCTTCCGCGCCGCCGCCGCCGACCAGCTGCAGACCTGGGGCGAGCGGGTCGGCGCCCGTACGGTCCGCGGCCCCGAGGCCGGCGACCCGGCCTCGGTCGCCTACGACGCGGTCAAGGAAGGCATCGCCGAAGCCGCCGACGTCGTCCTGATCGACACCGCCGGCCGGCTGCACACCAAGACCGGCCTGATGGACGAGCTCGGCAAGGTCAAGCGGGTCGTCGAGAAGCACGGCCCGGTCGGTGAGGTGCTGCTCGTCCTGGACGCCACCACCGGTCAGAACGGCCTGGTCCAGGCCCGGGTCTTCGCCGAGGTCGTGGACATCACCGGCGTGGTCCTCACCAAGCTCGACGGCACCGCCAAGGGCGGCATCATCGTCGCCGTCCAGCGCGAGCTGGGCGTCCCGGTCAAGCTGGTCGGCCTGGGCGAGGGCGCGGACGACCTGGCGCCGTTCGAGCCGAAGGCGTTCGTGGATGCGCTTATCGGCGACTAGCGCGCCCGTCCGTGCGGACCTCGCAGCGCCCCGGTACGCGGGCCCGGCTCCACGGCCGGCCGCACCGGGGCGCTTCGCATGTCCGGCCCGTACCGGACGCCGCTGCGCGCCGGCCGTCGCGGCTCAGCCGTACAGCGGCGCGCGGTGGCACACATAGGCCAGCGTCCCCAGCAGCAGCCGGGCCTGCGGGGGCCGGCCCGCGGTCTCCAGGGCCGGCGGGCGCAGCCAGCGCATCGGGCCCAGCCCGCCGTGGTCGGACGGCGGCGCGGTGACATGGGCCCCGGGGCCGAGCGCCCGCAGGTCGAGCGCGGCGTCGTCCCAGCCCGTCCGGTACAGCAGATCGGGGAGCTCGGCGGCCGCACCCGGGGCGACGAAGAACAGCGCCCGGCCGGTCGGGGCCAGCGCGACCGGGCCGAGCGGCAGCCCCATCCGCTCCAGCCGCGCCAGCGCGTGCCGGCCCGCGGCCTCCGGTACGTCGAGCACGTCGAAGGAGCGGCCCACCGGCAGCAGGACCGCGGCTCCCGGGGTCTCCGCCCAGGCCGCGGCGGCCTTCTCCAGCGTGGCCCCGGCCGCCAGCTCCCCGGCGAACTCCAGCGGATGGGCACCGGGCGCGGAGCAGTCCGGTGCGCCGCACGAACAGTCCGGACGGCCGCCGGCGCTGCGGGCCGCCCGGGCACCGGGGACGACGTCCCAGCCCCACAGCCCGGTGTACTCCGCCACCGCCGTGATCTCGGTCGAGCGGGCGCGGCGCCGGGAGACGGCACGCCTCTCCCGGATACCGCCGATCGTGAAGCCCATACCCCCTCCAACGGGTGGTGCCTGGCAGTGGTTACGAGTCGGTGGGTTGACGACGGGCGCCCTGCACGCTCCGTCCACGGCCCGCGGGGCCGGTGGTGTGTCGTGGCGCGCCGGGTGGTGCGCAGTGCCGCGGGAGCCGCTGCGTGCTTCGTTCCGCCCGGACGTGTTCGACCTGTGTCAAGTCAATCGCGAGAGCAGCGCCCGGAGTTCATCCGAAGGGGTGGCGAATGGTGGCGTTTCCGCGATCGCCCTCGCGGGGGGCGTGATCGTAGGATTACTTTCAGTGCCTGAACCCCGGAGGGGCATCGTTCGCACGGGTATGCCGGTGGCAACGCACCGGTCGAGCACAGGCCAAAAGGTGTGGCCGGAATCCGTGATCGGGTAGATGTACCCCGGACAGGCGTCGCAACGGCCCACCGCCTGTGGGTCGTTCGCGCGGCGGCACCGTTCAGCAGGCGACGCAGCGAGCACGCACCAGGCACCAAGCAGCAATCGGGATGGGGGCTTCCAGTGGGCGGCAACGGCGGCACGGGCGGCACCGACGCCGTCAAGAAGCCCAACGCGCAGTTGGGTTCGTGGTTCATGCGCAGCGGTTGGTCCAAGGGCGAGCTCGCCCGCCAGGTCAACCGCCGCGCACGGCAGATGGGCGCACACCACATCAGCACCGACACCTCCCGGGTGCGCCGGTGGCTCGACGGCGAGCAGCCGCGCGAGCCCATCCCCCGGATCCTGTCCGAGCTGTTCTCCGAGCGCTTCGGCTGCGTCGTCGGCATCGAGGAGCTGGGCCTGCGCTCCGCGCACCAGTCCCCGTCCGTCTCCGGCGTGGACCTCCCCTGGGCCGGGACCCAAACGGTCAACCTCATCAGCGAGTTCTCCCGCAGCGACCTGATGCTCGCCCGCCGCGGCTTCCTCGGCACCTCGCTCATGCTCGCCGCCGGACCCAGCCTCATCGAGCCGATGCAGCGCTGGCTGGTGCCGGTCCCGGTGTCCCCGGGCGGCGCCGACCCGCAGCCCGACCGCGCCAGGCGGCCGGTCCGGCTCTCCAAGCCCGAACTGGACCTGCTGGAAGCGACGACCGCGATGTTCCGCCAGTGGGACGCCCAGTGCGGCGGCGGACTGCGGCGCAAGGCCGTCGTCGGCCAGCTCCACGAGGTCACCGACCTCCTCCAGGAGACGCATCCGGAGCCGGTCACCAAGCGGCTCTTCAAGGTCGCCGCCGAGCTCGCCGAACTGGCCGGCTGGATGAGCTACGACATCGGGCTGCAGCCGACCGCGCAGAAGTACTTCGTGCTGGCGCTGCACGCCGCGAAGGAGGCCGGCGACCGCCCGCTGGGCTCGTACATCCTCTCCAGCATGAGCCGCCAGATGATCCACCTCGGCCGGCCCGACGACGCCCTGGAGCTCATCCACCTCGCCCAGTACGGCAGCCGGGAGACCGCCACCCCGCGCACCCAGGCCATGTTGTATGCGATGGAGGCCCGCGCCTACGCCGGCATGGGCCAGCCCAGCAAGGTCAAGCGGGCCGTGCGGATGGCCGAGGACACCTTCTGCGACGTCACGCCCGGCGAGCCCGAGCCGGACTGGATCCGGTTCTTCTCCGAGGCCGAGCTGAACGCCGAGAACGCCCACTCCTACCGCGACCTGGCCTACGTCGCCGGCCGCAGCCCCACGTACGCCTCGCTCGCCGAGCCCGTCATGGAGCGGGCCGTGGAGCTGTTCGGCAAGGACCCCGAGCACCAGCGGTCCTACGCGCTCAACCTCATCGGGCTGGCGACCGTACGGCTGCTGCAGAAGGAGCCGGTGGCCTGCGCGGAGATGGCGCAGAAGGCCATCCCGTTCGCCCGGCAGGTCCGCTCCGAGCGGGTCAACACCCGGCTGCGGAAGACCGTGGACACCGCCGCCCGGGAATTCGGCGGGGTCGCCGAGATCATCCGGCTCAGCGACGACCTCGCCCGCTCCCTCCCGGAAACCGCGGAGGCCGTCTGACCGGCCCCGCCCCCAGGACACCGGCCGCGGCCGCCGCCCCGTACACCCCGACTCGGCTCCCCCCTGCCAGGTCACGCGGGCGGCGGACCGCGGCCGGGTTTGTTTGTGCGCCCGAGCCGGCGCCGCTCCCGCGGAGGCGGTTGCCCGCGGTGGGGCGTACTCCGGGGGAGGGCGGGGGGTGCGTGGCGTGTTTCTTACGGCTGAACGGGTGAATGCAGGGTCGACCGTGGAGTTCACCGGGGCGTAACACCGCGGCGGTGTTCGTCACTGCGGTGAAACACCGGCAAGGTTTGGCCGAAACCACCCTGCGACAACCTCATCGCGAAGTCGGCCCACCAGAAACACGCCCGCACGGGCCGCATCGACGACGAGGAGACGCCGATGCCCCCAGGCATCCTGACTATCGCGGCAGACAAGGTGACGCTCAGCCCGGCCAACACCGGGTTCATGCTGGTCTGCTCCGCACTGGTGATGATCATGACCCCCGGGCTCGCCTTCTTCTACGGCGGCATGGTCCGGGTCAAGAGCGTGCTGAACATGCTGATGATGAGCTTCATCAGCCTGGGCATCGTCACGATCCTGTGGGTCCTGTACGGCTTCGGACTCGCCTTCGGCACCGACGCCGGCGGCTTCCTCGGCTGGAACGGCTCGTTCGCCGGCCTCAGCGGCATCGGCCTGACCCAGCTGTGGGGGGCCACCACCATCCCGATCTACGTCTTCGCGGTCTTCCAGCTGATGTTCGCGATCATCACGCCCGCGCTGATCAGCGGTGCGCTCGCGGACCGGGTGAAGTTCACCGCCTGGGCGCTGTTCATCACCCTGTGGGTGACCGTCGTCTACTTCCCCGTCGCCCACTGGGTCTGGGCCGAGGGCGGCTGGCTCTTCGACCTTGGCGTGATCGACTTCGCCGGCGGTACGGCCGTCCACATCAACGCCGGTGCCGCGGCGCTCGGCGTCATCCTCGTCGTCGGCAAGCGGATCGGCTTCAAGAAGGACCCGATGCGGCCGCACAGCCTGCCGCTGGTGATGCTCGGCGCGGGCCTGCTGTGGTTCGGCTGGTTCGGCTTCAACGCCGGCTCCTGGCTCGGCAACGACGACGGCGTCGGAGCGGTCGCCTTCGTCAACACCCAGGTCGCCACCGCCGCCGCGATGCTCGGCTGGCTCGCCTACGAAAAGCTCCGGCACGGCTCCTTCACCACCCTCGGCGCGGCCTCCGGCGCGGTCGCCGGACTGGTCGCCATCACCCCGGCCTGCGGCTGCGTCAGCCCGCTCGGCGCCATCGCGGTCGGCGTGATCGCCGGTGTGCTGTGCGCGATGGCCGTCAACCTGAAGTACAAGTTCGGCTACGACGACTCCCTCGACGTGATCGGCGTGCACCTCGTCGGCGGCGTCACCGGCTCCCTGCTGATCGGCCTGTTCGCCACCGGCGGGGTGCAGAGCAAGGCCAAGGGCCTGTTCTACGGCGGCGGCTTCGACCAGCTCGGCAAGCAGACCGTCGGAGTGGTCTGCGTACTCCTCTACTCCCTCGTGGTCAGCTACCTCCTTGCCAAGGTCATCGACCTGGTGATGGGCTTCCGGGTCAGCGAGGACGAGGAGATCTCCGGTATCGACCAGGCCGCGCACGCGGAGACCGCGTACGACTTCACCGGCGCGGGCGGCGGCACCGCGGCCCGCAAGGGACCGGCACTCGGCGAGGCCCTGACGAAGAAGGTGGACGCGTGAAGCTCATCACGGCAGTAATCAAGCCGCACCGGCTGGACGAGGTGAAGAACGCCCTGCAGGCCTTCGGGGTGCACGGTCTGACCGTCACCGAGGCCAGCGGCTACGGCCGGCAGCGCGGGCACACGGAGGTGTACCGCGGCGCCGAGTACACCGTCGACCTGGTGCCCAAGATCCGGATCGAGGTGCTCGTCGAGGACGCGGACGCCGAGGAACTCGTCGACATCGTCGTCAAGGCGGCCCGCACCGGAAAGATCGGCGACGGCAAGGTCTGGAGCATCCCGGTCGACGACGCGGTGCGCGTCCGCACCGGCGAGCGCGGGCCGGACGCGCTCTGACGCACCCGGGACGGCCGGCCGTCCGCCGCCCGTTGGCGGCGGAGGGCCGCCCGCCCGGCCGCGGCCCGGACCCGGGCATGCGGGCGTGCCGAGGACACGCAGGGCGGCGGCCCGGCGTACGGCGGGGGCCACGGGGCAGGCGGGGGACGACACGATCAAGGAGCCGTTGAGTTGACCGACAGCGACGAGGCCACGACACGACCGGCCGCAGCGTCCCGACAGGACGGCGGGCTCGCGGACGGCGGCGGGTACCCCGCGGCCAGGGTGCGGCTCCTCCAGGACGAGAAGATCACCGGACCCGACCGCCGCGCCGCCCTCGCCCGGCTCACCGACGAATGGCTGGCCGGCCTGCTGACCCGGCACGCCACCGCCGCCGGCCTGTCCGGCACCGCACTCGTCGCGGTCGGCGGCTACGGCCGCGGCGAACTCTCCCCCCGCAGCGACCTCGACCTGCTCCTGCTCCACGACGGACGCGCCGACCCGCGCGCCCTGGCCGCGCTCGCCGACCGGCTCTGGTACCCCGTCTGGGACCTCGGCATGGCCCTCGACCACTCCGTCCGCACCCCCGCCGAGGCCCGCCGGGCCGCCCGCGACGACCTCAAGGTGCAGCTGGGGCTGCTCGACGCCCGCCACCTGGCCGGCGACGCGGAACTGAGCGCCCGGCTGCGCTCCACGGCGTACGCCGACTGGCGCGAGAGCGCCCCCAAGCGGCTGCCGGAGCTGCACGCCCTGTGCCAGGAGCGCGCCGAGCGCCAGGGCGAACTGCAGTACCTCCTCGAACCGGACCTCAAGGAGGCCCGGGGCGGGCTGCGCGACGCCACCGCGCTCCGGGCGGTCGCCGCCTCCTGGCTGGCCGACGCACCCCGCGGCGGCCTGGAAGCCGCCCGCACCCTCCTCCTCGACACCCGCGACGCGCTCCACCTCACCACCGGGCGCGCCACCGACCGGCTCTCCCTCCAGGAACAGGACCAGGTCGCCGCCGCCCTCGGGGTGCTCGACGCGGACGCCCTGCTCCGCCAGACCTACGAAGCCGGACGCACCGTCTCCTACGCCGCCGACGTCACCTGGCGCGAGGTCGGCCGGGTCCTGCGCGCCCGCGCCGTCAAGCCCGTCCTGCGCGGTCTGCTGACCGGCCGCACCGCCGGCAAGGGGGAGCGCTCACCGCTCGCCGAGGGCGTCGTCGAACTCGACGGGGAAGCAGTGCTGGCCCGCACCGCCCGCCCCGAACGCGACCCGGTGCTGGTCCTGCGCGCCGCGGCCGCCGCAGCCCAGGCCGGACTGCCGCTGGCCACCGCCGCGATCCGCCGCTGCGCCACCGCCCTCGCCGGCCGGCCGCTGCCCGAGCCCTGGCCCGCCGAGGCCCTGGAACAGCTGGTCACGCTGCTCGGCGCGGGCGCGCCCACGGTGCCCGTATGGGAGGCGCTGGAGGCCGAGGGCGTCATCACCCGGCTGCTGCCCGACTGGGAGCGGGTCCGCTGCCGCCCGCAGCGCAACCCCGTCCACACCTGGACCGTCGACCGCCACCTGGTCGAGACCGCCGTACGGGCCGCCGCGCTCACCCGCCGGGTGCACCGCCCCGACCTGCTGCTGGTCGCCGCGCTGCTGCACGACATCGGCAAGGGCTGGCCCGGTGACCACTCGGTGGTCGGCGAGACCATCGCCCGCGACATGGCCGCCCGGCTCGGCTTCGACGCCCGCGACACCGCGGTGATCGCCACGCTCGTCCGCCACCACCTGCTGCTCGTCGAGACCGCCACCCGGCGCGATCTGGACGACCCGGAGACCGTCGGCGCGGTCGCGGACGCGGTCGGCACCACCCGCACCCTGGAGCTCCTGCACGCCCTCACCGAGGCCGACGCGCTGGCCACCGGGCCCGCCGCCTGGAGTGCCTGGCGCGGCGGACTCGTGGCCGATCTGGTGAAACGGGTCGCGGCACGGCTCGCCGGGGAATCCGAGGCGGAACCGCGCGGCGCCGAGGGGCCGACCGCGGAACAGGAACGGCTGGCCATGGAGGCCGGACGCACCGGCGGCCCGGTCCTCGCGCTGCGCACCCGCGCCGAGCCCCCCGCCGAGGACGCGCCCGCGGCAAGCGGCCCGGAACCGGTCGGCGTCGAGCTGCTGATCGCCGTCCCCGACCAGCCGGGCGTGCTGCCCGCCGCCGCCGGGGTGCTGGCCCTGCACCGGCTCGCCGTGCGCGCCGCCGACCTGCAGCTCCTGGACCCGATCGGCGACGGCCCGGTGCTGCTGCTCAGCTGGCGGGTGGCCGCCGAATACGGCTCACTGCCCGAGGCCGACCGGCTCCGCGCCGACCTGGTCCGCGCCCTGGACGGCTCCCTCGACGTCCCGGCCCGGCTCGCCGAGCGCGAACGGGCCTACGCCCGCCGGGCCCGTGCCGTACCCGCCCCGCCACCCCGGGTCACCGTCGCCGCCGGCAGCTCCCGCACCGCGACCGTCATCGAGGTACGCGCCCACGACGCGCACGGCCTGCTGCACCGCATCGGCCGGGCCCTGGAATCCGCCCGGGTCGCGGTCCGCAGCGCCCACATCAGCACCCTGGGCGCGGACGCGGTCGACGCCTTCTACGTCACCAGCACCGACGGCGCACCCCTGACCGACGCGGCGGCCCACGAGGTCGCGGCGGCGGTGGAGGCGGCGCTGCAGTAGCCGCAGGGACCGGTGCGGGGGAGCGGGCGGGCCGGAGCCCCGTGAACGGGGCGGTGAACGGGGCAGGAACTGTTCACTTGCCGGGCCCGATACCCTAGAAGCCGACCGACCGCACCCGCCCCCGACCCCGAGGATCGACGACCGCCGTGTTCGATACGCTTTCCGACCGCTTGGCGAGTACTTTCAAAAACCTCCGGGGCAAGGGCCGCCTGAGCGAGGCGGACATCGACGCCACGGCGCGCGAGATCCGCATCGCGCTGCTCGAGGCGGACGTCGCCCTCCCCGTCGTCCGGGCCTTCATCAAGCAGGTCAAGGAGCGCGCCAGCGGCTCCGAGGTCTCCCAGGCGCTGAACCCGGCCCAGCAGGTCATCAAGATCGTCAACGAGGAGCTCATCGGCATCCTCGGCGGCGAGACCCGCCGGCTCCGCTTCGCCAAGCAGCCGCCGACCGTGATCATGCTCGCCGGTCTCCAGGGTGCCGGTAAGACCACCCTCGCCGGAAAGCTCGGCCGCTGGCTCAAGGGACAGGGCCACGCCCCGCTGCTGGTCGCCTGCGACCTCCAGCGCCCCAACGCCGTCAACCAGCTCCAGGTCGTCTCCGAGCGCGCGGGCGTCGCCTTCTACGGCCCCGAGCCGGGCAACGGCGTCGGCGACCCGGTCCAGGTCGCCAAGGACTCGATCGAGTACGCGCGGACCAAGCAGCACGACGTCGTGATCGTCGACACCGCCGGCCGCCTCGGCATCGACGCCGAGATGATGCAGCAGGCCGCTGACATCCGCGACGCGGTCGGCCCGGACGAGGTCCTCTTCGTCGTCGACGCGATGATCGGCCAGGACGCGGTCAACACCGCCGAGGCGTTCCGCGACGGCGTCGGCTTCGACGGCGTGGTGCTCTCCAAGCTGGACGGCGACGCCCGCGGTGGTGCCGCGCTCTCCATCGCGCACGTCACCGGCAAGCAGATCATGTTCGCCTCCAACGGCGAGAAGCTGGACGACTTCGACGCGTTCCACCCGGACCGCATGGCGTCCCGCATCCTCGGCATGGGCGACATGCTCAGCCTGATCGAGAAGGCCGAGCAGACCTTCAGCCAGCAAGAGGCCGAGAAGATGGCGGCCAAGCTGGCGAAGGGCCCCAAGGAGTTCACGCTCGACGACTTCCTGGCCCAGATGGAGCAGGTCAGGAAGATGGGCAGCATCAGCAAGCTGCTCGGCATGCTGCCCGGCATGGGGCAGATGAAGGACCAGATCAACAACCTCGACGAGCGCGAGGTCGACCGCACCGCGGCCGTCATCAAGTCCATGACGCCGGCCGAGCGCCAGGACCCGACGATCATCAACGGCTCCCGCCGCGCCCGTATCGCCCGGGGTTCCGGCGTCGACGTCAGCACGGTCAAGAACCTGGTAGAGCGGTTCTTCGACGCCCGCAAGATGATGTCGAAGATGGCTCAGGGCGGCATGCCCGGGATGCCGGGCATGCCGGGGATGCCTGGCATGGGAGGCGGCGCCCGGAAGAAGAAGCAGGTCAAGCAGGCCAAGGGCAAGCGCAAGAGCGGCAACCCGATGAAGCGCAAGGCCGACGAGGAGGCCGCGGCCGCCCGCCGCGAGGCCGCCCAGGCCGGCAACCCGCTCGGTCTGCCGCAGGCCGACCAGGACCCGAAGAGCTTCGAACTCCCCGAGGAATTCAAGAAGTTCATGGGCTGACCCGAGCCCTCCGGCGGCACCCCGCCGTACGCCTCGCGAGCCCCCGGCCACACCTCGTGGCCGGGGGCTCGGCGCATCGACGGCGGCCCGGGCGCCGGCTACCGCGTCCGCGCGATCAGATAACGGAAGACATTCGGCATCCACACCGTCCCGTCCGGACGCTGATGCGGATGCAGCGCCTCCGCGAGCTCCTTCTCCACCTGACGCTGCTCGGCCACCCGCAGCGCCGCGTCGAACACGCCCGTCGACAGCAGCCCGCGCACCGCACTCGTCAGGTCCGCGTACCCGAACGGGCAGGCCACCCGCCCCGAACCGTCCGGCCGCAGCCCGGCCCGCTCCGCCAGCTCCTCCAGCTCGTCCCGGCCGCCGGGCTGCCACCCCGCGGACCCGGCCGCCCGGTCACCGCCGGCCTCGGCCAGCCGCTGCGCCACCCGCAGCACCCCGGCCGTGGCGCACCGCTCCACCGGGCCCCAGCCGCCCAGCACCACCGCGCTGCCGCGCTCGGCCAGCCCGGCCGCCGCGGTCAGCGACGCCGCCAGCCCCTCGACGGTGCTCACACACCCCACCGGATGGAACGCGGTGACCACGTTGAACGCGGTGCCCCCGGACGCCGCCGCCTCCAGGCCGCCGCTGACCACCCGGGTGTGCTCCGGCATGCCGTCCGGCGTGAGCCGCTCGCGCGCCAGCTCCAGCCGGGACTCGTCCGCGTCCACCCCGCTGACCTGCGCCCCGCGGCCCGCCGCCAGCAGCAGCGCCAGACCGGAACCACAGCCGAGCCCGAGCAGCCGGGTGCCCGGGCCGACGCCCAGGCGGTCGTACGCGGCTTCGTAGAGCGGGACCAGCATCCTTTCCTGGATCTCGGCCCAGTCGCGGGCGCGCGCCCGCGATCCGGCCGGTAGGGGCGGGCCCTCACAGCGCAGGGATGCAGAGTCCGGAAGCTGGTGCCTAACGAGCGTGGGTGACATCGATAGCGCCCCTATTCGCCGAGAACCGAACCTGTGCCGTACCGATCGCCCCCGTCAACACGCGTGGTGCGCCCCCGCAACCCAGACAACTGCGCATCCGTCCGGGCGTCCAGGGGGTGCGCCGGGGTTGTCTCCCGCGCGCCCCCGTATGCGCCGGGGCCGCTCCCTGAAGCGCCGTTCCAGGGTGCCCCGGCCGGCGCCGTTCCGCCACGCCAGCGTTCCCGCCGGGGGCGCTTCCCCACCTCCGTGCGCCCTCGCCCAGCGCCCGCGCGCGGCCCTACGGTGGGGTGCGGGCCGGTGCGGGAACGCACAGGTCGGCCCCGTAGCATCGCCGCGGCGCTCTCCGTGGTGATCGGCCGTCGTTACGCCGTACGGCGTACCCGGGTGCGCGCGGCGCCTTCCCCAGGCCGTCTCCGGACACTCCGGTGCATACGCGGGGATACGTCCCGCCTTGTGGCCCGGTGGGCGGCTTCTGCGCAGATCGGCGTAGGCGCCCTCCAGCGCGGCGCATGGCCGGAAACTGACTGGTACGTGCAAATTATTTGGGATGGCCCGGAATCGGAACACTGAGCCTCCCTGGCTCGTTGTTACGACGTGAGCACGACACCGCCTGTTCTCGCCGCCGAGCTGGCGCTCGCGTGGGCCGACATTCAACGGCACCACCCCGAGCTGCCGGACCTGGCCGCGCCCGAGTCCCTGATCGGAGAGTCCTCGTCCGCCTGCGGCGCCGAGCTCTCCTTCGAACGGCTGCTCCACGAGGCAGTCCACGGCATCGCCGCCGCCCGCGGCGTCCGCGACACCTCCCGGGCAGGCCGCTACCACAACCGCCGCTTCCTGGCGATCGCCGAGGAGCTGGGCCTGGACCACGCCGACGAGCCGCACCCCAGCAGCGGCTTCTCGCTGGTCACGCTCAACCCCGAAGCCAGACGGCGCTACCGCCCGACCATCGAACGGCTCGGCAGAGCCCTCAAGGCGCATTCGGCCGCGACCGCCACCGACACCGCCCGCAGCTTCCGGGGCCCGGCCGCCCGGCACGGCTCCTCCGGAGGCGGCGTCCGCGTCAAGGCGGTCTGCGACTGCGGGCGCAATGTCCGGGTCGTTCCGTCCGTCCTCGCACAGGCGCCGATCGTCTGCGGCGGCTGCGGCAAACCCTTCCGGATCCCCGAGGTGGCCGCGGTCGGCTGACCCAAACGCGTGTGGCACAATGGCTAGCTGTACTCGACAGTCGCACAGGACCCCTCTCTCCTCCGGCTGACGCGTCCATCGGGCATTCGGGTACCGCAACCCCACGCGGCAGCTCGCCGTGCCCAACCACGTCAAATCCAGGAGAACCCACTCCCGTGGCAGTCAAGATCAAGCTGAAGCGTCTGGGCAAGATCCGTTCGCCTCACTACCGCATCGTCGTCGCCGACTCCCGTACCCGCCGTGACGGCCGGGCCATCGAGGAGATCGGCCTGTACCACCCGGTGCAGAACCCCTCGCGCATCGAGGTCGACTCCGACCGCGCGCAGTACTGGCTGAGCGTCGGCGCCCAGCCGACCGAGCCGGTTCTCGCCATCCTGAAGAAGACCGGCGACTGGCAGAAGTTCAAGGGCGAGCCCGCCCCGGCGCCGCTGCTGGTCGCCGAGCCGAAGGCCGACAAGCGCGCCCTGTTCGAGGCCGCCGCCAAGGCTTCCGGTGACGAGCCGAAGGGTGAGGCCATCACCCCGAAGGCGAAGAAGACTGACAAGAAGGCGGACGAGGCTGCGGCCGAGTCCACCTCCGAGTCCTCCGAGGCCTGAGCATGCTCGAGGAAGCCCTCGAGCACCTCGTCAAGGGCATCGTCGACAACCCCGATGACGTGCAGGTAGCCTCGCGCACCCTGCGCCGCGGGCGGGTGCTGGAGGTCCGGGTCCACCCCGACGACCTCGGCAAGGTGATCGGCCGCAACGGCCGCACCGCCCGCGCGCTGCGGACCGTCGTCGGCGCCATCGGCGGCCGCGGCATCCGCGTCGACCTCGTCGACGTGGACCAGGTCCGCTGACACGTTGAACACCGGCTCGGGCCGGGGAGGGCTTCGGCCCGCCCCGGCCCGTAGTCGTCGTCAAGGGAGAAACAAGCGTGCAGTTGGTAGTGGCGCGGATCGGCCGTGCCCACGGCATCAAGGGTGAGGTCACGGTCGAGGTGCGCACCGACGAGCCGGAGCTCAGGCTCGCACCCGGCGCCGTCCTGGCCACCGACCCGTCCTCCGTGGGACCGCTGACCATCGCGACCGGCCGGGTGCACAGCGGCCGGCTGCTGCTGCGCTTCGAAGGCGTCACCGACCGCACCGCCGCCGAGGCGCTGCGCAACACCCTCCTGATCGCCGAGGTCGACCCCGACGAGGTCCCCGAGGACCCGGAGGAGTTCTACGACCACCAGCTGATCGATCTCGACGTGGTCACCCGCGACGGCACCACCGTCGGGCGGATCTCCGAGATCTCCCACCTGCCCTACCAGGACCTGCTGGTCGTCGAACGCCCCGACGGCAGCGAGGTCCTGATCCCGTTCGTCGCCGAGATCGTCCCGGAGATCGACCTGGAGGAGCAGCGCGCCGTCATCGAACCGCCGGCCGGCCTCCTCGACGACAGCCAGGCCGAGATCGCCTCGGGCCGCGAGGACAGCTGATGCGGCTCGACGTCATCACGATCTTCCCCGAATACCTCGAACCGCTGAACGTCTCCCTGGTCGGCAAGGCGCGCGCCCGCGGCCAGCTCGACGTGCGCCTCCACGACCTGCGGCAGTGGACGCACGACAAGCACCACACCGTCGACGACACCCCCTACGGCGGCGGCCCCGGCATGGTCATGAAGCCGGAACCCTGGGGCGAGGCGCTGGACGCCGTCCTGGCCTCCGGCGAGGGCGAGCCGGTCATCGTCGTCCCCACCCCCAGCGGCGTGCCGTTCACCCAGCAGCTCGCCGTGGAGCTCTCCACCAAGCCCTGGCTGGTCTTCACCCCCGCCCGCTACGAAGGCATCGACCGCCGCGTCATCGAGGAATACGGCGACCGGGTCGACGTCCGCGAGGTGTCCATCGGCGACTACGTCCTGGCCGGCGGCGAGGCCCCGGTCCTGGTCATGGTCGAGGCGGTGGCCCGGCTGCTGCCCGGCGTCCTCGGCAACGCCGCCTCCCACCAGGACGACTCCTTCGCCCCCGGCCCGATGGCCGACCTCCTGGAGGGGCCCGTCTACACCAAGCCCCCCGAGTGGCGCGACCGGACGATCCCCGAGGTGCTGCTCAGCGGCCACCACGGCAAGATCGCCCGGTGGCGGCGGGACCAGGCATTCCGCCGCACCGTCCGCAACCGCCCCGATCTGATCGAGCGCGCCGACCCCGCCGCGTTCGACAAACACGACCGCGCGATCCTCGCCGCCCTGGGCTGGGCGCTCGGCGAGGACGGCCGATTTGGGCGGACGAGCGGGGCCGTGGAAGAATAGGCCGCTGTTGTGTGCGTCCGGCGCGCGCCCCTGCCACAGGGGGAACGACGCCCGCCCGACGGAACAGCATCCGAGCATCCTTTATCGATATTCCGTTGATGACCTGTGGCATCAGCGAAGAAAGCAGTGGGTCATGCACCTTCTCGACTCCGTCGACAACGCGTCGCTGCGCAGCGACATCCCGGCCTTCCGCCCCGGTGACACGATCAACGTCCACGTCCGCGTCATCGAGGGCAACCGCTCCCGTGTGCAGCAGTTCAAGGGCGTCGTCATCCGCCGTCAGGGCTCGGGCGTCCGCGAGACCTTCACGGTCCGCAAGGTCAGCTTCTCCGTCGGCGTCGAGCGCACCTTCCCGGTGCACACCCCGATCGTCGAGAAGATCGAGGTCGTGACCCGCGGTGACGTCCGTCGCGCCAAGCTGTACTACCTCCGCGAGCTGCGCGGCAAGGCCGCCAAGATCAAGGAGAAGCGCGAGAGCTGAGCCGCGCCGCCCCGGAGCGCGAATTTTTGCGCCCCGGCAACGCAAAGCCCCTCTCGCGCCGGGTGTCCGGATCCGGCCGGATAGGCTCAGGGCCCGATGGACACCGACGCACATCTCACGGAGCGCGACCCCTCTCCCACCCCCGACGCGGGGCCGGAGCAGGGGTCGCGCTCCGCGCGTTTCACCGCCCGCCTCGCCGGGCTGCGCCACCGGCCGGTGACCCTGCTCGCGCTCTGTCTGGCCTTCGTCCTGCTGCTGAGCGCCTTCGTCGCGCAACCGTTCCTGATCCCCAGCTCGTCCATGGAGAACACCCTCCAGATCGGGGACCGGGTGCTGGTCAACAAGCTGGCGTACCGTTTCGGCAGTGAGCCCGCGCGGGGCGACGTGGTGGTGTTCGACGGCACCGGCTCGTTCGTTCACAGGGAGCAGGGGGAGAATCCCGTCACGGGTCTGCTGCGCGGCGCCGGAGCGGCGCTGGGCCTGGCCCGGCCCGCCGACACCGACTACGTCAAGCGCGTGATCGGCATCGGCGGTGACCATGTGACCTGCTGCGACAAACGGGGGCGGATCGAAGTGAACGGTGAGCCCGTCGACGAGGGCTACCTCCACCCGGGGGACGCGCCGTCCTCGGTGGAGTTCGACATCGTGGTGCCGGAAGGGAAGCTCTGGGTCATGGGGGATCACCGCGCACGGTCCAGCGATTCCCGCGACCACCTCGGCGAACCGGGCGGCGGCACGGTCCCGGTCGACGAGGTCATCGGCCGGGCGGACCTGATCACCTGGCCGGTGAGCCGCTGGCGCACGATCGACACACCGGGTTCCTTCGCCCGGATACCGGCCCCGGCAGGCCCCCATGGGTAGCCGCGGACGCCCCCGGCACGGGCGCTCGGGCGGCAACGAGACCGGGCGCGGGAGGGGCGGCGCGCACGACGGGGGCAGCGGCGCGTACGGCGACGGCGCGTACGGCGACGCCGCGGCGCCCGGGGAGGCCCCGGCGGGCGGAGCCCGCGGAGGTGCCACGCCGCGGCGGCCGGCGACCGGCGGGCGGGCCGAACGGCGCCGCCAGGCCAAGCGCATCAAACGCCGCAGGCAGCGCTCCTACCTGAAGGAGATCCCCATCCTGGTGGGCGTGGCGCTGGCCATCGCCCTCGTACTGAAGACGTTCCTCGTCCAGGCCTTCGTCATCCCGTCCGGCTCCATGGAGCAGACGATCAGGATCGGCGACCGGGTGCTGGTCGACAAGCTCACCCCCTGGTTCGGCTCCAAGCCGGAACGCGGCGACGTCGTGGTCTTCAAGGACCCCGGAGGCTGGCTCAAGGGCGAGCAGCACCAGCCGACGGACGACGGGGGCGCCTTCCAGCCGGTCAAGGACGCCATGACCTTCATCGGGCTGCTGCCGTCGGCCGACGAGCAGGACCTGATCAAGCGGGTCGTGGCGGTCGGCGGCGACACCGTCAAATGCTGTGACAAGCAGGGCCGGGTCACGGTCAACGGCAGCCCGCTCACCGAGCCGTACATCCATCCGGGCAATCCGCCGTCCCAGATCAAGTTCACCGTCAACGTCCCCACCGGGCGGATCTTCGTGATGGGCGACCACCGTTCGGACTCCGCCGATTCGCGCTTCCACCTGGACGAGCCGTACCGTGGCACGGTCTCGGAGGACAACGTCGTGGGCCGGGCAGTGGTGATCGCCTGGCCCTTCAGTCACTGGCGGCGCCTCGAAGAACCCGACACGTTCGGGACGGTGCGCGACGCGCCGGGCGCCAAGGCGTCCGCGGCGGGTGTGCCGCATAGGCTGTCACCCGAGAGTTTGACCGTACTCCCGACCCCTGCGGAACTCCCGCTCGTTATGGGAGTGGTGGGCCTGCACCGGTTGACGGGCGGGCGAGTGCGTGGAGTGAGGAGCAGACGTGGGGGACTTGGCGGTCGGCGCGCGGTCCGGAACCGGAGAGCCCGAAGAGCCGGCAGGACGCGGTGAGACCCCGCAGCCGGCGGCGAGTTCCGTGCCCCAGTCACCAGCACAGTCACGAGCGGAGTCAGAGCCGGCCCGGCCACCGTCACCGGCCGCGGCACGGACGCGGTCCCAGGGCCCGGTGACCCTGGACAAACCGGACGGTGCCGGCGCATCAGATCCGGCCGGCGGCTCCGGTGCGACGGACGGTTCAGTGGGTGAGGAGACCGGCGGCAGCATGAAGAAGGGCAAGAAGCCGCGCGCCTTCTGGAAAGAGCTGCCGATTCTGATCGGGATCGCCCTGCTCCTCGCGCTGCTGATCAAGACGTTCCTGGTCCAGGCGTTCTCTATCCCGTCCGACTCGATGCAGGACACCCTGCAGCGCGGGGACCGGGTGCTGGTCGACAAGCTGACCCCGTGGTTCGGCGCGAAACCGCAGCGCGGTGAGGTCGTGGTCTTCCACGACCCGGGCGGCTGGCTGAACGAAACGCCGACCCCCGAGCCCAACCCCGTGCAGAAGGTCCTCAGCTTCATCGGCCTGATGCCCTCGGCCGAGGAGAAGGACCTGATCAAGCGGGTCATCGCGGTCGGCGGCGACACCGTCGAGTGCCACGGCAGCGGCCCGGTCAAGGTCAACGGCAAGGCGCTGAAGGAAAGCTCGTACATCTTCCCCGGCGCCACCCCGTGCGGTGACCGCGCGTTCGGCCCGATCCACGTGCCCAAGGGCCGTATCTGGGTGATGGGCGACCACCGCGACGACTCCCTCGACTCCCGCTACCACCAGAACCTCAAGGGGCACGGCACGGTCTCGGAGGACGAGGTCGTCGGCCGGGCCTTCACCATCGCCTGGCCGGTCAACCGGTGGGCGACCCTGCCGGTCCCGGACACCTTCGACCAGCCCGGCCTCGACAAGGCCATGGCGGCGGCTCCGGCGGCCCTCGGGCTGGCCGGTGCGGTACCGCTGGTGCTGTGGCGGCGGCGGAAGCAGGCCGCGGCCGTGGAGCCGGGCGCCGCGCGTGGCCCGGAGGGCGAGCGGGAGTAGAGCGTACGGTGTGGCTGGACGGTGCCTAGGTGCCATCCGATGGTGACTGCCCGGGCGATGCCCGGGCAGTCGGCGTTTCGGGGGTTCTCGCGGGGGCTTCCGCAGGCTTCTCGTGCGACGTTTTGCGGCGGCTGGTGGGGGCTTCTCCTGGGACGGGGCCCTTCGGGGTGGTTGGCTGGGTGGGGGCGGGGGTGTCCGTGGAACGGGACCGCAGGCCCGGCCCCAGGTGCTGACCGCAGAGCGTAACCCCAGGTAAGGTGCCGTCCCGGATCTTCGACGCGGGCCGGGCCTGCGGGGTGGGAGCGCTGGGATGAGCAGCAGTACGGAACGCAGGACCGACGGCCGCAGCCGGACGGCGGGCAGTGTGCTGTCCGGTCTCGCGGTGGCCGCCGGCTGTGTGCTGTTCCTCGGCGGCTTCGTATGGGCGGCCCTGATCTACCGCCCCTATACGGTGCCGACCGATTCGATGTCACCGACGATCGCGGCCGGGGCCCGGGTCATCGCCGAGAAGGTGAACGGCTCCGAGATACGCCGCGGCGACATCGTCGTCTTCAAGGACTCCGCGTGGGGCGACCTGCCGATGGTCAAGCGCGTCGTCGGCATCGGCGGCGACCGGGTCGCCTGCTGCACCAAGCAGGGCCGGCTGACCGTCAACGGCACCCCCATCGAGGAACCGTATCTGCAGGGCAGCGGGCCCGCCTCGCCCGTCGGCTTCAAGGCCAAGGTGCCCACCGGCCAGCTCTTCCTGCTCGGCGACCACCGCAGCGACTCCCTCGACTCCCGCGTCCACCTCACCGACGGCGACCACGGCTCGGTGCCGCGCGGCGCGGTCGCCGCCCGGGTCGACGCCCGCGCCTGGCCGCTCGGCAGCGTCGGCGTGATGCCGCGCCCGGCCGCCTTCTCGGCCCTCCCCGGCGGTACCTCCCAGCCCGGCCCCATCCAGCCCATCACGCTCGTCGTGGTGGCCGGCGCGGTCCTCATCCTCGGCGGCGCGGCCTACGGCCCGATCGCCCGGCGCACGGGGCGCAAACGTGCCTGAGCGGCTGAACCCGGACGAAGGGCTGAGGACAGCGGACGAGCCGGCCGTCGCCGTCCGCCAGGTCTCCCGCGTCATCCTCCTCGACCCCGACGACCGGATCCTGCTCCTCCACGGCTTCGAACCGGACGACCCGACCGACACCTGGTGGTTCACCCCCGGTGGCGGCCTGGAAGGCGACGAGACCCACGAGGAGGCCGCCCGCCGGGAACTCGCCGAGGAGACCGGCATCACCGACGTCGTCCTCGGCCCCGTCCTGTGGAAGCGGCGCTGCGCCTTCCCCTTCGACGGTCGACGCTGGGAACAGGACGAGTGGTACTACCTGGCGAGAACGGACCGGACTGCCACCCACACGGGAGGGCAGACGGCCCTGGAACGACGCAGCGTCTCGGGACTGAAGTGGTGGACTTCGGAGGAACTGTCCGCCTCGCATGAGACGGTGTACCCGACCAGACTCGCCGAGCTGCTGCGCGCACTGCTCGACGAAGGGCCCCCGAGTGCGCCGGTGCTCCTGGAGACCGAGCGGGCCTGACGCACAATAGGGGGACGCACGGCTGAAGGGGATCTGCCATGAGCGCCGAGGACCTCGAAAAGTACGAGACCGAGATGGAGCTGAAGCTCTACCGGGAGTACCGCGACGTCGTCGGGCTGTTCAAATATGTGATCGAGACCGAGCGTCGCTTCTACCTCACCAATGACTACGAGATGCAGGTGCACTCCGTCCAGGGCGAGGTCTTCTTCGAAGTCTCGATGGCGGACGCCTGGGTCTGGGACATGTACCGGCCGGCTCGATTCGTCAAGCAGGTACGCGTCCTCACATTCAAGGACGTGAACATCGAAGAGCTCAACAAGAGCGATCTGGAGCTTCCGGGCAGCTGATCGGCGCGCTTGCCGCGGGCGCCGCCCGGCGCTCGCGGAGCGGCCGCGTGGGGCGGGGGAGTGCGGGCGGGGGAGCGCGGGTGTCTTCACCCGACCGGGTGAGCGAGTTATCCACAACCAGCCGGTTATCCACCAAGATCCAATAGTTCTCGGCGGGGGCGTCACAGTCGGTACCGGAGGTGGTACCGATGAACGCCACGCACGCCCGGCCCGCTGCCGGACCCGACACCCAGCCCCCGCCCGCGACCCGCCCGCCCCGCGCGCCACGCGCAACCCCCGCGACACCGCGGACACTTCCGGCACCCGCGAAGCCCAGTACGGCAGCCGCAAAACCCAGGACGGCACCCGCGAAACCCAAGGCGACGGCACCGCCGCCCCGCTCCGGGACCACTCGAAGGCGGCGGCGTCCCCCGGCAACGACCGCACCCTCACGTACCGACGTCCGGCGCCGCGCCCTCGGCCGCTACGGCGAAGACCTGGCCGCCCGGTATCTCACCGGCGCCGGCATGCGCATCCTGGCCCGCAACTGGCGCTGCCGGGAGGGCGAGATCGACCTCGTCGCCGCCGACGGCGACGCCCTGGTGATCTGCGAGGTCAAAACCCGCCGCGCCGGCCGATACGAACACCCCATGGCCGCCGTCCGCCCCGAGAAGACCGCCCGGCTCCGCACCCTGGCGGAACGCTGGCTGGAACGCCACGGCGGCCCACCGCCCGGCGGCGTCCGGATCGACGTCGTCGGAGTCGTCCTGCCCACCCGCGGCGCCCCGTCCGTCGAGCATGTGCGAGGGGTGGCCTGAATGGGATTCGCCCGTACGTGCTCGGTCGCCCTGGTCGGCGTCGAAGGCGTCGTCGTCGAGGTCCAGGCCGACCTCGAACCCGGCGTCGCCGCCTTCACCCTCGTCGGACTCCCCGACAAGAGCCTCATCGAATCCCGGGACCGGGTGCGCGCCGCCGTGGTGAACTCCGGCGCCGAATGGCCACAGAAGAAGCTCACCGTCGGCCTCAGCCCGGCCTCCGTCCCCAAGGGCGGCAGCGGGTTCGACCTGGCCGTCGCCTGCGCCGTCCTGGGCGCCGCCGAGCGCCTCGACCCCCGCGAACTCACCGACCTCATGATGATCGGCGAACTGGGCCTGGACGGCCGGGTCCGGCCGGTGCGCGGCGTGCTCCCGGCCGTACTGGCCGCCGCCGACGCCGGATACCGCCAGGTCGTCGTCCCCGAACGCACCGTCGCCGAGGCCTCCCTCGTCCCCGGCATCTCCGTCCTCGGCGTCCGCAGCCTGCGCCAGCTCATCGCCGTCCTCGCCGACGAACCGGTACCCGAAGAGGAAGACGCCCCGCAGGAGGGCCGCCCCGACCCGCTGCTGGCCGGCCTGGTCGTCCCCGGCACCGGCGCCGGCCTGCCGCGCGGCGGCCACGTCCCCGACCTCGCCGATGTCGCAGGCCAGCACACCGCCCGCCGCGCCCTTGAGGTGGCCGCCGCCGGACGGCACCACATCTTCTTCAAGGGCCCGCCCGGCGCGGGCAAAACCATGCTCGCCGAACGCCTCCCGGGCCTGCTGCCACCCCTCACCCCCAAGGAGTCGCTGGAGGTCACCGCCGTCCACTCCGTCGCCGGCACCCTGCCGCCAGGACAGCCGCTGGTCGACCGCCCGCCCTACTGCGCCCCGCACCACTCCGCGACCATGGCCTCCCTCGTCGGCGGCGGCACCGGACTGCCCCGCCCCGGCGCGGTATCCCTCGCCCACCACGGAGTCCTCTTCGTGGACGAGGCCGCCGAATGCAGCCCCAGCGTCCTCGACGCACTGCGCCAACCCCTGGAATCCGGCCATGTCGTCGTCGCCCGGGCCGCCGGCATGATCCGCATGCCCGCCCGCTTCCTCCTGGCCCTCGCCGCCAACCCCTGCCCCTGCGGACGGCACGGCACCCTCAGCGGCGGCTGCGAATGCCGCCCCTCCTCCATCCGCCGCTACCGCGCACGCCTCTCCGGCCCCCTGATGGACCGGGTCGACCTGCGCATCGCCGTGGAACCGGTCGCCCGCTCCGAGCTCATCGCACTGGGCCGGGGCGCCGAATCCAGTGCGACCGTGGCCGACCGCGTACGGGCCGCCCGGGAACGCGCCGCGGCCCGCCTCGCCGGCACCCCCTGGCACACCAACAGCGAGGTGCCCGGCCATGAGCTCCGCACCCGCTGGCAGGCCGACCCCGGCGCCCTCGCCCAGGCGGAACGCGACCTCGAATGCGGCCTCCTCACCGCCCGCGGACTCGACCGCGTCCTCCGCGTCGCCTGGACCGCCGCCGACCTGGCCGGCCGCGACCGCCCCACCGGCGAAGACGTCAACTGGGCCCTGGAACTCCGCACCGGCGTACGACGCGGCGCCCTGACCACGGTGGGCAGCGGTACCTCCGACAGGACCGCCCACGAAACCGCAACCACCCACCCACCAGGCCCCCGGAACCAGGACTGACGGACCCATGACCGGACTCGACGAATGGGGCTTTGCCGCACCCCGCCTCGCCGGCCGATACGAACACCCCATGGCCGCCGTCCGCCCCGAGAAGACCGCCCGGCTCCGCACCCTGGCGGAACGCTGGCTGGAACGCCACGGCGGCCCACCGCCCGGCGGCGTCCGGATCGACGTCGTCGGAGTCGTCCTGCCCACCCGCGGCGCCCCGTCCGTCGAGCATGTGCGAGGGGTGGCCTGAATGGGATTCGCCCGTACGTGCTCGGTCGCCCTGGTCGGCGTCGAAGGCGTCGTCGTCGAGGTCCAGGCCGACCTCGAACCCGGCGTCGCCGCCTTCACCCTCGTCGGACTCCCCGACAAGAGCCTCATCGAATCCCGGGACCGGGTGCGCGCCGCCGTGGTGAACTCCGGCGCCGAATGGCCACAGAAGAAGCTCACCGTCGGCCTCAGCCCGGCCTCCGTCCCCAAGGGCGGCAGCGGGTTCGACCTGGCCGTCGCCTGCGCCGTCCTGGGCGCCGCCGAGCGCCTCGACCCCCGCGAACTCACCGACCTCATGATGATCGGCGAACTGGGCCTGGACGGCCGGGTCCGGCCGGTGCGCGGCGTGCTCCCGGCCGTACTGGCCGCCGCCGACGCCGGATACCGCCAGGTCGTCGTCCCCGAACGCACCGTCGCCGAGGCCTCCCTCGTCCCCGGCATCTCCGTCCTCGGCGTCCGCAGCCTGCGCCAGCTCATCGCCGTCCTCGCCGACGAACCGGTACCCGAAGAGGAAGACGCCCCGCAGGAGGGCCGCCCCGACCCGCTGCTGGCCGGCCTGGTCGTCCCCGGCACCGGCGCCGGCCTGCCGCGCGGCGGCCACGTCCCCGACCTCGCCGATGTCGCAGGCCAGCACACCGCCCGCCGCGCCCTTGAGGTGGCCGCCGCCGGACGGCACCACATCTTCTTCAAGGGCCCGCCCGGCGCGGGCAAAACCATGCTCGCCGAACGCCTCCCGGGCCTGCTGCCACCCCTCACCCCCAAGGAGTCGCTGGAGGTCACCGCCGTCCACTCCGTCGCCGGCACCCTGCCGCCAGGACAGCCGCTGGTCGACCGCCCGCCCTACTGCGCCCCGCACCACTCCGCGACCATGGCCTCCCTCGTCGGCGGCGGCACCGGACTGCCCCGCCCCGGCGCGGTATCCCTCGCCCACCACGGAGTCCTCTTCGTGGACGAGGCCGCCGAATGCAGCCCCAGCGTCCTCGACGCACTGCGCCAACCCCTGGAATCCGGCCATGTCGTCGTCGCCCGGGCCGCCGGCATGATCCGCATGCCCGCCCGCTTCCTCCTGGCCCTCGCCGCCAACCCCTGCCCCTGCGGACGGCACGGCACCCTCAGCGGCGGCTGCGAATGCCGCCCCTCCTCCATCCGCCGCTACCGCGCACGCCTCTCCGGCCCCCTGATGGACCGGGTCGACCTGCGCATCGCCGTGGAACCGGTCGCCCGCTCCGAGCTCATCGCACTGGGCCGGGGCGCCGAATCCAGTGCGACCGTGGCCGACCGCGTACGGGCCGCCCGGGAACGCGCCGCGGCCCGCCTCGCCGGCACCCCCTGGCACACCAACAGCGAGGTGCCCGGCCATGAGCTCCGCACCCGCTGGCAGGCCGACCCCGGCGCCCTCGCCCAGGCGGAACGCGACCTCGAATGCGGCCTCCTCACCGCCCGCGGACTCGACCGCGTCCTCCGCGTCGCCTGGACCGCCGCCGACCTGGCCGGCCGCGACCGCCCCACCGGCGAAGACGTCAACTGGGCCCTGGAACTCCGCACCGGCGTACGACGCGGCGCCCTGACCACGGTGGGCAGCGGTACCTCCGACAGGACCGCCCACGAAACCGCAACCACCCACCCACCAGGCCCCCGGAACCAGGACTGACGGACCCATGACCGGACTCGACGAATGGGGCTTTGCCGCACCCCGCCTCGCCCCTGACACCGCACCTCGCACAGGCAGCAACACCACCCGCACCCCACCCGACCGGAACCACGATGTACACACCCACCTCATGGGAGATGCACAGGCCCACCTCATGGGAGGAGAACCACCCCATCCGCCCTACGAACCGCACCGCAGTGCCCGCGCCGCCCTCACCCGGATCCTCGAACCGGGCGACGAAACCGCCGGCCGCTGGCTGAACGACATGGGCCCGGTCGCCCTGCTGCACGCCCTCACCGACGACGACGCGGCCCCGCCCCCGGGCGCCGGCCGGACCAAGCTCGACGGCCTGAGAATGCGCGCCGCCCGCGCCCGCCCCGCCGAAGACCTCGCCGCCGTCGCCGCACTCGGCGGCCGGTTCCTCTGCCCCGGCGACGAGGAGTGGCCCAGCCAGCTCGACGACCTCGGCGACGCCCGCCCCATCGGCCTCTGGGTGCGCGGCAGGGCCCACCTCCGGCTCTGGGCCCTGCGCTCCGTCGCCGTCGTCGGCGCTCGGGCCTGCACCGAATACGGCGCCCACCTCGCCACCACCCTCAGCGCCGGACTCGCGGAGCGCGGCTGGGCCGTCACCTCCGGAGCCGCGTACGGCGTCGACGGCGCGGCACACCGCGGCGCTTTGGCCGCCAACGGCGCCACCATCGCCGTACTCGCCTGCGGTGTCGACTACGCCTACCCGCGCGGCCACACCGAGTTGATCGACCGCATCACCGAACAGGGCCTGGTCATCGCCGAGTTACCCCCCGGCGACCATCCCACCCGCAGCCGCTTCGTCCAGCGCAACCGCGTGATCGCCGCCCTCACCCGGGGCACCGTCGTCGTGGAGGCCGAACTCCGCAGCGGCTCGCTCGTCACCGCCCGCCGGGCGCTCGCCCTCGGGCGCTTCACGATGGGCATGCCCGGCCCCGTCACCAGCGGCCTGTCCGCCGGAGTGCACCAACTCCTGCGCGGCGAGGCCGCGCTGGTCACCGACGCCGACGAGGTCATCGAACTCGTCGGCAGCATCGGCGACCTCGCACCCGAGCGGCACGGGCCGACCCACCTCCGCGACCTCCTCGACCCGGTCGCAACCCGCGTACTGGAGGCACTGCCCGCGCGCGGAAGCGCGGACACCGGTCATCTCGCGCGGGAAGCCGGCACCTCCCGCGACCTCGCCCACAACAAACTCTTCGAGCTGCAGTCCCTCGGATTCGTTCAAAGGTGCGGTGGAGGCTGGGAGTTGGCGCGACGCGCCGAGACGACCGACGGTTCCCGGCGAGGCGGTACTTGACCTGGAGCGAACGGGTGAAAGGGTGAGGGGAATGACCGCAGAATCCAGGTTTGCCATGCTTCGGTACCCATGTCCGGCCCACGGCGCGACAGCGATAGTGCGCAACGGGCACACGGCATCCCGCCCGCCCCGTCGCCGCGTCCACCCCCATGGCTCGCCACCGGCGCACGCCCGGCATCGCACACACGCGTCGACACGCCGTACGAGGTAACCCTGAGGTGCGGGCAGCGGAACGTATCTGCGCACGCCCGAACTCGCCGTCCTCGCGGACCGCAACACTCCGGTCACGCTACGCTCACACCCAATTCATCCCCCACACATCCACCCACCCGCGTCTCGGCAGAACGGCTCAAGGCGACGAATGCCCCAGCACACCTCCGGGTCTGACCGTGCGGCAGTACCACCCGCCGCACGCGGCAGCGTGCGCCCCGCCCCACCCACCTCACTCGACGAGCTGTGGCGCTCCTACAAGGCATCCGGCGACGGGCGGCTGCGGGAACAGCTGATCCTGCACTACTCGCCGCTCGTCAAGTACGTCGCCGGCCGCGTCAGCGTCGGCCTGCCACCCAACGTCGAACAGGCCGACTTCGTCTCCTCCGGAGTATTCGGACTGATCGACGCCATCGAGAAGTTCGACCCCGAACGCTCCATCAAATTCGAGACCTACGCCATCACGCGCATCCGCGGCGCCATGATCGACGAACTGCGCGCCCTGGACTGGATCCCCCGTTCAGTACGCCAGAAGGCCCGCGCCGTCGAGCGCGCCTACGCCACCCTCGAAGCGCAACTGCGCCGGACGCCGACCGAGGCGGAGGTCGCCGAGGAGATGGGCATCGCCCTGGAGGAGCTGCACGGCGTGTTCAGCCAGCTGTCCCTGGCGAACGTGGTGGCCCTCGAAGAGCTGCTGCACGTCGGCGGCGAGGGCGGCGAACGGCTCAGCCTGATGGACACCCTTGAGGACACCGCCGCCGAGAACCCCGTCGAGATCGCCGAGGACCGCGAACTCCGGCGGCTGCTCGCCCGCGCCATCAACACCCTGCCCGAACGCGAGAAGACCGTGGTCACCCTCTACTACTACGAGGGCCTCACGCTCGCCGAGATCGGCAACGTCCTCGGAGTCACGGAGAGCAGGGTCAGCCAGATCCACACCAAGTCCGTACTGCAGCTCAGAGCCAAACTCGCCGACGTCGGCCGCTGAGCCCTCTTACTGAGCCCTCTTGTGTGGGGCCTACGCCGAGTCGCTTGCCGAGCCGCTTGCTGACTCCCCGCTGAGCCTCCACCGACCCCACTGCTCGCCCGCCCCGGAAGCCCGTGTCGCCATGCGGAGTGCCACGCCGGGCACGCCATCCGTAGAGTGGTGACGTGCCCAGGATTCGAGCGGCCTCCGTGGCCGAGCACCGGACGATGCAGCGCGGCGCCCTGTTGGACGCCGCTCGCACCTTGCTGTCGGAAGGCGGAACCGAAGCGCTGACCTTCCCCGCCCTCGCCGAGCGCACCGGACTCGCGCGCTCCTCCGTGTACGAGTACTTCCGCTCGCGCGCAGCCGTCGTCGAGGAACTGTGCGCGGTCGACTTTCCCGTATGGGCCGCCGAGGTGGAGGCGGCGATGACGCGCGCCGACGCCCCCGAGGAGAAGATCGAGGCGTACGTCCGGCGACAGCTCGCCCTGGTCGGCGACCGGCGCCACCGTGCCGTCGTCGCCATCTCCGCCGGCGAGCTCGATGCCGGCGCGCGCGAGAAGATCCGCGCGGCACACGGTGGCCTCATCGCCATGATCGTCGAAGCCCTCGCCGCCCTCGGCCACGAACAGCCCCGCCTCGCGGCGATGCTCCTCCAGGGCGTCGTCGACGCCGCCGTCCGCCGCATCGAACTGGGCGCCGCCGAGGACCCGACCGACATCACAGAGGCAGCGGTAGCCATGGCCCTCCGCGGAATTCACGGCTAGCACCCTCCGCGGCATCAACGGCTAGCACCCGCCGCATCGCATTCACGGCTGGCGCCCTCCGCGGCGTGTCCTGGGACAGGCTGGGTGGCTTCTGATCTGGGATTTTGCCCAGCTGGGAGCCTTGACCGGTGGGGCTCTTTACGGACTGGCCGGGACTGCTGCCTTGCTCCCTTCCCTCCCCCCCGGGGCCCTCCCCCGCCCCCTCCCACCCCCTCCCCACCCCCACCACCACATCCCAGCGCCTCGCCCACCCCCCACCCCCCACCCCCCGCCCGCAGCCCGCAGCCCGCAGCCGGCCGGTGCGGCGCGGCGCGGCGCGGCGCCCTGAGGGACTCGGTGGGACTCAAGAGGTCATGCACTAGAGACGTCAGAACTCACGGCGCACCGGATGACCCGGGCGAACCGTCCGGCGCCCACCTCACTCCTCCCGCACCGCGCGCCCAGTGCCTCGTATCGGCCGACCTTTCGCTGAGCGATCAGCACGCAGCCGACCCAGCGCCCACAGCGCTGCCCCCGCCAGCACGCCCGCACCCATGACGGCAGCTCCCGTCGGTGCCGCCACCGTCTCCCGAGCCGCGGGTGTCGCACCCACCGGACTCGTTGCTTTCACTGACTGGCGCGGGCGCGGGGCCCCAGGCTTCACACTGCCGCTCGGCGGTAATGGGACTCCGAACACCGGCAGCAGCCGTGACGGGCCCCCGCCGCGCATGCTCGGCGGAAGCAGGGACAGCGGGTCCAGGTAGGTCTTGCCGCGGCGCAGTCCCCAGTGGAGGCACGGTGCCCGGCAGTGGAAAGGGCCTCGCTGGAGTACGGCGACCGGCTGGCCCGCTGTGACCCGCTGGCCCTTCCGGACGGTGGCGCGGACGGGTTCGTACGTCGTCCGTAAGGGAGGGCGGCCGGAGCGGGACACCTCGATGGTCAGCACGCCTCGGCCGGCCACGGTCCCGACGTACGCCACTCGGCCCGGTGCGGCCGCCCGTACCGTCGCACCGACGGACGCGGCCAGGTCCACGCCGCGGTGTCCGGCCGCCCATGGTGCCGGCGGTGGCTCCCAGCCGCGTAACACCGTGGGGCGTATCCCTTCCGGCCCCGCCACCGGCCAGGCCCGCTCACCTGCAGTGCTCGGCGTGCCACCGGACTCAACACCACCAGCCCCGGCACCACCGTCTCCCTCCAGATCCGCAGACTGCCGCGCCTCATCCGACGCAGCCCCTGCCCTCTCGCCCATCAGCTGCACCTCGCGCACCGTCGCTACCTCCGGCCCCAGCCGCCCCGCCGCCGCGTGTGCGAGCGGTGAGGTGGTCAAGGCCAGTCCCAGAGCCAGCGTCGAGGCCAGCAGGGCTCTGGTCACGCGGGCGGGAAAGAAGCAGCTCGGCCCGTAGGCGGTCGGGTCGCCGAGCGGCGGCAAGGGCAGGGAGGGGCACGGAGACGACGGGGGCAGGGGTAAGGGAGCCGGAGTCGGTCCCGTCGAAGCTGAGCTCCTCACCACCGACCCGCGGCCGGATCGGTCTCGGACGCCGAGAAGCCGGCGGTGGCCGCTCAGTACACCCGCGGCGGTGCGCCGCCCGCCGCGCGGTCCGACCCCGCCCCAGCCGTCGCGGCCGAGGCCGACGCCGCGCGATCCGTTCCCGCCCGTGCCCTCATGCCTGAGCCGGACGCCATGCGGCCGGTCCCGTCGTACGTCCTGTCGCCGGTCCTCTCGCGCCTGACGTCGTAGGACGTGGAGTTGCTGTGACGCGGACCTTCGCCCCTGCCCTTGCTGCCCTTGCTGCTTTCGCTGTCGTTGCTGTCGCATGGGTCGACGGTGACGTAGTCCGGCCGGGCATGGGGATCTTGGTCCGGAACTGTGGACAACGGGCCGGATGTGGACAACTGCCTCACTCGGACGGGTGTCGGTCTCACCCGGTCAGGGATCGAAATGATGCGTGTCGCCCGGTGCATCGGGCGTCCCGTACACTTCTGGTGGCGATCCGGGTCACCGGGTCGACTTCGCACGCCCCGCCGTCAGTGCAACAGTCCCGTTCGGGCAGCACGACGGCCGCGCTCCTCGGTCCTTGGACGGCTCCGCAAGGTGTCTTCCCCGGCAGGCGCGTCGGGGCGTCAGGCACCGCGGCCGACCGGTCGCAGTGGAACCGAGAACTACAAGGAGTACGGCCATGGCCGTCGTCACGATGCGGGAGCTGCTGGAGAGCGGCGTCCACTTCGGGCACCAGACCCGCCGCTGGAACCCGAAGATGAAGCGCTTCATCTTCACCGAGCGCAACGGCATCTACATCATCGACCTGCTCCAGTCGCTGTCGTACATCGACCGCGCCTACGAGTTCGTCAAGGAGACCGTCGCCCACGGCGGCTCCGTCATGTTCGTCGGTACGAAGAAGCAGGCCCAGGAGGCCATTGCCGAGCAGGCGACCCGCGTGGGCATGCCCTACGTGAACCAGCGCTGGCTCGGCGGCATGCTGACCAACTTCTCGACCGTCTACAAGCGCCTGCAGCGCCTCAAGGAGCTCGAGCAGATCGACTTCGAGGATGTGGCCGCGTCCGGCCTCACCAAGAAGGAGCTCCTGGTCCTCTCCCGTGAGAAGGCCAAGCTGGAGAAGACCCTTGGCGGTATCCGCGAGATGCAGAAGGTGCCCAGCGCCGTCTGGATCGTGGACACCAAGAAGGAGCACATCGCCGTCGGCGAGGCGCGCAAGCTCAACATCCCGGTCGTCGCGATCCTCGACACCAACTGCGACCCGGACGAGGTCGACTACAAGATCCCGGGCAACGACGACGCGATCCGCTCCGTCACCCTGCTCACCCGCGTGATCGCCGACGCCGTCGCCGAGGGCCTCATCGCCCGCTCCGGCGCCGCCACCGGCGACCAGAAGCCCGGCGACAAGGCTGCCGCCGAGCCGCTGGCCGAGTGGGAGCGCGACCTGCTTGAGGGCGAGAAGAAGGCCGACGAGGCGGAGAAGCCCGCCGAGACCCCGGCCGCCGACGCCCCGGCCGCCGAGGCCCCGGCCGCCGAGGCCGAGAAGCCGGCTGCGGACGCCGAGCAGGCCTGACCTCAGCACCGGTTGACGACGGCGGGGGAGTGCGCCACGAGCGCCGCCCCCGCCGTCCACCCGTAGATCTTTCGACTTCGAGATTTCGAGAAGAGATTCACAGACCATGGCGAACTACACCGCCGCCGACGTCAAGAAGCTCCGCGAGCTCACCGGCGCCGGCATGATGGACTGCAAGAAGGCCCTGGACGAGGCCGAGGGCAACGTCGACAAGGCCGTCGAGGCGCTGCGCATCAAGGGCCAGAAGGGTGTCGCCAAGCGCGAGGGCCGCTCCGCCGAGAACGGCGCGGTGGTCTCCCTGATCGCGGACGACAACACCTCCGGCGTCATCGTCGAGCTCAAGTGCGAGACGGACTTCGTCGCCAAGGGCGAGAAGTTCCAGGCCGTCGCCAAGGCGATCGCCGAGCACGTCGCGAAGACCTCCCCGGCCGACGTCGAGGCCCTGCTCGCTTCCGAGATCGAGGCCGGCAAGACGGTCCAGGCGTTCGTCGACGAGGCCAACGCCAACCTGGGCGAGAAGATCGTCCTGGACCGCTTCGCGCAGTTCTCCGGCGGCTACGTGACGGCGTACATGCACCGCACCATGCCTGACCTGCCGCCGCAGATCGGTGTCCTCGTCGAGCTCGACAAGGAGAACGCCGAGGTCGCCAAGGGTGTCGCCCAGCACATCGCCGCCTTCGCGCCGAAGTACCTCGCCCGCGAGGACGTTCCGGCCGAGGTCGTCGAGGCCGAGCGCCGCGTCGCCGAGGAGACCACCCGCCAGGAGGGCAAGCCGGAGGCCGCCCTTCCGAAGATCGTCGAGGGTCGCCTCAACGGCTTCTTCAAGGACGCGACGCTGCTCGGCCAGCCGTACGCGCTCGACAACAAGAAGTCCGTCGAGAAGGTCCTCCAGGAGGCCGGTGTCAGCCTGAAGCGCTTCTCGCGCATCAAGGTCGGCATCTGAGAGCCTGCCGCAAGGCAGCGAATGACCTACGACCCCGCTAGGGTCGTACGCAGTCGGCCGCTCACCGGCCGGCCGCAGATGTGACGAGGAGGCCATTGCCGCACAGGGATCTGGACCAGACCCACGGCAATGGCCTTCTTCGTATGTGCACGAGGAGAGCTCAATGAATCACGGTGCCGACAGCGCGCACACAGACCATGCCACCAAGGACGGCAGGCGGCGCTTCCTGCTGAAGCTTTCCGGCGAGGCGTTCGCCGGCGGCGGCGGACTGGGCGTCGACCCCGACGTCGTGCACGCGATGGCCCGCGAGATCGCCGCCGTGGTGCGCGACGGCTACGAGATCGCCATCGTGATCGGCGGCGGCAACTTCTTCCGCGGTGCCGAACTCCAGCAGCGCGGCATGGACCGGGCCCGGTCCGACTACATGGGCATGCTCGGCACGGTGATGAACTGCCTGGCCCTCCAGGACTTCCTGGAGAAGGAGGGCATCGACTCCCGCGTCCAGACCGCGATCACCATGGGCCAGGTCGCCGAGCCCTACATTCCGCTGCGCGCGGTGCGCCACCTGGAGAAGGGCCGGGTCGTCATCTTCGGCGCCGGCATGGGCATGCCGTACTTCTCCACCGACACCACCGCCGCCCAGCGCGCCCTGGAGATCGACGCCGAGGCCATGCTGATGGGCAAGAACGGCGTGGACGGGGTCTACGACTCCGACCCCAAGGTCAACCCGGACGCGGTCAAGTTCGACGCCCTCGAATACGGTGAGGTCATCACCCGTGACCTGAAGGTCGCGGACGCCACCGCCATCACGCTGTGCCGGGACAACAAGCTCCCGATCCTCGTGTTCGAACTGCTCGCCGAGGGCAACATCGCGCGTGCGGTGAAGGGTGAGAAGATCGGCACGCTCGTCAGCGATCAGGACACCCGGGCCTGACGGCCCCAACTGCCGCCTTTCCGTACGGGCATCGGACCGTACGGGCGGCAACCACCGGCCGGGGTAAGACCTCGGTACGGGGATGGACAACCGCCTGCCGGTCGGACACCGTGCAGGAGTAGACGCGCGGCAGGGGCGAGGCTCTGCTTCTTACCGAAAAGACCAGGAGCAAGTGGTGATCGAAGAGATCCTCCTCGAAGCCGAGGAGAAGATGGAGAAGGCCGTCGTGGTCGCCAAGGAGGACTTCGCCGCGATCCGCACCGGGCGTGCGCACCCGGCGATGTTCAACAAGATCGTGGCGGACTACTACGGCGCCATGACGCCCATCAACCAGCTGGCGTCGTTCTCGGTTCCCGAACCGCGGATGGCCGTCGTGACCCCGTTCGACAAGAGCGCCCTGCGCAACATCGAGCAGGCGATCCGCGACTCCGACCTCGGCGTCAACCCGAGCAACGACGGCAACATCATCCGGGTGACCTTCCCCGAGCTGACCGAGGAACGCCGCAAGGAGTTCATCAAGGTCGCCAAGAACAAGGGCGAGGACGCGAAGATCTCGATCCGCAGCGTCCGCCGCAAGGCCAAGGAGTCCCTGGACAAGCTGGTCAAGGACAAGGAGAGCGGCGAGGACGAGGTGCGCCGCGCCGAGAAGGAGCTCGACGACACCACCGCGAAGTACGTCGCGCAGGTGGACGAGCTGCTCAAGCACAAGGAATCCGAGCTCCTCGAGGTCTGATGAACGAGTCATCCTGGGGGGCCCCGCCCGGCGCCGGTCAATGGGGACCGCCCGCATACGGACCGGCCTCCTCGCTTCGCGGGGTGGCGCCGACCGCCTCGGCGGGTCCCGTGCACGACTGGGGCGATGCGGCGCAGACTCGGCCCATGCCCATCGTGCCCGAGCCAGGCGGACACCAGGACGACGACCGGGGCCACCGGGAACATCGGCACATCCGGGATAACCGGGACCACCCGGACGACCGGGGGGCTGCTCCACGGAGCGGCCCCCTGTTCCGCGACGACCAGCCGCAGGAGCCCATGCCCACCTCCGTTCCCGGGTCCGACCGTTCGCCGGACTCAGAGAAGCCCAAGAAGAAGAGCGCGGGGCGCAATCTGCGCGCCGCGATAGGGGTCGGTGTCGGTCTCGGCGCGGTCATCCTGGCCTCGCTCTTCGTCTACAAGCCGGTCTTCATCGGCGTGATCGCGATCGCCGTCGTCGTCGGGCTGTGGGAGCTGACCTCGCGGCTGGCGGAACGCAAGGACATCAGGGTGCCGCTGGTTCCGCTCGCGGTCGGCGGCACCGCCATGGTCGTCGCCGGTTACGTACGCGGTGCCGAGGGCGCCTGGGTGGCGATGGCGCTCACCGCGCTCGCCGTCCTCGTGTGGCGGATGACCGAGGCGCCCGAGAACTATCTGCGGGACGTCACCGCCGGTGTCTTCGCGGCGTTCTACGTGCCGTTCCTCGCGACGTTCGTGGCGCTGATGCTCGCGGCCGACGACGGACCGCAACGTGTGCTGACGTTCCTGCTGCTCACCGTCGTCAGCGACACCGGTGCGTACGCGGTCGGCTGGCGGTTCGGCAAGCACAAGCTCGCCCCGCGTATCAGCCCGGGCAAGACCCGCGAGGGGCTCGTCGGCGCCCTGCTCTTCGCGATGGTCGCGGGCGCGCTGTGCATGGAATTCATGATCAAGCACGGCGCGTGGTGGCAGGGCCTGCTGCTCGGCCTCGCGGTCGCGGCCAGCGCCACCCTCGGTGACCTCGGCGAATCCATGATCAAGCGGGACCTGGGCATCAAGGACATGGGCACCTTGCTCCCCGGGCACGGCGGCATCATGGACCGCCTGGACTCCCTCCTGCCGACGGCGCCCATCGTGTGGCTGCTCTTCGTGGTCTTCGTCGGAGCGGGCTGAGCCCGACGGTGCCGCCCGGTTCCCGAGCCTCGCCCGGCTCCCGAGCCGACGAGAACGAGCCGGAGCCCCCTGCCAGCGCATTTGTGCTGGCAGGGGGCTTTTGCGTGGGAGTGTGGGAGTGCGGGCGGTGGGCGGGTGCGGGGTAGTCAGCCACTGCCGCGGGTGGGTTGCCGTACTGGGCTGGATGCCTGGCCTCGGCGTGCTCAGGGTGATATACGTGTGCGCTGCCTCGCAGGGAAGAAAGCGTCCGGACGCCGTACCTCTCCCCTCCCCCTCCCCTCACTCGTCCCCCTTCCGCTGCCGTTCGTCCGGCCGGCCGACTCGCCTCCAGATCACCGTCATCCCCAGCCCGAGCACCACCAGGGCCACGACGACGATGAGGATCTTGACGGCGACATCCATCAGCAGATGGTGGGCGAGATCGGACGCCGCCAGATGGCGAGGGGGCGCGTCCAGGGCGAGGCCAGGCGCCTTTGGGGTGGGCCCGGTCATCGCCGGCCGTCCCGCCGCCGGGTCCGGCCGGCCCCGCCCTCAAGCCGCCGGGCTGCCATGCGCAGTGCGGCCCGTAGAGCGGGGTCGGCATAGCGGCGTGCCTCGTCGAGCCGGCCCGTGCGCTTGAGGAACACGGCCACGCCGAAGGCCACCAGAGCGAGCACCACGATGCCGCCCGCGATCACGCCGAACCTGATGAGCATGAGGTTGAGATACGTCTCCACCGGAGCCTCCCGTTTTCTATCACAGGTGTGACACAAAACAATTTATCACGGCCGTGATACAACGTGATAGAAAGGCGTCATGCCCAAGGTCGTGGATCCGGACGCCCGCCGCCGCGAGGTCGTCGACGCCCTGTTCCGAGTCGTCGTACGGGACGGTCTGCAGCGCACCTCGCTGCGCGCCGTCGCCGATGAGGCCGGACTCAACATCGGCTCCCTGCGCCACTACTTCGCCAGCCAGCAGGAACTGATGGACTTCGCCATGCAGTCGATGCTCGACGGCCTCACCGACCGACTGCTCCGCCACGTCGAGCACATCGGAGACCTGAGCCGGCATCCACCCGCGCAACGCCTCCGACTTGCCGCCGGTCTGCTGGCCGAACTCCTTCCCCTCGACGAACGCCGCCGCGCCGAGGTCACCGTCTTCCTCGACTTCAACGCTGCAGCCCGCACCAACCCGGCCTTCAAGGACCTCTCCGACCAGGCCGCCGCCGGCGCCCGACGACTGATCCGCCGCGTCCTGACCCGCCTCGACGAGTCCGGCACCCTGCGCCCGGGCCGCGACCTGGACATCGAGACCGAGCGCCTGACCGCCCTCCTCGACGGCCTGGGCCTCGGCGCCGTACGCAACCCCGACGTCCTGAGTCCACAGATCTGCACCGCCGTACTGGCGGCCCACCTGGGGGACTTGGCGGGGGATGGGGAGGGGCAGGGGTAACGGCGTAGGGGGCTGGGAGGGCTTGGCGACAGAGCCGATCGTTCGGGTCCTCGATATCGCTCCGGGTGAGGTCGTCCAGGGACGAAAGCGCTCCTTCGTGCCGGACGACAAGTCGACCGCCTTGGTGGCAAGTTACTTGCCGGCATGGCTCGTTGCAGAATTGGCTATACCACTTGAGGGGAGGGGCGTGCCAAGGGAAAGGAGGCGCGGTCACGCATGCGGAATACGGAATGCGGAATATGGAATGCGAACGTGATGGTTTTTGCGCATGAGTACTTTCAGCGCTGACCTGGGCCTGAACGCTACCGGTGTCTCCGGCAACGACGTTGAGGTAGACGGGACGTAGCGACGAATGCGCTCGATGGCACAGTTCGTCTGGCGGTGCTTTGGGCTTAAGAGATTGCGCTGACACCCGAAGACGCGGAACGTGTGGCGCACTCGCCCCTCACCGCTGCGGCACGCATCCGCCGGGGCCGGAGTGGACGGACCGGCGTGCCGTAGCTCAGTCAGCCAGCGAGCCGTCCAGCTGAGCTGAGCCATGATGGCCTCCTTGTCGAAAGGTGAAGAGGCACAGCGCCTCGGCGCGAGCTCCAGGTCTTACCGGCTGCCGATCTGTGCGAGTCGTGCTTCGATGGTGGGAAGGGCTGCCGCGCCTCTACCGGTGGCCCACTGTCAGCCGTCGACGCTGCACCGAAGTTCGTTTCGCAGAGGCCCTGGAACAGGGCCGGCGGACGAGACAACGTAATTCCTTCTCACCTCCTCGCAGAAGTTACGAGAGGGCATTCCTATGCGCAAAAACAACCGGACGCGCCGCCTTTTGACGGCATCGACAGTTCTTGTGGCCGGGGGCGTCATGCTCTTTCCCGATGGCGCGGCCGCACAGTCGGCCACGGGCAGTGCGCCGGCGCGAATATCGGGGACCTTCCAACTCGTCAACGCGCAGACCGGAAAGTGCGCGACGGTCGCGGGCGGCGTCTCTACCGACAACAACCTCAGGCTCGTCCAGTTCAATTGCGATTCGCATCCCTCGCGTCGCTGGATCGTCACCAACAGCAACGGCCGGTCCAATCAAATCGTCAACGACCAGACCCGCAAGTGCGCGACCGTCGCCGGCGGTGTCTCCACCGACAACAACGTCGAGCTCGTCCAGTTCAATTGCGATACGCACCCCTCGCGCCGCTGGATCATCACCAACCAGAACGGCAACTCGTTCCAGCTCGTCAACGCGCAGACCGGCAAGTGCATGACGGTTGCGGGCGGTGTCTCCACCGACAACAACGTCACGCTCGTCCAGTTCACCTGCGACACACATCCGTCGCGCCGTTGGATCTTGCGTCGGGTCGGCGGAATCATCGACTGAACGGGTCGGCAGAGTCGTCGGGGAAGCATTCCACCGCCCGCCGAAGTAGCCGGCTGTCGGCGAATCGGCCAGCCCTCGTCGACAGCCGGGGTGCGCGCCAGATCGACCAACGACCACGACTCTGGATGGCGACATGACCACATGACGACTGACGGTGACCAGCTCGTCGCTCATCGCACCTGGGCCGCCCAAGACGATCTGCGACACTGGACGAACCATGCCTGCACCCGGAGAACTCACTTTCGTCGCGCCGCGCGGGGCCAAGAAGCCGCCGCGGCACCTTGCCGACCTCAGCCCCGTCGAGCGCCGCGAGGCGGTGGCCGCGATCGGTGAGAAGCCGTTCCGCGCCAAGCAGCTGTCGCAGCACTATTTCGCCCGTTATGCGCACGATCCGGCGCAGTGGACCGATATCCCGGCGGCAGCCCGCGAGAAGCTGGCGAGCGAGCTGCTGCCGGACCTGATGACGGTCGTACGGCACATCTCCTGCGACGACGACACCACCCGTAAGACGCTGTGGAAGCTGCACGACGGCACGCTCGTCGAGTCCGTCCTGATGCGTTACCCGGACCGGGTCACCATGTGCATCTCCTCGCAGGCCGGGTGCGGGATGAACTGTCCGTTCTGCGCGACCGGCCAGGCCGGGCTGGACCGTAATCTCTCGACCGCGGAGATCGTGCACCAGATCGTCGACGGGATGCGGGCACTGCGCGACGGTGAGGTGCCGGGCGGCCCGGCGCGGCTGTCCAACATCGTCTTCATGGGCATGGGCGAGCCCCTGGCCAACTACAAGAGGGTGGTCGGCGCCATCCGCCGGCTGACCGACCCGGAGCCCGATGGACTGGGCCTCTCCCAGCGCGGCATCACCGTCTCCACGGTCGGTCTGGTCCCGGCAATGCTGCGGTTCGCCGACGAGGGCTTCAAGTGCCGCCTCGCCGTCTCGCTGCACGCCCCGGACGACGAGCTGCGCGACACGCTCGTCCCCGTCAACACGCGCTGGAAGGTCCGCGAGGTGCTGGACGCGGCGTGGGAGTACGCCGAGAAGTCCGGCCGCCGGATTTCGATCGAGTACGCCCTGATCCGCGACATCAACGACCAGGCATGGCGCGGTGACCTGCTCGGTCGGCTGCTCAAGGGCAAGCGGGTCCATGTGAACCTCATTCCGCTCAATCCGACGCCCGGGTCGAAGTGGACCGCCTCGCGCCCCGAGGACGAGCGGGCGTTCGTCCAGGCCATCGAGGCGCACGGGGTTCCGGTGACCGTCCGGGACACCCGCGGTCAGGAGATCGACGGCGCCTGCGGGCAGCTCGCCGCCTCGGAACGCTGACTGTCCGCTGGTACCGTGTGATCGAACAAATGCACATTCCGACAGGGGAGCGCCACAGCGCTGAGAGTGCGGAAGCGTCGTAGCCATACGGTGCCCGCAGACCCTTGAACCTCGCCCGGGTCATTCCGGGTAGGAAGTTCGGTCGTCACTCATGCTGTTGCGCCCCGCCCTGAGTCCCCTCCGTACGTCCCCCGACGTCGAGAGCCGAGGACACCGGGCGGGGCCGCGTCTCTTCCTGGCCAGCCAGGAGGAAATCAGTGAGCACCACCAGCAGGATCACCGCGGCAGCGCTCGCCGCCGCGGTCGGTATGACCACGCTTGCCGCATGCGGCGGCTCGGGCGGCGCGAGTGCGGACGACAAGACCGTCACGCTCGTCAGTCATGATTCGTTCGCTGTCTCCAAATCCGTCCTGGCCGCCTTCGAGAAGGAGAGCGGCTATAAGGTCAACTTCGTCAAGGGCGGGGATGCCGGCAAGGCCGTCAACCAGGCGATCCTGTCCAAGGACAACCCCCAGGGCGATGTCTTCTTCGGAATCGACAACACTCTCCTTTCGCGGGGACTGAACGAGGGGCTGTTCACCCCCTACAAGGCCAAGGGCCTGGACAACGTCCCGGCCGCCCTGCAGCTCGACAAGGGCCGGCACCGCGTCACCCCGCTCGACTACGGCGACATCTGCGTGAACTACGACCGCGCCTACTTCGCCAAGCACAAGCTCGCGCCGCCGACCACCCTCGACGATCTGACCAAGCCGCAGTACAAGAACCTGCTCGTCACGGAGAACTCCGCCACCTCCTCTCCGGGGCTCGCCTTCCAACTCGCCACCATCGCCAAGTACGGGAACGCCGGCTGGCAGACCTACTGGAAGAAGCTCAAGGCCAACGGCGTCGAGGTCGTCGACGGCTGGGAGCAGGCGTACAACGACCGCTTCTCGGGCTCCGCCGCAGGCGCGGGCAAGGGCGACAAGCCGCTGGTCGTCTCCTACGCCTCCAGCCCGCCGGCCGAGGTCCTCGGTAAGAAGCCCGCCCCCAAGGAGGCTCCGACCGGGGTGGCGACCGGCACCTGCTTCCGGCAGATCGAATTCGGTGGTCTGCTCAAGGGCGCGAAGAACGAGAAGGGCGGCAAGGCGCTCCTGGACTTCCTCCTGAGCAAGAAGTTCCAGGAGGACGAACCGCTGAAGATGTTCGTCAACCCGGCGCGCAAGGACGCCAAGGTGCCCACGCTGTTCACCAAGTACGGCACCAAGATCGACAAGCCGACGACACTGCCGCCGGAGACGATCACCAAGAACCGTGAACAGTGGATCAAGCAGTGGTCCTCGCTCGTTCTGAAGTAGTCCACACCCGGCGGCGCACGCGCCCCGCGCGGGGAACGGCGGTGCGGCTCGGCCTGATGGCGGTGCCGCTCGCCTTCTTCGCGCTGTTCTTCGCCTATCCGGTGGCCGCGATCGTCGGCCGGGGACTGAAGGACGGCGGACAGTGGCAGCTCGGCCGGCTCGGAGCCGTACTGACCGACCCGGACATCGTGCATGTGTTGTGGTTCACCGTCTGGCAGGCAGCGGCTTCCACCGGCCTGACGCTGCTCATCGCACTGCCCGGCGCTTACGTCTTCGCGCGCTTCGACTTCCCCGGCAAACAGCTGCTGCGTGCGGTGGTGGCGGTGCCGTTCGTGCTGCCGACCGTCGTCGTCGGCTCCGCCTTCCTGGCCCTCGTCGGCCGTGGAGGGCTGCTGGACGAACTCTGGGGCCTGCGCCTGGACACCTCGGTGTGGGCGATTCTGCTCGCGCACGTCTTCTTCAACTACGCCGTGGTCGTACGGACCGTCGGCGGGCTGTGGGGGCAACTCGATCCGCGTCAGGAAGAGGCCGCGCGGGTACTGGGCGCCGGGCGGTTCGCGGCCTGGCGACGGGTGACGCTGCCCGCACTGGGGCCGGCCGTCGCGGCGGCCGCACTGATGGTGTTCCTCTTCACCTTCACCTCCTTCGGCGTGGTCCAGATCCTGGGCGGCCCCACCTTCTCGACGCTGGAGGTGGAGATCTACCGGCAGACCGCGGACTTCCTGGACCTGCCGACAGCCGCGGTCCTCACCATGATCCAGTTCGCGGCGGTACTGGGCGTCCTCGCGCTGCACGCCTGGACGGTGCGCCGGCGGGAAACCGCACTCCGGCTCGTGGACGCCGCGCAAGCCACCCGTCGACCGCGCGGCCGCGGCCAATGGGCGCTCCTGTGGGCCAACCTCCTGATCATCGCCGTGCTGCTCGTCGTCCCGCTCATCGTGCTCGTCGAGCGGTCGTTCGCCGGCCCTGACGGTTACGGGACGATCTTCTACGACTCCCTGCGCTCCGCCGCGTCCGCCGACAGCACCTTCGCCGTCGCCCCGCTCGACGCCCTGTGGAATTCCCTCGCCTACGGAGCCGCGGCCACGCTGATCGCCTTGGTGATCGGCGGACTGGCGGCCGCCGCCCTGACCTTGCCTCGGCTCCGCAGGAGCCCCTCCGGGCGGACACCCGTGGTCAACCGGTTCGTCCGGGGCTTCGACGCCCTCTTGATGCTGCCCCTCGGTGTCTCCGCGGTGACCGTCGGCTTCGGCTTTCTGATCACCCTCGACAAGCCGCCTCTGGACCTGCGTGCCTCCTGGTGGCTGGTCCCGCTCGCCCAGGCGCTGGTGGGGGTGCCGTTCGTGGTCCGGACGATGCTGCCCGTCCTGAAGGCGGTCGACGGGCGACTGCGCGAAGCCGCCGCCGTCCTCGGTGCCTCGCCATGGCGGGTATGGCGCGAGGTCGATCTTCCGATGGTGCGGCGGGCCATGCTGATCGCCGCAGGGTTCGCCTTCGCCGTGTCGCTCGGCGAATTCGGCGCGACGGTCTTCATCGCACGGCCGGACCACCCGACCCTTCCGGTGGCCGTGGCACGGCTGCTGGGGCGTGCCGGAGAGCTCAACTACGGGCAGGCGATGGCCCTTTCGACCATCCTGATGGTGGTCTGCGCCGGTGCCCTGCTGGTCCTGGAGCGCATCCGCATCAACCACCCCGGGGAGTTCTAGATGACCGCACGGGCCGAGATCACTGCGCCAGACCTGCTGCGCCTGGATGGCGTGACCGTCCGCTTCGGCCCCGCCGACCGTCCCGCCCTGGATTCGGTGGACCTGGACGTCGCCGCGCACGAAATCGTGTGCGTCCTGGGCCCGAGCGGCAGTGGCAAGTCCACCCTGCTGCGGGTGGTCGCCGGTCTCCAGCAGGCCGACGCGGGTCGGGTGCTGCTGGAAGGGCGGGACCAGGCGGGAGTAGCCACGCACCGGCGCGGGGTCGGCCTGATGTTTCAGGACCACCAGCTTTTCCCGCAGCGGGACGTCGCGGGCAATGTTGCCTTCGGGCTGCGGATGCGACGCACCGCGCGCACCGACCGGGACCGTACGGTCGCCGAACTGCTCGACCTTGTCGGGCTCCCGGGCGCTCAGCGGCGCGCCGTGGCGTCCCTGTCCGGCGGTGAACAGCAGCGGGTCGCACTGGCCCGCGCGCTCGCCCCGCGCCCCCGCCTGCTGATGTTGGACGAACCGCTCGGTCAGCTCGACCGCGGTCTTCGCGAACGGCTGGTCGTCGAACTGCGCCGCCTTTTCCAGGAATTGGGGACGACCGTACTGGCCGTCACTCACGACCAGGGTGAGGCCTTCGCGCTCGCCGACCGGGTCGTGGTGATGCAGGAGGGCCGGATCGCGCAGACCGGCACCCCGCTGGAGGTCTGGCAGCGCCCGGCCTCTGAATTCGTCGCCCGCTTCCTCGGCTTCGACAACGTGGTCGAGGCGACGGTGCAAGGAGAGGCGGCCGTTACCCCGTGGGGCAAGGTGCCGATCCCGAACGGGACCCCGGACGGACCGTGCCGGCTGCTCGTACGTCCGGCCGGTGTGCGGCTGATGCCCGCGCCCGAGGGCCTGCCCTGTAGGGTCGCGGCCCGCACCTTCCGCGGTACCCACGTCGCCCTGCTGCTCCAGCCCTCTGGTGGACCGCAGTTGGAGGCGGCCTGCGCCCTGCGCGAGGCGCCGGAGGTGGGAGAGCGCGTGGGGATCGCGTTCACCGCACAGGATGTCGTGGTCCTGGACGCTATGGAACGGGACGCTTCGAACCCGGCGGAATAACTGGCGGGTGTGGTCTAGCTGTGCACGTCCGGTGTGCGGCCGCTCCTGTGTCTGAGCCTGTGCTTGTGCCTCTGCCATGGCCATGGAGTGCTCCTTGAGGTGGTCGTTGTCGTTCGCTCAGGGGTGGTTTGTTGGTCATGCGTGGGGAAGGGAGTCCGGTCGGCGGCCCTGCGGGACGACCAGGCCCAACTCGTAGGCGAGGATGACCGCTTGAGCGCGGTCACGTAGACCCATCTTGGTGAACAGCCGGTTGATATGCGTCTTGACGGTGTGGTCGGTGATCGTCAGTCGTTCGGCGATCTCCGCGTTGGAAAGCCCCTGGGCGATCTGGACGAGCACCTCCACCTCGCGGCCGGTCAACTCCTCGACCGTGCGGACGGGCACCGGTGCCGCGCGCTGTTTGATGAAGGCCGCGATGAGCCGCTTCGTCAGTTCCGGTGCGAGAAGGGCCTTCCCCTCCGCCACCACCCTTACGGCATGGAGGAGTTCCGGGAATGTCGCATCCTTCAGCAGGAAGCCGCTGGCCCCGGCCGCGAGGGCGTCATAGACGTACTCGTCGAGACCGAACGTCGTCAGCATCAGCGCTTTGGTGGTGCCGCCGGACGCCCGGGTGATCTCACGAGCAGCCTCGATGCCGTTCTTGTGCGGCATGCGGATGTCCAGCAGTGCCAGGTCGGGCCGCTGTTCCGCGGCGACACGCACCGCCTGGACCCCGTCCTCGGCCTCACCGACCACCTCGATGTCGTCCTGGGTGCCCAGCAGATTGACGAATGCGGTGCGGACGACCGCCTGGTCGTCAGCGACGATTGCTCTGATCACCAAGGGATTTCCGCTTCTATGAGAAAGCCGCCGTCGGGTCCGGGCCCGGCCGTGAGCTCCCCGCCGAGCAGCGCCGCCCGCTCCTGCATGCCGACCAGCCCGTGGCCGGTGCGGGCTGCACCCACCGGACCTGGTCCGTCGTCCGCGATGCGCACCGCCAGCCGGTCGGAGCAGTAGCCGATCTCCACCACCGTATGAGCCCCCGGAGCATGTCGACGCACGTTGGTCAGCCCCTCCTGCACGATGCGGTATGCGGACAGCTCCCAGGAGGTGGGCAGCGCGACGCGTTCTCCGCTGATGCGCAGCTCGACCTCACCGCCCACCGAGCGGTGCTGTGTTATGAGGTCGTCCAGTGCGTCGAGGGTCGGCTGGGGAGCCGTGCCTGCCTTGTCATCGGGCCCGGTCCGCAGGGCGCCCAGCAGCCGGCGCAGCTCCGTCATCGACGAGCGGGCGGAGGCAGCGATCTGCTGAAAACCCTCGCGCGCCTGCGGCGAGAGACCAGGCGTGGTGTAGGTGGCGCTCTCGGCCTGGACCGCGATCATCGAGACCGAGTGCGAGATGACATCGTGGAGTTCGCGCGCGATCGCCGCCCGCTCGGCATCGGCGGCCTGCTGCCGCTCCATCTCGACCAACCGGGCCTGTGTCGCGGCGCGCTCCCGACGCGTCTCCTCCCGTGCACGCACCGCATCACCCATCGATACCGCCGCCAGGATCGCCACGGTCAGTACGAACCACTCGGCGTACAGACTGGGGGAGTAGGCGGGCCATCCCCATGTCGCAATGTGCCACTGGTTCACGATGAGCGAGAGAACCGAGCCGGCGACGACAACGACCGCGGGGTGGGCAACTCTGCGACGCCCGAGGGTGTAGCAGCTGATCAGCCCGCTCATGGTGGCCGCGATATAGAGGTCGCTGCCGGCCGCGAAGCTGACCTGCACCGCTACTACCGCGAGGACCGCGATCGCCGGGTACGAACGGCGCCAGGCCAGAGTCGCGGTGGACGCCAGCACCGCGAGCACGATCACCAGCGAGTGCCGCGGCACGACCACCAGTTCCGCGGCAGCGAACGCCGTCAGCGCTCCGCCGGTGATCCAGGGGTATGAGGGCGACGCGATCCACTCGCGCAGCCGCTGCTGGAGAGATTTGCTCATGCCGATATTTTTCAAAATGGCGGCTTGCCGCAGCGTCGCCGCACGGGTTGATCTCTCCACCGCATGTCATGCCACGGGTTGACGCCGAGGTTCAGTTGCTCGGTTGACGCCCCGCGGGCCGGCACTCCGTAGCCTCGTGATCACGCGAGGACGGAGGAATGATGGGCTACCGATACCCCTTATATGTAAGGCAGTTGCCGACGCCTTGGCTGGTGAAGCCGGCCTGGTGCGGGCTGCATGGTGGACGGCGCGCGGGCTCGCCCGGGGAGAAGTGGGGACAGAGCGCCAGCGCAATCGTCACCCTCGGCCCGGCACGCGTCGCAGACTCGCGGCACGGCCGGGTGTGGTGGGGGCCGGCACTCCCCATGCTTCGCCGGCAAGCGAGGTCGGTCCTATGGCAGTCGGTCGCAGTCGACATGCCGTTGCGAAATACCTCAACGCCATGCTGACCGCCCCTGACTCCGTGCGACTGAGGGAGGGAGAAAGGGCGTGCCCGAGGCAGGTCGGAGTGAGACTGCGACTGGGGCCGACTCCTACGACGCTCTGGCGTGATGACTGGCCTCAGGATGAGAGGGCTATTGGCTGCGCTCGGCGCTGGGCCGGACCTCCCTCGCCGCGCCCGGTGTCTGCTCGTGACCGGGAGAAGGCGCGGCACCGTCGGGGAGAGCCCTGTTCGCTGCTGCCGGCGCCCCCGGTCCCGAGGATCCCAGCTCCTTGTCCACCCCGCTGCTCGAGCGTGCCGCGGACGCCGTCGTAGTGTGGGGTCCGTCCGGCTCGGGCTCGCCGAACCAAGCGACCGCGACCGCTCCGGCCACGGCCACTACAAAACCGAGGACGGCGACCCAGGCGAATCCCGGACGGGAGGAGTCACCGAGCCAGAGGACGCCGAGGATGCCGGGGACCACGGTCTCGCCCACCACGAGCGCCGCCGTGGCGCCGTTCACCGAACCGATCTGCAGGGCGACGGTGTGCAGATACATTCCGCCGAGACCCGCGACGAGGATCGCGTACAGGGCGGGGTCGGCGAGCATGGACGGCAGATGGAAGGGATCAGCGCCGTTCAGTACCCGTACGCCGACGCCGAGGGCACCGAAGCCCAGACCGGAGAGCAGACCGGCGAAGATTGCAGCCCGTCCGCCCATGAGGCGAACGATCAAGGTGCCGCCTCCCATGAGCAGGACGGAGGCGGCGAGCAGCCACCAGTGGGTGGCGATCGGGGTGTGGCCGTTGCCTTCCGGGCCTGCGGCCGTGGCGAGCAGCACCAGCGCGGAACAGACCACGCCGATGGAGCCCCACTCGGCCTTGCTGAGCCGGATGCCGAGGAGTTTGATGCTCAGAACGGCGGTGATCACGAGGTTCGCGCTGATCACGGTCTGGGACAGGAACAGCGGCAGCAGCCGGGCCGCCAGCGCGCCGAGCCCGAAACCGATGAAGTCCAGCACGGAGCCCACCAGGAATTCCCAGGTCACGGCGGCTTTGGCGGTCGAGGAGAGGCTGGGGCCGCCGTGCTGGGTGACGCCCGTGGTGGAGGCTTTGGCCGCCTCCTGGCGGGCGGATTTACGGGAGCCGACCGCCTGTAGGACCGAGCCCGTGCCATAGCAGGCCGAGGCCGCCACCGCCGTCAGAAGGCCGATGATCACCGAGAGCTCCGTTCGCCCGCTGTCTGCATTACCTGTTCATTGCCTGCTTGGCAGACGTCCATTTCGGGAGGGGAGTTGCCTCGGCGGGCAAACGGATCACGCGTCGCCGGCAGGAGCGCCCGTTCGTCTTTCGGCTGGCCAGGCGGAAAACGTCCCCTCGCTCAGGATGAAGCCCCGCCCCTCAGGCGGACGAGCGCGTCCGGGACCTCATCCACCGAGTCGACAAGGGCGATCCGGGTAGCCATGGGGCGGTCCGCGGCGAGGGCCTGGAGCAGGGGCCAGGTGGGCAGCTTCTTGGTCCAGTGCGCGCGGTTCACCAGCACCATCGGGGTCGGCTCGCCCCGCGACTGGTAGTAGTTCGGGGTCGCATTGTCGAAGATCTCCTGGACGGTCCCCGCCGCGCCGGGCAGGAACACGACGCCGGCGTTCGAGCGTGCCAGCAGGCCGTCCTCGCGCACCGCGTTGACGAAGTACTTGGCGATGTGGGACGCAAAGGCATTGGGCGGTTCGTGTCCGTAGAACCAGGTCGGAATGCCGACCGAGGAGCCGCCGCCCGGCCGGCTCCGGCGTACGTCGAAGGCGGCACGCGCCCAGTCGGTGATCGACGGGCCGAAGTGCGGTGCCTTGGAAAGAATCTCCAGGGCGGAATCGAGCATCTCGTCCTCGAAGGGCGCGGCATACGCGCCGAGGTTCGCGGCCTCCATCGCGCCCGGACCACCACCCGTCGCCACGGTCAGGCCGTCGCGCGCGAGGCGGCGACCGAGCCGGGCCGCCCCTGCATACGCTGCGGACCCACGCTCCAGCGCATGTCCGCCCATGATGCCCACCACCTGTGCGCCCGCAAGGTGTTCGTCGAGGGCGTCGGAGACCGCGTCGTCGTGGATGCTGCGGAGCATCGACGCGAAGATGTCGCCGTCCGACTTGGTGTTCTGGTACCAGTAATAGGTGAGTGCGTCCGGGGTGGTGTCGTAGCCCGCGTCGACCAGTCCCTCGAAAAGCTCCTCCGGCCCGTACAAGCTGCCCCGATAAGGATCGAACGGCAGGTCGGGTATGGGCGGGAAGACCAAGGCGCCGCCGGCCCGTACCTTGGCCGCCGCGTCCGGTTCCATGGCGCATCCGAGAAACACGGATTCCGTGGTGTCCGTGCTGAGGAGCGCGAACGTACGGTCCGTCAGGTCGACCGACTGGATGCGGTAGCCGGCGAGGTTGCCGGTGGAAGCGACCCGGTCGAACTCCTCCAGGGACTCGATCTCACGGTCGCGTTCGGGGTGACGGTCGGATGCTGGGGACTCTGAATTCCGGTGCACGCCCGCCATGCTAGGGCCGCAGGGACTCCACCAGGGGACGAAGGTTACGGTCGGCGGCCGCGGAGTCCAGGGCGGCGCGCAGGGCGTCGTCGTACGTCGGCCGTGCCTTCTTCTGCAGCTTGCGGCCTTCCTCGGTGATCACGCTGTACACGCCGCGCCGGTCGTCGGGGCACAGGTCACGGCGGGTGAGGCCGGAGGACTCCAGGCGCGAGGCCAGCCGGCTCACCGAGCTCTGGTTGAGACCGATGAGATCGGCGAGTTCCTGCATCCGCAGCTCGCCGTCGCCCGCCTCGGCCAGCCGGGCCAGCGCGCGGTACTCCGACAGTCCGATGCTGTGGTGCTGCTGCAGGGCTTTTGCCAGTTCCTGCTCGACGCGCGTGTGCAGTGCTCCGAGCCGGTCCCAGTGCTCCGCGTCCATCGCCATCCGCCCCTTCTGCCTTTTTCCGCTGGGCCCTTGACAGCAGCGTACATGCGCCCGAAACTTATGTATGTGCATGCAAGTGATGCATGCGCATGGAACTAGGGGGGGAGACGAAGATGGTGACGGAGAATGTGGCAACCGAGGCTCGGACGGCGACCGCGACGGCGACCGCCACCGCGACCGAGGTCGAGCGGATCGCCACCGTGCCGGACTGGTACGAGCCATACAAGATCTCACAGGCCATCAGGGCGGGCGGATTGATCCACGTCTCGGGGCAGGCGGGAATCGACGAGCAGGGGCGGACCGTCTCGGACGATTTCCTGGAACAAGGCCGGCAGGCTTTTGCGAACGTCGAACGGGTCCTGGCCGCGGCGGGTGCTTCGTTGGCCGATGTCGTCAAGGTCGGCATCTTCGTGACGGACATGGCGGCCCACCTCGACCATGTCATCACGCTGCGCGAGGAGTTCCTGTCCGAGCCCTATCCCGCCGACACGCTGCTGGAAGTGTCAGCGCTGGCCCAACCGGACTGGCGAATAGAGGTGGAGGTCACGGCGCTGGACCGCCGCTGACTGCGGGGCGCTCGGGTGAGGCAAGCCCGTCATCGCCCCACCCTGGGTAACGTGGTTCGAGGCGGAGGGCCCTACTCAGGGGCACTGCCTCAGGGGACTGCCATATGGGCCAGACGTGTACGGCATGCGTGCACGCACCGCGCTGTCACGACGCACTCCGTCAGCCACCGGGCACCCACCGCCGTGCCCTGCCCACCTGACGTCGCCGCAGACAGGCCAACTGGCTCACCGGTTCCATCACCTGACGCCCACAGCCTGACCGCCACCTGATTGAGGCCGCACACCCCGGCTTCAGGAGTCCCCACTCACCGGCTGGACCCGCACCCCCGACCACCGCCCAACTCCCCACCCCCAGCTGAACGCCAGCACAACCCACAGCTCATCCGTCAACTCAATGCACAACTGGATGACCAGCTCATGCTCAGCCCTCCCGCCGGCTCAATGCATCAACGGCAGCGTCGCCATTTCAGCCACGGTCCAGGTAAGGGGGACCAGGACGATCAAGACGACCAGGGTGCGCAGAGCGGCGGCACGGTGGAGGACGGAGGCGGAGGCGCCCAAGCGGCGCAGGGCGGCCGTGGTCCGGGCGCGGGCCGAGCGGGACTCCAGGGCGGCGGTCAGGGCGCTGGCGGTGACACAGGCGAGGACGACCGTTGCGCCGACGCCGGTGAGGGGACCGAAAGGGCGGGAGGGAACAGAGTCGTAGACCTTGACGGCGACGTAGGCGGCGGAGGCGACCGCGCACAGGACGCCCAGCGGGCGGCCCAGCCGGTGGGACTCCTCCTGGAGGACGCGTCCGGAAAGGAGGCGCAGGGCGCCGGGTCGGCCGGCGCACAGGAGGCGGCCGCAGAGATGCACCAGGCCGGGGCCGGCCAGGACCAGGCCCAGGGCCGACAGGGCCCAGCCGCCCAGTACGCCCGGGGGGCTGCCGATCAGCCGGCCGGGCAGGGGGAGCAGTCCGCCGTGGGCCTTGGAGGCGGGGCTGGTGTAAGCCTCGATCGCCAGGCCCGCAGCGGCCAGCGCGATGCCCCAGGGGAGGCCGGACGGCGGAGCGGTCCGGGGGCGGGGCTCGGCGTCCTGCGACCCGGCGTCGTCGCGGGGGCGCAGGGAGACGGCGGTCGCGGCGGACGCGGTCAGCGGTACGAGGGCCAGCAGGAGGAGGGCTCCCACGAGCGGCAGAGGGTGACCGGCGCCCAGCAGGTCGGCGTCGATGCCGAGGGAGCGGGCGGTGTCCGTGCCGCCGAGGTCGCCGCGGAGGCGCAGAAAGACGAGCAGCGAGAGGAGGACGCCGAGGAAGCAGGTCAGCGCGGTGGAAGCGGTGGCGAGGAGGGTGAGACGGAGGGGGCCCAGGCCGGCGGCGGTCATGCCGCGCTGGAGGCGGGCGGCCGGGTCGGTGCGGGCCGTGGAGACCGCGAGCTGCGCGGTGGCGGCGAGCGGGGCGGCGCACCACAGCAGCCGTACGACGGATTCCTCGGCCGCGGCCGGGTGGCCGGCGGCGTGGCCGAGGGTGGACAGCATGAGGAATCCGGTGCCGGCCGCGGCGGTGGTCACGAGGAGGCGGCGCAGCAGGACGACGGGGTGAGAGCCGCGGGCTAGACGGAGAGCGAGCACGCTGCCCTGCTTTCCTCGTCGGGGGAGCCGGCGCCGGCCGGTGCGGCGGTCGACTGGCGGCCGTCGAGAAGTGCGACGGACCGGTCGGCGAGCGTGCCGATGTCCGGGTCGTGGGTGGCCAGGACCACGGTGATCTGGTGCGAGCGGGCCGCGGTGGTCAGGGTGCGCAGGACCTGGGTGCCGTCGGCGTGGTGCAGGGGGGCGGTCGGCTCGTCGGCGAACAGCACCTGAGGGGTGGTGGCGAGGGCGCGGGCGATGGCGACGCGCTGGCGCTGGGACTGGTCGAGCTGGGCGGGGCGGCGGCGGGCGCACATGCCGACGTCGAGGCGGTCGAGCCATTCGATCGCGGTGTGCTTCGCGGAGCGGGCGCCGGTGCCGCGCAGCAGCAGGGGGAGGGCGGCGTTCTCCCAGGCGGTGAGTTCGGGAACGAGGTGAGGTTCGGTGTCGATCCAGCCGAACCGGTCGAGACGCAGCCGTTCGCGGCTGGGGGAGGAGAGGGTGTGCACGGGGGCGCTGTTGAACCAGACCTCGCCCTCGGTCGGGACGAGTTGACCGGAGAGGCACTTCAGGAGGGTGGTCTTACCGCTGCCGCGCGGGCCGTTGACGGCGAGGATCTCACCCTCGCGGACGCCGAGCGAGATTCCGGCGAGGGCGGTGGTCCCGCCGTACGTGTGGTGCAGGCCGCGGGCCCAGAGAACGTCGTTGTCAGGCGGGGCCACCATCTGCGCACCTCTTGCTTGTTCGCGTCGATTCGTTCCCCCGACCGGGTGAACGACCATGGAGGGTATCGGTCACTAGCACGGTAAGGAGTGCTGACCCCCGGTATTCGCCGCTTGGCAGCACAACGGCCCAGATTCACTCGTATGGCTTGAAGTGAGTGAATCTGAGCCGCTGGGTGTTCAGTTGTGTATCTGGGAGCTCCGCATCAGCGAAACGGGAGGTGACGCGATGATCAGAGCTTGGTCCAGGCCTCGGTGAGGACCGCGCGCAGGATCTGCTCGATCTCGTCGAAGACCGGCTGGTCGGCGATCAGCGGCGGGGCCAGCTGGATGACCGGGTCGCCACGGTCGTCGGCCCGGCAGTAGAGACCGTTGTCGTACAGGGCCTTGGAGAGGAAGCCGTAGAGGACGCGCTCGGTCTCCTCGTCGTTGAACGACTCCTTGGTGGCCTTGTCCTTGACGAGCTCGATGCCGTAGAAGAAGCCGTTGCCGCGGACGTCACCGACGATCGGCAGGTCGTGCAGCTTCTGCAGGGTGCTCAGGAAGTTGCCCTCGTTGTCGAGGACGTGCTGGTTGAGACCCTCACGCTCGAAGATGTCGAGGTTGGCGATACCGACGGCCGCGGAGACCGGGTGGCCACCGAAGGTGTAGCCGTGCAGGAAGGTGTTGTCGCCCTTGTAGAACGGCTCGGCCAGGCGGTCGGAGATGATGCAGGCGCCGATCGGGGAGTAGCCCGAGGTCATGCCCTTGGCGCAGGTGATCATGTCCGGCACGTAGCCGAACTTGTCGCAGGCGAACATCGTGCCGAGACGGCCGAAGGCGCAGATGACCTCGTCGGAGACGAGCAGCACGTCGTACTGGTCGCAGATCTCGCGGACCCGCTGGAAGTAGCCGGGCGGCGGCGGGAAGCAGCCACCGGCGTTCTGCACCGGCTCCAGGAAGACTGCCGCGACGGTCTCGGGGCCCTCGAAGAGGATCTGCTGCTCGATCTGGTCGGCGCACCAGCGGCCGAAGGCCTCCGGGTCGTCACCGAAGATCGGGGCGCGGTAGAGGTTGGTGTTCGGCACCTTGTGCGCGCCGGGGACCAGCGGCTCGAAGGGGGCCTTCAGGGCCGGCAGGCCGGTGATCGACAGGGCGCCCTGCGGGGTGCCGTGGTAGGCGACCGCACGCGAGATGACCTTGTGCTTGGTGGGCTTCCCGGTGAGCTTGAAGTACTGCTTGGCCAGCTTCCAGGCGGTCTCGACGGCCTCGCCGCCACCGGTGGTGAAGAAGACCTTGTTCAGGTCGCCCGGGGCGTGCTGGGCCAGGCGCTCGGCCAGCTCGACGGCCTTGGGGTGGGCGTAGGACCACACAGGGAAGAAGGCCAGTTCCTGCGCCTGCTTGTAGGCGGTCTCGGCGAGCTCGACCCGGCCGTGTCCGGCGTTGACCACAAAGAGGCCGGCGAGGCCGTCGATGTAGCGCTTGCCCTTGTCGTCGTAGATGTTGGTGCCCTCACCGCGCACGATCGTGGGCACGGGAGAGTTCTCGTACGACGACATGCGGGTGAAGTGCATCCACAGGTGGTCGTACGCCGTCTTGGAGAGGTCGGCGCTCATTGCTATCTCGTTCCCCAGGTGTAGGTCTGCTTCCGGAGCTTGAGGTACACGAAGCTCTCGGTGGATCGAACGCCGGGAAGCGTGCGGATCCGCTTGTTGATCATTTCCAGAAGGTGGTCGTCGTCCTCGCAGACGATCTCGATGATGAGATCGAAGGAGCCTGCGGTCATGACGACGTACTCGACCTCCTCCATGGTCGTCAGGGCGTCGGCCACGGGGTCGAGGTCACCCTCGACGTTGATGCCGACCATTGCCTGCCGACGGAAACCGACCGTGAGGGGGTCGGTGACCGCGACGATCTGCATCACGCCTTGGTCGAGCAGTTTCTGTACGCGCTGCCGCACGGCCGCCTCGGACAGGCCTACGGCCTTGCCGATCGCGGCGTACGGACGGCGCCCGTCCTCCTGGAGCTGCTCGATGATCGCCAGGGAGACGGAGTCGATCGACGGAGTGCCGTTTCTGTCACGAGTGGCCACGTCCCTCACTGTGCACGAGCCTCGACAGTCTTGCAACCCTAAATCGATGAAATTAGTCGTGTCGCGAGCAGAATTTCACTGATTCCGTTGTTCCCGAGTGGCGGGTGTGTTGAAAACGTGGGTTCCGCGGCTAGGGTGGTGCCAAACCACCGGACAGTGGTTCCCAACCACCGGACACATCTGACTGAAGGGGGCGCACAGTGACCACCGCACTGCGTCGTCTGCGCAACTACATCGACGGGGAGTTCCGGGACGCCGCCGACGGGCGGACCACGGAGGTGGTCAATCCCGCGACGGGTGAGGCATACGCCACCGCCCCTCTCTCGGGTGCCGCCGACGTGGACGCGGCGATGGCCGCGGCCGAGGCTGCTTTTCCCGTATGGCGTGACCTGATCCCCGCCGAGCGGCAGAAGGTCCTGCTCAAGATCGCGGACCGCTTCGAGGAGCGCGCCGAGGAGCTGATCGCCGCCGAGTCGGAGAACTGCGGCAAGCCGATCGCGCTCGTCCGCTCCGAGGAAATCCCGCCGATGGTGGACCAGATCCGCTTCTTCGCGGGTGCCGCCCGGATGCTGGAGGGCCGCTCGGCCGGCGAGTACATGGACGGCTTCACGTCCATCATCCGCCGCGAGCCGGTGGGTGTCTGCGCCCAGGTCGCGCCGTGGAACTACCCGATGATGATGGCCGTGTGGAAGTTCGCCCCGGCCATGGCCGCGGGCAACACCGTCGTCATCAAGCCGTCCGACACCACCCCCGCCTCGACGGTGCTGATCGCCGACATCATCGGCAGCGTGCTGGACGAGCTGGGCCACCCGCGCGGCGTGTTCAACGTCCTCTGCGGTGACCGTGAGACCGGCCGCCTCATGGTCGAGCACGAGGTCCCGGCGATGGCCTCGATCACCGGCTCGGTGCGCGCCGGCATGCAGGTCGCCGAGTCCGCCTCCAAGGACCTCAAGCGGGTCCACCTGGAGCTGGGCGGCAAGGCCCCGGTCGTCGTCTTCGAGGACACCGACATCGCCAAGGCCGTCGAGGACATCGCGGTCGCCGGCTACTTCAACGCCGGCCAGGACTGTACGGCCGCCACCCGCGTGCTGGTCCAGGAGTCCATCCACGACGAGTTCGTCGCCGCGCTCGCCAAGAAGGCCGCGGAGACCAAGACCGGTGCGGTCGACGACGAGGACGTGCTCTACGGCCCGCTGAACAACGCCAACCAGCTCAAGCAGGTCAAGGGCTTCATCGAGCGGCTGCCCGCGCACGCCAAGATCGAGGCGGGCGGCGAGCAGGTCGGCGAGAAGGGCTACTTCTTCGCCCCGACCGTCGTCTCGGGTCTTAAGCAGGACGACGAGATCGTCCAGCACGAGGTGTTCGGCCCGGTCATCACCGTCCAGTCCTTCTCCGACGAGAAGCAGGCGGTGGAGTGGGCCAACGGCGTCGAGTACGCGCTGGCATCCTCGGTGTGGACCAAGGACCACGCCCGCGCCATGCGGCTGTCCAAGAGCCTCGACTTCGGCTGTGTGTGGATCAACACCCACATCCCGCTCGTCGCCGAGATGCCGCACGGCGGATTCAAGAAGTCCGGTTACGGCAAGGACCTTTCGGCCTACGGCTTCGACGACTACACCCGCATCAAGCACGTGATGACCTCGCTCAACGACTGAGCGGCCCGGCCGGCCTGACCGGCCGACCCGGGGGATCCCCACCGTCGAGCGGCACGGAACGCTCGACACACCGTCGCGGGCGGAGGCCCGGCAACTGACGCTCTGTCGCTTGCCGCCTCCGCCCGCGGCACGTGAGAGTGCTCGTCATGGCTGATCTTTCGCGGCGGACGCTGCTCCGGGGCATGGGCGCAACGGGTGTGACGGGGGCGCTGGCCGCCCTGACCGGATGCGGGGTGCCGCCCGCCTACGTCGAGGCCGCGGACCGCGGGGGCCCGGACCGTTCCGGGCGGGACCGGAAGATCGTCTTCGCCAACTGGCCGCTCTACATCGACGTCGACGACCACGACAAGGAGCGGCGCCCCACCCTCGACGCGTTCCAGCGCCGCACCGGGATCTCCGTCACGTACACCGAGGAGATCAACGACAACGACGAGTTCTTCGGCAAGATCAGCCCGGCGCTGATGAACCACCAGAGCACCGGCCGCGACCTGATCGTCATCAGCGACTGGATGTGCGCGCGGTTCGTCCGGCTCGGGTGGGTGCAGAAGATGGACCGCGCCGCCCAGCCGAACGTCGCCACGTACCTCGATCCGCTGCTGCGCACCGCGCACTTCGACCCCGGCCGGCTGCACTCGGTGCCCTGGCAGTCCGGGATCACCGGCATCGCCTACAACCGCAAGAAGCTCGGCCGGGAGATCAAGCACACCTCGGACCTCTGGAAGCCCGATCTGCGCGGCCGGGTCACCCTGCTCTCCGGGCTCGACGAGGCGTTCGCCCTGCTCATGCAGGGAAACGGGGTCGACATCACCCGCTGGACGGCGGACGACTTCTACCGGATGACCGACCAGATCCGGGGCCTGGTCCACCAGGGCCACATCCGGCGCTTCACCGGCAACGACTACATCAAGGACCTCGACTCGGGGGACGTGCTCGCCGCCCAGGCCTACTCCGGCGATGTGATCCAGCTCCAGGCGGACAACCCGGACATCGAGTTCGTGGTGCCCCAGGAGGGCGCCGAACTGTGGGCGGAGAGCCTGATGATCCCCAACCTCGCCGACCACAAGCGCAACGCGGAGCGGCTGATCGACTACTACTACGCGCCGGAGGTCGCCGCGGACCTGGCCGCCTGGGTCAATTACGTCTGTCCCGTACCGGCCGCCCGCGACGTCCTGGCCTCCTCCAAGGACAAGGAGCGGGCCGCGCTCGCCGAGGACCCGCTGATCTTCCCCGACGACGCGATGCGCAAGCGGCTGGCCATCGCCCGGGACATCACGTCCAAGGAGCGGACCGAGTTCGCGAAGGAGTGGAACGGGATCGTAGGGCTGTAGGGAGGGGCGCGGAGCGCGGCGGGGGCGCCGCGTCTAGAGCGGCGGAATGTCGTTCTGGCCGGCTCCGACGGGGACCTGGTGGCCCGGTGGGAGGTCGTGGGAGGGCTGGCCCTTGAGGCTGGTGCCGATGGCCTGGGCGGAGAAGGTCCTGCCGGCCGGGAGCATGGCCGTGTACTGGGTGTGCCCGGTGCGTACCGCTTTGCGTTCCTTCTTGGTCGGGGAGGTGGCGATCTCGATCGTGTCGCCCTTCTCGGCGCCGGTCAGCTTGGCCCAGACCGTGTGGCAGCCGGGGCTGTAGCGGACCGAGACCTGCATGCTTCCGGCCAGCTCCCGGGCCAGGGTGACCGCGCCCCGGTCGCAGTGGGTGTCCTTGGGGTCGAGGCCGTCGCAGTCGATCATCGTGCAGGTCGGGGGCTCGGTCGCGGACGTGACGGCGGACGGGGCGTGGACGGGACCGGCCGCGCCGTCGCGCTCGTCGTCCCGTTCACCGCCCGCGAGCAGCGGGATCGTCACGGTCAGCACGGTGGTCACCGCGGCCACGATCACCGAACCGATCAGCGTCTCGGGGCCGTGCCGCTTCAGCCAGGAGCGCTCGTGGGGCGGAGCCGTACGCGGGCTCGTTCCCGAGTGGTCCGTCCCGCCGTGGGGATCATCCGCATCGCCTCGTGAGCCGGGCACGCGACCTCCTGCGCTGGGTGACTCTTCGTCAGGAGGGCAGGATAGGGCGATTGGCCTGATATGACGCGGACGGATCCGGTCGTCGTGTCGGCGGTGACGGCGGCGTCCCGCGTCGGGGAACGCCGCCGTCAGGGGGCAACCGTGGTGCCGTCAGTGGCCGGAGGTGCCCGTCAGCCGCGCCAGGAAGCGGTGTACGCGTCGATCTCGGCGGCCAGCCGGGCCTTGGCCGGGGCATCCATGAAGGAGGCCTCGACGCCGTTCTTGGCCAGGGCGGCCAGCCCGGCGGTGTCCAGGCCCAACAGCCGGGCGGCGACGGCGTATTCGGTGTTGAGGTCGGTGCCGAACATGGGCGGGTCGTCGCTGTTGATGGTGACCAGGACGCCCGCGTCGACCATCTCCTTGATCGGGTGCTCGTCCAGGGTGCGGACCGCGCGGGTGGCGATGTTGGAGGTGGGGCAGACCTCCAACGGGATGCGGTGCTCGGCGAGATGGGCGAGCAGCGCGGGGTCCTGGGTCGCGCTGGTGCCGTGCCCGATGCGCTCGGCGCGGAGGTCGCGGAGCGCGTCCCAGATCGTGCCGGGGCCGGTGGTCTCGCCGGCGTGCGGTACGGAGTGCAGTCCGGTGGCGATCGCGCGGTCGAAGTACGGCTTGAACTGCGGGCGGGGGACGCCGATTTCGGGTCCGCCGAGCCCGAACGACACCAGCCCCTCGGGCCGCAGGTCGCAGGCGATCCGGGCGGTCTCCTCCGCGGCCTCCAGGCCGGCCTCGCCGGGAATGTCGAAGCACCAGCGCAGCACCACACCCAGCTCGGACTCCGCGGACTTCCGGGCGTCCTCGATGGCCTCGACGAACGCGGCATCGGGGATGCCGCGGCGGGTCGAGCTGAACGGCGTGATGGTCAGCTCGGCGTAGCGGATCTGCTGGCGCGCCATGTCCCGGGCGACCTCGTACGTCAGCAGCCGGACGTCCTCGGCGTCGCGGATCAGGTCCACGACGGAGAGGTAGACCTCGATGAAGTGCGCGAAGTCGCGGAAGGTGAAGTAGTCGGCCAGCGCCTCGGGGTCGGTGGGGACGGCGGAGTCCGGGTGCCGGGCGGCCAGCTCGGAGACGATCCGCGGCGAGGCCGAGCCGACGTGGTGGACGTGCAGCTCCGCCTTGGGCAGGCCCGCGATGAAGGCATCGAGATCGGACAACGGATCCTCCTGGTCAGGGATGGGCGGGGTGAGCGGAACGGCCCGGTCGGCCCCGTCATGCTATGCCGGGCGGTGACGGGCCAGGAGGCTGCCCTCGGGGACGCCCTCCCGCTACGCCGCCGCGTCCTCGCGCAGCCGCTGGCGGGCCTCCATCAGGGCGAAGCCCAGCAGGTTCAGCCCGCGCCAGTGCTCCGGGGCCGCGGCGCGTTCGTCGTCGGCGGCCAGGCCGATGCCCCATATGCGGTCCAGCGGGCTGGCCTCGACCAGGACCCGGGAGTTCGTGCCCAGGAGGAAGTCCCGCAGGGCGGGGTCCTGGCCGAATTTGTGCAGGCTGCCCTCGACGACCAGGGCGAAGCGGTGGCGCCGCCAGGTCTCCTCGTCGAAGCCCCGGACCTTCCGGCCGGCGTCCTTGGCCTGCTTGGGGTGGCCGGCCGCGACGGCCTGCCGCTCCGCCTCGGCGTCGCCGAAGAGCCGGGCCTTGCCGGCCATCATCCAGTGCTCGGCGGTGGCGTAGGTGATCCCGTCGACCGTGAAGGGGGCCGGCCACCACTGGCTGAAGCAGCTCGGGCTCAGGCCGCCGTCGCGACGCGGGCGGTGGCCCCAGAAAAACACGTATTTCGGGCGCTTGCCGGTGGATGTCTCCCGGCGCAGGTCCTCGACCGAGCGCGGCCCGTCCGCGACGCGCCCGTCCATGATCCCCCCGGCGACCTCCGGGGCCCGCCCCGGGTCGCTCCCCGTGCTGTCGTGCATCATGCCGGGATTCTGTCAGCGGGCACTGACAACGTGTCGGGGTCCGCACCGCAGAAAACGCAGAATTCGTCGCGTAACCAAAAGGCAACAACGGAATCCCTTGTTGAGGCTGCTCTATTCTGTCAAGATCGGCCATCGATTCCGGAAATAGCTACGCCAGGCAGTGCCGCGGAGCCGCCCCGGCGCCCGGCGGAGGAGAGCACCATGGATCACCGATTCGACGTCACCGAGCGATTCGCCCAGGGCGCGCAATTCATTGCGGGCGGCCTCCGGAGCGGCACCTCCGGCCGGAGTCAGGAGGTCGTGGACCCGGCGACCGGCGAGACGGTGTACCGCTACGAACTCGCAGGTACCGCCGATGTCGACGCGGCCGTCGAGGCGGCCGGACGGGCCTTTCCGGAGTGGGCCGGCGCCACGCCCGGCGAGCGCTCCGACACCCTCCACCGCTTCGCCGCCGCGCTCGCCGAGGACGCCGCCGATCTCGCCTTCGCCGAATCGCTGAACTGCGGAAAGCCGATCAAGCTCAGCAATGAGTTCGATGTGCCGGGTTCGATCGACAATGCCGCATTCTTCGCGGGTGCGGCCCGCCATCTGGAGGGCAAGGCGGCCGGCGAATACAGCGCCGACCACACCTCCGTGATCCGCCGCGAGCCCATCGGCGTCGTCGGTTCCATCGCGCCCTGGAACTATCCGCTCCAGATGGCCGCGTGGAAGGTGCTGCCGGCCATCGCCGCGGGCAACACCATCGTTCTGAAGCCTGCCGAGATCACCCCGCTGACCTCCTTGCTCTTCGCGCAGGCCGCCCAGCGCGCGGGGCTGCCCGACGGAGTGCTCAACATCGTCTCGGGGGCCGGCCGGGACGCCGGTGAGCACCTGGTGGGCCACCGCACCGTCGCGATGACCTCCTTCACCGGCTCGACCGCCGTCGGCAAGCGCGTCGCCGAGATCGCCACCGGCACCGTCAAGCGCCTCCACCTCGAACTCGGCGGCAAGGCCCCGTTCGTCGTGTTCGACGACGCGGACCTGGAGGCGGCCGTCCACGGAGCGGTCGCCGGAGCGCTGATCAACACCGGCCAGGACTGCACCGCCGCCACCCGCGCCTACGTCCAGCGCCCGCTCTACGACGCCTTCGTCAGCGGCGTCGCGGACCTCATGGCGACCGTACGGCTCGGCGACCCCTTCGACCCGTCCACCGACCTGGGCCCGCTGATCTCGCACACCCAGCGCGACCGGGTGGCCGCCTTCGTCGACCGGGCGCGCGACTACGCCACCGTCGTCACCGGCGGCGCGGCCCCCCAGGGCGAGCTGGCCAAGGGCGCGTACTACCTGCCCACGCTGATCGCCGGCGCCGCCCAGGACAGCGAGGTCGTGCAGTCCGAGATCTTCGGCCCGGTGCTGGTCGTGCTGCCCTTCGACAGCGACGACGAGGGCATCGCCCTGGCCAACGACACCCCCTACGGACTGGCCGCCTCCGCCTGGAGCCGGGACGTCTACCGCACCGGCCGCGCCACCCGCGAGATCAAGGCCGGCTGCGTCTGGGTCAACGACCACATCCCGATCATCAGCGAGATGCCGCACGGCGGCGCCAAGGCGTCCGGCTTCGGCAAGGACATGTCGGCCTACTCCTTCGAGGAGTACACGCAGGTCAAGCACGTGATGTACGACAACACCGCAGTCGCCAGGAAGGACTGGCACCGCACGATCTTCGGGGACCGCACCTGACGGGACCACCCGGGGCCCGTACGGCCCCCGGACCGATCCCCCGACGGCTCCCCGGAGCGAGCCCCCACCTCGCCCCGCCCGTTCCCCGCCCGTACGGGCGCAACCCCGCGGCCAGCGGCCGCACGGCACCGTCACCGCCGGCCGAGCGCCGGGCTCACCCCCTGAAAGGGCACCGCGCATGGAGCACCACCAGCAGCCCGAACCCCTGTCCGCGGTCGAATTGGCCGCCATGCGCCGGAGCGCGACCAACGGCCGGCTCGCCATGACCCGCCGCTCGCTGCTGCGCGCGGGCAGTGCCATGGCGGCCGTCACCGGCGGCCTGGGCGCCCTGGGGGCCTGCGGCATCCCGCCCGCCGGCCGTACCGACGCCGTGGCGTCCCAGGACCACTCCCGGAAGGAGAAGCGGCTCAACTTCTCCAACTGGACCGAGTACATGGACGTCAGCGACGACGGCAAGCACCATCCGACGCTGGACCGTTTCAGCCGGCGCACCGGCATCGCCGTCAAATACACCGAGGACATCAACGACAACGACGAGTTCTTCGGCAAGGTCCAGGCACAGCTGGCGGCCGGCCAGGACACCGGCCGCGACCTGATCGTGCTCACCGACTGGATGTGCGCACGGATGATCTCCCTCGGCTGGATCCAGAAGCTGGACCCGGCCAACCTCCCGCACGCCTACGCCAACCTCTCGGCGCAGTTCCGCGACCCCGCCTGGGACCCCGGCCGGGCGCACTCCTACGTGTGGCAGGGCATTCCCGCGATCATCGCGTACAACAAGAAGGCCACCGGCGGCCGCAAGGTCGACTCGGTCAGCCAGCTGCTGGAGGACCCGCAGCTCAAGGGCCGGGTCGGTTTCCTCTCCGAGATGCGCGACTCCATCGGGCTGACCCTCCTGGACATGGGCAAGAAGCCCGAGGAGGTCACCGCGGACGACTTCGACGCGGCGATCGCCCGGCTCCAGAAGGGCGTCGACTCCAAGCAGATCCGCCGCTTCACCGGCAACGACTACACCACGGACCTGGACAAGGGCGACCTCGCCGCGTGCGTGGCCTGGGCGGGCGACATCGTCCAGTTGCAGAGCGACAACCCGGACATCGAGTACGTGGTCCCCAAGAGCGGCTACATGACGTCCACCGACAACCTGATGGTGCCGAACAAGGCCCGCCACAAGGAAAACGCCGAACGGCTCATCGACTACTTCTACGAGCCGAAGGTGGCGGCGCAGCTCGCGGCGTACATCAACTACGTCTGCCCGGTCGACGGCGTCCGCGAGGAACTCGCCAAGATCGACAAGAAGGCGGCGGACAACCCGCTGATCCTGCCGGACAAGGAGATGGCCGCCAGGTCCCACTCCTTCCGCGCGCTGACCGCCAAGGAGAACAAGGCGTTCAGCCAGAAGTTCTCCGACCTCACCGGCGCCTGACCCCACCACGCACCGGGCCCGCCCCCGAGCCGTTTCGCCCACCGACCCACGGGACGACCCACATGACCAAGACCGCGACCCCCCAGAGCAGCGGCGGCGACGTCCGCCTCCAAGGGATAAGCAAGACCTACGGCTCCTTCACCGCCGTCCATCCGCTCGACCTGACCGTCCCCGCGGGCTCCTTCTTCGCGCTGCTGGGCGCCTCCGGCTGCGGCAAGACCACCACCCTGCGGATGATCGCCGGCCTGGAGGAGCCCACCACCGGGACCGTCGAACTCGCGGGCCAGGACGTCACCGTCCTGCCGCCGTACAAGCGCCAGGTCAACACCGTCTTCCAGAACTACGCGCTCTTCCCGCACCTCGACATCTACGAGAACGTCGCCTTCGGACTCCGCCGCCGCGGCATCAAGTCGGTCAAGAAGCAGGTCGAGGAGATGCTCGACCTGGTCCAGCTCGGCCCGATGGCGCGCCGCAAGCCCCAGCAGCTCTCCGGCGGCCAGCAGCAGCGCGTCGCGGTCGCCCGCGCGCTGATCAACCACCCCCAGGTGCTGCTCCTCGACGAGCCGCTGGGCGCCCTCGACCTCAAGCTGCGCCGCCAGATGCAGCTGGAACTCAAGCGCATCCAGATGGAGGTCGGCATCACCTTCGTGCACGTCACCCACGACCAGGAGGAGGCCATGACGATGGCCGACACCGTGGCCGTGATGAACGGCGGCCGGGTCGAGCAACTCGGCGCCCCCGCCGACCTCTACGAGAACCCCGGCACCACCTTCGTCGCCAACTTCCTGGGCACCTCCAACCTCATCGAGGCCGAGGTCGTCGAGGCCGGCGCCGACGAGCTGCTGCTCAAGGCCGCGGACGCCAAGCTCCGGCTGCCCGCCGCCCGATGTAGTGCCTCGGCCCGTACGGGCGAGAAGGTACTGGCCGGCGTACGGCCCGAGAAGGTCGCCCTGCGGCACGCCGACGACGCTGGGTCCCTCACCGAGGGCCACAACCGGCTGCCCGGCCGCATCAAGGACGCCAGCTTCATCGGCGTCTCCACGCAGTACGTCGTCGACGTACCGGGCCTGGGCGAACTCGCCGTCTACGAGCAGAACATCGAGCGCGACGGCAGACTCGTCCCCGGCGCGGAGGTCGTGCTGCACTGGAGCCCGGCGCACACCTTCGGGCTGGACGCCACCCAGGACATTCAGGCCGGCGCGGACCTCGACGAGGAGGCCGCGTGACCACCACCGAAACCCCCGCACCACCGGTGGAGCCGACCGCCGCACCCCTGGAGGTGCGGAAGACCCCGGCCCGCAAACGGCTGGTCCCCTACTGGCTGCTGCTGCCCGGCATCCTGTGGCTGGTCATCTTCTTCGCCGCCCCGCTCGTCTACCAGGCGTCGACCTCCATCCAGACCGGCTCCCTCGAAGAGGGCTTCAAGGTCACCTGGCACTTCGCCACCTACTGGGACGCACTCGGCGAATACTGGCCGCAGTTCCTCCGCTCGGTCGGCTACGCCGGCATCGCCACCGCGCTCTGCCTGCTCCTCGGTTACCCGCTGGCGTACCTCATCGCCTTCAAGGCGGGCCGCTGGCGCAACGTCGTGATGATCCTGGTCATCGCCCCGTTCTTCACCAGCTTCCTGATCCGCACGCTGGCCTGGAAGACGATCCTGGCCGACGGCGGACCCGTCGTCGCCGCCCTGAACTCGCTGCACCTCCTCGACGTCACCAGCGCGCTGGGCATCACCGAGGGACACCGGGTGCTGGCCACCCCGCTCGCGGTGGTCTGCGGACTGACGTACAACTTCCTGCCGTTCATGGTCCTGCCGCTCTACACCTCGCTGGAGCGGATCGACCCGCGGCTGCACGAGGCGGCCGGCGACCTCTACGCCCGCCCGGCCACCACCTTCCGCCGGGTGACCTTCCCGCTGTCGATGCCCGGCGTCGTCGCGGGCACCCTGCTCACCTTCATCCCGGCCGCCGGTGACTACATCAACGCCGAACTGCTGGGCTCCACCGACCAGAAGATGATCGGCAACGTCATCCAGTCCCAGTTCCTGCGCGTCCTGGACTACCCGACCGCCGCCGCACTCTCCTTCATCCTCATGGCGGCCATCCTCGCCATGGTCACGATCTACATCCGCAAGTCCGGGACGGAGGACCTGGTCTGATGGCGGCGACAAGCACCACGGCCACCACGGCCAAGAGCACGGCAACCACGGCGCCCACGAACGGCCGCACGCCCAACAAGGGCCTGCGCTGGCTGCGCCGCAACATCATCACCCTCGCGGGGCTGGGCACCCTGGGCTACCTCATCCTGCCCAACCTCGTCGTGATGGTCTTCTCGTTCAACAAGCCCAACGGCCGCTTCAACTACCAGTGGCAGCGGTTCTCCACGGACGCCTGGACCGATCCCTGCGGAGTCGCCGACCTCTGCGGCTCGCTGGGACTGAGCCTGCAGATCGCCGTATGGGCCACGGTCGGCGCGACCGTCCTCGGCACCATGATCGCGTTCGCGCTGGCCCGCTACCGCTTCCGCGCCCGGGCCGGCGTCAACACCCTGATCTTCCTGCCGATGGCCATGCCCGAGGTCGTCATGGCCGCCTCGCTGGCGACCCTCTTCCTCAACATGGGCATCCAGTTCGGCTTCTGGACGATCCTCATCGCACACATCATGTTCTGCCTGAGCTTCGTCGTCACCGCCGTCAAGGCCCGCGTGATGAGCATGGACCCGCGCCTCGAACAGGCCGCCCAGGACCTCTACGCCTCGCCCACGCAGACCTTCCTGCGGGTGACGCTGCCGATCGCCGCGCCCGGCATCGCGTCCGGCGCCCTGCTCTCCTTCGCGCTCTCCTTCGACGACTTCATCATCACCAACTTCAACGCCGGCTCCACCGTGACCTTCCCCATGTTCGTCTGGGGATCGGCACAGCGGGGCACACCCGTTCAGATCAATGTCATCGGTACGGCGATGTTCCTGGTCGCCGTGGTGTGCGTAGTGATCGGCCAACTGGCCGGCAAACGCCGTAAGAGGAGCTAGAGGAGCTGAGAACCATGGCACGAGCTGCCATGAACGCCCCGTCCCCCGTCCACGCGCTCGCGGACGCCGCCCCCACGCCCTTCTGGCTGGACGACCCCGCCCGCCCCGCCGCGCAGCCCGCCCTCGTCGGCGACGAGAACTGCGACCTGCTGGTCGTCGGCGGCGGCTACTCCGGCCTGTGGACCGCACTGCTCGCCAAGGAGCGCGACCCGGAGCGCGACGTCGTGCTCGTCGAAGGGGCCGAGATCGGCTGGGCCGCCTCCGGGCGCAACGGCGGCTTCTGCGCCGCCTCCCTCACCCACGGCCTCGGCAACGGACTGGCCCGCTGGCCGGGCGAACTCGCCAAGCTCGAAGAACTCGGCATCCGCAACCTCGACGCCATCGGGGAGGCGGTGGCCCGCTACGGCATCGACTGCGACTTCGAGCGCACCGGCGAGATCGACATCGCCACCGAGCCGCACCAGATCGCCGAGCTCAAGGAGGCCGCCGAGGACGCCGCGAAGCTCGGCCTGGACCGGCACACCTTCCTCGACGAGGACGAACTCCGCGCCGAGGTCAACTCGCCCACCTTCCGGGCCGGCCTGTGGGACCGCGACGGCGTCGCCATGGTCAACCCGGCCCGGCTCGCCTGGGGCCTGAAGCAGGCGTGCCTGGGCCTCGGCGTGCGCATCTACGAGCGCACCCGCGCCACCGCGCTCGCCTCCGAGGGCATGGGCATGGCCGTGCGCACCCCGTACGGCCGGATCTTCGCCCGCCATGTCGCGCTCGGCACCAACGCCTTCCCGTCCCTGGTCAAGCGGGTCCGCCCGTACATCGTCCCGGTCTACGACCACGCGATGATGACCGAGCCGCTGAGCGACGAGCAACTGGCCGCCATCGGCTGGAAGAACCGCCAGGGCCTCTCCGACTCCAACAACCACTTCCACTACTTCCGCATCACCGCGGACCACCGCATCCTGTGGGGCGGCTACGACATCGTCTACCGCTACCGCGGCGGCGTCCGCGCCGAGTACGACCACCACCCGGAGACGTACGAGAAGCTCGCCCGGCACTTCTTCCGCTGCTTCCCGCAGTTGGAGGGCCTGCGCTTCACCCACACCTGGGGCGGCGCGATCGACACCTGCGCCCGCTTCTCGGCGTTCTTCGGCACCGCACACGCCGGCCGGGTCGCCTACGCCGCCGGCTACACCGGCCTCGGCGTGGGCGCCACCCGCTTCGGCGCCGACGTGATGCTCGACCTGCTGGCCGGCGAACGCACCGAGCGCACCGAGCTGGAGATGGTCCGCAGCAAGCCGCTGCCCTTCCCGCCCGAGCCGCTGCGCTGGGCCGGCATCGGCATCACCCAGTGGTCGATGACCCGCGCCGACAACCACGGCGGACGCCGCAACCTGTGGCTGAAGGCGATGGACAAGGTGGGGCTGGGGTTCGACAGCTGAGGTCGCCAGGGACGGTACGGGGGCGGGCGGATGACTTCCGTCCGCCCCTCCTGCGTATCCGCCTCTTGGTGGCTCCGTACCTTCGCGTGTCCGCGGGGGCGGGCGGGGTCAGGGAAGCCGGGGCGGTGAAGCGGGCGTGGGGGCGCTGACGGGCGCGGAGGAGGCGGTGACCTCCGGCGCCCAGCGGTCGCAGACGGCGCACCAGCAGGCGAGCACCACCCCGGCCAGGCACCAGCTGCCGAGGACGTCCAGCGGCCAGTGATAGCCGCGGCGCACCAGCCCCACGCCGACGCCGAGGTTGAGCAGCACGGCCGTGGTGGCCACCGCCACCGGGAGCGGTCCCCGGGTCCTGCGGCCGTCCCGGCCCGTGTCGTGTCCCCGCCGGCGCATCAGCCCGCGGATCAGTAGCAGCGCGGCCACCCCGTAGGCGACCGCCGCCGTGGCGGCATGGCCCGACGGGAAGAAGCCGTCCTGGCCACCGCCGGCCATCTGCGGCGGGCCCGGCCGGGCGAGCCACAGCTTGAGCGGGACGACGAGCGCGGGTACAGCGGCGAGCGCGAGCCCGGCGGCCAGCGGCGGCAGCCACCACCGCCCGGGCGGGCCGCCGATCGCCCCGGTCCGCCGTCGGGACCGCCACCCGGTCCACGCCAGGACCATCACCAGCCCCACGATCCCCAGCAACACCGGCAATGCCACGACCGTGTTGCCGAGATCGGCGAAGAACTCGGCGACGGGGGAGGGGATTCCGCGGGCACCGGCGAGGCCCCGCCCGAGCCGCTCGTCGTAGGCCCGCAGCGGACCGTGCGCCGCCACCTGCCAGGTCAGCACGGCGAACAGCAGCGCGCAGAGGAGCATCACGGACCAGGTGGTGAACAGGCCCGGGAAAAGGGTGCGGAAAAGGTTCGGCCGCCTCGGAACAGGGGGGGTGGTTCCGAGGCGGCCGCGCTGACCGGTGTCCCGCGCGCCCCGGGGGGTATGGGGCGGGCGGACATCCGATCGGTGAGGATTCCCGGAGCCCCTCTCACGAGGAGGACCGGCTTTGTGCGCGAGGGCACGGCCTGGTCGAAGCCGGGGAAGCACCGACCGGGCGTCGCCCGCAGTCCCCTGCGGGCGGGGTGTTTCTCTCATCTGCAGAAACCGTACGGCACGGGGAGCGCACCGGACAGCCGCATCACCCGCCCGCCATCGGCCCCCCACATCTTCTTCACTCGGCTTCACCCGGCGCCTCCAGCTACGCGCGTCCGCCCGGAACGGGGTGGTCGGACGGGGGCCGTGACCGACCCCCACCACCTGCGGCAACCTGCCTGCGCCCACCTGTCCGAGGTCCACTTGCCTGCGGCAACCTGCCTGGGCCACCTGCCTCGGCAACCTGCCGGGGGCAACGGAAAGCGGCCCGCGGACAGGCCGCGGGCCGCTCACTTCCGGCGGGATCGATTCCCGGGTGGATCAGATCTTCGTGAACGCCGCCTCGAGGATGTCCAGGCCCTCGTTCAGCAGGTCCTCGCCGATGACCAGCGGCGGCAGGAAGCGCAGCACGTTGCCGTACGTACCGGTCGTCAGGACGAGCAGGCCCTCCTGGTGGCACGCCTTGGCGAGCGCGCCGGTGGCCTCCGCGTTGGGCTCCTTCGAACCGGACTTGACCAGCTCGATCGCGATCATGGCGCCGCGGCCGCGGACCTCGCCGATGATGTCGTACTTCTCCTGCATCGCGACGAGGCGGGCCTTCATGACCTCCTCGATGCGCTTGGCCTTGCCGTTGAGGTCCTGCTCGCGCATGGTCTCGATCGAGCCGAGCGCCGCGGCGCAGGCCACCGGGTTACCGCCGTAGGTGCCGCCCAGGCCGCCCGCGTGCGCGGCGTCCATGATCTCCGCGCGACCGGTCACGGCCGCCAGCGGCAGACCGCCGGCAATGCCCTTCGCGGTGGTGATCAGGTCGGGCACGATGCCCTCGTCCTCACACGCGAACCACTGGCCCGTACGGCAGAAGCCGGACTGGATCTCGTCCGCGACGAAGACGATGCCGTTCTCCTTCGCGAAGTTCGCGATGGCGGGCAGGAAGCCCTTGGCCGGCTCGATGAAGCCGCCCTCGCCGAGCACCGGCTCGATGATGATCGCCGCGACGTTCTCGGCGCCGATCTGCTTGGTGATCTGCGAGATGGCCTGCTCCGCGGCCTCCTGCGCACAGTTCTCCGGGCCGGTCAGCCAGCGGAAGGGGTAGGCCAGCGGCACGCGGTAGACCTCGGGCGCGAACGGGCCGAAGCCGTGCTTGTACGGCATGTTCTTCGCGGTCAGGGCCATGGTCAGGTTCGTCCGGCCGTGGTAGCCGTGGTCGAACACGACGACCGCCTGGCGCTTGGTGTACGCCCGCGCGATCTTGACGGCGTTCTCGACCGCCTCCGCGCCGGAGTTGAACAGCGCCGACTTCTTCTCGTGGTCGCCCGGGGTCAGCTCGGCCAGCGCCTCGCAGACCTCGATGTAGGGCTCGTACGGCGTCACCATCACACAGGTGTGGGTGAAGTCGGCGAGCTGCGCGGTGGCCCGGCGCACGACCGCCTCCGCGCTGTTGCCGACCGAGGTCACCGCGATGCCCGAGCCGAAGTCGATCAGGGAGTTGCCGTCCACGTCCTCCAGGACGCCGCCACCCGCACGCTTCACGAAGACGGGGAGCACGGCGCCGACGCCACTGGCGACCGTGGCCTGCTTACGGGCCCACAGCTCCTGCGACTTCGGGCCGGGGATCGCGGTGACGACGCGACGCTCCTGGGGAAGGGCGGGGCCTCCGGACAGTTCGCTCATGGCAGTCTCCTGGATGGAACGGGAACGGACAGACGTCTTGAGTCTTGTTCTCGCAGGCTAGGGGCGGGGGAACGGGTCTGGCATGTTCCGTTCGGGAGAAGTGCGCGTGTTGCGTTGTCCGCACCGGACATAGCGACGGCTCCCGGCCAGTAGATTGAGCGCCGGCGCGCCCGGCAGCGGCGCCCACCAGCGCGGGCATGACAATGGCAACGCGGCACCGCCGGCCCCCGGCACCGCCGCACCGCACACCAGGCCACGGCTCAAGGGGGACAAGGGGCACCGGATGGACACCGAGGGCACGCACGACGCACGTCATACCCGCTCCGACCAGGTCCCACGACCGGCACCACCTCCGGATCTGCCGCCGCGACCCACCGCGCCCCCGCGTTTCCCTGATCCGGCCGCCACAGGCCAGGACGCCGCTGTGCCGGGCAACGCCGTCCGCCGGGGAGACGCTCCGCAGTCCCCCTTCATGGCCTGGCTGAGCGCTCCACGCGTACTGGCGGGGCCGGGCATCTGGGCGTACGAGCACCGGCCCAGGCCGAAGGACGAGCCGCACGAGATCGCGGTACCGCAGCTGATCGCCGGTGCGGTGATCTCGTTCCTGTGCGCATGGCTGGTCTGGTCGCTGCTGATGAACGACTACCTCGGCCCCTACTGGAAGTGGCCGCGCGAGGTGATGCTGCCCGATTCCTGGAAGACGGGGAATGCCAACATCGTCTCCTCGTTCATCTACATGGCGCTCATTCTGGGCGTGATCGTGGTCATCTTCGCCCGGGTCGGACGCTGGCCCACGCTGTTCCGCCGGCTGATCGCCCCGGTGACGAACCGCTTGTGGGACCGGCTGCCTTCCTGGCTCGCGCCGAAGGATCCGAGTGCGCTCCCCGGCGGCCAGCTGCTCGCACGCGCCGTTGCGACGCTGGTGGTGGTCTGGTTCCTGTGGCAGTGGTGCACCGACCAGACGACCGAGTCCTCCCTGCTGATGCTCCAGTTGGAGAACCTGACGCCGGTGTCCGGGCAGCAGGCGTCGTACTTCTACTACGCCACGAGCTATTCGCTCATCGACCTCGGTGTGCTGCTGGTGGTGTTCAGCAGGTTCGCCTGCCTCTCGGAGCTGCGGCGCCGTTACATCTCGTCGGGCCGGCGCGAGGTGCCCGACGCCAGGAAGGTTGCGGACACCGGCGCCCGGATGCTCGAGGTCGACCGGGCCGAATGGGCCGGCCTCCGGGAGGCGGGGGCCGGGTCGGCGGCCGATCGGCTGGCGCAGGAGGCGCGGTCCGGGCTGATGAACGATGTCGATCACGCCCGGCTCACTCGCGCCTGGCAGTCGGTCCGGGTGCAGCCGAGCCGGCTGCCCGCCTTCATCGACAGCGTCCAGAAGCACGGTTCCGCCGCCTGTCTGCACCCCTCCGGGGCGCGCGACCTGACGAACCGGACGGCCCGGCACGACCTGCTCACCTCCCAGGTGCGCATCGGAACGGTCTCCGAAGACGTACGCAACCCCTACGACCGGCGCGGGACCGGGTTCGCGCTGGCACCCGAGGTGCTCGGGACGTCCTTGCTCGCGGTCGGCCCGGCCGGTTCGGGGAAGACCACCCGCCTGGTGCGCCCCTTGGTGGAGGCCCTGTGTCTCCAGGCGCTCGCCGGACGGGCCGCGGTCGTCTCCGTCGGGACGGCAGGGACGGCACCGGCGCCCGATGACGCGTTCGACGCCGTGGTCAAGATCGGTCATCGCGACGCCCAGTGCGACCTGGACCTCTACGGCGGTACGACCGATACCGATGAGGCAGCCGCGATCCTGGCGGAGGCGCTCGTGGGCGACCTGGTGGCGACGGCTCCCGGAGGAGACGGGCGGCGGGCGGCGACCGTACTCGGTCAGCTGCTCGGTCCGTTCAGGGCGGCGCACGGGCGTTTTCCCGCGGTGCCGGAGCTGCGGGAACTCCTGGACGGCTCTCGGGAGGCCATGGCGGCGCTACGGGCAGCGCTGGAGGCGGCCGGGGAGCGCAGTGCCCTGCGGGAACTGGAGGCGCGGGAGCGGCAGGCGGAACGGCCGGGTGATCCGGGGATGATGCTCGCCGACCGGATCGCGGTGCTGGACCGGCCGGCGTTCGAGGGGTTCTTCGATCCGACCGGGCAATCGCGCCAGGTCTCGCTGCGCGCTCTGGACCATCCCCTCCGGGTACGGATCGACCTCCCCGAGCGCGGGCATGCCGATGCCTCGCGCATTCTGGCGCGGCTGGTGCTCGCGCAGTTCACGGAGTGCGCGGCGAACCGGCCGGACCGTTCGCTGTTCGCCTGTGTGGTGGTTGACGACGCGTCACACGTGATCACTCAGGAGGCGCTGCGCGGACTCCAGCGGCTCCGGACGGCGAACGCCGGGGCGGTGCTCACGCTGCGCGGACTGGACGACGTACCGGAGTCGTTGCGTGGTGCGCTGCTGGGGACGGTCGGCTGCCGGGTGGCCTTCGCGGGCGTGACCACGTGGGACGGGGCGCGGTTCGCCGAGGTGTGGGGCAAGGCGTGGGTGGAGACCAAGGACGTCACCGACCGGCAGATCGTCTCCGACGAGCCGTTCACCAAGGTCCTGCACTCCATCCGACGGCTGGTCACCGGCAAGAACGTCACCGCGAAGGCGGTGACGGTACGGACGGTGGAGCGGGAACGCTGGTCCGCGTCGGACCTGGCCAATGCGGTGCCGCCTGGCCACGCGGTGATGTCCGTGACGTCGGTGAGCGGGGAGTCGGCCCCACCCGTCCTCGTAGACCTCCGCTCCTGACCCCAGCCTCCCCCCGGCGCCCCCAACCCCCCGCACGCGAGTTCCCCGCACTCCAGTCCCCCGATTCCTCCGTTGAGGCAGAATCGGTAGTGGCCGTTCGTACGGGGCGGCGTAAAGAATGGGGCGTGGGCCGGTTGTCGGGTGGTCGACGATCGGTTGTCCGTTCGGGTTCGCCGAGGTCGTCCACGTCGGCGAAGCCGCCTGAGCCGCCGAAGTCACCGAAGCCATCGAAGGTCCTATGCCGCACACGCTCGCCTCTCTCGTCAACCACACCGCGCTCAAGCTGACCGTGCTCGCGGGCGAGGAGCGGCTGGACGTGCCGGTGCGCTGGGCGCATGCCAGTGAGCTGATCGATCCGGTGCCGTACATGGAGGGCGGCGAGCTGCTGCTGATCACGGCGCTGAAGCTGGACGCGGAGGATCCGGAGGCCACCCGCAGGTACGTGCGGCGGGTGGCGGAGGCCGGGGTGGTCGGGCTGGGCTTCGCGGTCGGGGTGAATTACGAGGACGTGCCGGAGCCGCTGGTGGCGGCGGCCCGGGAGCAGGGGCTGCCGCTGCTGGGCGTGCCGCGCCGGACGCCGTTCATCGCGATCAGTAAGGCCGTCTCGGCCGCGGTGGCCGCCGATCAGTACCGCGCGGTCACCGCGGGCTTCGAGGCGCAGCGGGAGCTGACCCGGGCGGCGCTCAGCGCCGAGGGCCCGGCCGAACTGCTGGCCCGGCTGGCCGCGCACCTGGACGGCTGGGCGGCGCTGTACGACGCGTCGGGTGCCGTCGTGGCGGCCGCCCCCGACTGGGCGGCGCGGCGGGCGGCGCGGCTCGCGGAGGACGTGGCGCGGCTGCGGGAGCGGCCCGCGCCGGCGAGCTCGGTGGTGAGCGACGCCGAGGGCGACGACCGGGTCGAGCTGCAGTCGCTGGGCACCGGCCGGCGGGCGCGCGGGGTGCTCGCGGTGGGCACCGGCGCGCCGCTCGGGACGGCCGAGCGGTACGCGGTGCACTCCGCGGTCGCGCTGCTGACGCTGACCACCGAGCGGTCCCGGGCGTTGCAGGACGCCGAGCAGCGGCTGGGTGCCGCGGTGCTGAAGATGCTGCTGGCGGGCGAGCCGGATCATGCGCGGGCGGTGGCGGGGCGGCTGTACGGCGGGCTGCTCGATGCGCCGTTCCGGATGGTGGTCGCGGAAGCGCTGGCGGGGGAGGAGGGCGGCGGGCCGGCCGGCTCCTCGTCCGCCGGTACTGCACGAGGCGCAGCCGGTACGTCGCGCGGCACGGGCGGTCCGTCGGGGAGCACGGCCGGTACGTCACGGGGAACGGCAAACACTCGGACCACCGGTGCGGGCGGGGCGCTGGACGCGCTGGCCGATGCCATGGACTCGGCGGCCGCGCGGACCGGTGAGGCGGTGCTCGCGGTGCCGGACGGCGGGCGACTGATCGTGCTGGTCGCGGACGGCGGCGCGGCGGCGGACGCCTGTGCGTCGTACGCGGCGCAGGCCGAGGCCCGGGCCGGTGCGCAGGCCCGCACACGGGGCCGGGCGGGGCGTACCGAACCGGGCGGGGGCGGCGAGGGACTGGCCGTCGGGCTGTCCGCGCCGACCGGGCCGGCGGCCGCCGCGAACGCCTACCGGCAGGCCGAGCAGGCGCTCTCGGTGGCCCGGCGGCGCGGCCGGGTGCTGGTCGAGCACGAGGACGTGGCCGCCGGGTCGGTCCTCCCGCTGCTCGCCGACGACGCGGTCCGGGCGTTCGCGGACGGGCTGCTGCGGGCGCTGCGCGAGCACGACGCGACCGGCCGCGGTGATCTGGTGGCCTCGCTGCGGGCCTGGCTCGCCCGGCACGGCCAGTGGGACGCGGCCGCCGCCGACCTGGGCGTCCACCGGCACACGCTGCGCTACCGGATGCGGCGGGTGGAGGAGATCCTGGGGCGGTCGCTGGACGACGCGGACGTGCGGATGGAGCTGTGGCTGGCGCTGAAGGCGACCTCGTCGAACGCGTCGGCGGCGCAGCCCCGGGGAGCGGAATGACCTCCGGGGAGGGGAGTGACCTCCCGAAGCACCAAGGCACCCCCTCCACCACGGAGAGCCCCGCCCCCTGATTACGCCGCTTCGGACAAACGCCATCGTGGCGGCGCGCCCCTACCGTGGGGGCAGCAGTCCACACCGCAGAGCCGCTCGCCGAGCCATGCGCACCACCCACCACGTCTGAAGGGCCGGGTTCCACTGTGCCGATCCCCACTGATGCAGCCCCCACCGCCTTCTGGCTCGCCGGCCGCGAGGCCACCGGCGAGGCCACCTTCGATGTCACCTCCCCGTGGGACGGACGTCTCGTCGGCACGGTGAGCGTGCCCACCGAGGACCAGGTCGAGGAGGCCGTCGCGGCCTCCGTCGCGGTCCAGGAGGAGTTCGCGGCGACCCCCGCGCACGTACGGGCGGCCGCGCTGGACCACGTGCAGCGCCGGCTCGTCGAGCGCACGGAGGAGATCGCGCAGCTGATCTCCGCGGAGAACGGCAAGCCCATCAAGTGGGCGCGCGGCGAGGTCGGCCGGGCGATCTCCGTGTTCCGCTTCGCGGCCGAGGAGGCCCGTCGCTTCAACGGCGGCGAGGCACAGCGGCTGGACACCGACGCGGGCGGCGCCGGCCGGCTCGCGCTGACCCGCCGCTTCCCGCGCGGCACGGTCCTCGGCATCGCGCCGTTCAACTTCCCGCTCAACCTCTGCGCCCACAAGGTCGCCCCGGCCATCGCCGCCGGCGCCCCGATCATCCTCAAGCCGGCGCCGGCCACGCCGCTGTCCGGCCTGATCCTCGGTGAGCTGCTCGCCGAGACCGACCTGCCGGCCGGTTCCTGGTCGATCCTCCCGGTGCCCAACGAGCGCATGGAGGCGCTGGTCCAGGACGAGCGGCTGCCGGTCGTCTCCTTCACCGGCTCCGAGAAGGTCGGTTACGCGATCCTCGACTCGGTGCCGCGCAAGCACTGCACCCTGGAGCTCGGCGGCAACGGCGCGGCCGTCGTCCTGCCCGACTGGTCCTCCGAGGAGGACCTGGACTGGGCCGCGCAGCGGATCGCGATCTTCTCCAACTACCAGGGCGGCCAGTCCTGCATCTCCGTGCAGCGGGTGATCGCGGACGCCTCGGTGTACGACCGGCTGGTGCCGAAGATCGTGGCGGCCGTCGAGGCACAGGTCACCGGCGACCCGTCGGACGACGCGACCGAGGTCGGCCCGCTGGTGAGCGAGGACGCCGCCAAGCGCGTCGAGGCCTGGGTGGACGAGGCCGTGCAGGGCGGCGCGAAGCTGCTCGCCGGCGGCAAGCGCGACGGCGCCTCCTACGCGCCGACCGTGCTGGCGGACGTGCCCGCGGGCGCGACCCTCGCCTGCGAGGAGGTCTTCGGCCCGGTGCTCACCCTCACCAAGGTCGACGGTGTCGACGCGGCCTTCGCGGCGGTCAACGACTCCAAGTACGGCCTGCAGGCGGGCGTGTTCACCCACGACGCCAAGACCGCCTTCCGCGCCCACCGGGTGCTGGAGGTCGGCGGCGTGGTCATCGGTGACGTGCCGTCCTACCGCGCCGACCAGATGCCGTACGGCGGCGTCAAGCAGTCCGGTGTGGGCCGCGAGGGCGTCCGGTTCGCCATGGACGACTACACCTACGAGCGGGTGCTGGTCCTCACCGGCCTGGCCCTGTAGGACCCGGTGCCCCTCCGGGGGCACCCCCGGCGTCACCTCGAACCCGGCGTCCCCCGACGCCCCGACGCCCCCGACCAGGTCGGGACCGGTGGACAGCGACGGCCTTCCCTCGGGCCGAATCACCGTCCTGGCCCCGGCCGGCGCACCCCCCGGCGCCGGCCCTTCGACGCGGCGCGCTCCGGCACCCTGTTTCCGGAGCGCGCCGCGTCCCCCGTTCTCCGGCACCGTTCCCCCGTCGTGCCGGATCTTGACCGTACGGCGCGGACCGCCTTGGCGCCTCCTGTCCCAGGTGGAGCCGCGGCCGTGTCCCAGGGGGGATACCCGCGGGTACGTACAACCAGCGCGGTATGCGGACACCCCCCGAAGGGCCGATGGCGGCGGGCCGGACCGCCGGGCCCGCCAGGGCGCAGGCCCCCCATGGCCGTAAGGCGCCGTTACGGCCCGCAGCGGCCGGTACCTCCAGTGGTGCAAGCCGCGCGGATCGGGTAACTCTCACAAGTAGCGCTGTCCAGCGGCCGACCGGCCGCCGGCGCTGAACTCCCGACCCCGCGGCGAGGTGAGCTCCTGATGACCGCTCCATCCATCCGCAACGTTTCCGAGCGCGAAGCACGCCAGGTCGCCGAGGCGGCCCGCGAGCAGGACTGGCGCAAGCCGAGCTTCGCCAAGGAACTGTTCCTGGGGCGCTTCCGGCTCGACCTCATCCATCCGCACCCCACGCCCGCCGTGGACGACGTGCGCCGCGGTGAGAAGTTCCTCGCCACCCTGCGGGAATTCTGCGAGACGCAGATCGACGGCGCGCGGATCGAGCGCGAGGGCAGGATTCCGGACGAGACCGTGCGCGGGCTCAAGGAGCTCGGCGCGCTCGGCATGAAGATCGACCCCAAATACGGTGGCCTCGGGCTCACCCAGGTCTACTACAACCGGGCGCTGTCCCTGGTCGGCACCGCCAGCCCCGCCATCGGCGCGCTGCTCTCCGCCCACCAGTCGATCGGCGTACCGCAGCCGCTGAAGCTGTTCGGCACCCCGCAGCAGAAGGAGACCTTCCTGCCGCGGCTGGCCCGTACGGACATCTCGGCGTTCCTGCTGACCGAACCCGACGTCGGCTCCGACCCGGCCCGGCTGGCGACCACCGCCGTCCCGGAGGGCGACCACTACGTCCTCGACGGGGTCAAGCTGTGGACCACCAACGGCGTGGTCGCCGACCTGCTGGTGGTGATGGCGCGGGTGCCCGCCTCCGAGGGCCACAAGGGCGGCATCACCGCCTTCGTCGTCGAGGCGGACTCGCCCGGCATCACCGTCGAGAACCGCAACGCCTTCATGGGCCTGCGCGGCCTGGAGAACGGCGTCACCCGCTTCCACCGGGTGCGGGTCCCGGCCGCCAACCGCATCGGCCCGGAGGGCGCCGGCCTGAAGATCGCCCTGACCACGCTCAACACCGGACGGCTCTCGCTGCCCGCGATGTGCGTCGGCTCCGGCAAGTGGTGCCTGAAGGTCGCCCGGGAGTGGTCCGCGGCTCGCGAGCAGTGGGGCCGGCCGATCGCTAAGCACGAGGCCGTCGGCGCCAAGATCTCCTTCATCGCCGCGACCACCTTCGCCCTGGAGGCGGTCGTCGACCTGTCCTCCCAGATGGCCGACGAGAACCGCAACGACATCCGCATCGAGGCCGCCCTCGCCAAGCTCTACGGCTCCGAGATGGGCTGGCTGATGGCCGACGAACTCGTCCAGATCCGCGGCGGCCGCGGCTTCGAGACCGCCCCCTCGCTCGCCGCCCGCGGCGAACGCGCGGTCCCCGCCGAGCAGATGCTGCGCGACATGCGGATCAACCGGATCTTCGAGGGCTCCACCGAGATCATGCACCTGCTGATCGCCCGGGAGGCGGTGGACGCCCACCTGTCCGTCGCCGGCGACCTCATCGACCCCGACAAGTCCCTCGCCGACAAGGGCAAGGCGGCCGCCAAGGCCGGCGGGTTCTACGCCCGCTGGCTGCCCAAGCTCGTCGCCGGCCCCGGCCAACTCCCGCGCACGTTCCAGGAGTTCGGCATCCTCGCCGGGCACCTGCGGTACGTCGAGCGGACCTCGCGCAAGCTCGCCCGGTCCACCTTCTACGCGATGTCCCGCTGGCAGGGCCGGATGGAGACCAAGCAGGGCTTCCTCGGCCGGATCGTCGACATCGGCGCCGAACTCTTCGCCATGAGCGCCGCCTGCGTCCGTGCCGAGCACCTGCGCGAGACCGGTGACCACGGCCGCGAGGCGCAGCAGCTGGCCGACGCGTTCTGCCGGCAGGCGCGGATCCGGATCGAGGAGCTCTTCGGCCGGCTGTGGACCAACACCGACGAGCTCGACCGCAAGGTCGTCTCCGGCGTCCTCGACGGCAGCTACGGCTGGCTGGAGGAGGGCATCGTCGACCCCAGCGGTGACGGCCCGTGGATCGCCGACGCCACCCCCGGCCCGAGCGCCAAGGACAACGTCCACCGCCCCATCGCCTGAACCCCACCCGGGCCCGGTCCCGCCGTTGATCGGCCGGACCGGGCCCGGCGTGTGCCCTCCGTGCCCACGGCACCCCCGCGACCGGCCACAATGGACCCCATGACGGACTCCCTCGCCCATCCGCACCTGCGCTTCGAGCCGGCCGCCGGCGATCCCGACGGCCCGGGCCGGCCCCGCTCCCTGGTGATCCTCGGCTCGACCGGCTCGATCGGCACCCAGGCGATCGACATCGTGCTGCGCAACCCCGACCGCTTCCGGGTGACCGCGCTCTCCGCGGCCGGCGGCCGGACCGAGCTGCTCGCCGAGCAGGCGCACCGGCTGCGGGTGGACACCGTCGCGGTGGCCCGGGCGGACGCGGCCCCCGCGCTGCGCGCCGCGCTCGCCGACCGCTACGGCCCGGGCGAGAAGCTCCCCGAGGTCCTGGCCGGCCCCGACGCCGCCACCGAACTCGCCGCCTCCCCCTGCCACACCGTCCTCAACGGCATCACCGGCTCCATCGGTCTCGCCCCGACCCTGGCCGCCCTCAAGGCGGGCCGGGTGCTGGCGCTGGCCAACAAGGAGTCCCTGATCGTCGGCGGCCCGCTGGTCAAGGCCGTCGCCCGGCCGGGCCAGATCATCCCTGTCGACTCCGAGCACTCCGCGCTCTTCCAGGCGCTGGCCGGCGGCGACCGCGCCGAGGTCCGCAAGCTCGTGGTCACCGCCTCCGGCGGCCCGTTCCGCGGCCGTACGAGGGCCGAGCTGGCCGGGGTCACCCCCGAGCAGGCGCTGGCCCACCCCACCTGGTCCATGGGCCCGGTCGTCACGATCAACTCCGCGACCCTGGTCAACAAGGGCCTGGAGGTCATCGAGGCGCACCTGCTCTTCGACGTCCCCTTCGACGCGATCGAGGTCGTCGTCCATCCCCAGTCCTTCATCCACTCGATGGTGGAGTTCACCGACGGCTCCACCCTCGCCCAGGCCAGCCCGCCCGACATGCGGATGCCGATCGCGCTGGGCCTGGGCTGGCCCGACCGGGTCCCGGACGCCGCCCCCGGCGTCGACTGGACCAAGGCGCAGAGCTGGGAGTTCTTCCCGCTGGACGCCGAGGCCTTCCCGTCCGTACCGCTCGCCTGCCACGTCGGCTCCCTGGGCGGCACCGCACCGGCCGTCTTCAACGCCGCGAACGAGGAATGCGTGGACGCGTTCCTCAAGGGCGGGCTGCCGTTCACAGGGATTGTGGATACCGTCGCCGATGTGGTCGCCGAGCACGGAACACCCGCGAAGGGAACTTCCCTGACCGTCGCGGACGTCCTGGAGGCGGAGACCTGGGCGCGCGCCCGCGCCCGCGAACTGGCCGCCCGTGCGGCACGGACACCCTCGGAGGCTCGCGCATGACGACCTGGATGACCATCCTCGGCATAGTCGTCTTCGTCGTCGGCCTGCTGTTCTCCATCGCCTGGCACGAACTCGGCCACCTCTCCACGGCCAAGATGTTCGGCATCCGCGTGCCGCAGTACATGGTGGGCTTCGGACCGACGATCTTCTCCCGCAGGAAGGGCGACACCGAGTACGGCATCAAGGCCATCCCGCTCGGCGGCTACATCCGCATGATCGGGATGTTCCCGCCGGGGGACGACGGGAAGCTGCAGGCCCGCTCCACCTCGCCGTTCCGCGGCATGATCGAGGACGCCCGGTCGGCGGCCTTCGAGGAACTGCAGCCCGGTGACGAGAAGCGGCTCTTCTACACCCGCAAGCCCTGGAAGCGCGTCATCGTGATGTTCGCCGGGCCGTTCATGAACCTGATCCTGGCGGTCGTGATCTTCATGAGCGTCCTGATGGGCTTCGGCATCAACACCCAGACCACCCAGGTCGGCTCCGTCTCCGACTGCGTGATCTCGGCCGCCGCCAAGACCGACAAGTGCCCGCACGGTGCCAAGGACTCCCCGGCCAAGGCCGCCGGCCTGCGCGCCGGCGACAAGATCGTCACGTTCAACGGCCACGACGTCCCCGACTGGGGCACGCTCCAGCAGCAGATCCGGGACACCACCGGACCCGCGACGCTGGTCATCGAGCGGCACGGCGTCCGCAAGACCCTGCACGCCGACCTGATCAAGAACAAGGTCGCCAAGACCGACGGGCACGGCGGCTACGTCCCCGGCCAGTTCGTCACCGCCGGCTTCCTCGGCTTCACCCCGGCCAGCGGCGTCGTCCAGCAGTCCTTCGGCCAGTCCGTCGACCGCATGGGCAACATGGTCGAGCAGGGCGTCTCCTCCCTGGTCAACCTGCCCGGCAAGGTCCCGGACCTGTGGAACGCGGCCTTCAACGGCGGCGAGCGCAAGCAGGACTCCCCGATGGGCGTGGTCGGCGCGGCGAGGGTCGGCGGCGAGGTCTTCTCCCTGCACATCCCGCCGGAGCAGCGGGTGGCGACCATGCTCTTCCTGGTCGCCGGTTTCAACCTCTCGCTGTTCCTGTTCAACATGCTGCCGCTGCTCCCGCTCGACGGCGGACACATCGCCGGCGCCGTGTGGGAATCCGTCCGCCGGGCCTTCGCCAAGATCGTCCGCCGGCCGGACCCCGGACCCTTCGACGTGGCCAAGCTCATGCCGGTCGCCTACGTCGTCGCCGGGATCTTCATCTGCTTCACGCTGCTGGTGCTCGTGGCGGACGTGGTGAACCCGGTGAAGCTCACCTGAACCGGACATCCGTGACGGCCGGGCCCGCCAGGACCGTATGGGCGTGCCCGGCCGCCCCATTGGTGGGGGCGCACGGCCTCGATGTGCCCCGGGCGAGCCCGGTGCCGTAATCTCGGAGCCCGGAGCCCGCCGATGCGGGGCCTTGATCCACACCTTGGGGTTGCTCGCCAGATGACTGCCATTTCACTGGGAATGCCGGACGTACCGACCAAGCTGGCCGACCGCCGGGTCAGCCGCAAGATCCACGTCGGTCCGGTCGCCGTGGGCGGAGACGCACCGGTCTCGGTGCAGTCGATGACGACGACGCGGACCTCGGACATCGGCGCGACGCTGCAGCAGATCGCCGAGCTGACCGCCTCCGGCTGCCAGATCGTCCGGGTCGCCTGCCCGACCCAGGACGACGCCGACGCGCTGTCCGTGATCGCCAAGAAGTCCCAGATCCCGGTCATCGCCGACATCCACTTCCAGCCGAAGTACGTCTTCGCCGCCATCGACGCCGGCTGCGCCGCGGTCCGGGTCAACCCCGGCAACATCAAGCAGTTCGACGACAAGGTCAAGGAGATCGCCAAGGCTGCCGCCGACGCCGGCACCCCGATCCGCATCGGCGTCAACGCCGGCTCCCTCGACCGCCGCCTGCTGCAGAAGTACGGCAAGGCCACCCCCGAGGCGCTGGTCGAGTCCGCGCTGTGGGAGGCGTCCCTCTTCGAGGAGCACGGCTTCCGCGACATCAAGATCTCGGTCAAGCACAACGACCCGGTCGTGATGGTCAACGCCTACCGCCAGCTCGCCGCCCAGTGCGACTACCCGCTCCACCTCGGCGTCACCGAGGCCGGCCCCGCCTTCCAGGGCACCATCAAGTCCGCGGTCGCCTTCGGCGCGCTGCTCAGCGAGGGCATCGGCGACACCATCCGGGTCTCGCTGTCCGCACCGCCCGCCGAAGAGGTCAAGGTCGGCATCCAGATCCTGGAGTCGCTCAACCTCCGCCAGCGCCGCCTGGAGATCGTCTCCTGCCCGTCCTGCGGCCGCGCCCAGGTCGACGTCTACAAGCTCGCCGACGAGGTCACCGCGGGCCTGGAGGGCATGGAGGTGCCGCTTCGGGTCGCCGTCATGGGCTGCGTCGTCAACGGTCCCGGCGAGGCCCGCGAGGCCGACCTCGGCGTCGCCTCCGGCAACGGCAAGGGCCAGATCTTCGTCAAGGGCGAGGTCATCAAGACCGTCCCCGAGTCGAAGATCGTCGAGACCCTCATCGAAGAGGCCATGAAGATCGCCGAGCAGATGGAGAAGGACGGCGTCGCCTCCGGCGAACCGGTCGTCACCGCCGCCGGCTGACCCGCCCCACAGACCGCCCGAGCCCCGCCGCCCACCCGGGCCGCGGGGCTCACGGCTGCCCGCAGCGGCCCCGCGGGCAGCGCACAGGGTGCCCCCGCGGGGGCGCGAGGTAAAGTGCCAAGACCTGCTCCCGCCTGGCCTTCCAGGCCCGTAACGGTGAGGCAAACCGAGACGTGCTGACGACCACCACCATCAAGGTCCTCGAACCAGGGGACCTCGACGATGCGCTCGCGGTCCTCGACCGCGACCCGGTCGCCAACGCCTTCGTCGCCGCCCGCGTCCAGGTCGCCGGCCTCGACCCCTGGCGGCTGGGCGGTGAGATGTGGGGCTGGTACGTCGGCGGCCGGCTGGAATCGCTCTGCTACGCCGGCGCCAACCTCGTCCCCGTCTGCGCCACCTCCGAGGCCATCCGCGGCTTCGCCGAGCGGGCCCGCCGCCAGGGCCGGCGCTGCTCCTCCATCGTCGGCCCGGCCGGCCCGACCGCCGAACTCTGGTCGCTGCTGGAGCCGCACTGGGGCCCGGCCCGCGAGCTCCGCGCCCACCAGCCGCTGATGGTCACCACCTCGCCGTCCGCCGCGATCGCCCCCGACCCGTACGTCCGGCGGATCCGCAAGAACGAGATGGACCTGATCATGCCGGCCTGCGTCGCCATGTTCACCGAAGAGGTCGGCATCTCCCCGATGGCCGGCGACGGCGGGCTGCTCTACCAGGCCCGGGTCGCCGAACTCGTCGGCGCCGGCCGCTCCTTCGCCCGCGTCGAGGACGGCAAGGTCATCTTCAAGGCGGAGATCGGCGCCGCCACCCCGCGCGCCTGCCAGATCCAGGGCGTCTGGGTCGACCCCGCCCACCGCGGCAAGGGCCTGTCCGAAACCGGTATGGCCGCCGTCCTCCGCTACGCCCTCAGCGACGTCGCCCCCGTCGTCAGCCTCTACGTCAACGACTTCAACACCGCCGCCCGGGCCGCCTACCGCCGGGTGGGCTTCGAGGAAGTCGGCGCGTTCATGAGCGTACTGTTCTGACCCGCGGCCTTGTACGCTCGCGACCATGGATGATGTCGCGGTCGGCCCCCTCGATCTCGCCGCCCGCGTGGACGACGCGCTCGCGGTGCAGGCGCTCGCCTTCGGCCTGAGCGAGGAGGAGATCGCCGTCCGCCGGCACATCGTCCTGCGCCACCTCGGCTGCCCCGGCGCCCGTGCGCTGGGCGCCACCACCCCCGCCGGCCGGCTCGTCGGCTTCATCTACGGCATGCCCAACGACCGCACCCACTGGTGGTCCACGGTCGTCGAGCCCTATCTGCGCAGCGAGGGCCTCGACCACTGGCTCGACGACTCCTTCACCATCACCGAGCTGCACGTCCACCCCGCCTACCAGCACCGCGGCCTCGGCCGGGCACTGATCACCCGGATCACCGACGGGGCCGGCGAGCCCCGCTCCATCCTCTCCGCCATCGACGTCGAGAGCCCCGCCCGCAAGCTCTACCGCTCCCTCGGCTACCGCGACCTGGCCCGCCGCGTCCTCTTCCCCAGCGCCCCCACCCCTTACGCCGTCATGGGCGCCCCCCTGCCGTTGAAGCGCCCCTGAACCGAACGGGCAAGGCCCGCCCCCACCACCCGCACATTCCCCCAACGGGAGGGGACGGGCCGGAGGGGCAGGGGTGTGGGACGTAAAGCGTCAGCAGTCCCACACCCCTGCCCCGGAGGCCCGTCACCGCACCCACCACAAACCCAGCCCGCCGCAGGCGCCACGGCGAGAAACCCCCACGGCGGGCCAGCCAAAATCGTGGGGCAAAAGCCAAGCGCAGCGGTAACGCATTTTCGCCGGACACACCCAGCCAGCTAACCTCCAGGGAGTCACCTTTCTTACGCAGGAGAAACTCCCATGGCCAACGCCGCACAGGTCCAGCGCATGTCCCGCTTGATGATCAAGACACTGCGCGACGACCCGGCCGACGCCGAGACCGCCAGCCACAAGCTGCTCGTCCGGGCCGGGTACGTCCGCCGCTCCTCCGCCGGCATCTGGACGTGGCTGCCGCTGGGCAAGAAGGTCCTGGAGAACGTCTCCCGCATCGTCCGCGAGGAAATGGACGCCATCGGCGGCCAGGAAGTCCTGCTGCCGGCGCTGCTGCCCAAGGAGCCCTACGAGACCAGCGGCCGCTGGGAGGAGTACGGCGACCTGCTCTTCCGCCTCAAGGACCGCAAGGGCGCCGACTACCTCCTCGGCCCCACCCACGAAGAGATCTTCACCCTCACGGTCAAGGACCAGTGCACGTCCTACAAGGACCTGCCGGTGATCCTCTACCAGATTCAGATCAAGTACCGCGACGAGGCCCGCCCCCGCTCCGGCGTGCTGCGCGGCCGCGAGTTCCACATGAAGGACTCGTACAGCTTCGACACCACCGACGAGGGCCTGGCCCAGTCGTACGGACTGCACCGCGAGGCCTACGAGAAGATCTTCCAGCGCCTGGGCCTGGACTACCGCATCGTCTCCGCCGTCTCCGGTGCCATGGGCGGCTCGGCGTCCGAGGAGTTCCTGGCGCCCGCGTCCGCCGGTGAGGACACCTTCGTCGACTGCCCGAGCTGCGACTACGCCGCCAACACCGAGGCCGTCACGGTCAAGGTCGAGCCGGCCGATGGTTCCGCCCACGGCCCCGTCGAGGAGCTGGACACCCCCGACACCCCGACCATCGAGTCGCTCGCCGGGTTCCTCGGCGTACCGGCCTCCGCGACGCTGAAGAACCTCCTGGTCAAGGTCGACGGCGAGATCGTCGCGGTGGGCGTCCCGGGCGACCGCGAGGTGGACCTGGGCAAGCTCGGCGAGCACCTCGCGCCGGCCACCGTCGAGCTGGTCACCGCCGAGGACTTCGTCGACCGCCCGGACCTGGTCCGCGGCTACGTCGGCCCGCAGGGCCTGGCCGGCAAGGCGTTCCGCTACCTCGCCGACCCCCGCGTCGCCCCCGGCACCGCCTGGGTCACCGGTGCCAACAAGGAAGGCGTGCACGCCAAGAACGTGGTCTGCGGACGCGACTTCGAGGTCGACGAGTACCTCGACGTGGTCGTCGTCGAGCCCGGCGACCCCTGCCCGAAGTGCGGCACCGGCCTGAAGATCGACCGCGCCATCGAGATCGGCCACATCTTCCAGCTCGGCCGCAAGTACGCGGACGCCTTCGAGCTCGACGTCCTCGGCCAGAACGGCAAGCCGACCCGGGTCACCATGGGCTCGTACGGCATCGGCGTCTCCCGTGCGGTGGCCGCGCTGGCCGAGCAGACCCACGACGACAAGGGCCTGTGCTGGCCCCGCGAGGTCGCCCCGGCCGATGTGCACGTCGTCGCGGCGGGCAAGGCCAAGCAGACCGAGCTCGCGCTGGAGATCGGCGACCGGCTCGGCGACGCCGGCCTGCGCGTCCTGGTCGACGACCGGGCCGGGGTCTCGCCGGGTGTGAAGTTCACCGACGCCGAACTGCTGGGCGTGCCGACCATCGTGGTCGCCGGCCGGCGCGCCGGTGAGGGTGTGGTCGAGGTCAAGGACCGCCGCACCGGCGAGCGCGAGGAGCTGACGGTCGAGGAAGCCGTCGCCCGGCTCAGCGCCTGATCCACGCCTGATACGAAGCCGCTGCGGCGCCGCCGGTCCCGGGACCGGCGGCGCCGCAGCGCACGTACGGGGCGTCTACAGCCAGGCCGCGAACTCCAGCAGCAGTTCGCCGCGCTGGCGGTCGCCCACGGCCGCCTCCCGCACTCCGGTGTCCACCGCCCGGACCAGCGTCCAGTCGCGCAGCCGCCCCCGGTCCACCTCCAGGGAGTCGGCCAGCTTGGCCACCCGGCGGCGGACCGCGGCGGCCGCACCCGACCCGGCCGCCAGGTCCTCGAAGCGGTCCAGCACCAGCGCCGCCAGGTCGTACGCCCGCTCGCCGACCACCGGAGACGGGCCGATCGCCAGCCACGGCGCCCGCTCACCGGCCAGCACCTTGCCCTGGCGGAACGCCCCGTGCAGCAGAAACCGCTCCTCGGACGCGGCCGGCAGACCGCGGCGCAGCTCCTGGGCCTCCTCGACCAGAGGGGTGGCCGCCCGGGTCAGCGCACCCACCGTGCCCAGCGCCTCCACCTCCTCCTCGGTACGCCCGGCCAGGGTCTCGAACGGATGGTCCGCCGCCGGCTCCACCCACAGGCGGCGAACCGTACCGGCCGCCTCCAGAAGGGCCTTGGCCTCCGGCAGCGAGCGCAGCGACACCCCGCTCTGCAACCGCTCCAGCAACAGCGCCCCGCTCGCCTCGTCGGCCCGCAGCAGCCGCACCGCACCCCAGCCGTTCCACGCCGCAAGCGCCGCCGCCTCGTGCCCGGCCCGGCGGCCCGGCACCGGCAACTTCAGCGCCGCCGGCGTACCGTCCGCCTGCCGTACGAGCGCCAGCAGACTGCTGCGGCCACCGGGGGCGTGCACCCGCTCCAGCGTCAGTTCCCAGTCCTCCAGCCGCTGCTGAACCAGCGTCGGCAGCGCGTCGAGCCACTTCCGTACCGGGCTGTCCGGGTCGCCGCTCACCGAACTCACCAAACGCTGCGGCGGTTCGATGGGTGCCGTTGCCATGCCTGCGCCGTCCCTTTCCTGGGGCCTTTTCCGGGGCGGTGACCGCCGGTCGTTCAGAGCGCGCCCGCGGAGGCGCTCGTGGAGCCGGACGGAGCGGCGGCCGAAGCCCGCTCCGTGAGCCCAGGGAAGGCTACGCCGCCGCCGCGCCAGCGCACCGCCCGCACCGCCGCCTCCCGCAGCGCGGCGGCCGCCTCCCGCCGCCGGGCCCGGCCGCCGGCCCGTACGAGGTCCGCGTAGACGGCGGCCAGCCGGTCCTCCAGCTCCGCCGCCAGCCGCGCCGCGGCGGCGGGGTCGGGCACCGGGAACGGCAGTTCGTACGCGGCCGCCGCGGCCTCCGGCGTGCCGCCCAGCGCCAGCACCTCGCGGCGCAGCGCGTCCCGGCGGGCGCGGTGGGCGTCGTAGGCGGCCTGTGCCTCGGTGCGCCGGTCGCGGGAGATCCGGCCGCCGACCACGCCGTAGCCGTAGACCGCGGCGTGCTCGGCGGCCAGCGCCGCCTGCACGGCGGTCAGCTCCGCGCGGCCGTCGTCGCTCTGCTCGTCGCTCTTCTTCCGGGAGGTCATCGGGGCGGCTCCGTCAGCAGATAGGCGTGCGCCGCGCCGGCCGCGGCCACCGAGGCGAGAAGCCGGGCCAGTTCGGGTGGCGCGGTCAGCAGCGCGGTGGTCCGGTTGTCGGCGAGCTTGCGTTCCGCGGCGGCCAGGGCGCCCTGCGCGGCCTTCTCGTCCCCGGGCACCGGGGGCGCGGCGGCCTTGTGCGGACGGCCCCGGCGGGCGGAGCCGCCGGGGGAGGGGGCGGCGTCCCCGGTCGTGAACGCCTGGACGTGCCGGGCCACTTCGGAGCGCAGCGGGCGCAGCCGCGGCTCCAGCGCCGGGTGGGCGGCGAGCGTCGCGTCGTAGCGCGCCAGCAGCGCCGTACTGTCGTGGGCCGCGGCCGTGCGCAGCCGGTCGGCGGCGGAGGAGTGCTCGTCCCGGTCGGGGGAGACGTCCTCGGAGCAGCCGGTGAGCAGCGCCGCGCCCCCCAGGGCGGCGCCGGCCAGCAGGGTCCTTCTGCGTGTGAGCGCCACTTTCGGCACGTTGCACTTCCCGGGGTCTTCCGTCGTGATCACCGCAGGCGAGAGTATCCGTGACCACCCACCGAATCGTCAGTACCCCGCCGGAACCGATAGGCTTTGATCCGACACGCGATCCACCCACAACAGCACACGCGGCCGAGGAGTCACCCGGATGAGCACCACCCAGAGCGAGAGGCTGCGCGGACTGCTTGAACCGCTCGTCGCCGCGCGAGACCTGGATCTGGAAGAGATCGAGGTGACACCGGCCGGGAAGCGCCGGGTGCTGCGGATCGTGGTCGATTCCGACGAGGGCGTCCAGCTGGACGAGTGCGCCGAGCTGAGCCGTGAGGCGTCCGTGGTCCTGGACGACACCGATGTGATGGGCGGCGCGCCCTACACCCTTGAGGTGACCTCCCCGGGCGCCGACCGCCCGCTGACCGAGCTGCGCCACTACCACCGCGCCCTCGGCCGTCTCATCAAGGCCCAACTCACCGAAGCGGCAGGGTCCGGGGAACTGATCGCCCGGATCACCGGCGTCGACGAGGAGGGCCTCGATCTGGAGGTGCCGGGCGTGAAGGGGCGCAAGCCGACGGCCCGCCGGGTCTCGTTCGACGAGATCGCCAAGGCGCGCGTCGAGCTGGAGTTCAGCCGGAAGCCCGAGAAGTCCGAGACGGCGGACAAGCGCGAGGCGCAGCACGAAGAGAAGATCGACGAGAACGACGAGAACGACGAGAACAAGGAGGAGGCGTAGCCGTGGACATCGACATGAGTGCCCTGCGGGGGCTGGTGCGGGAGAAGGAGATCTCGTTCGACCTGCTGGTCGAGGCGATCGAGTCGGCCCTCCTCATCGCTTACCACCGCACCGAGGGCAGCCGCCGGCGGGCGCGGGTGGAGCTGGACCGCAACACCGGCCATGTGACGGTGTGGGCGAAGGAGGACCCCGAGGACCTGGAGGAGGGTGCCGAGCCGCGCGAGTTCGACGACACCCCGTCCGGCTTCGGGCGGATCGCGGCGACCACCGCCAAGCAGGTCATCCTGCAGCGGCTGCGGGACGCCGAGGAGGAGATCACGTTCGGCGAGTACGCCGGGCGGGAGGGCGACGTCGTCACCGGCGTCGTCCAGCAGGGCAAGGATCCCAAGAACGTCCTGGTCGACATCGGCAAGCTGGAGGCCATCCTGCCGGTGCAGGAACAGGTCCCCGGCGAGGAGTACACCCACGGCACCCGGCTGCGGTCGTACGTCGTCCGGGTGGTCAAGGGCGTGCGCGGCCCGTCGGTGACGCTGTCGCGCACCCACCCGAACCTGGTGAAGAAGCTCTTCGCCATGGAGGTGCCGGAGATCGCGGACGGTTCGGTGGAGATCGCCGCCATCGCCCGCGAGGCCGGGCACCGTACGAAGATCGCCGTGCGCTCGACGCGGTCGGGGCTGAACGCCAAGGGTGCGTGCATCGGCCCCATGGGCGGGCGGGTGCGGGCCGTGATGGCCGAGCTCAACGGCGAGAAGATCGACATCGTGGACTGGTCGGACGACCCCGCCGACCTGGTCGCCAACGCGCTGTCGCCGGCCCGGGTCAGCAAGGTCGAGGTCGTGGACCTGGCGGCGCGCTCCGCCCGGGTCACCGTCCCCGATTACCAGCTGTCACTGGCCATCGGCAAGGAAGGGCAGAACGCCCGTCTGGCGGCCCGGCTCACCGGATGGCGGATCGACATCCGGCCGGACACCGAGCACGCGTCGCAGGCCGGGGATCACACGTCGTAGCCGCCGGAGCCGCGGTCCACGGAAAAATCGGTGGCGCCGCGGCCCTCCGACGGGAATTCTGAGCAACCGTTCGACCCTTACCCCATCGGGGTGCGGTCGACGCGGGGAGGTAGACTTAAGCAGTGTCTGGCCGGACGCATGCCCGCGCATGCCCTGAGCGCACATGTCTGGGATGCCGGGAGCGGGCGGCCAAGGGCGATTTGCTGCGCATCGTGGAGATCGAGGGTGAGTGTGCCCCTGATCCTCGCGGTACGCTGCCCGGCCGGGGTGCATACGTGCATCCGACACTGGTCTGCCTCGACCTGGCGGTCCGCCGCCGGGCGTTTCCCCGGGCCTTTCGGGGCCGGGGGCCGTTCGACACGACGGACCTGCGTCGGTTCCTCGAACGGCGCGCCGGTTGAAGCCGCCCACTGCAACAACGCACAGCAAGAACGCACAGCGCACGGAAAACCGTGCGGTCAGGTACCTCGCGAGTCGGAAGTAGGTCGAGATTGCGATGAGCACTCGATGAGTACGCGATGAGTACGCCCATGAAGTAGCGACGGTCCGGTGGACACCCCGGACCTAGAAGGAGCGAAGTGGCTAAGGTCCGGGTATACGAACTCGCCAAGGAGTTCGGCGTGGAGAGCAAGGTCGTCATGGCCAAGCTCCAAGAACTTGGTGAATTCGTCCGTTCGGCGTCCTCGACGATCGAGGCGCCGGTTGTTCGCAAGTTGACCGACGCATTCCAGGCAGGCAGTGGCAACGGCCGCGCCGCCGGGAAGCCCGCGGCGCCGCGCAAGTCGGCCCCCGCAAAGCCGTCGGCGCCCTCTCCGGCGCAGGCGGCTCGTCCTGCTGCCCCGAAGCCGGGCGCCCCCAAGCCGGGCCCCGCGGCTCCGGCCCCGGTCACCCCCGAGGTGCCGGAGGCCCCCGCAGCCCCCAAGAGCACTCCCGCCGCCGGCCCCACCCCGGGCCCGCGCCCCGCCCCGGCGCGTCCCGCGGCACCCAAGCCTGCTCCGGCCGCGCCCGCGCAGCCCGAGTTCCAGGCACCCCCGGCCGCCCCGTCGGCCCCCCGTCCCGGTGCCACCCCCGGCCCGCGCCCGGCCCGTCCGGCGCCCGGTTCCGGTCAGGGTGGTCAGGGTCAGGGCCGCGGCAACGCCCCGCGTCCCGGTGGCGAGCGTCCGGCCGCGCGTCCCGGCGGTCGTCCGTCCGGCCCGCGTCCGGGCAACAACCCCTTCACCTCCGGTGGCTCCACGGGCATGGCCCGTCCGCAGGCCCCCCGCCCCGGTGGCGCGCCGCGTCCCGGCGGCCAGGGTGGTCCCGGCGGCCCGCGTCCGCAGGGCGGCGGCCAGGGCGGCCCCCGTCCCCAGGGCCAGGGCGGCGCACGTCCGACCCCCGGTGGTATGCCCCGTCCGCAGGGTGCCGCGCCCGGCGCCGGCCCGCGTCCCGGCGGTGGCGGCGGTAACCGCCCGAACCCGGGCATGATGCCGCAGCGTCCGGCTGCCGGCCCGCGTCCCGGCCCCGGTGGCGGCGGCCGCGGTCCCGGTGGTGCCGGTCGTCCCGGCGGCGGCGGTCGTCCCGGTGGCGGCGGCTTCGCCGGTCGTCCCGGTGGTGGCGGCGGCGGTCGTCCGGGTACCGGCGGTGGCTTCGCCGGTCGTCCCGGTGGCGGTGGCCCCGGCGGTGGCGGCGGCGGCTTCGGCGGTCGTCCCGGCTTCGGTGGCCGTCCCGGCGGTCCCGGTGGCCGTGGTGGCACGCAGGGTGCGTTCGGCCGTCCCGGCGGTCCGGCGCGTCGCGGCCGCAAGTCGAAGCGGCAGCGCCGTCAGGAGTACGAGGCCATGCAGGCCCCGTCGGTCGGCGGCATCATGCTGCCGCGCGGCAACGGCGCGACGGTTCGGCTGTCGCGCGGTGCCTCGCTGACGGACTTCGCCGAGAAGATCAACGCCAACCCGGCGTCGCTGGTCCAGGTCATGCTCAACCTGGGTGAGATGGTCACGGCCACGCAGTCGGTCTCCGACGAGACGCTGCAGCTGCTCGCCGACGAGATGAACTACGTCGTCGAGATCGTCAGCCCGGAGGAGGAGGACCGCGAGCTGCTCGAGTCCTTCGACATCGACTTCGGTGAGAACGAGGGCGGCGAGGACATGCTCGTCGCGCGTCCGCCGGTGGTGACCGTCATGGGTCACGTCGACCACGGTAAGACCCGACTGCTCGACGCGATCCGCAAGACGAACGTCATCGCGGGCGAGGCCGGCGGCATCACCCAGCACATCGGTGCCTACCAGGTCGCGACCGAGGTCAACGACGAAGAGCGGCGCATCACCTTCATCGACACCCCCGGTCACGAGGCGTTCACCGCCATGCGTGCCCGTGGTGCCAAGTCGACCGACATCGCGATCCTCGTGGTGGCGGCCAACGACGGTGTCATGCCGCAGACGATCGAGGCCCTGAACCACGCCAAGGCGGCCGACGTGCCGATCGTGGTCGCGGTCAACAAGATCGACGTCGAGGGTGCCGACCCGACCAAGGTGCGCGGTCAGCTGACCGAGTACGGCCTGGTGGCCGAGGAGTACGGCGGCGACACCATGTTCGTCGACATCTCCGCCAAGCAGGGTCTGCACATCGAGAACCTGTTGGAGGCCGTGGTCCTGACCGCGGACGCCGCGCTCGACCTGCGGGCCAACGCCGAGCAGGACGCGCAGGGTATTGCGATCGAGGCCCACCTCGACCGCGGCCGCGGCGCCGTGGCCACCGTCCTCGTCCAGCGCGGTACCCTCCGCGTCGGTGACACGATGGTCGCCGGTGACGCGTACGGCCGGGTCCGTGCGATGTTCGACGACAAGGGCAACAACGTCGAGGAAGCGGGTCCGTCGACCCCCGTCCTGGTCCTGGGTCTGACCAACGTCCCGGGCGCCGGCGACAACTTCCTGGTCGTCGACGAGGACCGCACGGCCCGCCAGATCGCCGAGAAGCGCGCGGCGCGCGAGCGCAACGCGGCCTTCGCCAAGCGCACCCGCCGGGTCTCCCTGGAGGACCTGGACAAGGTGCTCAAGGCCGGCGAGGTCCAGCAGCTCAACCTCATCATCAAGGGTGACGCTTCTGGCTCCGTCGAGGCCCTGGAGTCCTCGCTGCTCCAGCTCGACGTCGGCGAAGAGGTCGACATCCGGGTGCTGCACCGCGGCGTCGGTGCGGTCACGGAGACCGACATCAACCTGGCGTCCGGCTCCGACGCGATCGTCATCGGCTTCAACGTGCGGGCCGAGGGCCGCGCCACGCAGATGGCCGAGCGCGAGGGCGTCGACGTCCGGTACTACTCGGTCATCTACCAGGCGATCGAGGAGATCGAGGCGGCCCTCAAGGGCATGCTCAAGCCGGAGTACGAAGAGGTCGAGCTCGGCACGGCGGAGATCCGCGAGGTCTTCAAGTCGTCCAAGCTGGGCAACATCGCGGGTGTTCTCATCCGCTCCGGCGAGGTCAAGCGCAACACCAAGGCGCGCCTCATCCGCGACGGCAAGGTGGTCGCGGAGAACCTCAACATCGACGGTCTGCGTCGCTTCAAGGACGACGTCACCGAGATCCGCGAAGGCTTCGAGGGCGGTATCAACCTCGGAAACTTCAACGACATCAAGGTCGACGACGTCATCGCGACGTACGAGATGCGCGAGAAGCCGCGCGGCTGATCACGCAGCGACCTTTCGGGGCCGGTCGGCGGAAGAAACTCCGTCGATCGGCCCCGGCCGTTGCGTGTACGGTTCGAACTGACACGCACGCCCCCGGCCCATGCCGGGAGGTGCCCCCAAGGCCCCACGGGTGGCTTGACCCGGCTTGCATGTACGTAGGGACGCTGTCCTTCGACCTGCTTCTCGGCGACGTACGGTCGCTGAAGGAGAAGCGCTCCGTCGTCCGCCCGATCGTCTCCGAACTCCACCGCAAATTCGCGGTGAGCGTGGCGGAGGTCGGGGACCAGGATCTGTACCGCAGGGCCACCATCGGCCTGGCGGTGGTGTCCGGGGACGTCGGGCACCTCACCGATGTCATGGACCGCTGCGAGCGCCTGGTCGCCGCACGGCCCGAAGTGGAGCTGCTGTCGGTACGCCGACGGCTGCACGGCGACGACGACTGACCTGATGACGGGGCAGGTCGCCGCCGGTGGAAGCACAATTGTGGAAGACAAGAAGGAGACGGACCAGTGGCCGACAATGCGCGGGCGAAGAAGCTGGCGGACCTCATCCGGGAGGTGGTCGCCCAGAAGCTGCAGCGCGGCATCAAGGACCCGCGGCTCGGCTCGCACGTGACCATCACGGACACCCGGGTCACCGGCGACCTGCGGGAGGCTACGGTCTTCTACACGGTCTACGGCGACGACGAGGACCGGGCCAGCGCCGCCGCCGGGCTGGAGAGCGCCAAGGGCATGCTGCGCTCCGCGGTCGGTGCCGCGGCCGGCACGAAGTTCACGCCGACCCTGGCGTTCGTCGCGGACGCCCTGCCGGAGAACGCCAAGACGATCGATGACCTGCTCGCCAAGGCACGGGCCGAGGACGCCAAGGTCCGGGAGGCATCCTCGGGCGCCAAGTACGCCGGCGAGGCCGACCCGTACCGCAAGCCCGGTGACGACGAGGATGACGAGGGCACCGCGTAAGCATGAAGCGTGAGAGCAACAAGCCGGGCGGCCTGATCATCGTCGACAAGCCGGCCGGCTTCACTTCGCACGACGTGGTGGCGAAGATGCGCGGTATGGCCCGCACCCGCAGGGTCGGCCATGCCGGCACCCTCGACCCGATGGCCACCGGCGTGCTCGTCCTCGGCCTGGAGCGGGCCACCAAGCTCCTCGGCCACCTGGCGCTGACGGAGAAGGAGTACGTCGGCACCGTCCGGCTCGGCCAGACCACGGTCACCGATGACGCCGAGGGCGAGATCACCGCGTCCAAGGCGGCGCACGGCCTCGCCCGCGAGGACATCGACGCCGGGGTCGCGCGGCTGTCCGGCGCGATCATGCAGGTGCCGTCCAAGGTCAGCGCCATCAAGATCAACGGCAAGCGGTCGTACTCCCGGGTGCGCGAGGGCGAGGACGTTGAGATCCCGGCCCGCCCGGTCACCGTCTCCTCGTTCGTGGTGCACTCCGCGCACGAGACCGAGGCGGCGGACGGCACGCCGGTGACCGACCTGCTGGTCTCCGTCGAGTGCTCCTCCGGCACGTACATCCGCGCCCTGGCCCGCGACCTGGGCGCCGGGCTCGGCGTCGGCGGCCATCTGACCGCGCTGCGCCGCACCCGCGTCGGGCCGTACAAGCTGGACCGGGCGCAGACCCTGGAGCAGCTGCAGGCGGCCGTGGACGCCCCCGAGGGCGGCGGGCTGCCGATCATGCCGGTCGGTGAGGCGGCGGACGCGGCCTTCACCCGCTGGGACGTCACCGAGGCACAGTCCCGGCTGCTGCTCAACGGCGCACGGATCGCGATGCCGCGCTTCGAGACCGACGGGCCGGTCGCGGCCTTCGGGCCCGACGGGCGGTTCCTGGCGCTGGTGGAGAACCAGGGCGGGAAGGCCAAGAGCCTGGCGGTCTTCGCCGTCTGACCCCTGGGGAGCCGACCGGAGACCCGCTATCCGGGAGAGCCGGAAACCGGGCTCCCGGGGGAGGTGGTGGAACGCGGGCCGCCCGGCAGGCACGGGGCCGGTCCGCGCTCCACCATCCCCCTCCTCTTGATCCCTATCCAGCGCGCCTCGCGCATTCACTCATTCGGCGAGGCGCTCGGAGTGAACCAAGGCGCGGACGGGGGCGCGTTCGCCGCACACCCTGCCAGGACGATCACGGCCTGCTTACCGTTCCGAGGACGGTACCGGCGGGAAGGATCGGCAATGGCGTTGCTGGATGCCGATGCGGACACCGCGCTGGTGCGGATCCGTGATCTGGCAGGTCACACCCGTGGCACGGGATTCCTCGCGGACCACGAGGGCACGGTGGTCACCAGCCACGAGGCGGTGGACGGCGCGGCCGGACTGGTGCTCCAGCCCATGCGGCCCGTCACGGCCACCGGCGGGGCGGCCCCGGCATGGACCCGCCCGGTGGAGCCGAGCGCCCTCACCCCCCTCCCCGGAAGCGGGCTCGCACTCATCCGGACCACCGGCTTCCGCCCGGACCGGCTCCGCCCCCTGCCGATCGGCACGGTCCGGCCGGACGCGGGCGCCCCGGCCCGGCTCTGGACGGGCGGCTGGCTGGACGGCACGGTCGTCGGCCCCGCCTCCGGCGTCGCGTACACCGCCGGCGACCGCGTCCACCACCTCGACCACGTCCTGGAGCTGGCACTGTGCGCGGGCGGCCGGGAGGCACTGCGGCTCGGCGGGCCCGCGATCGGCGGGCCGGTGCTCGACGGCCGGACCGGTGTGGTGCTCGGCGTGCTGGGCAGCGCACTGCACGCCGGCCGTCGGGCCGGCGGTTTCGCCGTCCCGCTGCGCGCGGTCGCCGAGGCCGCGCCCGGGGGCCCGCTGGCCGCCCTGCTGGCGCGCAACGCGGCGACCGTCCCCGCGTACGGCAGCGAACTGAACCCCGCCGGGGTGCTGCGGCTCACGGCCCTCTCCGCGAGTCCGCCCGCCGCCGGGCCGGGCCCCGAACCGGTCGAACGCCCCGACGTACAGGGGGAGTTCACCCGGTTCCTGGGGGAGGGGGTGGCCGGCGCGCACGTTCTGGCGCTGGTGGGCGGGCCGGGCACCGGGCGGAGCACGGAACTGGCCCGGCTGGCGGCGCGCCGGTCGGCAGGCGCGCCACCGGCCCCCACCCTCCGGCTGCGCGGCGCCGACCTGCGGGCCGGCGACGAGGGCCTGCGCACCGCGGTGGGGCGCGCGCTGCGCTCCGCGGGCCGGACCCTCGTGACCTCGGGACGTACGGCGGGCGACCCGACGGACGCCACCCCCGAGACCGTCGCCGCACTCGCCGCCGGCACCGGACGACCGCTGCTGGTGCTCCTCGACGGCCCGGAGGAGATGCCGGCGGCCCTGGCCCGGCACGAGCGGCTGGCCGAGTGGACCGCCGCGACGGTCCACTGGCTGCGCACCGCCCGCGTCCAACTGGTCATCGCCTGCCGCCCCGCCTATTGGGAACGAGCCGGAGCGCTCTTCCCGCCGGGGCTGCTGCACCGGCCGCGGCCGGGCGGTGCGGCACCCGCCCTCCCCGACTGCGTGGCGATCGGCGACCTCCCCAAAAGGGCGGCCGAGCGCGCCCGGGAACGCTACGGCCTGCCGCCCGGCGCCCCCGCCGCCCCGGACGCCCGCCACCCGCTGACGCTCCGGCTGCTGGCGGAGCTACGAGAGGAGCTGGCCGGGGGAGGGGGCCGGGGCGGGGCGGCACGCGGGAACGGAGGGCCGGGTGGGGAGCCGGCCGGGGAGCTGGGTGCGGAGCCGGGCGGGGGACCGCGCCGGGAACCGGCCGGAGAGCCGGCCGGAGAGCCGGCCGGGGAACTGCTCGGGGCACCGGACCGCCACCAGGTCTTCGACGCTTATCTGGACCTGGTGTCGTTGCGGATCGCCGTACGCATCGCCGCCGGGTACCGGCCCGCGCCGCGTGGCACCGCGGTGCGCAGGCTGGCCGCCCAGGTCGCCGGCCAGGTGCACGAGGCCGCCCGCCGCTGCCTCGCCTCCGTGGAGGGCGGGTTGGACCGTCCGTCCTTCGAGGAGGTCTTCCCGGTCCGGGCCGGCTGGTCCGCCGCGGTGCTCGCCGAGGGCCTGTTGGTGCCGGCCGGCCCCGGATACCGCTTCGCCCACGACGAGTTCGGCGAATGGCTGCAGGGCGCCCACGTCGATCTCGACCTGCTGACCGTCCCCGGCCACCGCCCCGCCCCGGTCGTCGAGGCTCTCCTCCGGCTCGCCCGGCAGGCAGGGAGGGTCCAACTCGCCTTCCGACTGGCGGAGTTGGTGCCTACGGCGACGGCGACGGCGACGGTGGCGGCGGCGGACGGCGAGGGTCCGCTCGGGGCCTTCCGTGGGGGCAGCTTGCTCCCGGCCCCGCGGGAGGACGTAGCGCAGCCCCCGCTCCTTCCGGGCGGCGGTGACGCGGGGGACGGCGGCTCTGGGGACGGTGACTCCGGGGACGGGGGCTCTTGCGACTGTGGCTCTTGGGCCTGGGGCTCTTGGGGGTGCGACTCCTGTGGCGGGCGGTCGCCGGACGTTAGGGACGCAAGGGGCGGGCCGACTGTCCCGGGAACTGTCCCGGGAGGGGAGCCGGAGCCGGAGCCGTGGCCGGAGCCGTGGCTGGGGCAGAGTGCGTGGGGTGAGGGGGCTGCGGGTGCGGTGTCACGGCCCGTGGGTGGCCCCCGGTGGGCCCGGCAGCTGCTGGCCGGCGTCCTGCTCAGGCTCCCCGACGCCGGGCCGTACACCGGCGTGCTGCGGCTGCTGGCCGACCGGATCACCGAACGGTCGCTGCGGGCGGGCGGGTTCGCGCACACCGGACTGGACGCGTTCGGGCCGTGGTTCTGGGAGCGGCTGGCGCTGGCGGACGAGGACCGGCTGGACCTCCTGCGGCGGCTGGTGCCGGCGGACGGGCCGGTGGCCGATGGGGCGGTGGCCCCACCGGCGCGCTTTCTGGACGCCGCGGCCGGGATGCTCCGCGCCGATCCGCAGCGCGTCCAGCCCCTCCTCTGCTCGTGGTTCGACGACACCCGCCTCCTGGGCGCGGGACTGTCGAACCGCCCGGCCCACGGCTCCCTACCCTCGCCCCGGGCTTCCGCGCCTTCGCCTCTCGACTCAACGCCCCTGCCGGACCCCTCCGCACCGGCGCCGCGCGAGATCACCGTGGCGGCCGCCGCGCAGGCCCTCCTGTACGCCCACCGTCGGCGGGCACCCGATGTGCTCACCGAGGCGCTGGTGGCAGCCGCGCACCCCAGGGGAGACGAGCTGCTCGGCGCGCTCGCCGAGGACGAGCCGTCGACGGTCTGCCGGGCCGTCGCCCGCTGGGCCCAGGACCCCTGCCCCCGCCGCCGGGCGGCCGCCGCGTCCTACGGCCTGCGCGCCGCGCCCCACGCCCGTACCGAGGCCGACCGCGCCCTGCTCCGCCGGGCGGCCCTCGACCTGCTCTCCGGGCCTCAGGGCACGCTGCGCGAGAGGGGGTCCGCGCCATACGAGATGCCGTCCGAGCCGACGGACGAAGTGAAGGGCCAAGCGGAGGGGGAAGTGAAGGAGGAAAGGGACGAACTGCTCGACGGCCCGCTTGCCGGCCCGCTCGACGAACCCTGCACCGGTTCGGCGCTGGCGCTCCTGGTGGGTGACCCGGTCAGTCGCCCCCGCTACCTGGCCCGGGCGCTGGCCCGCTTCGTCGCGGGAGATCCACAGCTGCCGCCCACGGCGTTCGCGGGTGCGTTGACCGAGCACCCCGTGCCGGTGCTGGCCGCCTTCCGGGCCCGGCTCACCGGGGGCGAAGGGCCACCGGTCGCCGCCGCCCTGCTGCGGCTGCTCGCCGGGCTCGACGCGCCCGGGACCGCCGCCCGTGCCGCCTCGCTCGTCCGTGACTACGCCCGGCACAGCCCGGAACGCGCCGCGCGCCCGGTCGCGGAATTCGTCGCCCACCGCCTGGAGCGCGGACCGGCCGCCCGCGCCGCACTGCGTCCGTTCGCCGGTGAGCTGATCACCGACTGCCCGGCGCCGGTCCGGTGCGCGCTGGCCGATGTTCTGGCGGAGGGCGGTTCCGGTGCCTCGGAGGCACTGCGCGGCGACCTGCTGGAGGCCCTGCTGGCGCAGGAGGAACAGGAGAGGGGCCCGTACGGCTTGGGCCAGGGCGAGGACGGCGCCACCGCCGACACCAGCGTCCTCGAAGCGCTGCTCCGGGCTGCCGCCGAGGGCTGCGACCGGCGGCCCGCGGAGCGCACCCGTGACCTGGTGCGGCGCACCGGCGCGCTGCTGGCCCGTACGCCGGGCGGCGCGGCCCACTTCGAACGACAGCTGGCGGAGCTGACCCGCCGACTGCCCGGCTTCGCCCGTCGGCTCCGGGGAGGGGCGTCGGATCCGGCGGGGTCCGCCGCGCCGCGGGGAGCCCGCGCCCGTACGACAGCGGCCGGGAGCCGGGGCGGGTGAGGGGAACCGGAGGCGGGAACCGGGGGACGGGAACCGGAGGACGGGGCCGTGGCGCGTACCGGAAATCGGGGACCGGACCCTTCGCCGGTGCCCGCAAGCCCCGCAGGTAACCGCAGGCACCCGCAGTCGTCCGCAGGCACCCCGGGGCCGGGCGCTCCCGGTCAGGCGCTTCCGATTCAGGCGTTCGCGGTCCGGTGTCCGTGAGAGGGAGGCCGGGTACCCGGCCCAGGGGCGGAGCCGGTGCGGTGCTGCCGTGAAGATCCATCGGGCAGTCGCCGGTGACCCTTCGCGCGAAGCACCACCCGGGGCATGGCAGTCTTAGACCTGCGCCATGCCGACGTGGCGCAGTGGACTGACAAGAGTTCGGGCGAGGAGCGGGCAGAGTGCAGCGCTGGCGTGGCTTGGAGGACATCCCCGAGGGTTGGGGACGCAGCGTCGTCACCATCGGCTCGTACGACGGTGTGCACCGCGGCCACCAACTGATCATCGGTAAGGCCGTCGCGCGCGCCCGTGAGCTGGGGATCCCGGCGGTGGTCGTGACCTTCGACCCGCACCCGAGCGAGGTCGTACGGCCCGGGACCCACCCGCCGCTGCTGGCGCCGCACCACCGGCGTGCGGAGCTGATGACCGAGCTGGGTGTGGACGCGGTCCTGGTGCTGCCGTTCACCAAGGAGTTCTCGAAGCTGTCGCCGGCCGACTTCGTGGTCAAGGTGCTGGTCGACAAGCTGCACGCACAGGTCGTCGTCGAGGGCCCCAACTTCCGGTTCGGCCACAAGGCGACCGGCAACGTCGAGGCCCTCGCCGAACTCGGGACCACCTACGACTACACCGTCGAGGTCGTCGACCTCTTCGAGCGCGGGGAGGCGGGCGGCGGCGAGCCGTTCTCCTCCACGCTCGCCCGCCGGCTGGTCGCCGAGGGCGACGTGACCGGTGCGCGGGAGGTCCTGGGGCGGCCGCACCGCGTCGAGGGCGTCGTCGTCCGCGGCGCCCAGCGCGGCCGTGAGTTGGGCTTCCCGACGGCCAACGTCGAAACCCTGCCGCACACGGCGATCCCGGCCGACGGCGTCTACGCGGGCCTCCTGCAGGTCGAGGGCGAGGCGATGCCGGCGGCCATCTCGGTCGGCACCAACCCGCAGTTCGACGGCAAGGTGCGCACGGTCGAGGCGTACGCGATCGACCGTGTCGGGCTGGACCTGTACGGGCTGCACGTGGGGGTGGACTTCCTCGCCTACATCCGCGGCCAGGAGAAGTTCGACACCCTCGACGCCCTGCTGGACCGGATGGCGGTCGACGTGAAACTGGCCCGCGGCCTCATCGCCGACGCCGGCTGACTGACGGGACGTGGCGGCACGGCCGGTTGAGAGCTGAGGTTTTGCTGCAGCCGGGCTGGCCGTTTGAAGGCTCGCCGCGGCCGATTGGTGCCTTGAGCTCGCCGCGGCTGGTTGAGGTCTGCGGGTTTGCCGTGGCCGGGCTGACGGAGGCCCTTCCCGGCTGGCGGAAGTCCCCCGCCGACGCGAGGCTTCCCCGTCGCCTTTCCCGCCGAACCACTTTTTCCCCGCCGCCCACCCCCCTTCGGGGGGGTGGGCGGGTGTAGTGCCGCGGGTGGTGTGTTCGGGCCGGGTGTAATGCTCCCCTGCGGTGCTGCGCGCACGCCAACTCGGCTGGAAGCAGGCGGAGTTCGACCGGGAATGGTTCACTCGTTCGGGTCGGCGTGCGGTATGAGCGTGACGGCGCCGGCGGGGTCGCAGCCCGCGCGAGGTACATGACCTTCACGACGCTCACAACGTTCGCAGCGCTCACGACGCTCACCACACCCACGACGCTCACCACGCTCACGGCATCCGCGGGAGCAGCCCAACATCGCACACCGCGCCGGCAGGCCAGCATGGCGAACGGGTCGGGGCCCGGCACCAACAAGGTGCCGGGCCCCGACCCGTCTCGCTCGCTCTGCGCGTGCGCGCGGAGCGATACGCGCGCTACTGCGGAGGCGGCTGCTGCTGCCAGCCCGGGGCCAGGCCGGACTGGTCCGGCTGGGGGGCGTCCGGGGCGGGCTGTTGCTGCTGCCAGTGGGCCGGCGGCTGGGCGGGCTGCTGGGTCCAGCCGCCCTGCTGCGGCGGGTAGCCGGCCGGCGGCTGACCCTGCTGCGGGTGCTGTTGCGGCTGCCCCTGTTGCGGGTGGCCCTGCTGGGCGGCGTACTGCTGCTGTTGCTGGGCCTGCTGCTGTTGCTGGGCGTACGGATCGCCGCCCATCTGCTGCTGCGGGTACATCCCCTGCGCCTGCTGGGCCCGCGCGAAGTCCTCGGCCACCAGGGCGGAGAGGTTGAAGTACGCCTCGCGGGTCTTGGGCCGCATCATGTCGAGGTCGACCTCGGCACCGGCGGCGAGGTGTTCGTCGAAGGGGACGACCACGACGCCGCGGCAGCGGGTCTCGAAGTGCGACACGATGTCGTCGATCTTGATCATCTTGCCGGTCTCGCGGACCCCGGAGATGACCGTGATGCCGCGCTGCACCAGGTCGGCGTAGCCGTGCGCGGAGAGCCAGTCCAGGGTCGTACTGGCGCTGCTCGCACCGTCCACGGACGGGGTGGAGATGATGATCAACTGGTCGGCGAGGTCGAGGACTCCACGCATCGCGCTGTAGAGCAGACCGGTACCCGAGTCGGTGAGGATGATCGGGTACTGCTTGCCGAGGACGTCGATCGCCCGCCGGTAGTCGTCGTCGTTGAAGGTCGTCGAGACGGCCGGGTCGACGTCGTTGGCGAGGATCTCCAGACCCGACGGGGCCTGCGAGGTGAACCGGCGGATGTCCATGTAGCTGTGCAGATGCGGGATCGACTGCACCAGGTCACGGATGGTCGCACCGGTCTCGCGGCGCACCCGTCGGCCGAGCGTGCCGGCGTCCGGGTTGGCGTCGATCGCGAGGATCTTGTCCTGCCGCTCGGAGGCGAGCGTGGAGCCCAGCGCCGTGGTGGTCGTCGTCTTGCCGACGCCGCCCTTGAGGCTGATCACCGCGATCCGGTAGCAGGACATCACCGGTGTACGGATCAGCTCCAGCTTGCGCTGCCGCTCCTCCTGCTCCTTCTTCGCGCCCAGCTTGAACTTCGACGGCTGCGCGTTGGCGCCCGGCTTGCGCTTCTTGGGCTGGTTGCGCAGCAGCCGGTCGGAGGTCAGCTCGACCGCCGCGCTGTAACCGAGCGGTGCGCCGGGAGCCGCCCGCTGCGGCTGCTGCTGACCGGGCTGCGAGTACGTCGCGTAGTTCGCCGCGGCGTTGGGGTCCGCCTGCTGACCGGGCAGCGGCTGATACGGCGTCTGCTGCCCCTGTTGTGCTTGCTGCTGGGCCTGGTGCTGCGCCTGCTGGGCCTGGTGCGCCTGCTGCTGGGCCTGGGCTGCCTGTTGTGCCTGAGCGGCCTGCTGTGCCTGGGCCGCCTGGTGCGGGTCGTAACCGGCCTGCTGCTGGGCCTGCTGCGGGTAGCCCTGGGCCGCGGTCTGCGGGTAGCCGTAAGCGGGCTGCTGCGCGGCCGCGTGGGGGTGCTGCTGCGGCTGGCCCTGCTGCGGGTAGCCGTACGCGGGCTGCGGATAGCCGTAGGCGCCCTGCTGCTGCGCGGGCTGACCCTGCTGGGGGTAACCGGCCTGCTGGGGCTGGGCCTGCTGCGGGTAACCGGCCTGCGGCTGCTGCTGTGCGTGCGGCTGCTGGGCCGGCACCTGCTGCTGGCCCTGCGGGGGCACGCCCTGCTGCGGCTGCTGGCCCTGCTGGGCCGGCGGCTGCTGACCGGCCTGAGCCTGCGCCATGCGCGGGTCGGCGGGCTGGAACTCCGGCGGCAGCGGCGGCAGTCCGCCCTGACCGGGGACGCCCTGACCGGGAACGGCCTGGCCAGGAACGGCCTGCCCCGGGACGCCCTGCTGCTGACCGTCCGTCGCGGCGCCCCACGGAGCGCCCTGCTGCGGCACACCCTGCTGTTGCGGAGCACCCTGCGGCACGCCCTGCTGGGACTGACCGTACTGCCCCTGCTGACCCTGCGGCTGGCCCTGCACGCCTGCGCCCTGTACGGGTGCGCCCTGCGGCTGCGCCTGCTGCGGCAGCGGCGACTGGCCCGCCTGCGCACCCTGAGCGGTGGCATCGGGAGCGGGCTGGACCTGCTGGGCCGGCGGAGCGGCCTCCGCGGCCTGGGCGGCGCCCTCGGCCGGGGAGTTGGGGGCCGCAGCCTCCGGTTGCGGTGCCGGGGCGGCCGCGTGCTCCGTCACGGGCGTCGCCACGGGCTCCGGCTCGGTGTCGTCATCGTCGTCGTCCCACAGGGAGGCCGACGGGTCGACGCCCGTGCCGGAACGCTTGTTGCCGCCGTCGGACGCGTCGTTCGCGGCCGGCGCGGACTCCGCGGCGGCCTCCGGCGCGGCCGGGGGAGCGGCGGCGGCCGGAGCGGCGTCGTCCGTGCCCTGCGGCCGCAGCGTCGGGAAACCGGGCGGTGCGGCGTCCACGGCCGGTGCGCCCTGCTGCGGAAGACCCGGCACCGGTGCGCCCTGGGACGGCCCGCTCAGCGGCTGACCGGTCGGCGGACCGGGCGCCGCCGCGGCGGGCGGAGTGGTGGGCGAAGGCGCAGGAGAAGCCGCGGGGGAGGCCGCAGCACCTGCGCCGCCACCACTGGTGTCGTTGCTCGCGTACCAGGCCGGCGCGGCAAAGTCGATCTTGAACTCGCCGGTCAGGTCGAACTCGGACTGGTCGTCGTCAGGATCGTTTCCGTCCGGACGGAAAGCCTCCTGCTCGTTCACTGTGCCTCCTGGTGTACTGCAACGCACCTGAACGGCAGGACCGGATACAGGCGGATCGTTCGGGTGTAGCGGAAGTCGGAACACACCACCCGGGGTTGCGCCAACACTAACTGTCTCCATCCCCGTATCGACTGCCGTCGCGCTGTGCTCCTGCGGCTCTCCCACACAGCCTAATCAAGAGTCGGCCCATAACGGCAGTCGGTGCCATGTCGTCTTCAAGCCCTTCGGCACACCTACGGGCGCACCCGGCGATTACGCCTGTGGTGCGCCCGTGCGGCCGTGCCGAAGGTGTGTGTCGAGGTATCAGTCCATACGGCGCGGGCCGCCCAGCAGGTTGGTCTCCGCCTCGGTGGGCTGGGTCATGACGAACTGGTGACCACCGTCACGACGGCACCACAGCATGGCGTTGTCGCTGAGCGTCGGCAGCACCGCGCCGACCTGCTCCGGCAGCCGCATGATGCGCGTCACGACCTCCGCCTCCTCCGGCGACAGCCGCTGCAGCCCGACGAGGTCGGCACGGCTGAGCATCTGCGGCGACCGCGGCCCGAGGAACGGCAGCACGGTCAGCACCGACTGCCAGGGGCTCGGGGCGAGCTGATTGCGCGGCGGCCGCGCACCCATGTCCCGTACGACCAGCACCGGGCTGGAAACCGACGGCCCCTGGGGCGCGATCTGACGGACGTCGTGGACGGACACGCACTGCTGGCCGCCGCCCGCGCTCTGCGCCATCTGGCCCCAGGCGGGCGGCCGGGCGGTCTCGACCGCGACCCGGGCGCCGGTGGCGACCGTACGCAGCGCCAGCACCTGCGCCATCCACATGCTGCCGACGAGGACGACCTCCAGCGGGGTCGGGCGCAGCAGGCTGAGCACGGCGGGCTGGTTCTGCGGGTCGATGCCGATGATCACGCCGTCGTCGCCGACCGGCAGGGTCAGCGCGGCCAGCGACTCGGCGGTCAGCACGTGCGGGCTGCGCCGCGGGCCGCGCAGGCCGTAACCGGGCCGGGGCCTGGGCCCGGTCGGCCCGTTCTGCTCCTCCTCCGGACGCGGCTGGTGCGACAGCCGGCGGCCGTCACCGCCACTGACACCCGCCGACAAGGGGGGATTGCGCCAGCCGTCGCTGCTGGTGTTGACGCGGGGCTGATACGTGGGCGAGGCCATCAGCGGGTACCTCCGAGGGGGAGCGTGGCCAGCAGGCCGGGCAGCTGTTCACGGTCGAGGCGGACCAGCCCGACCTTCGCGGAACCGGAACGGCGCTCCAACTCGTCCTGGGCGGCCGAGAGTTCGTTCTCGCTGCGGGTGGAGAGGCGGACGTAACCCGTGATCGCCGGGGCGCGGCCGCCGCCGTGCGTGGCGGTCAGCGCGAACGTGCTGGCCATCGCCCTGGTGCTGGTCAGCAGCTGGGTGACGGCCGCCAACGGCGCGCCGCCCTCGCCCAGTTGGGGCCACCGGCCGATCCAGTACGTGGAGTGCCAGCGGTCGTCGCAGCGCATCGCCCGGGTGGTCTCCTGGGTACGCCGGACCGCCCGGCCGTCGCGGCCCATGGCGCCGTTGGCCGCCCGCGGGCTGACGCACACGGCCGTGCCGATCGAGGCCGTGACCTCGCGCTCGTTGAGCACCCTGGCCCGCACGCCGTGCGCGGTCAGCCGGCTGACGAGCTGGTCCGCGGCGCGCAGCAGCGAGCGCTTGGCGCCCTCCAGGCCGCCGCCGCGGGCCTCGATGGCCTCGGAGCACAGCTCCGGGTCGAGCTTGAGGGCGATCCAGGTCAGCTGGACGGCCGGGGTCTGCGACTGCGCCTGCAGCGGGGCGTACGAGCGGGACGCCACGGCCTGTTCGGGCAGGTGCGGCGCGGGCGCGGGCTGGGTGTACTGAACGAACTGGACGGACTCCAGGTGGATGTCCTCGATGTCCAGGGCGGTGTGCAGCACGTCCAGCGGCAGCATGTGGCTGCCACGCTGCGGCCGCAGCGGCTCGTCGCGCGCGTCCACCTGGACGATGGCCGTCAGGAACGTGCCGTCGCCGACGAAACCGATGGCCCGCTGATCGGCCTCGGTCGTGTACTCGTAGGTGCGCAGGGCCGGTTCGCACTCCACCACGGGGGCGATTGCCGGGTCGACGCCCTGGGTGGCCGCGAGCGCGGCGGCGCTGTTCTTGCCGCGGCGCTTCATCGCGCGCACGGTCGTGATCCACTCGGGCAGCGGGATCTTGCGCCGCCGGCCGAGCGCGAAGACGACCAGTACGGCCGCGACGACGGCGGCCGCGGTCAGCGCGGCCGGGTGGATCGACCAGCCCACCAGCACCAGTGCGGCGGCGAGTTCGATGATGGCCAGCTGCTGGACGCGGACACCGCCGATCGTGCCGGCCTGCTGGCGCAGCCGCGGTGCCACCGGGCCCGCCGGGCGGGACGCGGAACCCCGGCCGCCATTACCTCTGTTGCCCGAAGCTGTGCCGTTTTGGCCAGCATTTCCCGCAAATTGCGGTGCCCCGGAAGGCTGTTGCTGCTGTTGCCGCCCATTGCGGCGTCGAGCCCTGGTGGCGCTGGACATCCCCCGGCCTGCTCCTCTACTGGTGATGTGGGCCTCTAGGCGTATCGGCCGCCGCTGAGACTGGTGCGTTGGAAGGTGGCACCCGTACCGTACGGGTCGATCGACACACGGCATAGTAGAGGGCGCTACGGCGTGAGTGCCGGGGGCGGTTCGATGTGGATCCAACAGGCGGGGAGAGAAAGCAATAATGGCATCACGTCGGGACGAGCTGAATGCGTATTCGTTTGCCCGAAAGCGCACGAATGCGGCATTCCTGAAGCCGCTGCCGAACGGATCGATCGAGAGCGCCCCCAAGCCGCTCAAGGCGGTGGTGCCCAGCATGATCATGGGCGTCCTGATGCTCGTGGGATTCGGCGCCTGCGGCATTCTCAAGCCGGTGGCGCCGTCGGGGTGGGACGAGGTCGGCAAGAACGTCATCGTCGGGGATGAATCCACCACCCGCTATATCGTCCTGAACACCAAGGACGCCAATGGCAATAACCAGAAACTCCTGCACCCCATCCTGAACCTCGCATCCGCCCGGCTGCTTCTCGACCCGAAGTTCCAGGTCGTCAAGGTCAAGGAATCCGAACTCGACGGCAAGATCCCGCACGGCCCCGCCATCGGCATCCCGTTCGCCCCCGACCGGCTGCCCAGCGCGGACGACGCGGACAAGCCGAAGACCTGGGCCGTCTGCAACCGCCCCGGAACCAGCGCCGGCAGCAAGCCGCAGCAGGCCGTCTTCGTCCTGGCCGGCAAGGACAAGCAGCTCGTCGACGACACCCGCAAGGGCAAGCTCGACTTCCACCAGGCGCTCTACGTCGAGGACCCCGACGGCAAGAAGTGGCTGGTCGACCACAACGGCATGGCCTTCGAGTTCAACTCCACGGGCCTCGGGTGGCAGCCGCCGGGCGGCAAGGAGCAGGGCGACAAGGACCTGCGCCGCATCATCTTCGGGGCCAAGGCCGAACCGCAGAAGGTGACCCAGCAGTTCATGGACACCCTGCTGAAGGTGCCCAGCATCATGGCGATCTCCATGCCGATGGTCAGCGGGGCGGGCGGCCAGACCACCGACACCGAGGTCCCGGCGAAGGCCCGTACCGTCGGCTCCATCCTGCAGGACAGCGACGGCCAGAAGTACGTGGTGGAGAAGGACGGCGTGGAGCAGGTCTCCAACTTCGTCGCCAAGCTCCTGATGGAGGGCCCGAACGCGCAGAAGGTGAACTCCTCCGGCTCGGCGCTGGAGCCCGTGGAGGTCGCCACCGGCTCCTTCCGCCCGAAGCCGGACGAGACGGGCAACGGCTACTCGACGTTCCTGGGCAAGGTCCTCGGCACCGACGTCGAGTCGCCGTGGCCGACCGACACCGTCAGCCCGGCCAACGACTTCACCAACGGCTCCCAGACCGGTGGCCTGGGCGGCCCCACCGAGAGCGGCGTCTCCTGCAGCGTCTACAAGGGCACCAACACCAAGTACCCGGGCGGCCAGGAGAAGCAGCTCGGCTACCCGAACGGCGTGCCGGACATGCAGACCTGGGTCGGCGACGACTACCCCGCCAAGATCGCCTCGGGCGCCAGCTCGTACGTCACCCCCGGCAGCGGCCTGCTCTACACGGAGGTCGCCACCCCCAAGGCCACGAGCGGCAGCCTGTTCCTGGTCACCGACACCGGTCTGCGCTACCTCATCCCGCGGAACAACGACAGCGCCACCAAGGCCGGCAGTGACAAGCAGGAGATCGACCAGGCGCGGGCCCACCTCGGATACGGCGGCACCCACCCCCCGTTGATCCTGAAGGCATGGTCCTCCCTGCTCTCCAACGGGCCGGTGCTGGACACCCGCAGCGCGAAGCAGCCTCAGTCGTCGTGACGTTGTCGGTCGCTTCTGCGTAGTCCGCCGCGACACGAGAGAAGGCCGCGCCGAATTCGCCCGGAAACGGGCATTCGGCGCGGCCTTTTGCGGCGGCACGGATTCCGGACCGCTCCCCTTGCGCGCAATTCATGGCGCCGGTCCGGGGACTTCTCGATGTGATCTTCGTCGTTCCCCGGCCGTATCGGTCCTTCGACCGATAGCATGGGATCTGTCCGTTTCCCTGAACGTCGTTTTGGCGAAGGGGAGTTGACAATGTTGTGATCCCGTCACAACAGTCTCCCCCCTGTTGGGAACGGGCATATGGAGTGGTTAGAGTAGGCAATGGCGTCAGCAGGTGATGCCGACCGCGTGGGTCCCCGTTGGCGGCACGGCGCGGTACGACGTACGAGTCTCATGGGGGACGTTGACTATGGCTGGTCAGCAGTACACAACCACCGAGGAGGAGATGGTCGCGTTCAGCGGCAAGATCGCCTCGGTCAATCAGTCGATCCAGGGTGAGATCTCCCGCCTGAACACGGTCGTCGACACCATCACCTCGGGGTGGAAGGGTGCTGCGGCTTCCTCGTACAACCAGCTGCAGTCGCAGGTGAACGAGGACGCCAACCGTCTCAACCAGCTTCTGGGTGAGATCAAGGAAGCGATCGACGAGACCACGAAGAACTACTCCGCCTCCGAAGAGGAGCAGGCGCAGTCGATCACGCACATCTCCGCCTCGGCTTCCCCGTTCGGATGATGGGGCCGCGCCGCTGACCGCGGCGCCCGGCCCACTCGCCGCAGCCCGTGCCGGCCATCGCGCCGGCCCGCTGCGGCATGCGAATCGACCAGCAGCATCAACTCCTGAGGAGACACCATGTCAGGCCAGATCCTCGTTAATTTTGCGACGATCCAGCAGGCCAGCTCCGACGTGCGCGGTACGGCCAACAACATCCGCCAGCAGCTCGACGACCTCGAGGCGGGCGTCAAGAAGATCGCCGCCAGCTGGGAAGGTGCGGCGCAGGAGGGCTACCAGGCCCGCCAGCGCGAGTGGGACCAGCGCGCCGCCTCCCTGCACTCCACGCTGGAGGCCATCGCCAAGGCTCTGGACACCGCTGCGCAGAACTACCAGTCCACCGAGCACAAGAACGCCGGTATCTGGGGCGGCTGACCCAGGTCGGCACAGCTACGGATGGCGATCGGCTGAGCAGCCCGGACGGCTCGCACAGTGGTCAATGAGGGCGAGCGCGCTGCATCAGTGCGCTCGCCCTTCTGCCGTCCACAGCACCTCCGACCCCTCCCCCCGCCTTCTCTCACTTCTTCCCTCTCACACCTCCCCCCACTCTCACCCCTCGATTCGTTCCCGCCCCTTTCGCCACACATGGAGAGCAGACAACCCGTGGGATCTCGCGCCATTGGTCACCGAGCCGGGCACCGTCGACGAGCGGCGGGCGCACTGGTCACGGCGGCGTGCTTCGTCGGCCTGTCCTGCGCCACCGCCGCGCCGGCGGTGGCGGACACGAACGTTCCGCTCAACAGTGGTGAGTGCAAGTTCGGCGCCGACGACATCAAAGAGACCCCCTGGTCGCTGCAGCGTCTGCTGACCAATCAGATGTGGGCCGACACCAGGGGCGAGGGCGTCCGGGTCGCCGTCATCGACACCGGTATCGACGCGGGCAATGCGCAGATCAGGCCCAACATCAGCGGCGGAAAGACCTTTGTCGGAGGAAAGCCGACCGAGGACACGGTCGGCCACGGCACCAAGGTCGCCGGCATCATCGCCGCACGACCGAGGCCCGGCTCCGGCTTCTTCGGAATTGCTCCCCAGGCGAAGGTCATTCCCCTGCAACAGACCAGCGAAAAGAAGGCGGGCAATGCTGCCAGCCTGGCCGACGCGATCAATTACGCGGTTTCGCAAAAGGTCGACATCATCAACATTTCGCAGGGCACGGCGGCCAGCCCGGCCAAGCTGGAACTCCTCAAGGCGGCGATCCGGAACGCAGCCGCCCACAAGATTCTGATCGTGGCCTCGGCGGGTAACGACGGCGCCAGCGGCGCGGAGAAGAACATGTACCCCGCCGCCTTCCAGGAGTTCGACAACGTCCTGTCCGTCGCCGCCTCGGACCGCAACAACGAGCGGGCCCCCTTCTCCCAGCCCGGAGCCTGGGTCGACATCGCCGCACCCGGCGTCGACATGGTCTCCACCGTCCCCAACGGCGGTAACTGCGTCGACCAGGGCACCAGCTTCGCGGCACCGTACGCCGCGGGCGCCGCGGCCCTCCTGATCGCGAAGCACAAGGAGGAGGGCCAGCACTGGACACCCCAAGAGGTGATCTGGCACCTGGAGCAGACCGCCGAGCGGGTGCGCAGGACGGCGGACCACAACATCGGCTGGGGCGTTGTCGACCCGGTGGCCGCCCTCAAGGACGACACCCGGCCCACCGCCTCACCCCAGCCGGACAAGCCCTCCAACGCTGCTGACGGCTCCAACATCCAGCCGGCCGCCATCACCATCGGTGAGTCACCTGGGGAACGGCGCGCCCGCATCGCCATCTACATTGTCGGCGGCGGACTCCTGGCCGTCGCCGCGGTCGTCGGCTCCTCGATCGCCATCCGCGACTGGCGCCGCAAGACCGGACTGACAACTCACGGGGAGGCCAAGCATGGCTAGCAAGGAATACGGCGTTGATCTCGACGCCCTCGACCAGGTCGTGAAGGAGCTCAACCAGGTCCTGAAGGACATGGGCGGCCCGAAGGACAAGGCGAAGAACCAGACTTACTTGCCGGACGGGGCGCTCGGGAAGGGCTTCGAGGAGCGCGACCGGATGCATAAGGCCCACAACGACATGAAGGCCTACATCGAGCAGAACATCGTGGGCTTGATCGAGAAGATGATCGACGATTTCGGCAAGAAGTCCAAGCAGACGAAGGACGCCTACGAGGACGCCGAGCACGACAACAGCATGAAGTGACGCAGCGTCAGACGGTAGACCTGTAGGTGAGAGAGAAAGGGGGTCCACTAATGGGTGGAGACGCGGGCGGCGTGCCCACGGGTGGGAACACCTGGGAGACGTTCACAACCAAGTTCAATCTGCACGATCTCGATGGCCTCAAGGGCATGCTGGACGGCGCCAATGTCCAGCAGGTGCGTGACGTGGCCCAGCACTGGCAGGACCTGCACGACCAGCTGGTGGGGCCGGGTGAAGGCGGCGGCGGTATCCAGAAGCGATTCGAGGATGCCGTGAAGAAGGTGCTGGAGACCTGGCACGGCGATACAGCGGAGAAGTTCGCCAAGCAGGCCCAGAAGATCAGCAACAATTTCCGGACAGGCGCTCCGTACGCTACGCACACGGCCCAGGTCATGGGACAGACGGCCAGCGACCTGCAGAAGGCCATCGACAAGGTCAAGCCGATCGACGACGGCTGGAACTGGAGCGATGACGTCTGGGGCGAGATGCCCTGGTCGGACCAGATCGACGACGACGATCTGAATGATGCGCTGAAGACTGGTGTGAGCACTCAGGGAATCCTTGATGCGAACAAGGACAATCTGTCCGGCCACCAGAAGAAGCGGCTTGAAGCTGCTGTCGCCATGGAGAACCTGGGCACGGCATATGTGTCGCGCGCCTCGTCCCTCAAGGCGCCGACGCCTCCGATTGACGAGAAAATCCCCGAACACGACCCCTCGGGCGGCGCTGGTGGTGTAGGCGCTATCGCCATGCCCATGCCGGGCAGCGGCGGGATCGGGGGCGGCGGTGGTGGAGGAGTCAAGATCCCCACCCGCGGCATCAAGGCCGGCGGTACTCCGAAGATGCCGACCTCTCCCAGCATCAACACGCCGAAGACTCCGGGAATCAGCGGTGGCGTGGGTTCGCTGAAGCCGAACACTCCCAATGTCAACACCGGCCTGGACGGTCTCGGTGGTGGTGGCGGTGGCACCGGGGTGAAGATCCCCGGTGGTGGCGGTGCCGGTGGTCTGAACGGCGGTGCCGGTGGTGCCGGCGTTCACATGCCCGGTGGTGGCGGTGGTGGTGCTGGCGTCAACATCCCGGGAGGCGGTGGACTCGGCATGGCTGGCGGAGCCGGTGGTATGGCCGGTCGTGGTGCAGGTGGCCTCAAGGGCGGCGCCGGCGGCCTCAAGGGTGGCACGGCGGGCGCTGGTGGCGCGGCAGGTGCCCGCACCGGCCGCGCCGGTATGCCCGGTATGGGCGGCGCACACGGTGGTGCCGCGGGTAAGGGCATGGGCGGCAAGCCGGGTGTCAGCACCGGCGGAGCCATGGCCCGGCAGAAGGGCGGCATCGTTGGCGGTGCGGCCGGTGGTAAGTCAAGCACTGGAGGCCAAGGGGGTTCCGGGCTGCACCGCAGCCGAGGAGGAACCGCCGCTGGTACCAATTCGGGCTCCGGCCGTCGCCCGGCAGGCATGATGGGCGGCGCACATGGTGCGCACGGCGGCAAGGGTGAAGGCAAGGGGAACGACTCCAGCCGTCCCGACTACCTCGTCGAAGACGAGGAGACCTGGACGACGGAGCGTAATGTGGCTCCTCGGGTCATCGAGTAGGACCGGCCTGACAAGCAATCGGTAGACACGCTTGGGGCCCGCAGCTCTCGGGCTGCGGGCCCCAACTCTGTGAGGAAGGTGTAATGGCATGAGCTTCACGCGGACGCTGCGTGCGGTGGGCGGCGCGGCAGTGGCGGGGGCACTGCTCTTCGGCACCGCACCGGTTGCTTCGGCAGACCAAATCAGAAACGACCAGTGGGCCTTGAAGGCATTCGGGGCCGAAGATATTTGGAAGATCTCAACCGGCAAGGGCGTCACAGTCGCTGTGATCGACGACCCGGTAGATGGTAATCACGCAGACCTCAAGGGAAATGTACTTCCGGGGAAGAGCTTTATTGATGGGGGCACAGCGGACCGCCCGTACGGTAAGCGCGAGCACGGAACTGCGATGGCCTCACTCATTGCTGGCCACGGACATGGACCTGGTGGATCCGATGGAGTGATGGGATTGGCTCCCGACGCCAAGATCCTTCCTGTCGCTGTGGATCTGCAAGACCCCGATAACGCAGTGGAGTTCGGCAAGGACCTGAAGTTCGCCGATGCGCTGAGGTACGCGGTTGATCACGGCGCCAAGGTTGTGAACATGTCCTTCGCCAGCGGTAGCGATAGCCCAGGCGACAAGGAAGCGATCGCCTATGCCCGAAAGCACGATGTGCTTCTGGTTGCCGGTACAGGTAACTCAGGCACCGACACCCTTTCGTATCCGGCTGCTATGCCGGGGGTTCTCGCGGTGGGAGCCGTGGGGAAAGACCTGCATGTATGGAACCGATCCAACTACGGTCCCCACGTCAAGCTGATCGCCCCAGGCGTGTACATTCGCTCCGCCAGTCCGGTGATGGATGTCCATGGTAAGTACCGCCTCGCCAACGGTACCTCTGACGCCACCGCCTACGTCTCCGCCGCCGCGGCGCTCCTCCGCTCCAAGTTTCCCGACTTGACCGCCGGCCAGATCGCCAACAGGCTGGTCAAGACCGCCGGTCTTCCTGATGACAAGAAGGGCATGAAGCTTCCGGACGCGCACTACGGCTACGGATTCATCAAGCCTTACAGCGCCCTGACCAAGGACGTCCCCGCCGGTTCGAAGAATGGTCCGTTCCCGGCGCTGAAGAGTGGCGCGTCTTCCGACCCCTCCAGTGCGGCTGGCAATAATGACGTCGGCCCAAAGATCAAGAGTGACAAGGGCTTGAGTATGCCCTTCATCATTCTCATCGCCGTCGGCGGGCTCGTCGTTCTCGTCATCGTCCTGGTCGTGGTCCTCGTGGCCAAGAAGAAGAACCGTCGTAATGACCCGCCGTCCGGCGGCCCCGGTGGTTTTGGTGGGCCGGGTGGGCCCGGCGGTCCCGGTGGGTTTGTGCCGCATCCGCCGAACCCGAACAACTCGTACCAGCAGCAGCCTGGTGGGCCCGGGGCCTACCCGCCGGCGCCGCCCACGCAGCCGCCCGGTCGGTAATGCTCTGACGTAGGGCAGCAGAAAAGTAGCGGGATTTCATTGGGGTCCGCGGCCTTCGGGTCGCGGACCCCATGTGTTTTCAGCGGTGGTCTGTGAATGCCCGTCCGGGCGGCTCGGAAATGGCTGCAGGGCCGCTGCGGACCCGGGTGACTCCGGGATGCAGCGGCCCTGCAGGACAGGACAGGACAGGACGAGCTTGCCTTCGAAGGGGCGAGGGGTCAGCCGAAGACGTCCTCGACGCTGCCGCTTACTGTTTCCCGGACGGCGTCCGTGGCGCCCTGGTGGCGGGTGGCGGCGCCGCCGGTGCGATGGTCGGCATGGCGTTGGGCTGCGTTGAGGCCGCGGTCGGTGAGGTCTTGGCGGGCGTGGTCGACGTAGGTCTTGGGATCGGTGAGGTCGTTGGCGCCTTCCTTGATGCCGTCGACGTATTCACCGGCCTTTTCCTTGCCGATGTCGGCCGTTTCTCCCCAGTCGATGCCATCGCGGGCTCCGAAGTGGCTTTCGATGCCCTGCTGGGCGACGTTCTGGGCCATTTCGGTGCCGGCTTCTGTGGCCTTTTCCTTGGCCGCGTCGACAACCTTTTCCTTGACGGTGTCCTTGACAGTGTCCTTGACCGTCTTCTTGGCGTAGTCCATCGCCAGCTTGCGGGCTTCCTTGGACACGGCCTTCTTCGCCATCTTCTTGATGGCATCCATGGTGGCGTGCTCCATGGCCTTGGTGGCCGCCTCCATGACCTCGCGTTTGATCTTGTCGAGGATCTGGCGGACGATCAGGCGGGTCGCCTGTGTGGCGCCGGCAGCACCGAGTTCGGAGAGGCCGAGGGTGAAGGGTGCGGCGGCCTGTGCGGCGATGAGTTCCGCGGCCAGCATCACGAGCTGGACGATGACCGCGATCTTGCCGGCGAGAACGGCGATGGCGGCGGCGTCGAAGGCGACGGCGATGACTTCCGCCGCTGCGGCGGCGTCGCGGAGGTAATTGTCTCCGCTGTTACCGCCGCCGGAGAAGGAGCCCCATTCGTTGGTGAAGCCCTCGACCGCTTCGCCGGAGTTGGCGGAGATGACTTCATTGGCTGCCGAAGTGCCCGAGGAAGCTGCTTGGTTGACGGACTCGGCGAAGTTGCGCCAGACCTGGGCGCATTCGTGGAGCTTGTCCTCGTCGGCGTCCGGCCAGCTGTAGCCGAGCAGGTCCAGGACCCAGGTGACCTCGCCTGGCAGCGTCAATGACACAGTGATCGTCCCCCGTGCAGTGGTAGCCGATTGCGGAGAGCAACGGAAAGGGTGGGAAAGGAGAGATGGGTAATCGGGCTGAGGGGGTGGGACGTGGAGCGGGAGGAGCTTTCACGCCCTCGGCCCGATGGTGCGGCCCGACGTAAGTACGGTGGGCGGAGCGTCAGATGACCGGGCGGCCGACGGCGCTGATGGTGTGGATGCCCTGCTGGTCGGACTCGGCGTACCTCTGGGCCATGTGCTGGAGCTTGTCGCCGATGCCTTCGAGGCGCTCACCCAGGGAGTCCATGGACTCGAACATTCCGTCCCTGATGGGCGTGTAGATCGTTTCGAAGATGTCGCCGAAGTCGCAGTTCTCCCAGGGACTGCCGAGGTCCTCCAGGTCGGCCTTCAGCTTCTTCGATGCCTTGGAGAAATCGCCACCGATGTGGACGAACGCGTTGCCCTGCGTGCGCAGGACATCCGGATCGACGTCAAATTCCTTGCCTGCCACCGCAGCCCCCGTTTTTCGGTGCGTCCGCTCGGACGCTTAGCGTCTGACTCTTGGCGCGAGTTTAGCGTTCCCAGGTTAGGTGAACCGAACGTCGGGCTGTCAAGGCGGGCCATCTGGCGGTGGATTCAAGGGAGTTTCTTTACTCGTTGGCGTGGAGGTCCCGTGAAAATTGGCCTGTCTATGGCATTCGTGGCACTTACCGCATACCGCATAGCGCATACCGCGTAGAGGCGTAGAGGAGAGGGATTGTGGGTGAGGGGGAGGGGTGGGCGGGGCCTGCCTCCTGAGGGTCAACGGGCCGTTGGGAGGTGGTCGGTGGCGGGGGATGATGCTGGAGTAGGCCGGTACGAGGCGGGGCTCACGTGTGTACTGCACCAGGTGATTCGTTGGCTGGCTGCAGCGAGTGGTCGCGAACTGGCCGTGCCCGCACTGCTGGTGCCGCCGGCGTCTTGGGCTTCAGGGACGTCGACCGACCGGGGGACCCGTGGCGGAGCAATTCGTCACCGCCAAGAGACCTCGTACAAGTTCGCCAAAAGCTTCGACCAGCGTGCCGAGAAGTGCGTGGGATTCGCGGCGACCTTGCCCGGCACTCCGTGCCCCGAGAAGTCTTCGGGTAGCCGCCGGAAGCGGACGAGGCCAGTAAGGATTACGAGGACTGCCAAGAGGACGCCCTGCGCGGCACCGCCGTGTCGCAGTTCTAGCAGAGACAGCGATGACGGGACCGTCTTCGCCCTGCATCACGTGCACTCGTAGCAAGGCCAACGACTGGATGAGTGGGATGAGCGGGAGAAGCGGGAGAAGCGGGATGAGCGGCAACGTGGACAGCGTCATGCGTTCCCTCGTTGAGCCGCTCGCGGACAGCTGGGGTGAGGTGACCGGCGACCCGGGAGCCCTCAAAGAAGCGGCCAAGCTGTGGTGTGGGGAGGCGTCCGTGTTCCGGGAGAGCGTGGTCGACCAACGCCGCTATCGAGCGGACCCCTTGCGCGAGTGGACCGGCTCGGCCCCGAGGTGTTCCGGAATCGCCTCGCCGAGTTGGAAACCGAGTTGGAGGCCGAGTGGGGATCGCCATGGAGGCGGCAGCGGCCGACACGGACAAGGCGGTCGCTGTGCTGGAACGGGAGATGCTCAAGCAGGCCAAGAAGCTGTCCAAGGTCAGGCGGTACAATCCGCTGACCTGGAAGCACCTCAAGGAGGCCGGTGAAAGCGGAGGAGTTCGCCGTCTCCCAGGGCGCCAGGATGACGCACAAGGCGATCAAGCACGGTGCCAAGGGCGTGACGCACGGCCTCGGCTTCACGGGCAATCCGGTGAGCGGCGCGGTGCAGTCCCTGCCCCTCATCAGCCACCAAATCGACGAGACCGACGAGACCGACGACACCGCTGAGACCGCCGAGAAGGTCGATCAGGCGTTGAGTGGTGACCGGTCCCCGTTCGGTTACGGCGGCACGGGTCGTGCGCTCGGCAGCGGTCCAGCAGTCCCACGACCCGACAACCCCTTCGGCTGATGCTCCACTTCGGTCGACGCCCGTCCGACGAGAGGAGCCGCGCCGTATGAAGCCGGAGTACCGCGACTGTTTCCTTCCGTTTCTCCGGCCGGGCGAACGGCTGGTCATCGCCTGTGACTACTTCGCCAATACGGCGCTGCCTTCCGTCCCGGCCGAGCTGCGGGCTCCGACCACTCCGCCTGCTCCGTCCGCGCTCGAGGAGCGGGTACGGGGTGTGCTGGGCGGCGCACTCGGCGCGGTGGCCCGTCCGCTGGGGGCGGTGACCAACAGCCGCTTGGTCAACCACCCGTTCGCCCGGGCTGCGGGGCGCGTCGGCGACCGGGTCGAGCGCACGGTGGATGCCCTGGACCATGTGGCCGACCGCGCCGTCGAGAGGGCGATCTGGGGCACTGTCATGGACGGTGGCTGGCACAGCACGGCCGGCCGCTTCCTCGTCGACCTGACGAATGCCGGGGGTACTCCACGGCGGCAGGCGATGACCGACAGCCGGTTGATCCTGCTCGTGGACCGCAATACGAGTTGGCGCGACACCACACCGCAGTGGGATTTCGGGGTGGCGGTGTCTCGTGCGGACATCGTTCGGATCACTCCGCATCCCAAAGCCGTGGGTGGCCGGGGACGGTTCGATGTCGGCTTCACCGACGGTTCCTGGATCGCTCTGGGCAGCGCAGTACGCACGCATATGGAGGCATTCGTCAGTGCATGGAACCGAGGTGCATGAACCGCTCATGAACGAACCCGGCAAGGAAGAGCCCGTCACCGGCAAGGAAGAGCCCGTCACCGGCAAGGAAGAGCCCGTCACCGGCAAGGAAGAGCCCGTCACCGGTAAGGAAGTGCCCATCACCGGGAAGGAAGAGGCCGTCTCCGGTAGGGGAGAACCCGTACCAGGTAAGGAAGAGGAGCCCGTACGCGGTAAAGAAGAGGCCCTTCCCGAGGACGCCGACGAGCTCGTTCCCGACGAGGAGGAGAACCCTTCACGCGAGGATGAGATCCCTTCACGCGAGGAAGAGAGCCCTTCCGGCGAGGAGGAGCTCGCTGCCGACGAGGAAGAGACTCCTTCCGACGGCGACGAGGCCGAGGCTGAGGCCGAGAATCGGGTGGGGCTGACGCCTCGTCAGGCTCGTCGGATACGCATCGTGCTGGCCTCGGTGCTCATGGCCGCGATGGCGGTGGTGCTCGTGGTGCGTCTGGCCTCGCGTACGTCGGTGCTCGTGGTCGGGGTGTATGGAGCCGCGCTGGTGCTCTGCGGCGTGGTGATCGAGCTCAGCCGGCACGGGCGTACCCGGCTCGGCACCTGGATGCTGGGCATCGGCCTGGCGGCCGCCCTCGCCGCCGACTGGCTCCTGCTGCCCTGAGCAACCGACCGAGGGCCCGTGCGCAGTGAAGTGCTGAGCCCCCTTGCGCAGCGAAGTGCGGAGCCCCCCGAACCATGGACTCCGCACTCGTCACCTACGGCAACCTACGGCCACCTACGGCTCACGGCCTCAGAACAACCCGTGCCACATCTGCTCGATCACCAGCGACCACCAGTTGCCGGGGTCGTCCAGTGCCCAGGAGTCGATCGCCGCGATCTGTTCCTGGAAGGCCGCCACCGCCGCGCCCGCCGCTGTCGGGTCCAGGCCCTGCATCTCCTGGCGGGTGGTGGTGAGGAGGGCCAGGGAGCGGAGGTAGGCGGAGAGGGTGCGGTTGACGAAGCGGCCGCCGCCGGAGGAGGGCTGGACGGCCCAAACGGTGCCGATCAGGCTCTGGTTGGTCTCCGGGGCGGTGCACTGGACGGCGAGGGTGTAGAGGCCGTCGGTGCCGATCCGGACGTAACCGGCCAGCGTTTCGAGCGTCGGCTCCTTGGCCTGCGTGCCGATCTCCCGGAGGTGGGTCGCCACGTCCGTGAACGGCCCGCCGGCGGGCGGGGCGTCGGAGCGGTCGGCGGTGAAGAAGTACGGGACCTCGGACGGGAGTCCGGCCCAGACCAGGGTGTTCCTGGTGGCCTCGGGCAGCTGGGTGGCGGCCAGGTCGTCGGCGTCCGGGCGGCGGATGCCCTCGGGGCCGTAGACCTCCACGAGGTGCTTGCCGAGGGCCACGTCCCGCATCTGCGGCGCCGGCTCGACGCGCTCCGGCACCGGCACCCGGTGCGGCCGCGGCGGCGGCTGCTGGCCCGCCAGCTGGTGCATCATCTCGACGTGCCGCACCAGCCCCGCGACGCCTTCGGCGCGCTCCTCGGGGCGCATGCCGTAGCCCTCGGTGCAGGAGAACGAGGCGTTGGGGAACGTCCGGAGGACGAAGTCGCCGGGGTAGCCGCCGGGCAGCAGGGCCGGGCGCAGGTCGGTGTGGACCGCGCGGACGGCCGCGGGGTCCACCCCCAGCCGCCGCAGCTCCTCGTACAGCTGGTACTCCACGGGCGGCCGGCCGGGGGCCGAGACGCGGGCGAGGCTGGTCTCCTCGCCGGTCGCGGGGTCGTCGTAGGTGGCGACGGCGGTGTTGCCGGGTCCGGTGACCGGCGGCCGGGCGGGTTCCGCCGGGGGCGCGCCGGCCGTGCCGCCGCCGTGCTTCTGCTGGTACATCCGCACGACCTCGTCGACCGGTACGGACGGCCAGACGGTCAGTTCGCCGGAGGCCCGGTCGACGACGCCGCAGGCGGTGCCGATCTCGGCGGGCGGCCGGCGCTGCCCGGTCTCCGGGTCGACCTCCGGGGGCGGCGGTACGGCCCACACCACCCAGCCGAGGTCGAACTCCTGCATGGCCACCTCACGTGGCGGGCCCTGGTGCCCCTCGGGGTTGAGCCAGCGGGCGGCGGTGGCGTGTGCCTGCGCCTGGGTGATCACGAGTGGTCTCCTTCGAGGCCGTGGGAAGCATCGGCGTCAGTGGTGCCGGAGCGTGGGGCCGGCACGGTGGGGGCGGCGGGGGCGGCCGCGAGGATCTGCCGGGCGGTCACTCCGCGCTCGGTGGCCACGACGAGCACACCGTCCGGGGAGAGGTCGGCGGCGGTGATCGGGGTGTCGGACACCAGTGCGGCCACCACTTCCTGGGTCGCCCGGGCCCAGACCCGCAGGTAGTCGGCGCCCCGGCTGAGGCCGAAGGGCGTCGCGGCGCGCTCGTCGTCCGAGGGGCGCAGCACCTGCGCGGGGTCGGCGTCGAGGAACTCCGGGCTCCGGAGGTCGTGCAGGAGGATCGCCCGGCCGCCGGGGTCGGCGGCGACGTCCGGTGCGCCCGCCCCGTCCGTGCCCCCGGCGGTAGCCGCCTCGGTCCCGTTGCCCTCCGTTGCGCCCTCAGCGGTAGCCGCCTCGGTCCCGTTGCCCTCGGTGGGGGACGGCACCGTACGGGAGCCGGGGGTGCCCTCGGGGACGACCAGGGCGACGACGGCACGCGGGCCGGCGGCCTGGGTGCCCTCAGTTCCCTCCGTGCCCTCAGTTCCCTCCGTGCCCTCAGCGTTCTCAGTGCCCTCCGCGCTCTCCTGGAGGAGGGCGCCGGTCGTCACCGCCTGGACGCCGGGCAGGGGTGCGCTCCAAAGAGTGCGCCACGGCAACCGGAAGCCGCGGGTGTGCAGCGCCTCGGCGTACGGCGTCAGCCCGTCCTCGACGAACGCGGTCTCCAGGAAGGCCGCCCGCATCTCGGCCGGGGCCTGCGAGCGGGTGAGCAGCGGGGCCGTGCGCAGATACGTACGGGCCGGTGCGCCCAGCGCCTCCAGCGGGACGGCCTCGACGGCGGCCCGCAGGACCACCGGGTCGGCGTGCGCGAACAGCCCCGGGTCGGTGAGGAGTTGGGGCAGCAGACCGGCTTCGAGGGTGTGCGCCGCGAGGTGGTCGCGGATGTACGGATCGGCCTGCGCCCAGTCCTGCTGGGGGACCGCCTCCAGCAGCGCCATGGCGATTTTGGTCTGGGCGTCCCGGACGTCGGGCAGGCCGGCGCGGATCTCCTCGGCGAGGGCGGGGTGCATCAGGCGGAGCAGCGTCCGGGCGGGCCCGGCACCGGGGGCGTCCGCGGCCCCTTCGCCCTCCGCCGGCGCGGCATCCGCCGTGTCGTCGTCCGCCCCGGCCTCGACCGGCTGGATGAACGGGGCGGCCAGCAGCATGCCGTCGGCGATGTCCTGGCTCATGTCCCGTCCGGCGACGGCGTTCGCCAGCGGGCCCAGCAGCTGGACCGGCAGGCCCTCGCCCTCGGCGAACGCCAGCGGGGCCAGCATCAGCCGCAGGGTCTGCGGGTCGGCACCCAGCCGGCGGGCGTGCAGATCGAGCGCCTCGCCCACGCTGCCGGGCAGCAGGGCGGGGTCCGCCGGGTCGAAGCCCTCCGGCTGCATGATCAGCGACTGCACCGCCAGCTGGACGGTCAGCCGGCTGCCCGCCGCGCGTTCGGCCAGCGCCTCGGCGAGCGCCCGGCGGGCCGACGGGTCGGTGGTGTACGGGAGTTCCGGAGCTCCGGTGTCCGGATCGAGCGCGGTCTCGGCGTGCAGCACCAGGCCCGCGGGGTCGGCCCACTCGGGCTCGTCGAGGTCGATGACCTGGACCTGCCCGGACGGCAGCGCCGCGGCGAGCTCCGCGGCCAGTTCGCGCGGGACGTCGGCCAGCAGCTGAACCGTGTCGACGGCGGCGAGCGGGGCGAGTACCTCCCGTACGAGGCGGGCCGGCTCCTGGGCGGCGCGCACCGGACCGGCCCGGTCCACGTCCGGCACCACGATCGTCACCGGCTCCTCGCGCGCGGCGAGTTCGGTGAAGACGTCCTCCGTGCGGCCGGCCCGCAGGCCGAAGTGGTCCGCGAGGAGCCACAGCACCTGCGCGGCGGTACGGCCGTCGGCGCTCGGTACGGCCGGCGGCGGCAGGTCCGGCGGCACCGTGGCCGGGTCCATCTCGTCCAGCGGCAGCTGCTTGCGGTAGTCCGGGTCGCACATCATCAGGAAGCCGGTGACCAGGCGTGACCGCCCGCTGCCCGGACTTCCGGTGAGTACGATGACGCGCGGCGCACCGGGCCAGCGCATGCGCCAGGCCGCCAGGGCGCGCAGCACGGCGCTGCGGCCGCCGATGTGCGGATGCGGAGCGTATCCGGCCGTTCGGGCGTTTCCTTCGTCTGAGGCGCTCATGGCTTCCTCGTCCCCCATCAATCCCGCCCTCCACCTTCGTGGATTCCTGCGTGTACCGGCTTACCGGTTCGATCCTATGATCCGGGCCGCGTGCGCGGGACGCCGCGGGTCCGGCTGTTCCGGAACTGGAACACGCAGGCCGGAGCGGGTGTACGGCCGGCCTGCCGGTGGCTCGTGGGGCGTCGGTGACGGCGGGGGCTCCCGCGGCCTGGTCCGCCAGATGCGGCCGCCGGTTGTGGAGATATCGCGAGTGCTGGAAATGTCCTGTGGAGACCTATGGAGAGAGAAGCAGATCAATGCCCGAAATTCCCGGGTATTGATCTGCTTCTTCGCTCTCGTTCTCACTCTGCGCACCCTGGGGCTTTGCATGCCCATGCGAGACGGCATTCGATGCCCCATATGTCACGACGCCTCATGCAGCACGAGACTCCTGTGCGGCACAAAGTCCCCCTACGTCACGACGCCCCCGTACGACACGACGCCGCAATACGACACAAGGCGACATACGCGCGCCCAAGCCCCCGGAAGATCCCGGGAATTCGCTCCGGGCGGCCAGGGGCCGCGGGGCAGCCTGGGACGGCCAGGACGGCAGCGGCGGAACGGTTCAGGCGCGGTGGCCGCGACCGCCGCGGCGCGAGCCGGTGACGATGTTGCCCGACGGGCCGTCGCGCTCGGCGCGCTCCTGGTCTTCCTTCTCTTCCTGCTCCTTCTGCCAGGCCGCGAACTTCTCGCGCGATTCCTCGCGCTCGGCCATGGTCTGGTCCTCCGCGGCCCGCCGCATCTCGCTCAGCCGGTCACCGATGGCGTCCATGTAGCCCGGCGTCTGGATGGCGTCCTTCATGCCGATGCGGCCGGACAGCACCTCCTGGGCCATCTCCTGGAGCTTGCCGCCGACGTTGGGGTTCTCCGCGAGGACCTTCAGTGCCTTCCGCAGCCGGTGCGCCTGCTCCGGATCCTGGGCGACGTCCATCAGGTCCTCGTCCTGGATCTGCCGCTCGTTGCTCATCTCTGCCCCCTTGACGTGATGGCACAGCAACCACGCGTGCTGCACCGGCGTCCAGAGTCTAATGACGGATGTGAACGCGTCGTCAAGGCGGGGGTTGTCGGTATTGCCGCATATTGCTCCGTATCCATTCCGCGGCCGGGCGGCCGGCCGATCAACAGTGGGCTTCGGGGCTATTGCGGGTGTGCTAGACCTGAGGCGATGTTGGCAGGCAGCTGTCATTCAATTCGGGGAGAAATGATGTCCGACGAAGTCCGGCTCAGTACGGAGGAGTTGCACGCGCTCGGTGCCTCCTTCGGGATACGCGCGGAAGAACTGAGCCGGCAGCTGGCCGCATTCAGACGGCGGGCCGATGCCGAGGCGCTGCGGGACGGATTCGGCAGCGAGGAGGCGGCCCGGCCGTTCCGCGAGCTGTACGAACAGGCCGAGCACGCCCTGGTCCAGCTGCAGGAGCGGCTCGCCGAGGTCAGCAGCGGCATCAAGGAGACCGTCGCCAACACCGAGGCGGCCGAGGACGAGCTGGTCGACACCCTGCGGAGCGTCGAGAAGATGCGGAGCGCCAAGTGAGCGGACGACGCAACCCCGAGGCACTGCACGAAGCGGCGGCCGGCTGGCGGGAGATGGGCAAACACCTCGACGGCATGGTCCGCGACCTGGACCGGCACGTCGGTACCGCGGCCGCGGCCAACTGGCACGGCCCGGCGGGCGAGGCGTTCGCCGCGGAGTGGCACCGCCTCAAGCGGTCCGTCGACGACGCGCTGCCGGCCTTCGAACTGGCCGCGGCCGACCTGGAGAACGCCGCCGCGCACCACCCCGACGCCGACAAGGACGACCAGGACCACGACGCCCCGCAGGCGCACAGCGCCTCGGGCGGCGGCCAGGGCTCGTCCGGCCCCCAGGTCGCCTACGGCTTCATGGCGCTCGGCCAGCTCGCCAACGGCCTCGGCGGCGCGTTCGGCAAGCGCGGCGGCAAGGGCGGCGGCCAGAGCTCGGTCCCGCAGGTGACGCACACCTGGGAGACCTCCACGGCCGCCCACGGGCCGGACCCGTTCGGACCGGTCCGGGACGGCGAGGCCGCGACCCGCGGCGGCGAGGGCCTCGCCAAGGGCGTACGGACCCGGCCGGCCGATCCGGAGCCGGCGCCGGGCGCGGAACGCGACCCCAAGGCCGCGCCGGCCCCGTCCGCCGGCTCCGCCGCGTCTGCCGGCTCCACCAAGCCCGCCGGCTCCGCTCCCGCGGCCGCGTCCGGCAAGAAGGACGCACCGGCCCCGGCGGAGCAGAAGCCCGCGGACTCCGCCGCCCCGGACACCACCCAGCACGGCGCGTTCGGCTGAGCGACGGCCCGGTCCCGTCACCCCACACAACGGCGGTGGGGCGCCCCTCCCAGAGGGACGCCCCACCGCCGTTGCCGTGCTCGCCGGTTACCCGCTGGCCGGCAGCCAGCCCGTCTGGACCAGCTGCGCACCACGCTTGCGCGTGATGAACGTGGCCCGGCCCGGCGTCAGCTGCTGGCCCTTGATGTTGCCCATCAGCGGGCCCTCCGCCGGGTCGGCCGACAGGATCAGACCCTGCGCACCGAGCTCCTTCGTACGCTGCATCACGGGCTCGAACGACGACCGTCCGGCGCCCGAGGAACTGCGCGCGATGATCAGGCGCAGACCCAGGTCACGGGCGAACGGCAGGTACTCCAGCAACGGCTGCAGCGGGTTGCCGCTGCTGGTCGCCACCAGGTCGTAGTCGTCCACGATCACGAACGCGTCCGGCAGGTCGTACCAGCTGCGGTTGCGCAGCTGCTCCGGCGTGACGTCCGGCCCGGGCATCCGGCGGCCCAGCGAACCGGCCAGTCCGCTGATGACCTCCTGCAGCTGCGGGCCCGCGGCGCAGTACTTGTACAGGTGGCTCTCGGGGATCTCCCCGAGCAGCGCACGGCGGTAGTCGGAGACCACCATGAGTGCCTTGTCCGACGGATAGCGCTCGGCGATCTGCTTGGCCAGCAGGCGCAGCAGCGACGACTTCCCGGACTCGCTCTCGCCGTAGATGACCAGCAGCGGGTCGGTCTCGAAGTCGATGAACGCCGGGGACAGCGTGGTCTCGTCGACACCGATCGCGATGCCGTGCTCCGGGTAGTCGCTGCCCTTGGGCAGGTCGGTGGCGCGCAGCATCGTCGGCAGCATCCGCACCTTGGGGGCGGGCTCGCCCTGCCAGTGCTCCTTGACCGTCGCCACCAGGTTGGCGATGCCGTCGCTGATCGTCTCCGGGTCGCTCATGCCGTCCAGGCGCGGCAGCGCCGAGAGGAAGTCGAGCTTCTCCGGGGACAGACCACGGCCCGGCTTGCCCATCGGGACGTTCTCCGCGCGCTTGCGGTCGAACTCCGACTCCATCGGGTCACCCAGGCGCAGCTCGACGCGGTTGAGGAGCTGGTCGCGCAGCGCGGGCCGGACCTCGGTGTAGCGGGCGGCGCCGAGGACGAGGTGGACACCGAAGCCGAGACCCCGCGCGGCGATGTCCAGGATCACCGGGTCGAGCTGCTCGTAGTCGGTCTTGAAGGTTCCCCAGCCATCGATGATCAGGAAGACGTCGCCCCACTTCTCGTCGGGGAAGGCGCCCGCGGCCCGCCGCTGGCGGTAGGTCGCGATCGAGTCGATGTTGTTGGCCCGGAAGAACTCCTCGCGCTGGTTGAGGATCCCGACGACCTCGGCGACCGTACGGCGGACCTTCTCCGCGTCCAGACGCGAGGCGACCCCGCCGACGTGCGGCAGGTCCTCCATCGTGAGCATGCCGCCGCCACCGAAGTCGAGGCAGTAGAACTGCACCTCGGCCGGGGTGTGGGTGAGCGCGAACGCCGCGATGGCGGAACGGATCAGGGTCGACTTGCCGGACTGCGGACCACCGACGACCAGACCGTGACCGGCACCGGCCGAGAAGTCCAGGTACATCACGTCACGCCGCTGCTCGAACGGCTTGTCCACCAGCGCGACCGGCACCACGAGCTTGCCGAGCGCGGTGTACTCCGCAGCGTGCACGCCCCGCTCGGGCGTGACCGCGAGCGCCGGCAGCAGCTGGTTGACGGTCGGCGCCTCCTCCAGCGGGGGCAGCCACACCTGGTGCGCCGGCGGGCCCTGGCCCTGCATCCGCTGCACCATGACGTCCAGCACGGTGTCGGCGAGCGCGTCGTCGATCTCCGGCTCCGTCGCCTCGACGACCGGCTCCTCGATGATCTGCTCGATGACCGGGGCCGCGGTGAACGGCACCGGCATCCGCATCGACCGGCCGCCGCTGCCGCCCCGGCCGCCGCCGCCCGGGCCGCGGTAGGTACCGGAGACATACGCGGCCTTGAACTGCACCATCGTCTCGGTGTCGTACTTCAGGATGCCGGAACCGGGGACGTTCGGCAGGTGGTAGGCGTCCGGCACACCGATCGCGGTCCGCGACTCGGCCGCGGAGAACGTCCGCAGACCCAGCCGGTAGGACAGGAAGGTGTCCAGACCGCGCAGCTTGCCCTCTTCCAGACGCTGCGAGGCGAGCAGCATGTGCACACCCATCGAACGGCCGATACGGCCGATCTGGATGAACATCTCGATGAAGTCGGGCTTGGCGGCGAGCAGCTCGGAGAACTCGTCGATGATCATCACCAGCGAGGGCAGCGGGTCCAGCGGGGCACCCGCGGCACGCGCCTTCTCGTAGTCGGTGATGTTGGCGTAGTTGCCCGCGGAGCGCAGCAGCTCCTGGCGCCGCTGGAGTTCACCGGTGATCGAGTCGCGCATGCGGTCGATCAGCGTGACGTCCTCACCGAGGTTGGTGATGACGGCCGCGACGTGCGGCATGTCCGACATACCGGTGAAGGTGGCGCCACCCTTGAAGTCCGCGAGGATGAAGTTCAGCGTCTCGGAGGAGTGCGTGACCGCGAGGGCGAGCACCAGGGTGCGCAGCACCTCGGACTTACCGGAACCGGTCGCACCGACACACAGACCGTGCGGGCCCATGCCCTGCTGCGAGGCTTCCTTGATGTCCAGCATGACCGGCTGGCCGTCGCGGTCCACACCGATCGGCACGCGCAGCCGCTCGGCCAGCGTCCGCGGCCGCCACGTACGCGACACGTCCAGGGACCCGGCGTCGCCGATGTTGAGCAGGTCGGTGAAGTCCAGGGCGGACAGCAGCGGTTCCTCGCCGTCGGCACCGGAACCCGCCCGCAGCGGAGCCAGCTGGCGCGCCAGCGCCTCCGATTCGGCGATCGAGAGGGTGTCGCAGACACCGTGGTAGACCGCGCCGCTGGCCGACTCCAGCACCAGCTTGCCCGGCCACACCTGGACGGCCAGACCACCGCGGATCTCGTCCAGGTCGCCGGGGACGACCTCCAGGATGGTGACGCCCTGCAGGCCCTCGGCCCCGGCGATCACCGAGTCCATCGGCACCTCGCCGCCGTCCAGCACGATCACCACGTGCGGGGTGTCGGTGACCGGGGTGCCCTGCGGGTTGAACCGCCCGCGGCCCTCCAACTCGTCGGCCAGCAGCTCCTCGACCTCGCCGAGGTCACCGACGACCAGCCGGCGGCTGCCCGCGCCGTCCGTGGTCTTGTCCTGCACCTGCGGCAGCCACTTCGTCCACTCCCACTCCGCCTGCGCACCGGGCGCGGCGACGACGGCCACGACCAGGTCCTCGGGGGAGTGCAGGGTGCACAGCTGGGCGATGATGGCGCGGGCCGAGCCGTAGACGGTGTCCGGGTCACCGGAGACGGTCAGGTGGTAGAAGGCGCGCAGCGAGACCGCGAGCGGCAGGTTGTCCAACTGCCCGTGCTTGTCGAGGAATTCCTTCATCGCATGCGCGGTGAGCGGCTCCAGCTCGTCGACCGGGGCGGTCTCCGGAGCCCTCAGCGGGGTGGCCAGCTGCTGCGGTCCGAGCCCGAGACGCACCTGCCCGAAGTCCGGATCGGTCGCCCGCCGTTCCCAGACGCGTTTGCCCTCCGCGACGATCGACCACAACTGGCTCGGATCGGGGTGGGTGAAAAGCTGTGCATCCCGCTGCTTACGCGCGGTGCGCCGTACCTCTTTCCGCTTCTGCGCAAGGTACTTGAGGTAATCCTGGCGCTCCTGGACCATTTGTCCCGAAGGGCCTTGCCGCGCCTTGACGATCTGCATGATCGCCATTGCCAACGTGGACGCCACCATAAAGCCACCCATGATTTTCATGAACGGCTGGTTGCCCATGAACAGGAATCCCGCGGAGGACGCCATACCCATCATGGGCATAAACGTCATGAAGAGGTTCTCCTGCTCACCTTCGCGGGGCAGCTCAGGCGGCGCCTCAAGTGTCACCTCCTCCGAGGGGACTTCGGGTGGCAGCGCGCGGGGCGGGCGCTTGACGATGACAACGCTCACCGAGGCATCAGTCCTTCATGCATCTCGCAGTCTCGGACCGCCCCCGTTGGATTCGACGGTCCCCCCGAGCCAAGTCCTTGGCCCGAACCAGGCGTTGATCCTACTGTTAAGCGTCAAGTCACGGGGTGGGTGGGGCGGTCGCCGAATTGGACGGTACGCTGACGCCTCGCGAGCGTGCCACGGCCCCGCAGAGACGGCCCTATATATACGGCGCGCGAAGCGACAAAACGCCCAACGGATAGGGGGAACCGCCAGGTGAGCACGAGCACTGGCACCGGCTTTTGCCGGGTCACGGTCGCCGCGCCCGATGCACGGATCGACGTGGCACTGCCGGAGGACGTCGCACTCGTCGACATTTACCCGGAGATCCTGCGGCTCTCCGGGCAGTCCCAGGCGGAGGGCGCGCCCACCGGCTATCACCTCGTACGCCGCGACGGAACGGTCCTCGACGCCGGGCAGTCGCTCGCGCAGCAGCAGATCCTCGACGGCGACCTCCTTCTCCTGAAGCCGTTCGCCGAATCGCTGCCGCTCCCGGTCTTCGACGACGTCTCCGACGCCGTCGCCTCCGCGGTCAAGCGCAACCGCAGCCGGTGGAGCGACGACCTCATGCACACCCTCGGCCTCACCGCCGGTGTGCTGCTGCTCGTCATGATGGCGTTCGCCCTGTGGTTCTCGAACCCGATGAACCGCGACATGCACCGCCTGCCCGGCATCATCGCCGGCGTCGTCGGCATCGTCCTGGTCGCCCTCGCCGGCGTCCGCGCCCGGGTCTACGACGACCACGGCTCCTCCATCGCCCTGGGCCTGTCCGCGCTGCCGCACCTGCTGATCGCCGGCTCCGGCATCTTCCCGGTCGACGACGGCGCCGGCCCCGGCCGGCTGCACCTCCTCGTCGGCTGCGTGACCGTACTCATCGCGTCCGTCCTGCTGGTGGTGCTGCTGCCGCGCGGTGACGCCCCCTTCGTCGCGGCCGCCTTCCTCTCCGCCATCGGCACCCTCGCGGTCTTCGCCGCGATCCTCACCGACGCCCAGGGCCGCGAGGTCGCCGCCGTCACCGCCGTCGTCGCCATCGCCATGGTCGCCTGGCTCCCCGGCCTCTCCGCCCGCTTCGCCCGGCTGCCCATCGGCTACCGCTCCCCGGACCAGATCGCCAAGGGCTCCCTGGACAACGGCGGCGAGACCGAGTCCGTCGACTTCATCAAGATCGGCAACCAGGCCAAGCGCGGCCACGAACTGCTGCTCGGCCTCGTCGCCGGCTGCTCCGCCCTCGTCGTCGGCTCCGCCGGTGTCGTCCTCGGCTTCTCCGACAACATGTGGGCCCAGCTGCTCGCCCTGGCCGCCGGCATCACGATCATGCTCCGCGCCCGGCTCTTCGACTACACCGCGCAGGTCGCCTGCCTGACCATCGCCGGCATCCTGACCATCGTCCTGCTCATCCTGGGCATCGCCCTGCACCCGCCGCAGGACATCTTCGTCGACCTCCTGCAGTACCAGGACGCCGGACCGCTCAACATCCGCACCGTCTGGTTCTCCAGCAGCATCGCGGTCGGCGCGGCCGTCCTCGTCGGCGTCGGCCTGGTCGTCCCCCGCAAGGGCGTCACCCCCTTCTGGGGCCGGATCTTCGACATCTTCGACGGCCTCGTGCTGCTCTCCCTGGTGCCGCTGTGCCTGGCGGTCCTCGACGTCTACAACACCGTGCGCGGCCTCACCGGCAACTAGCACGGCCCCCGCTCGCGGAGAACGGCCCCCCGACCACCCGGTCGGGGGGCCGTTTTCCAGCTGGTACGCTGTGTAACGGTCCGGACGAGTCATCCAAGATTCCCTGTGAGGCAAACCAGGGGCGCTCACGGATCGACAAACCAGAGGAGTACCGCGTGTCGCTCGACGCCGCTACGAAGAAGCAGATCATGGCCGAGTTCGCCACCAAGGAAGGTGACACCGGTTCCCCCGAGGTCCAGGTTGCGATGCTCTCGCGCCGCATCTCGGACCTGACCGAGCACCTCAAGACCCACAAGCACGACCACCACTCCCGCCGTGGTCTGCTGCTGCTGGTCGGCCAGCGCCGCCGCCTGCTGCAGTACCTGGCGAAGAAGGACATCACGCGCTTCCGCACGCTGGTCGAGCGCCTGGGCATCCGCCGCGGCGCGGCGGGCGCCAAGTAAGACGCCGTAAAGGGAGCGGTTCCCACCGGGGACCGCTCCCTTTGCCGTACGCACCGGATGTCCGTCCCACCTCATGGTGGACGGAAGCTTTGTACTCTGGTGCCATATCGCAAAACTGAACGCGGTAGGAGCGCCTCCTGGCCGCCGGTCCTCGGTAGTGGCCCCCGGACGATCCATGCACGGCATGTCGCATCACTCCGGGTGCTTCGATCGAAGACCGGCCCGCACCGGCGCTCCACCGAGAAGGTCTGCTGCCACACGGGCAGCAGACGCAGACGAGGAGATATTCCTGGTGGAGAACGAGACCCACTACGCCGAAGCCGTGATCGACAACGGTTCCTTCGGCACCCGCACCATCCGCTTCGAGACGGGCCGCCTGGCCAAGCAGGCCGCCGGCTCCGCCGTGGCGTACCTGGACGACGACACCATGGTGCTGTCGGCCACCACCGCTTCCAAGACCCCGAAGGACCAGCTGGACTTCTTCCCGCTGACCGTCGACGTCGAGGAGCGGATGTACTCGGCCGGGAAGATCCCCGGTTCCTTCTTCCGCCGTGAGGGCCGCCCCTCCGAGGACGCGATCCTCACCTGTCGCCTGATCGACCGCCCGCTGCGCCCGTCCTTCAAGAAGGGCCTGCGCAACGAGATCCAGATCGTCGAGACGATCATGGCGCTCAACCCCGACCACCTCTACGACGTGGTCGCGATCAACGCCGCCTCCTGCTCCACGCAGCTGGCCGGCCTGCCCTTCTCCGGTCCCATCGGCGGCACCCGCGTCGCCCTCATCAAGGGCCAGTGGGTCGCCTTCCCGACGCACACCGAGCTCGAGGACGCGGTCTTCGACATGGTCGTGGCCGGCCGGGTCCTCCCGGACGGCGACGTCGCGATCATGATGGTCGAGGCCGAGGCCACCGACCAGACCATCCAGCTGGTCAAGGACGGCGCCGAGGCCCCGACCGAAGAGGTCGTCGCCGCCGGCCTGGAGGCCGCGAAGCCGTTCATCAAGGTCCTGTGCAAGGCCCAGGCGGACCTGGCCGCCAAGGCCGCCAAGCCGACCGGTGAGTTCCCGATCTTCCTCGACTACCAGGACGACGTCCTGGAGGCCCTCACCAAGGCCGTCAAGGACGAGCTCGCCCAGGCGCTGACCATCGCCGGCAAGCAGGAGCGCGAGTCGGAGCTCGACCGCGTCAAGGCGCTCGCCGCCGAGAAGCTCCTGCCGGAGTTCGAGGGCCGCGAGAAGGAGATCTCCGCCGCGTACCGCTCGCTGACCAAGACCCTGGTCCGTGAGCGCGTCATCAAGGAGAAGAAGCGCATCGACGGCCGCGGCGTCACGGACATCCGTACGCTCGCCGCCGAGGTCGAGGCGATCCCGCGGGTGCACGGCTCCGCGCTGTTCGAGCGTGGCGAGACCCAGATCCTGGGCGTCACCACCCTCAACATGCTCCGCATGGAGCAGCAGCTGGACACCCTCTCCCCGGTGACCCGCAAGCGCTACATGCACAACTACAACTTCCCGCCGTACTCCACCGGCGAGACCGGCCGCGTCGGCTCCCCGAAGCGCCGCGAGATCGGCCACGGCGCGCTCGCCGAGCGCGCGCTGATGCCGGTCCTGCCGACCCGCGAGGAGTTCCCCTACGCGATCCGCCAGGTGTCCGAGGCCCTCGGCTCCAACGGCTCGACGTCCATGGGCTCGGTCTGCGCCTCCACCATGTCGCTGCTGAACGCCGGTGTGCCGCTCAAGGCCCCGGTCGCCGGTATCGCCATGGGCCTGATCTCCCAGGAGATCGACGGCGAGACCCACTACGTCACCCTCACCGACATCCTCGGTGCGGAGGACGCCTTCGGCGACATGGACTTCAAGGTCGCCGGCACCAAGCAGTTCGTCACCGCCCTCCAGCTCGACACCAAGCTGGACGGCATCCCGGCGTCCGTCCTGGCCGCGGCCCTCAAGCAGGCCCGCGACGCCCGTCTGCACATCCTCGACGTGATGATGGAGGCGATCGACACCCCGGACGAGATGTCCCCGAACGCCCCGCGGATCATCACCGTCAAGATCCCCGTGGACAAGATCGGCGAGGTCATCGGCCCCAAGGGCAAGATGATCAACCAGATCCAGGAGGACACCGGCGCCGAGATCACGATCGAGGACGACGGCACCATCTACATCGGTGCCGCCGACGGCCCGGCCGCCGAGGCCGCCCGCGCCACGATCAACGGCATCGCCAACCCGACCATGCCGGAGGTCGGCGAGCGCTACCTGGGCACGGTCGTCAAGACCACCACCTTCGGTGCGTTCGTCTCCCTGCTCCCGGGCAAGGACGGCCTGCTGCACATCTCGCAGATCCGCAAGCTCGCCGGTGGCAAGCGCGTGGAGAACGTCGAGGACGTGCTCGGCGTCGGCTCCAAGGTCCAGGTCGAGATCGCCGAGATCGACCAGCGCGGCAAGCTCTCCCTCATCCCCGTGATCGAGGAAGAGGACGCCGCCAAGGAAGACAAGAAGGACGACGCCGCCAAGTGACGTCCCGTACGCACACGACGACGGCCCGCACCTCCACGGAGGGGCGGGCCGTCGCCCGTACCCAAACGCTTCTCAAGGGCACCGCGGGCGCCGGTACGGTCCGCCGGACCACCCTGCCCGGCGGCCTGCGCATCGTCACCGAGACGCTGCCCTCGGTCCGGTCCGTCACCTTCGGCATCTGGGCGCACGTCGGCTCCCGCGACGAGACCCCGGCCCTGAACGGCGCCACCCACTACCTCGAACACCTGCTGTTCAAGGGCACCGAGCAGCGCAGCGCCCTGGACATCTCCTCGGCCATCGACGCGGTCGGCGGCGAGATGAACGCCTTCACCGCGAAGGAATACACCTGCTACTACGCGCGGGTGCTCGACACCGACCTGCCGCTCGCCATCGACGTGGTGTGCGACATGCTCACCGGCTCGCTGATCGAGGCCGAGGACGTGGACGCCGAGCGCGGCGTCATCCTCGAAGAGATCGCGATGACCGAGGACGACCCGGGCGACTGCGTCCACGACCTCTTCGCCCACACCATGCTCGGCGACACCCCGCTCGGCCGCCCCGTCCTGGGCACTGTCGACACCGTCAACGCCCTCACCGCCGACCGCATCCGCCGCTTCTACCGGAAGCACTACGACCCCACCCACCTCGTCGTCACCGCGGCCGGCAACATCGACCACGCCAAGGTCGTCCGCCAGGTCCGCCGCGCCTTCGAGCAGGCCGGCGCGCTCGACCGGACGGACGCCGCCCCGGTCGCACCGCGCTCCGGCGCGCGCGCGATCCGCACCGCCGGCCGCGTCGAACTGCTCAACCGCCGGACCGAACAGGCCCACGTGGTCCTCGGCATGCCCGGTATGGCCCGCACCGACGACCGCCGCTGGGCCATGGGCGTACTGAACACCGCCCTCGGCGGCGGCATGTCCTCCCGGCTCTTCCAGGAGGTCCGGGAGAAGCGCGGCCTCGCCTACAGCGTGTACTCCTACACCTCGGGCTTCGCCGACTGCGGCCTGTTCGGCGTCTACGCGGGCTGCCGCCCCAACCAGGTGGACGACGTCCTCAAGATCTGCCGCGACGAACTCGACCAGGTGGCCGCGCACGGCCTGAGCGACGACGAGATACGCCGCGCGATCGGCCAGCTGCGCGGCTCCACCGTCCTCGGCCTGGAGGACACCGGCGCGCTGATGCACCGCATCGGCAAGAGCGAGCTGTGCTGGGGCGAGCAGATGTCGGTCGACGAGATGCTCGCCCGGATAGCGGCCGTCACCCCCGACGAGGTGCGCGAGGTGGCCCGCGAGGTCCTGGGCCGGCGCCCCTCGCTCTCCGTCATCGGCCCGCTGAAGGACCGGCAGGCGGCGCGACTGGACGACATCGTCGCCTAGCGCCGCACCGGGTGAGCGGGGCCGCCCGTCGCCGTACCACCGACAGAAAGACAGGAAACGATGAGCAAGCTGCGCGTGGCCGTCCTCGGAGCCCGGGGCCGCATCGGCTCCGAGGCCGTACGGGCCGTCGAGGCCGCCGAGGACATGGAGCTGGTCGCCGCCCTGGGCCGCGGCGACAAGCTGGAGACGCTGGTCGAGAACGACACCCAGGTCGTGGTCGAACTGACCAACCCCGCCTCGGTCATGGGCAACCTCGACTACTGCGTCCGGCACGGCATCCACGCCGTCGTCGGCACCACCGGCTGGACCGAGGACCGCCTCGCGCAGCTGCGCACCTCGCTCGCCGCGGCACCGCAGGCGGGCGTGCTGATCGCCCCGAACTTCTCCATCGGCGCGGTGCTGACCATGCGGTTCGCCCAGCAGGCGGCCCGGTTCTTCGAGTCCGTCGAGGTCGTCGAGCTGCACCACCCGAACAAGGCCGACGCGCCCTCCGGCACCGCGGCACGCACCGCCCAGCTGATCGCCAAGGCCCGCGAGCAGGCCGGCTGCGCACCGCAGCCGGACGCCACCGCCACCGCGCTCGACGGTGCCCGCGGCGCCGACGTCGACGGCATCCCGGTCCACTCGGTCCGCCTGCGCGGCCTGCTGGCCCACCAGGAGGTCCTCCTCGGCGGCGAGGGCGAAACCCTCACCATCCGCCACGACTCCCTCCACCACAGCAGCTTCATGCCCGGCATCCTGCTCGGCGTCCGCCGCGTGGTGACCACCCCGGGCCTGACGGTGGGCCTGGAAAACTTCCTCGATCTGGGCTGAGGCGCGACAGTCATGGGCGGAAAGTTCACCTACTTCTTCCTCGCCACCGTTCTGGTCCTCGTCTTCGGCGTGGTGGCCATGGAGGGCGTACTGCTCCTGCTGACCGGCGAGCCGGCCGCCATGGGCATGGGCGCGGTGGCCTTCGTGCTGCCCTGCCTCGGCGGCTGGTTCCTGTGGCACAACACCCGCTTCGCGCGCAACGCCCACCGGCTCGCGGCCGTACTGGAGGCGGAGGGCGGTCTCCCGGCCGACGAACTGAAGCGGACCCCCGGCGGCCGCATCGACCGGGACTCCGCCGACGCGGTCTTCGCCCGCCGCCAGGCAGAGACCGAAGCCGCCCCCGGCGACTGGCGCACCTGGTTCCGCCTGGCCGTCGCCTACCACGACGCCCGCGACACCCCCCGCGCCCGCAAGGCCATGCAACGCGCCATCACCCTGTACGAGGGCACGGCCACGGCCTGACCAAGGGGCGGCAACAGGGTGGGGACAGGCCGAGGTGGGCCGGCGCTCCAGCCATGGGCCGGTGACTCGTGGGGCCGGGGGGTTGCGGTCTTGCCATGGGCCGGTGACGGGAATCTCCCCACCCTCCGCCCCCTACCGCCGTTACCCCCGCCGGTACTCCGCCGCCCAGGCCTCCAGGACGTCCGCGGCGTGTTCGAAGGATTCCGGGCGGCCGAGGAAGTCGCCGCTGTGGTCCGTGACCAGGGTCCGCAGCGGTTCGCCCTGGCGCCGCTCGACGAGGAGCGCCTGGCCCTGCACGGTCCGCGGCAGGCCGAGCCAGCGCACCGGCTGCTGCACCGTACGGACCGACGCGATCGCGCTCCACGGTTCCGTGGTCGTCCGCAGCAGGTTCACCTGGCGCAGGCCCCGGGCGCTGACCCACACACCCACCCGCAGCAGCCGCAGCGCGAGCGCGACGAGCAGGGCGCCGGTCGTCACCACCGCGGCCGCCGCGGGCAGGGAGCCGGCCATCGCGATGATCATCGCGGACAGGAAGACGAACGACGCGAGCAGCAGAAACACAGCCGCCGCCCCTACCCGCCACGGTCCGGGGCGGTAGGGACGGCGCCAGTGGTCGGGCTCGTCGTACGGCAGTGCGGCCTGTTCGGCGGCACCGTTGTCGAGGTGGCGGTCGGCCGTCAGGAAGGGCAGGGGCACGGCTGATCCTCACTGGTGGCTGCTCGGCACGCGGGGGCGTACCGGTGGAAGCTGTGACCGGTGAGGCTATCCGGGCCGGCGGGGCGGAACCACTTGGTCCGCCCCGGCCCCCTGCCGCTCAGCGGTGTGCGGCCTCGGACTGATGCACCCGGTTGGAGGCCGAGCTGTCCTGCTGCAGTGCGGGAACGCCGAACAGCAGGGCGCCGACGAGGCCACCCACGACTGTTAGCGTGATCATTGACTGGCCGACGAGCTGCGTACGTGAGAGACGTGCACGCGGCGGGGGAGTGACATTGCTGCGGAACCGGTCTGCCTCTGCGACGAAGGCGAACGGGACGGGCTCGCGCCGGCGGAACATGAGGGGGCTCTCCTAGGAACCTCGTAGTGGGCACTGTCACAGGGATAGACGTCTGCGCCGCCCGTTTGGTGCCCGTTTTCCAAGACTTCTGTGAAAAATATCAACTCCCGCTCGATCCCCTGCTATAGAGCGTCCCTTTTGCGGCTAACGCGGCATCACGCCGCATTTCCCGGACTGTCGGTGGCGGGCCGTAGGCTGGTCGCGCACGTGGATCGAACGGAAGGAACCGCCGGTGTCGCACACCCCCGCCGAGAGCGCTGAGAGCCCCGAGGCTGCAGCCGTCAGCTTCCGGAGCGAGGTGACGGTCGAGCTGGTCAAGCACAGCGCCGCGGACAGCGACGTGCTCTGGGCGGCGCGGGTCTCCACGGCCGGCGAGCAGTCCCTCGAAGAGCTCCAGAAGGACCCCGAGCGCTCCAAGGGCCTGATCAACTACCTCATGCGCGACCGGCACGGCAGCCCGTTCGAGCACAACTCCATGACCTTCTTCATCAGTGCGCCGATCTTCGTCTTCCGCGAGTTCATGCGCCACCGCGTCGGCTGGTCGTACAACGAGGAGTCCGGCCGCTACCGCCAGCTGGAGCCGGTCTTCTACGTCCCCGGCGAGTCCCGCAAGCTCGTCCAGCAGGGCCGCCCGGGCAAGTACGAATTCGTCGACGGCACCCCCGCGCAGTACGAGCTCACCGGCCGCGTCATGGAGGACTCCTACCGCCAGGCGTACGCCGCCTACCAGGAGATGCTCGCCGCCGGCGTCGCCCGCGAGGTCGCCCGCGCGGTCCTCCCCGTCGGCCTGTACTCCTCGATGTACGCCACCTGCAACGCCCGGTCCCTGATGCACTTCCTCGGCCTGCGGACGCAACACGAGCAGGCGAAGGTGCCCTCCTTCCCCCAGCGCGAGATCGAGATGGTCGGCGAGCAGATGGAGGCCCACTGGGCCAAGCTCATGCCGCTCACGTACGGCGCATTCAATGCGAACGGCCGGATCGCACCGTAAGGCCCAGGCCGCGGGCCGGACGCCGGGGTGCGCGGGAGAGGCGTACGAGGTGTCCGGATTGCGGCACTTTGAGAAGTTCATCTACGCTGAACAGACGGACCCGGCACTGCTTGAACCCCCGAGCAGGCAGTGCCGGAGTCCACATCCCTGCTCCCCAGAGGCGCATCCCACGGTGAGCTACGAGTAGCGTGGGACCCATGGCTCCGACTTCCACACCGCAGACCCCCTTCGGGCGGGTGCTGACCGCCATGGTCACGCCGTTCACGGCGGATGGCGCTCTCGATCTCGACGGCGCGCAGCGGCTCGCCGCCCATCTGGTGGACGCCGGCAACGACGGCCTCGTCGTCAACGGCACCACCGGTGAGTCCCCGACCACCAGTGACGCGGAGAAAGCCCAGCTGGTCCGCGCCGTGGTCGATGCGGTCGGCGACCGTGCCTTTGTCGTTGCCGGAGCCGGCACCAACGACACCCACCACAGCCTGGAGCTGGCCCGCGCCGCCCAGGATGCCGGCGCCCACGGCCTGCTCGCCGTCACGCCGTACTACAGCAAGCCCCCGCAGGAGGGCCTGCTGCGCCACTTCACGGCCATCGCGGACGCCACCGACCTGCCGGTGATGCTCTACGACATCCCCGGCCGCAGCGGCGTCCCGATCAACACCGAGACCATGGTCCGGCTCGCGGAGCACCCCCGGATCGTTGCCAACAAGGACGCCAAGGGCGACCTCGGCCGCGCCAGCTGGGCCATCGCCCGCTCCGGCCTCGCCTGGTACAGCGGCGACGACATGCTCAACCTCCCGCTGCTCTCGGTCGGAGCCATCGGCTTCGTCTCCGTGGTCGGCCACGTCGTCACCCCCGAGCTGCGCGCCCTCCTGGACGCCCACCTCAACGGCGACGTCACCAAGGCCGCCGAGATCCACCAGAAGCTGCTGCCCGTCTTCACCGGCATGTTCCGCACCCAGGGCGTCATCACGACCAAGGCCGCCCTCGGGCTCCAGGGCCTGCCCGGCGGACCGCTGCGCCTGCCGCTCGTCGAGCTCTCCCCCGAGGAGACCGAGCAGCTCACGCGCGACCTCGCCGCCGGCGGGGTACAGCTCTGATCAAAGACTTCACAACTGAATACGGACCAACAACCGCCTTATAGCAAGTGCACGAATGTCATGCGCGCCACGTGCCTCTACGGCAGCGTGGCGCGTGTGGTGAGGAGAGTCTTTTGAGTCATCCGCATCCTGAGCTCGGCGCCCCGCCGAAGCTTCCCAAGAGCGGCCTGCGCGTCACCCCCCTCGGCGGCCTGGGTGAGATCGGCCGCAACATGACGGTCTTCGAATACGGCGGCCGGCTGCTGATCGTCGACTGCGGAGTGCTCTTCCCCGAGGAGGAGCAGCCCGGAATCGACCTGATCCTGCCGGACTTCTCGTCCATCAGGGACCGCCTCGACGACATCGACGGCATCGTGCTCACGCACGGCCACGAGGACCACATCGGCGGCGTCCCCTACCTCCTGCGCGAGAAGCCGGACATCCCCCTCATCGGCTCCAAGCTGACCCTCGCCCTGATCGAGGCCAAGCTCCAGGAGCACCGCATCCGCCCGTACACGCTCGAGGTCGCCGAGGGCGAACGCGAGCGTCTGGGCCCCTTCGACTGCGAGTTCATCGCGGTCAACCACTCCATCCCGGACGCCCTGGCCGTCGCCATCCGCACCCCCGCGGGCATGGTCGTGCACACCGGCGACTTCAAGATGGACCAGCTCCCGCTGGACCGCCGCCTCACCGACCTCCCGGCCTTCGCCCGGCTCGGCGAGGAGGGCATCGACCTCCTCCTCGTGGACTCCACGAACGCCGAGGTCCCCGGCTTCGTCCCGCCGGAGCGCGACATCTCCAACGTGCTGCGCCAGGTGTTCGCCAACGCCCAGAAGCGCATCATCGTCGCCAGCTTCGCCAGCCATGTGCACCGCATCCAGCAGATCCTCGACGCGGCGCACGAGTACGGCCGCCGGGTCGCCTTCGTCGGCCGCTCGATGGTCCGCAACATGGGCATCGCCCGTGAGCTGGGCTACCTGCGGGTGCCGGCCGGCCTGGTCGTCGACGTCAAGACCCTCGACGACCTCCCGGACGACGAGGTCGTGCTGGTGTGCACCGGCTCCCAGGGCGAGCCCATGGCCGCGCTCTCCCGCATGGCCAACCGCGACCACCAGATCCGCATCGTCCAGGGCGACACCGTCATCCTGGCCTCGTCCCTGATCCCCGGGAACGAGAACGCGGTCTACCGCGTCATCAACGGCCTCACCCGCTGGGGCGCCGACGTCGTCCACAAGGGCAACGCCAAGGTCCACGTATCGGGCCACGCCTCGGCCGGCGAACTGCTGTACTTCTACAACATCTGCAAGCCCCGGAACCTCATGCCGGTGCACGGCGAGTGGCGCCATCTGCGCGCCAACGCCGAACTGGGCGCCCTGACAGGTGTTCCGAAGGACCGCATCGTCATCGCCGAGGACGGTGTCGCGGTCGACCTGGTCGACGGCGTCGCCAAGATCGCCGGCAAGGTCCAGGCCGGCTATGTCTACGTCGACGGCCTGTCGGTCGGCGATGTCACCGAGACCTCCCTCAAGGACCGCCGCATCCTCGGCGACGAGGGCATCATCTCGGTCTTCGTGGTCGTGGACTCCAGCACCGGGAAGATCGTCGGTGGCCCGGACCTGCACGCCCGTGGCTCCGGTATCGACGACGCGTCCCTCGCGGGCGTCGTACCCAAGATCGACGAGGCGCTGGCCAAGTCCGCCCAGGACGGCATCGCCGAGCCCCACCAGCTCCAGCAGCTGGTCCGCCGCGCGGTCGGCAAGTGGGTGTCGGACAACTACCGCCGCCGCCCGATGATCCTCCCCGTGATCGTCGAGGTCTGACGCGCCGGCCCGTACGAAGTCGTACGAAGGTCCTCAAGTCGGAGCGGGGCGCCCGGATTTGCATCCGGGCGCCCCGCTCCAGTACGTTTACGGCTCCGCCTGAACGGGAAGCGCCGCACGACTGTGCGTCGGGCGCCTCTCGCCACGGAGCGGAATTCCGGCCCAGAGCAATCTGATAAAGTCGGATCAGCCGAAAGGCAAACCCCCTCCGACGGGAAATCGGACCGAATTCGAACCGGAAACGGCAAGAAATCGGATCTGATAGAGTCGGAACCGCGAAGAAGCCGAAAGGCCGAAACGCACCGGCGAAAATCGGAGCCGCAAGGATCTGATAGAGTCGGAAACGCAAGACCGAAGGGAAGCGCC
>NZ_JBVKBL010000014.1:0-259770 GCF_055657085.1 Streptomyces sp. NPDC107765 | reverse complement strand
CAGCAACGGAAGCTCGGTGAACAGGATCGACAGATTGACGTTGAAGCGCGTGTCCGTGAAACCCATGAGGGCCGGCGCTCCTTCCGGATAGCGGAACTGTTTTTCTGCGTACTGGAACATTGCCCGCCGCGCTCGGAGGCTGTCAAGGGGGCTCCGGAGCAATTTCTGGTGAGTCGGGCCCGCCGCGCGTAGGTTGAGCGACGTGCGATTGAGAGTTGAGTTCACGACGGAGCCGTTCGACCTGGACGAGGCGCCGGCGCATGCGGTGGTGGCCCGCGAGATCGTCACGGGCGCCGAGCTGGACGCCGTGGACGTCGGCCCGTTCGGCAACACGGCCGAGGGCGACGCGGATCAGGTGCTCGGTGCGGTGGCCGCGCTGCTGCGGGAATCCCTGCGGGCCGGGGCCACCCGGGTCTCCCTGCAGGTCAATGTGATCGGGGATGCCCGGCAGGGCGAAGGGGGCGCGTCGTGACCGAGCCCGCGGACCACCCGTTCGTCCAGGCGGTCAAGCCGCTGGTGGACGCGATGGGTGGACAGATGGTCGCGCCGGACCAGGCCCGGGGCGACGATGTCGTGCTGGCCTGGGAGGGGGAGGACCGGGTGGCCGTCCGGCTCCCGCACCTGTCGGATTCGCTCGACCACATCCTCGCCGAGCTCCAGCGCCGGCACGGCATGCCGCTGTCCGAGCTGGACCGCAAGACCAAGCAGTCGGTGGTCCGGATACTGGAAACCCGGGGCGCCTTCTCGGTCCGGCACGGCGTCGAGACCGTGGCGGGGGCCCTTGGCGTCAGCCGCTTCACCGTCTACAACTACTTGAACAGGGAGAACGCCGCGAAGGACGCCGACTGAGGCGAAGCGGGCAGCCGTCCCGTCCAGGCCGCCGAAGCCGCCGTCCCGTACCGCCGGACGGCGGCTTTTGTGTCGCCGAGTTTTCAACAAAGTGTTGACGTGATGTTGCCGGGGGTCTTAGCTGTTTCCAGCCAAGCAGAGCTGTCCAGCACCAGGCCACGGAGGCTTCCCGTGTCTTCGAGCACACCGCGTTCCACGGGGGACGCCCCTGTGCCCCCGGCGGGGCTCGCCCGGTTCAACACCTCCGACGACGGTACGGCCCGGTCCGTACTGCACGAGGTGTGCGCCAGCCGGGCATGGGGGAGCAAGGTCCTCGCCCAGCGCCCCTACGCCACCACCGACGCCCTGTTCGCCGCCAGCGACGCCGCCATGGCGGAGCTGACCGCACAGGACCTGGCCGAGGCGATGGCCGGGCACCCGCCCATCGGCCGGCCGAAGCCGGGCGATGCGACCTCGAACCGCGAGCAGAGCGGGATGGCCGGCGCCTCCGACGAGCTCAAGGCGGAAATGCTCGAACTCAACCTGGCCTACCAGGAGAAGTTCGGGCACGTCTTCCTGATCTGCGCCTCCGGTCGTACCGGGGAGCAGATGCGCGACGCGCTCCGTAACCGGATCGACAACTCGCCGGAACAGGAACGGGAGATCGTTCGTGTGGAGCTCGGCAAGATCAACCGCATTCGCCTGACCCGTATCGCGGAAACCGCGGAAGGAGACGCAGCATGAGCAGCGAGACGGCTGCACAGACGTCGGTGTCCACGCACATCCTGGACACCAGCGTGGGCCGCCCCGCGGAGGGCGTCGCCCTCACGCTCTCGGTGCGCTCCGGCGGCGACGGTGCCTGGACCGCCCACGGCGCGTCCAAGACCGACGCGGACGGGCGCTGCAAGGACCTGCCGGCCCTGCCGGAAGGCACCACCCACGTACGCATCGAATTCGAGACCGAGGCGTACTTCGTTTCCCACCAGCAAGCCGAGGAACAGCAGGACGCCCCCCGCGTAAGGGACAGCGGAGCTTTCTTCCCGGAGGTGGCAATCACCTTTGCCGTCAAGCCGGGCGAGCACTACCACGTACCGCTGCTGCTCAACCCGTTCGGCTACTCCGTATACCGAGGGAGCTAGCACCGACATGCCCACGATTCTCGGCCAGAACCAGTACGGCAAGGCGGAAAACCGCGTCGTCAAGATCACCCGCGACGGCGACACGCACCACATCAAGGACCTGAACGTCTCCGTCGCGCTCTCCGGCGACCTGGAGGAGGTCCACCTCTCCGGTTCCAACGCCCACTGCCTGCCCACCGACACCACCAAGAACACCGTGTACGCCTTCGCCAAGGAGTACGGGATCGAGTCGGCCGAGCAGTTCGGCATCCACCTGGCCCGGCACTTCGTGACCAGCCAGGAGCCGATCCACCGGGCCCGGATCCGCATCGAGGAGTACGCCTGGGAGCGGATCGAGACCTCCGACGCCAACTCCAAGTTCATCGGCTCGGACGAGGTCAAGCACTCCTTCGTCCGCAAGGGCCAGGAGACCCGACTGACCGAGATCACCTACGACGGTGAGCAGTGGCAGGTCATCTCCGGTCTGAAGGACCTCGTGGTGATGAACTCCACCAACTCGGAGTTCTGGGGCTACATCAAGGACAAGTACACGACGCTGAAGGAGGCGTACGACCGCATCCTGGCCACCGAGGTATCGGGCCGCTGGCGGTTCAACTGGACCGACGACGAGCAGCGGATGCCCAACTGGGAGCGTTCGTACGAGCAGGTGAAGAAGCACATGCTGCACGCCTTCGCCGAGACCTACAGCCTCTCGCTCCAGCAGACCCTGTACCAGATGGGTTCGCGCATCATCAACAACCGCTCCGAGATCGACGAGGTGCGGTTCTCCCTCCCGAACAAGCACCACTTCCTGGTGGACCTGGAGCCGTTCGGGCTCAAGAACGACAATGAGGTCTACTACGCGGCGGACCGCCCGTACGGCCTGATCGAAGCCACTGTTCTGCGCGACGGTGTCGAAGCCAAGATCCCGGTGGATCTGACGAACCTCTGAGGGCTTCAGACGCAGCGCCGTGCCTCGCCCCCCTCCTCGCCCCGCAGCGGGGAGGGGGCGCGGAACCCGAGGGGAACGACCCATGGCACCGCATTCGCAAGTCCCGCACCACCCCTCGTCCCCGGTCCATCCGGTGGACGAGAAGCCGGCGGCCAGGCGGCTCGTCCCCGCCGCACTCCAGCACATCGCCGCCATGTACGCCGGCGTCGTCACCCCTCCGCTCATCATCGGCCAGGCCGTCGGCCTGGACACCGCGGGCCGGACCCGGCTGATCGCCGCCAGCCTGCTCATCGCCGGGCTCGCCACGCTCCTGCAGACCCTCGGCATCCGGAAGTTCGCCGGCAACCGGCTGCCGTTCGTCAACGCGGCCAGCTCCGCCGGCATCACCCCGATGCTCGCCATCGCCGAGACCACCGCCAAAGGTCACCAACTCCCCGCCATCTACGGCGCGGTGATGGTCGCCGGCGTCTTCTGCCTCGCGATCGGCCCGTTCTTCGGGAAGCTGCTGCGGTTCTTCCCGCCGCTGGTCACCGGCGTGGTGATCACCCTCATCGGGGTCACCCTGATGCCCGTGCCGGTCGGCTGGGCCCAGGGCGGCGACAAGCACGCCGCCGACTTCGGTGACATGGAGAATCTGGCGCTCGCCGCGTTCACCCTCGTGGTGATCCTGCTGATCCAGCGCTTCGCCCAGGGCTTCGTCAAGCAGATCGCGCTGCTGATCGGCCTGGTCGTCGGCACCCTCGCCGCGATCCCGTTCGGGATGGCGAGCTTCGAGGCACTGCGCGCCGCCCCGATCGCCGCACTGCCCACCCCGTTCGCCTTCGGCCCGCCCGAATTCCAGCCCGCCGCGGTCCTCTCGCTGTGCCTCGTGATGCTGGTGCTGATGACGGAGTCCTCGGCCGGCATGCTGGCCCTCGGCGAGATCTGCGACCGGCCCACCACCGGCGCCACCCTCACCCGCGGACTGCGCACCGACGGCATTGCCACGCTCCTCGGACCGGTCTTCGGCGGCTTCCCGACCAGCGCCTTCGCGCAGAACGTCGGAGTGGTCTCGCTGACCCGGGTCCGCAGCCGGTACGTCGTCGCGCTGGCCGGCGCCGCACTCCTCGTCCTCGGCGCCTTCCCCGTCCTGGGCGCCGTGGTCTCGCTGGTGCCGATGCCGGTGCTCGGCGGCGCGGGTATCGTCCTGTTCGGATCGATCGCGGTCAGCGGTATCCGTACGCTCTCCGAGGCCGGTCTCGACGACAGCTCCCACATCATCCTGGTGGCCGTGTCGCTCGGCGCGGGCATCATCCCGCTCGCCGCGCCGACCTTCTACGCGGACTTCCCCGCCTGGGCACAGACCGTGCTCGGCTCCGGGATCAGCGCCGGAGCACTGGTCGCGGTCGCGCTCAACCTGTTCTTCCACCATCTCGGCACCCGGAGCACCGCACGGGCAGCGGTACTGTCAGCCGCCTCGCCCGGCTCCGGCACTCAAATCCCCTAGGGCCATGCCGTGCCCAACCGCCGTCACCGAAAGTACGAGGACAGCACCATGGCTGCATCGGCATCCCCTGACAGCGCGGTGAAGCAGCGCATCGTCATCGAGAACTGCGCCATCGCCACCGTCGACGCCGACGACACGGAGTACGCCAGCGGCTACCTGGTCGTCGCCGACAACATCATCGAGTCGGTGGGCGCCGGCAAGGCCCCCGAGGGGCTTGCGAACGTCGTCCGCCGGGTCGACGGCACCGGGCACCTGGTCACCCCCGGCCTGGTCAACACCCACCACCACTTCTACCAGTGGATCACCCGCGGCCTGGCCACCGACCACAACCTGTTCAACTGGCTGGTCGCGCTGTACCCGACCTGGGCCCGGATCGACGCGGAGATGCTGGCCGCCGCCACCCAGGGCTCGCTCGGCATGATGGTCAAGGGCGGCGTCACCACCGCCTCCGACCACCACTACGTCTTCCCGCACGGCTCCGGCGACCTGGTGAGCGCCGAGCTCGCCGCGGCCGCCGGGATCGGCGCCCGGATCACCCTGGCCCGCGGTTCCATGGACCGCAGCGAGAAGGACGGCGGCCTGCCCCCGGACTTCGCCGTCGAGACCACCGAGGGCGCCCTGCTGGGCACCGAGGAGGCCATCGACAAGCACCACGACGCCTCCTTCGGCTCGATGGTGCACATCGCCGCCGCACCCTGTTCGCCGTTCTCCATCTCCACCGAACTCCTGCGGGAGGGCGCCAAGTTGGCCCGCCGCAAGGGCGTACGCATGCACACCCACGGCTCGGAGACGGTCGAGGAGGAGAAGTTCTGCCACGAGCTGTTCGGCATGGGCCCGACCGACTACTTCGAGTCCACCGGCTGGCTCGGTGAGGACGTGTGGATGGCGCACTGCGTCCACATGACCGACTCCGACATCGCGGCCTTCGCCCGCACGAAGACCGGCGTCGCGCACTGCCCGTCCTCCAACGCCCGCCTGGCGGCCGGTATCGCCCGCGTCCCCGACATGCTCGCGGCCGGCGTCCCGGTCGGCCTCGGCGTCGACGGCACCGCCTCCAACGAGTCCGGCGAACTCCACACCGAGCTGCGCAACGCCCTGCTGATCAACCGCCTCGGCAGCCACCGCGAAGCCGCCCTCAACGCCCGCACGTCCCTCCGCCTGGGCACCTACGGCGGCGCGCAGGTCCTCGGCCGGACCTCCGAGATCGGCTCGCTGGAGCCCGGCAAGCTCGCCGACCTGGTGCTCTGGAAGCTCGACGGACTCGGCCACTCCTCCATCGCCGACCCGGTCACCGCGCTGGTCTTCGGCGCCGCCGCACCGGTCACCCTCTCCCTCGTCAACGGCAAGCCGGTCGTCGAGGACAACCACCTCACCAACGTCGACGAGGACGCCATCGCCCGCACCGCGCGGGCCGAGGCGCAGCGTCTGGCCCGGATCGCCGCCGAGGGCTGACCCCCGGCGCGGCACCGCCGCCGACGCAACCCCCCAACTCGGCCGGGAGGGACGGCTCCCGGCTGAGCTTGTGGATCCGAGCGGGATCCGCAAGCGCCGGACCCCGGGGGTGCGGGACTTCTCGTACCCCCGGGCCGGTCGGTCCCCGTTCGCCCGTTCCTGCGCCACAAGCGCGGCTCCACCACTTGACGCTCACCAGGCGACTTCCCCCACACGCACCACATGGCAAGCCCTCCGTGACAGCCTCGCCTCGCCGGCCCCGGCGACGCAGAAATCGACAGGAGGCCCGCAGTGGCCGCAAGTACCGGGCAGAAGTCGGAGGGGGACCGGAAGCATCCGGTCGACGAGACCCTCCCGCCCTTCAAGATGTTCACCAGCGGCCTGCAGCACGTGGCCGCCATGTACGCGGGTGTGGTGGCCCCGCCGATGATCGTGGGGCCGGCCTGCGGGCTGAGCGCCACCGAGACCGCGTTCCTGATGGGCGCCAGCCTCTTCACCGCGGGCATCGCCACCCTCCTGCAGACCCTCGGTTTCTGGAAGGTCGGCGCCAAGCTCCCGTTCGTCAACGGCGTCTCGTTCGCCGGCGTCACACCGATGGTCGCCATCGGCAAGGCCCAGAGCCCGGAGCACGCGCTGCCGATCATCTTCGGCGCGGTGATCGTCGCCGGGGTGCTCGGCTTCCTCCTCGCCCCCTACTTCTCCAAGCTGGTCCGGTTCTTCCCGCCGGTCGTCACCGGCACCGTCATCACCCTGATCGGCGTCTCCCTGCTCCCGGTCGCCTTCCGGTGGTCCCAGGGCGGCAACGAGGCGGCGCCCGACTACGGTTCGCTGACGAACATCGGGATGGCCGCGCTGACCTTCCTGATCGTGCTCGTCCTGCGCCGGGTGCTGCGCGGCTTCCTCCAGCAGATCGCCATCCTGCTCGGCCTGGTAGCCGGCACCCTGATCGCCGTCCCGGTGGGCATCACCCACTTCTCCGCGATCACCAAGGCGAGCCTGATCGGCTTCCCGACGCCGTTCCACTTCGGCGCCCCGGAGTTCGACGTCGCCGCGATCGTGTCGATGTGCATCGTGATGCTGGTCTGCATGACCGAGTCGACGGCCGACATGCTCGCCCTCGGCCGGATCGTCGACCGCCCGGCGGACGAGCGCACCATCGAGGGCGGACTGCGCGCCGACACCCTCGGCACGGCGATCAGCCCGCTCTTCAACGGCTTCGCCAACAGCGCCTTCGCCCAGAACATCGGCCTGGTCGCGATGACCAAGGTGCGCAGCCGGTTCGTGGTGGCGACCAGCGGTCTGATCCTGGTCGTGCTGGGACTGTGCCCGGTGGCCGCGTCGGTCATCTCGCTGGTGCCGCTGCCGGTCCTGGGCGGCGCCGGGATCGTGCTCTTCGGCTCGGTGGCCGCCAGCGGCATCCAGACGCTGGCCACCGCGGCGATGGAGAAGGGCGACAACGCGCTGATCGTCGCGGCCGCCGTCGGCATCGGCCTGATCCCGATCGCCGCGCCGGACTTCTACCACCACCTCCCCAAGGACCTGCTGGTCGTGCTGGACTCCGGCATCAGCACCGGCTGTCTGGTCGCCATCGTCCTCAACCTCGCCTTCAACCACTTCGGGAGGCGGGACCCGGAGGCAGCGGCCGGAGAGACCGCGGAGGCCGCATCCGGCGATCCACAGATCCCGCAACAACCCGACCGCAGCGCGGTGGACGACAGCGGGGAACCGGCGACCACCCCGGCCCACTGACGTTGGGCCCGGCGGCATTACGGAACCCGCACGGCTACGGCCCGTAGGGAAGCGGCAACTGCCGTTCTCCTACGGGCCGTTCTGGTTCTCGTGGCTCAGCCGATGTGGTAGCTGTCCCCGTAGACCTTCCAGTCCAGCGGGGTGTGCAGATCGAGGTTGCCGTTCTTGAGGAACACCCGCTGCTCGGTGTCCACCCGGCTGGTGTCGCTGTGCGCCTCCTCCTGCTTCATCGCCCAGGCCCGGGCGTCGAGGAAGGCATTGAGGTACGTCTTCTCGTCGCCGCCCTGGGCCGGCGGCTTCGCCTTGGCCAGCGCCCGCTTGCGGATGCCGGAGAAGCTCGTCGGGTCGTCGCCGTCCCCGTGCATCACCAGCGCGTCGTAGTACGCGAACTGGCCCAGGGCGCCGAGCCCGTCGGCCTTGCCCCGCTTGACCGCGGGGTTGAAGTAGACCCGGTCCCGCTCGTCGTTCTGGGCCTGCTGGAACGCCGGGTCCTGGGCGGCCTTCTTCCAGTCCTTGGTGTAGTGGGGGTCCAGGCCCTCGTGCGAGTCGCTGCCGTCCACCTCGCGCAGTGCGGGGAGGTACTTGGCGAGGACGTTGCCGGGCTTGCGCTGGGTGTAGAGCTCGACGAGTTCCAGCATGTCGTGGGTGCCGGAGGTGAAACCGATGATGCCGCCGGTGTAGCCGCGGCCGTCGCCGATGTCCTCGATGTACTTGTACTGGGCCTTCCAGTCCAGCGAGGAGTTCTCCGCGCTGGAGACGAGCTGCATGGCGATCTCCTTCTTCGCCGGGTCGTCCAGGCCGGTCGCGGCCCGGGCGGTCCGCGCGGCGTCGTGGGCGGCGGCCGGGCGGTGGTGGTCGGCGGGTATCGCCGTGGTGGCGACGGCGGTGGCCGGTACGGCGACGAGGGCGAGGCCCAGGGCGACCCGGACGCTGGTCCGGGAGAGCAGGGGGCGGGTCCTGCCGGCTGTCGATCGGGTGCGCATGGAGTTGGTCCTCCAGTCAGGCGAGCCGTGGGGGGTTCGGGATTCCCCAATCGTTAGGAAGCTTTCCTACCAGACTTGAGGGAGGTCGTACAGCCGCCCGGGCGTACCCAACTCCCGTTCGCCGACCCACCCTTGCCCACTCCGGTGGTCCGTGCGGCGGCCCAGGGGTGACCGGACCGCGCCGGCCGCCGCCCCGCCTCCCGCCCCTCGCCCCGCTCTGGCCGATATGCTTCCTTCGCCCTGAAATGACGTCAGTGCTGCAGGTGCGCGCACCGGTCCGGTGCCACGGAGAGGGGTTCCGCGGTGAATCAGGAAGCCAACGATCCACCCGCCCGGGGCTCCGGCGCCCCGTCCCTGGAGGACACCGTCGACGCCCTGATGGACGGGGTGTGTGCCGACCTCAAGCGGCTCGCCGCCATCCCCTCGATCGCCTTCCCCGGCTTCTCGCCCGAACCGGTCCTCCAGGCCCGCGACCTCGTCGTGGCCCTCCTCAGGGACGCCGGCGTGGCCGACATCGGCGAGCTCAACCTCCCGCACACCGCCCCCGTCATCACCGGCTCCGTCCCGCCGCCCACCCCCGACGCCCCCACCGTCCTGCTCTACGGCCACTACGACGTCCAGCCGCCCGGCGACGAACGGCTCTGGTCCTCACCGCCGTTCGAACCCACCGACATCGAGGGCGGTATCCGCGCCCGCGGCATCGCCGACGACAAGGCCAACCTCCTGGTCCACATCGGCGCGCTACGGGCCTACCGCGGCCGCCCGCCGGTCGGCATCCGGATCGTCTTCGAAGGCCAGGAGGAGTACGGCAGCGCCTTCGAGGACTACCCGCCCCACGAGCCCGACCTGTTCGCCTGCGACGCGATGATCATCGCCGACACCGGCAGCATCCGCCCCGGCACACCCACCCTCACCACCGCCCTGCGCGGCTCGGTCGTCGTCCACGTCGAAGTCCGCACCCTCAACGCCGCCGTGCACAGCGGCGAGTACGGCGGTGCCGCCCCGGACGCCCTGCTCGTCCTGCTCAAGGCCCTCGCCACCCTCCACGACGTGCACGGCGACGTCGCGGTCGAGGGCCTGCGCCGCGAACCGTGGAACGGCACCACCTTCACCGACGACGAGTTCCGCGAACTGGCCGGCGTCCCGGACGGGACCCCCCTCATCGGCTCCGGCGGCCTGGGCGAACGCCTCTGGAGCGGACCCGCCCTCACCGTCACCGGCCTGGACGCCCCCTCCGTCGAGCGCGGCGCCTCGGCCGTCGTCCCGTACGCCCGCGCCAAGCTCAACCTCCGCATCCACCCCCGGCAGGACCCGCACCAGGCCCGGACCGCCCTCGTCCGCCACCTGACGCGCCTGCGCCCCTTCGGCATCCCCCTCACCGTCACGCCCACCGACGCCGGCCCCGGATACGAGGCGGCCACCGACGGTCCCGCCTACCGTGCCGCCCGCACCGCCCTGCGCCGCGCCTGGGGCGCCGAACCCGTCCACACCGCCACCGGCGGCTCCATCCCGCTCGTCAACGGCCTGGCCCGGGCCGTACCGGACGCCGAGATCCTGCTCTTCGGCGCCGAGGACAACCTCTGCAACCTGCACGCCCCCGACGAGCGCGTGCTGCTCTCCGAACTCCGCGCCGCCCTGCTCGCCGAGGCGGCCTTCTTCGCCGAATACGCCGCCACCCACCGCGCCGGCACCGGATCCGCCCCGTGACCTCCCCGGTGCCGGGCGCCCGAAGGACCGGCTCAGTCCCCGGCGAGGGATGTGCGCCGTCGGACGTCGGTCATCAGCTTCTCCAGCAGCGTGATGAGGGTCGCACGTTCGTCGGCCGACAGATCGCTGACGAGGGTGGCCTCGCGGCCCAGGACGGCGTCGACGGAACGCTCGATGAGGGCATGGCCGTCGGGCGTCAGTGACACCAGCACGGTGCGGCGGCCGGTGGTCCCCGGGCTCCGCCGGACCAGGCCGTCCCGCTCGGCCCGGGCCACGCGCTGTGAGATGGCTCCCGCGGTCACCAGCGTCAGGTCGGCGATCTCGCGGGTGCTGAGGGTGTACGGCGGTCCCGAACGCCGGATGACGGAGAGCAGGTCGAGGGTGGCCGCATCGATCCCCGCCTCGCGCAGTACCCGGTTGCGGTCATGGGCGAACAGCTTCGCCAGCCACCACAGGGGCGTGACGATCTCGATCGACTCCGTGGGGGTACCGGGGCGTTCCCGCCGCCAGGCCGCGGCGATCTGCGCGGCCGGATACGAGGGCACGAAGTCCCCTGATGCAGCGGTGGGTTCAGCCACGGTTGCGACCCCTTGATCCCTTGCGTGTACGGTTGTGTTTAGACCTAAACGTAGCAGCGAGGGGGAGGAACCATGACCCGCACCGTGCTCGTCACCGGAGGAACCAGCGGAATCGGCCGCGCGATCGCCGCACGCTTCGCCGCCGACCACGCGGAGGTCCACATCACCGGACGCCACGCCGACACCGTCGAACAGGCCGCCGAGGAGCTCGGCGTACGGGGTGCGGTCTGCGACGCGACCGACCCCGGGCAGGTGACCGAACTCGCCGCCCGCTTCAGCGAGTTGGACGTCCTCGTCAACGCGTCCGGCGGTCTGCCCCAGGGAGCGCCGGGCGACGGAACGGGCCTGGAGGCGGTACTGGCCCAGTGGCAGGCCAACCTGGCACAGAACCTGCTGGGCGCGGTCCTGACCACCACCTCGGTTCAGGACAAGCTCACCGCGGGCAGTTCCGTCCTCAGCATCGGCTCGATCGGGGCCGAGCGCGGAGGCGGCTCCTACGGTGCGGCCAAAGCCGCACTGGCCGCATGGAACGCCGCACTGTCGGCCGAGCTCGGCCCCCTCGGCATCACCAGCAACGTCATCTCCGCGGGCTATATCGCCGGCACCAACTTCTTCCGCGGCCGGCTGACCGACGAGCGGCGGAGCGCGCTCGTTGCCGAGACGCACAACAAGCGGCCCGGCACGGTCGAGGACATCGCCGAGACGGCGTACTTCCTCGCCTCCCCGGGCGCCCGGCACATCACCGGCCAGACCCTCCACGTCAACGGCGGTGCCTTCACCACACGGTGAGGCCGCGACCCGGCGCGGGCCCCGCCCTCCTACGCTTCCTGAAGTGCCTTCACCAGTCCGGCGACGAGGTGCGCCCGCTCCGCCATGGTGTCGACGACCAGGTACTCGTGGTCGGCGTGGGCGCCGCCGCCGACCGCCCCGAGGCCGTCGAGCGTGGGCACCCCGAGTGCGGCCGTGAAGTTGCCGTCGCTTCCGCCGCCGACCGCCGTGGCTTCGAGGCCGGGGAGCAGCCGCCGGGCCAGCGCGAAGAGCCCGGCCGACGCCGACCCGGGCATCGGCGGGCGGCCGATGCCTCCCGCCACCGTCAGCTGCGCCTCGTCGAGATGCGGAGTCAGTGCCGCGAAGGCGGATTCGATGCGTTCCTTCTCGTCGGCCGACTCGACCCGGACGTCGACGATCACGGTCGCCTCCGCGGGAACGACGTTGTCGAGGGTGCCTGCGGACGCGACGGTCGGGGTGACGGTCGTGCCGATCCCGGGTCGGCCGAGTGTCGCGATGTCCAGCACCTGGTGTGCCGCCTCGACCAGGGCGTTGACCCCGGCCGCGGGCTCCAGGCCGGCGTGCGACGCCCGGCCCTTGATGACGACCTGGAACGTGCCGCAGCCCTTGCGGCCGGTCTTCAGTGCCCCGCCGTCCGCGGCGCCCTCGAAGACCAGCACGGCGCCGCACGCGAGCGCTCGTTCTTCGATCAGCGCACGGGAGGAACGGGAACCGACCTCCTCATCCGCGGTCACCAGGATCTCCACGCCCGACCGGTCGTCGAGCGCGGCCAGGCCATGAACGGCCTGCACCAGACCGCCGAGCATGTCGAAGACCCCGGGCCCGGTGGCACGCCCGCCCTCGACCCGGAACGGGCGGCGCTCAAGGGTGCCGAGCGGAAAGACCGTGTCATGGTGCCCGAGGATCAGCACCTTCGGATCGCCGCCCCCTGACCAGCGGACGTGCGGTCCGGCCTCGCTCTCCACCAGAACGGCCCGCCCGCCGAGACGGTTCTCGATGACGGCGGCCACCGCCTTCGCCGACACCCGCAAGGCGTCGAGATCACGCGAGGGAGACTCGATCTCGACGAGTGTCCTGAGGTCCTCAAGCATCGCGTCGACGCTCACATCGACCGCCTTGTGCATCGTCACGCGGCAAGCGTACGCGGCAGCCTCACCACCCGGCCCTCCGCTCCCAGGACGGCGGTGGCAACTCCGGAGCACCCACTGCCCGTCGAGCCGCACCCGGAACACCAACTCCTCGCCGGACCCGACGACTTCATATCCCGACCGCCCGCCAGCTCCGCCGGCGACGCCCACTCCCGGAGCGCGAACCGCCGTCCCTCACCCAGCCCGACAGGACGTAAGCCGCCGCCCCTGACCAGCACTTCATGCGCGCGTAGCGCTTCGTGATCCTTCATGTGCACATCGTAAGATCCGGCACTGACAACGCCGCCCGGGCCCAGGTCACCGCACCGTGCCGGCGAGGGCGCCCGGGGCGTGCCGAAGGGCCGGTACGGAAGTGCGTACCGGCCCTTCGGTGTACCCGCGGGGTGCTCAGCCGAGCAGTTCGTACGCCGGCAGCGTCAGGAAGTCCGCGTAGTCCGCGTCCAGGGAGACCTTGAGCAGGAGGTCGTGGGCCTGCTGCCACTTGCCGGAGGTGAAGGCGTCCTCGCCGACCTCGCCGCGGATGGCGGCGAGTTCCTCGTCGGCGATCTTGCGGACCAGGTCGGCGGTCACCCGCTGACCGTCCTCGAAGGTCACCCCGGCGTCCACCCACTGCCAGATCTGCGAGCGCGAGATCTCGGCGGTGGCGGCGTCCTCCATGAGGCCGAAGATGGCGACGGCGCCCAGACCGCGCAGCCATGCCTCGATGTAGCGGGTGCCGACCTGGACGGCGTCCACCAGGCCCTGGTAGGTGGGCTTGGCGTCCAGGGAGTCGATCGCGATGAGGTCGGCCGCCGCGACGGAGACGTCCTCGCGCAGACGGTCCTTCTGGTTCGGCTTGTCACCGAGGACCGCGTCGAAGGACGCGCGGGCGACCGGGACCAGGTCGGGGTGGGCGACCCAGGAGCCGTCGAAGCCGTCCCCGGCCTCGCGGTCCTTGTCGTTCTTGACCTTGGCCAGCGCCTTCTCGTTGGCCTCCGGGTCGCGGCGGTTGGGGATGAAGGCCGCCATGCCGCCGATCGCGTGCGCACCGCGCTTGTGGCAGGTGCGGACCAGCAGTTCGGTGTAGGCGCGCATGAACGGCGCGGTCATGGTCACCGCGTTGCGGTCCGGCAGGACGAACTTCTCGCCGCCGTCGCGGAAGTTCTTGACGATGGAGAAGAGGTAGTCCCAGCGGCCGGCGTTCAGCCCGGAGGCGTGGTCGCGGAGTTCGTAGAGGATCTCCTCCATCTCGTACGCCGCGGTGATGGTCTCGATGAGGACCGTGGCGCGGATGGTGCCCTGGGGGATGCCGACGTAGTCCTGCGCGAAGACGAAGATGTCGTTCCAGAGGCGGGCCTCCAGGTGGGACTCGGTCTTCGGGAGGTAGAAGTACGGGCCCTTGCCCAGGTCCAGCAGCCGCTTGGCGTTGTGGAAGAAGTACAGGCCGAAGTCGACCAGGGCGCCGGGGACCGGGCGGCCCTCGAACTGGAGGTGCCGCTCCTGAAGGTGCCAGCCGCGCGGGCGCATCACGACGGTCGCGAGCTCCTCGGCGGGCTTGAGGGCGTACGACTTGCCGGACTTCGGGTCGGTGAAGTCGATCCGGCGCTCGTAGGCGTCGATCAGGTTGATCTGGCCACCGACGACGTTCTCCCAGGTGGGAGCGGAGGCGTCCTCGAAGTCGGCGAGCCAGACCTTGGCGCCGGAGTTGAGCGCGTTGATGGTCATCTTCCGGTCGGTGGGGCCGGTGATCTCCACCCGCCGGTCGTTGAGCGCGGCGGGCGCCTCGGCGACCTTCCAGCTGTCGTCGGCGCGGATCTGCGCGGTCTCCGGGAGGAAGTCCAGCGCGCTGGTCCGGGCGATCTCCGCACGGCGCTCGGCGCGACGGGCGAGCAGTTCGTCACGGCGCGGGGTGAACCTGCGGTGCAGCTCGGCGACGAAGGCGAGCGCGGCGTCGGTGAGGACCTCGCCCTGCCGTTCCGGGGTGTGGGCGGGGTCGACTTCGACGATGGCCAGCGGGGACGGCGCTGGTGCGGACATGAGCTGTCACTCCATTCAGCGGCGGTGCCTGGCGGCCGCCGGGACGCCGGGCGGCACGGGGTGCCGCGGGCTCCGGGATACGGTCGCGGGCGCCGTCTGGATTCAGGGCGCTTCTGACCAGTGGAGACTAGTTTCCTTATCGCGGAACTTCAATGGTTTGTTGATGTCGAGATTCTCAGGGTCGACAGAAGTGGAGATCGAATGGCGCTCGGTGCCACACCGGTCACTCTCCATCACAGGCCCCCAACAGGTGTGCAGCCTTGGTGAATCGCGCCGCCCCGGGTGTCACTCCAGGCGGTACAGGTCCTCCGGGGTGTCGATGTCGTACGGCTCGGCGATGTCGCCGCACTCGACCAGCGTGAGCGCGTTCACATGCTGCTGGAGGTAGGCGCGGGCGCCGCGGTCGCCCTCCGCGGTCGCGGCGATCCCGGCCCAGCGCCCGGCCCCGAAGAGGACGGGGTGGCCGCGCCGGCCGTCGTACGCGGCCGCCGCCAGGTCCGCCCCCGCGGTGTACGCCTCGATCAGCCGGGCCACCGCCGCGGGGCCGATGCCCGGCTGGTCGACGAGCGACACCACCACGGCGTCCGCCCCCTCGCCGGCCAGTGCGGCGAGCCCCACCCGGAGCGACGAGCCCATGCCCTGCGCCCAGTCGGGATTGACCGAGACGCCGTATGCCGCGAGGTCGGCCCGGGCGCGTACGGCATCGGCGGCCGCGCCGAGCACGATGTGCACCGGCCGGCAGCCGCCGTCCCGCAGGACCCGGGCCGCGTGCTCGACCAGCGGCCGTCCCCGGTGGTCGAGCAGCGCCTTCGGCCGTCCCCCCAGACGCCGGCCGCCGCCCGCGGCGAGCAGCAGACCGGCCACCCTCCCCTCGGGCCGGGACGTCGTGCTCCGCGCCTGTGACGCTGCGGAGGTGTCGATCGCTTTCCAGGTTTCGGTCGCTTCGGAGGTGTGGTGCGGCGATGTCGGTGCCATGGGGACTGCTTACCTCATGGCACCGCGCCTCGTGGGCCGTTGGCCGTCGTCACCCGTGGGGTCAGGCCACGTCGTCGGCGCGGCGCTGGCGGGGGATGTTCGGCCGGAACCGGTCCCTCAGGTCGTGCGTGCGTTCCTCTGCGCGCCGCCGCTCGGTCACGTAGCGGTGTATGTGTTCCAGGGTGATTTCCGATGCGTCGGAAAGGCCGTACGCGCGGCAGATGAGCGTCACGACGCTGACGTCATGACGGTTCGGTCCGGTACCGGGGCCGGGTTGGGGCTCCATGCGGTTCTCCGATCCAGTGATATGCCGGATATTTCCTCGGAGGGAAGAATGCTCCATCTTGCCCCTCTGTACGCATCGGTCCGGCCGCGCCCACGCCAACGGGTGGCGGGGGGAACGTATGTACACACCGCTCATGACGCATGGTCAGTTCGGTACGGGGAACGGGCGCGTGACGCCTGCGCCGGCGCATCCTTGAGGCCCGCCGCCGAGCCCTGACCGCAGCCGGAGTTGCCGCGAAAAGCGGTCGCGAAACCGGCTCTTCGGACAAGGCGCCCCCCGGTCGGCCGGCGATGTCACGGTGCCGCGTGCGGCCGGATAAGGTTCTGCCCCGTTGCGGGCAATCGTGGCCGTCTGCCGGTGGGGTGGACCGGGCCATTTTCTGAAGTCGGGGGACGTTCGTGGTGAACAGTGTGGGCTCGTCCGGGATCTTCCAGCCGCTGGAGGGCGACGACCCGCGGGCGATCGCGGGCTACCGCCTCACGGCCAAGCTCGGTTCCGGCGGCATGGGCAAGGTCTACCTCTCGTACACGCCGGGCGGCCGGCCGGTGGCCATCAAGGTGATCCGGCCCGAGTTCAGCGAGGACGCGGAGTTCCGCCGCCGCTTCAAGCAGGAGGTGCAGTCCGCACAGCGGGTGCAGGGCCTGTTCACCGCGCCGGTCATCGACAGCGACGCGGACGGCCCGAGCCCCTGGCTCGCCACCGCCTACGTCCCCGGCCCCTCGCTCTCCGCGGCGGTCGCCGAACACGGCCGGCTCCCGGTCCCCACGGTCCTGCTGCTGGTCGCCGGCATCGCCGAGGCGCTGCAGGTCATCCACGGCGCGGGCATCGTGCACCGCGACCTCAAGCCGTCCAACGTGCTGCTGGCCGCGGACGGCCCGCGGGTGATCGACTTCGGCATCGCCCGGGCCGCCGACGCGACCTCGCTCACCAGTAGTGGCGTCACCGTCGGCACGCCCACCTTCATGGCGCCCGAACAGGCCGCCGGCAGCACCGTCAGCCCGGCCACCGACGTCTTCGCGCTGGGCCAGGTCGCGGCGTACGCGGCCATCGGCACCCCGGCGTTCGGTGAGGGCACCTCGCACGGCGTGCTCTACCGCATCGTCCACGAGGAGCCGGACCTGACCGGACTCCCCGAGGAACTGCGGGAGTTGGTCGGCCGTTGCCTGGCCAAGGACGCCGCGGACCGGCCGTCGGTGGCCGAGGTGATCGAGCTGTGCGGGGCGGCCTCCGGGCAGACGCAGCTGCGCCGTCCCGAGGACTGGCTGCCCAGCGCCGTCGCCGCCGACATCACCACCCGGACCGCGGCCCCGGCGCCCGTGCAGACCCCGCCGCCCCCGCTGGAGGCCCCGACCGCGGGCGCCCCGGCCCGGCCGGCGCAGCCGCCCGCGCCGCCCGCCCAGCCGCCGGTCCAGCCGGCGCCCACCGTCCCGCCGGTGCCGACCCAGTTGAACCACCCGCAGACCCCGCCGCCGGGCTTCGGCCCCGCGGCCTACGCACCGACCGTCGCCGCCACGGGCCCCACGCCCACCGCGTCCGCCCCGACCGTCGCCACCCCGGCCGGCCCGACGGCCACCGGCCCCACCGCCGCCTACCCGGCCGCCGCCGTGCCGGCCCCGCAGCCGCCGAAGAAGAAGCGCAAGGGCCTGGTCACGGCGCTGGTGCTGGTCTGCCTGCTGGCCTTCGCCGGTGCCGGCGGCGGGGTCGTCTACGCGCTGATGAAGGACAACGGGCAGACGAAGAAGAACCAGGCCGACGGCAGCACCAAGGCCAAGAGCAGCGGTGCCTCGGCGACGCCGAGCGCGGACCCGACCGCCACGCCGGGCGGGGACGGCACGAGCACGCCCGCCGCACCCGTGCAGGACCCGACGCCGGTCGACTTCAAGGACATCAACCTGCCGGACGACTACCACCTGTCCATGGCCGACGAGTCGATGAAGCCGACGAACTCGGACAACGACACCGACGTCGACTTCTCCTACCAGGACAACAGCTACTCGGACGACCAGGTCGGCACCGAGAACGGCAAGCTGGTGCTGCTGAACCAGGGCGAGCAGGGCTCCCTCGACACCTGCCGCAACGAGACCCGGTTCACCGAGAGCATCCTGACCAAGCAGCTCACCAAGGGCGCGCAGATCTGCCTGACCACGGACTACGGCCATGTCGCACTGATCACCTTCAAGGGCTTCGCACCCAAGTCCGACCCCAGCAGCTACATGACCGTCGACGTCCGCGTCTGGCGCAACGCGGTCCAGCCGAAGCAGGACTGACCCGCACCACCGCACCCGCACCACCTCCCGCCGCCCATCCCCTCGAAGGGGGTGGGCGGCGGAGACGTTCGACCCGGTGGTTTTTCGCGCTCCGTGTGGCGCAGGCAGCACGCGGTGGCGTTAACTGTCCCGCATTGTGGGACGGGCAACGGCCCGGGAGGGCGCCGTCGTTGTGGAACAGCTGCAGGGGGGCGTACGGGTGACCGGGGCCGACGGGGACCCGCGGGTGGCGGAGCTGCGCGGGGCGGTGGCCCGGCTGCGGCGTCAACTGGCCGTGCTGCCGGGGGAGTTGCCGGACCGGGCGGCCGCCGACGAGGAGCTGGCCGCGCTGGATGCGATGGTCAGTCACGGACTGCCGGAGGTGCCCCGGCTGCGCCGCTCGTTACTGCTGATCGCCGGGGCGGTCGGCTCGGTGAGTGCGCTCTCGCCCGCACTGAGCGAGGTGCGCGCGGGCATCGACCGTTTCGGCCGGCTACCGGGCGGCCGGTGACCGGGGCGCCGGTGATCAATACGGCCAAAGACCGGGACAGCCGGTGACCGGGGCGCTCGTGCCGCCCCGGCCGGGGGTCTGGACGGCGTTACGCCGGTGTCTGGTTGGCGAGGGCGACCGACAGCTGGGCCGCGACGTCCTGCAGTACCGGGACGATCTTGTCCGTCGACGCCTCCGTCACCCGGCCGGTCGGGCCGGAGATCGAGATGGCCGCGGAGGTGGGGGAGTTGGGCACCGGCACCGCGAGGCAGCGGACGCCGATCTCCTGCTCGTTGTCGTCCACCGCGTAGCCGAGCCGGCGGACGTCGGCGAGCGCGTCCAGGAAGCGCTCCGGGTCGGTGATCGTCTTCTCGGTCGCGGCGGGCATGCCCGTGCGGCCGAGCAGCGCGCGGACCTCCTCGGGCGGGTGGTTGGCCAGCAGGGCCTTGCCGACGCCGGTGGAGTGCGGCAGGACCCGGCGGCCGACCTCGGTGAACATCCGGACCGCGTGCCGGGACGGGACCTGGGCGACGTAGACGATCTCGTCACCGTCGAGCAGCGCCATGTTGGCCGTCTCGCCGGTCTCCTCGACCAGGCGGGCCAGGAACGGCCGGGCCCAGGTGCCCAGCAGGCGGGAGGCGCTCTCGCCGAGCCGGATCAGCCGGGGGCCGAGCGCGTACCGGCGGTTGGGCTGCTGGCGGACGTACCCGCAGGCGACGAGCGTGCGCATCAGGCGGTGGATGGTGGGGAGCGGCAGCCCGCTGCTGCCGGACAGCTCGCTCAGGCCGACCTCGCCACCGGCGTCGGCCATCCGCTCCAGCAGGTCGAAGGCGCGCTCGAGGGACTGGACGCCGCCGCTGGCGCCTGCGGGCTTGGCTTCGGCGGCGGAGGTGCTGGCGCTGGACGGCGGCACGTCGCGTTCCTTTCGGGGCGGGTCAGATCGGTCTCGGCTGGGACTTGCGGGCGCCGGGCCCGACCGCGCCAGCCTACCGGTCCCCCTACGTTGACACATCGCCCTTCGCACACTCGTTCTCGCCGGTCAGGCCCTCTTTGTCCCACCGTAGGGGGTGTCGGACAGGCGGGTAGCCGCGATCCCTTGACGGTGCCAGTGGCCGTAGCTACGTTCTGCTGCGCGAAACCTACTGTCCATTCTGTGGAATCCTCCAAATCGTTGGAGCGTCATGCGCATACTCGTCATGAACCCGAACACCACGGCTTCCATGACCGCGTCGATCCGCGCCACCGCCACCGCGGCCGCCGCCCCGGGCACCGAGATTCTCGCCACGGAACCCCTGTGGGGACCCGTAGCGATCGAGGGACATTTCGAGGGCTACCTCAGCGCCGCGGCCGTCCTCGACCGGCTCGCCACCCTCGATACGCCCTTCGACGCCCTGGTCATGGCCGGTTTCGGCGAGCCCGGCCGGGAGGGCGCCCAGGAACTGCTCGACGTCCCCGTACTGGACATCACCGAGAGCGCCGCCCAGATGGCGATGATGCTCGGCCACGCCTACGGCGTCGTCACCACCCTCGACCGCGCCGTACCGCAGATCCAGGACCGGCTGCTGACCGCCGGACTGCTCCAGCGCTGCGCCGGCGTCCGGGGCACCGGGCTCGGGGTGCTGGAGCTGGAGGAGGATCCGGAGCGCACGGTCGAGGTGGTCATCGAGACCGCCCGTGCGGTCGTCCGGGCCGGCGCCGAGGTCATCTGCCTCGGGTGCGGCGGGATGGCCGGACTGGACGAGAAGGTCGCGGCGGAGCTCGGGGTGCCGGTCGTCGACGGGGTCGCGGCCGCGGTGAAGTTCGCCGAGGCGGTCGTCGGCCTCGGGCTGGCCACCAGCAGGAGCCGCAGTTTCGCCCCGCCCCGGCCCAAGGTCATCGGCTCCTGGCCGCTGAGCACCCACCTCGACCTGGGGCGGGCCCCGGGCTCTGCACGTAACACCGATTTTTCCGCGCAGACATCAGACATCTGACAACCACGCCCTAAGCTCCACCCAACCTGCCTGGGAGGACACGTGACGACATCCCCGCAGCACCCACAGCACCCGCAGCCGGACCCGCGCCTCTTCAACGCCGACCTCGCCCCGGCCGCCAAGCGCACCTGGGGCACGTACAGCATCTTCGCGCTCTGGATGTCCGACACCCACGCGATCAGCAACTACGCCTTCGCCGCCAGCCTCTTCGTGCTGGGGCTGCCGGCCTGGGAGGTCTTCCTGTCCCTGCTGGTCGGCATCACGATCGTCCACCGGCTGATGAACCGCATGGGCCACGCCGGCCACCGGACCGGCGTGCCCTATCCCGTGCTCGCCCGCGCGAGCTGGGGCGTATACGGCGCCAACATCCCCGCCCTCCTCCGGGCGGTCATGGCCGTGGCCTGGTACGGCATCCAGACCTGGCTCGCCTCGACCGCCGTGGTCCTGCTGACCCTGCAGATCGCGCCGGGCCTGGAGGCGTACCACCACAACTCGGTGCTGGGGCTGTCCACCCTGGGCTGGACCGCGTTCATGGTGATGTGGGGCCTGCAGGCCGTACTGCTGACCCGGGGCATGGAATTCATCCGCAAGGTCCAGGACTTCGCGACCGGGCCGGTGGTCTGGCTCGTGGTGCTGGCGCTCGCCGTCTACCTGGTGGTCAAGGCGCACGGGGAGATCTCGCTGACCCGCAGCCTCACCGGGCTCAGCGGATCCGCGCAGCTCCACCAGAGCCTGATCGCGGTCAGCCTGACCGTCGCCACCTTCCTCACCCTCGTCCTCAACTACGCCGACTTCGCCCGCTTCACGCCCGACCACCGCTCCTACCGCCGCGGCAACCTGATCGGGCTGCCGGTGAACTTCACCGCCTTCGCGGTGGTCGCCGTACTGGTCACCGCGGGCACCATCGCGGTCTTCGGGGAGGCGATCTACGACCCGGTGAAGGTGATCCAGAAGATCGACGACCCGGTGGTCACCGTGATCGGGGCACTGGCCTTCATCGTCGCCACCATCGGCATCAACGTCGTCGCCAATTTCGTCTCGCCCGCCTACGACTTCGCCAACCTCGCGCCGAAGTACCTCGACTTCAAGCGCGGCGGCATGATCACCGCGGTACTGGCCGTCCTCGTCATGCCCTGGAAGCTGTACTCCTCGGCGCTGGTGATCCAGTACTTCCTCGGCGCGCTGGGCGCCTTCCTCGGCCCCCTGGTGGCGATCCTGCTCGTCGACTACTACCTGGTGCGCCGGGGCCGGATCGACGTCGACGCGCTCTTCTCGGCCGATGCCGCGGGCGCCTACTACTACCGCCGGGGCTACAACCCGAAGGCCGTGATCGCCTTCCTCCCGGCCGCCGCGGTCTCCGCCGCGCTCGCCCTGGTGCCGGCCTTCGACATGATCGCGCCGTTCTCCTGGATCTTCGGGATGACGCTGTCCGGCGGGATCTACGCCGTGGTCTCCCGCGGGGCACGGGTGCCGGCCGGGACCGGTCCGATCCCGGACGGGATCATCCCCGCGCAGGTCAGCCCCGCGTCGGAGGGGCGGACGGGCGGCCCGCGGGTCGCCGGCCCGGCGGTCGCGCCGGTGGCCGCGGAAGGGTCTTGACGGGCCGGGGTCCGGAGTGAAGACTCATTCAACAGACTGTTGAATCCAGAATTCCCGATTCCGAATTCCGGATCCGGCTGCGCCGACGGCGGCATTCCGCCGCGCCGCCACGCGACCATGAAGACACGATATGAGGAGGGGACCGGGTGTCCGAGATCGAGCTGGTACTGCGCTCCACGCGCGTCGTGACGCCGGAGGGCACGCGCGCCGCGTCCGTCGCCGTCAAGGACGGCAGGATCGCCGCGGTGCTGCCGCACGACGCCGAGGTACCGGCCGGGGCGCGGCTCACGGACGTCGGCGACGACGTCCTGCTGCCCGGCCTCGTCGACACCCACGTCCACGTCAACGACCCCGGCCGCACCGAGTGGGAGGGCTTCTGGACGGCCACCCGCGCGGCCGCGGCCGGCGGTATCACCACCCTCGTCGACATGCCGCTCAACAGCCTGCCGCCGACCACCACCACCGCCCACCTCGACACCAAGCGCGAGGTCGCCCGCAGCAAGGCACACATCGACGTCGGCTTCTGGGGCGGCGCCATCCCCGGCAACGTCAAGGACCTCCGCCCGCTGCACGACGCCGGCGTCTTCGGCTTCAAGTGCTTCCTCTCGCCCTCCGGCGTGGAGGAGTTCCCCGAGGTCGACCGGGAACAACTGGCCGCCGCGCTCGGCGAGATCGCCGGCTTCGACGGACTGCTGATCGTGCACGCCGAGGACCCCGGCCACCTCGACGAGGCGCCCGAGCCGCACGGTCCCAAGTACGCCGACTTCCTCGCCTCCCGCCCCCGCATCTCCGAGAACGAGGCCATCGCCGGGCTCATCGTGCTCGCCAGGCAGCTCGACGCCCGGGTCCACGTGCTGCACCTGTCCTCCAGCGACGCACTGCCGCTGATCGCCGCCGCCAAGCGCGAGGGCGTCAAGGTCACCGTCGAGACCTGCCCGCACTTCCTCACCCTGACCGCCGAGGAAGTCCCGGACGGCGCCACCGAGTTCAAGTGCTGCCCGCCGATCCGCGAGGCCGCCAACCAGGACGCCCTGTGGGAGGGCCTGGCCGACGGCACCATCGACTGCATCGTCTCCGACCACTCACCCTCCACCGCCGACCTCAAGACCGCCGACTTCGGCGCGGCCTGGGGCGGCATCTCCTCCCTCCAGCTCGGCCTGCCCGCTATCTGGACCGCGGCCCGCGAGCGCGGCCACAGCCTCGACGACGTCGTGCGCTGGATGTCCACCGCCCCCGCCGCCCTCGTCGGCCTCGGCCGGAAGGGCGCCATCGAGGCAGGCCGCGACGCCGACTTCGCGGTGCTCGCGCCCGACGAGACCTTCACCGTCGACCCGCAGGCCCTCCAGCACCGCAACAAGATCACCGCGTACGCCGGCCGGACCCTCTACGGCGTCGTCCGGTCCACCTGGCTGCGCGGCCGGCAGATCAACGACGGCACCACCCTCGCCGAGCCCACCGGCGAACTGCTCGAAAGGCCGCACCGCGCATGACCACCGACGGCATACCCCGCTACACCGGCGACGCCGGCCCCTACCAGGGCGGCGACCCGTACGCCGACTACCGCACCCCCGGCGCGGCCGGCTTCCCCTTCACCCACCTCCCCGACCTCGCCGACCGCCGGCTCGGCGCCGGCGTGATCGCCGCCAACGACGAGTTCTTCGCCGAGCGGGAGAACCTCCTCAAGCCCGAGCCCGCCCAGTTCGACCCCGAGCTGTTCGGCCACAAGGGCAAGATCATGGACGGCTGGGAGACCCGGCGCCGCCGCGGCACCGACGGCGCGCACCCGTTCCCGGCGGACGACGACCACGACTGGGCGCTCATCCGGCTCGGCGCGCCCGGCGTGCTCCACGGCATCGTCGTCGACACCGCCCACTTCCGCGGCAACTACCCGCAGTCCGTCAGCATCGAGGGCACCTGCGCCGAGGGCACGCCCTCGCCCGAGGAACTGCTCGCCGCCGACGTGGCCTGGACGCCGCTCGTCCCGCGCACCGCCATCGCCGGCCACGCCGCCAACGGCTTCACCGTGGACCCCACCCGCCGCTTCACCCACCTGCGGCTCAACCAGCACCCCGACGGCGGCATCGCCCGCCTGCGGGTCCACGGCGAGGTCGTCCCCGCCCCCGACTGGCTCGCCGCGCTGGGCACCTTCGACCTCGTCGCGCTGGAGAACGGCGGCCGGGTCGAGGACGCCTCGGACCGCTTCTACTCCTCGCCCACCCACACCATCCAGCCGGGCCGCTCCCGCAAGATGGACGACGGCTGGGAGACCCGGCGGCGCCGCGGAGCCGGCAACGACTGGGTCCGCTACCGGCTCACGGAGCAGTCCGTGATCCGCGCGGTCGAGATCGACACCGGCTACCTCAAGGGCAACGCGGCCGGCTGGGCGGCCCTCTCCGGCCGCGACGGCGAGGACGGCCCCTGGACCGAACTCCTGCCCCGCACCCGCCTCCAGCCCGACACGGTGCACCGCTTCCTGCTCGACGGCGCGCCCGCCGTCACCCAGGTCCGGCTCGACATCTTCCCGGACGGCGGCATCGCACGCCTGCGCCTCCACGGCTCCCTCACGGATGCGGGCTACGCCCGCCTTCGGGGTGCCTCCCACGTGGCTGGCTGACCCGTCCGCTGCGCTTTGCGGTGCCTCCCACGTAGTTGGCTTTCCCGCCGTCGGGGTTGGTCGCCGTTGTGCGCCTTGCGGCGCCGCGTACGTGGCTGTCTGCGGCGCCGCGGGTGTTGTTCGCCGTTGCGCCTGCGGCGGGCTGGTGGGTGTCGGGTGCGGTGACGGGCCTCCGGGGCCGGTTGTGTGGACTGCTGTCGCTTTACGTCCACACAACCGGCCCCTCCGGCCCGTCCCCTCCCGTTGGGGGAGGGGAATGCGGTGTGTGGGGGTGGACGTTGAGGCATGCAAGGGGGCTTGGCTACCCCTACGGGATCGTCGAACAGAACCCGTAAGGGTCGCAAGGGCCCCCTGCGGGGCCACAACCAACCGGGCTGGGCGAGGCATTCCCAAAACCTCACGGCACCAGGTGTTCACGCAACGACGCGCGCCCCCACACACCTTCACACTCCCCCAACGGGAGGGGACGGGCCGGAGGGGCCTTGTTCGTGGACGTAAAGCGTCAGCAGCCCACGAACAAGGCCCCGGAGGACCGTCACCGCACCCACCACAAACCCAGCCCGCCGCAGGCGCAACGGCGACCAACACCCGTGGCGGGACGGCCAAGTACGTGCGGGGCGCCGCAAAGCGCAACGGCCAGACGCCCCGCGGCGCCGTAGACAGGTACGTGCGGGGGCGCCGCAAAGCGCAACGGCGAGACGACCCGCGGCAGGAATGACGGGTACGTGCGGGGGCCCGCAAGGGCACAACGGCGAGCCCCGCGGCGCAGCAGACAGGTATGTGGGAAGGCAGCCAAGCGCTAAGCGACCGTGTCCCAGAACATCAGCTCGTACGCCTGGAGCAGGCGGCCGTAGCGGTGCGCTGTGGTCGGCTCGGTCTGGCCGGTGTCGAGGGCGTGTTGGACCGCCGCGCGGGCCTGTTCGGAGACCGCCGGGGCCGGCGTGGCGAAGAAGCGGAAGAATCCGCAGGCCTCCTCGGCGAAGCCGTAGTGGTCCCGCATCGCGGACTCGACGACGGCGCACCAGCGGCTCCACGCCGCGAAGTTGGCGGTCAGCGCGATGGCCACGTCGGCCGGTTCCGCACCGAGGGCGAGACGGGCAGCGTAGGACGGATACGCCTGGCAGCCGGGCCGCGGCTGGTACTCCTCGATGTCCCGGGCGGTCAGCCCGCACGCGTCGGTCAGTCCGGCCAGCTGACGCAGGGCCAGCGTCTCGCCCTGCTCAAGCAGCTCGAAGAAGTCGGCCACCGGCGGATCGGCGTCCGCGCGCCGCGCCAGATGCCGGAAGCTGAGGCGGTCCGCCGTGATCACCTGGTGCTGTTCCAGGGCGAAGGTGGCGAACACCGAACGCGGAGCCTCTCCCGCCTCGATCCGCGCGACCAGCCGGTTCGCGTCGTCGTCCGGGGCGAGGGCCCGCACCGCGTCGTCGAGCACGGCGGCCGCGTCCGGGCGAGGGGCACCGTGGGCGGGTGGTCGGGGCATGGCGCGGTCTCCTCCGGGGGTGGGCGCGCGGACCCAGATATTAGGACGCGGGAGGCGGGGGACCACGTCAGGCGCCCGGACGCGGCGTGCCGGAGCCGGCCCTCCGCGTGCCGGAGTCGGCCCTCCGCGTGCCGGGAGCCAGCCCGCCGCGTCCCGCGCCGTCACCTCAGTCGGCGGTCTTGTCGTACCCGGCGACCGCGTCGTCGACGAAGGCGTCCAGCACCTTGTCCGCCACCACCACCGGAACCCGCTTCCCCTTCAGATCCACGTACACGAAGGACTTGGCGGTCTTCACCTGCTCCGGAATGCGCTCCCGCAGTTCCTTGGCCCGGGCCTCGTCGCCTGCCTTCGTCGCCTCGATCAGTGCCAGCGCGCTGCGTCCCGCGATGCCCCAGGCGTGCGTCGCGTCCAGCCAGGGGCCGCTGTCGTCGACGAAGCCGCGGTCGGCCAGCCGGGCGCGCAGCACCGAGGGCGCGTCCTGGAGGGTACGCAGCACCGCGTCCAGCCGTCCCGCGTTCCCGTCCGTGCGGAACGTGCCGATGGCGGCGGCCAGTTCGGGTGCCTGCTGCGGATTGAGCGAGGAGGCATAGCTCGCGTCCGCGAAGGCACGCAGTGCCCGTCGGGTCCCCGCGTCGTCACCGGCCAGCTCGTTGAGCGCGGCGCCCCAGGAGGTACGGGCGTCATAGGCCCTGTCGTTCCACGCGTAGTCCGCCACCGTGTACAGCGCGATCTTGGACGCCGCGGGCTGGATCATCGGGTTCGCGGTGATCCCCGCCAGCTCGCCGGGCAGTCCCTTCTCCCGGCCGTTGAACGGGCCGAGCAGCAGCCGGCTGGTCACGTAGTCGTTGACCGGGTAGTTGTCCCAGGTCAGGATCGGGTGGCCGAAGACCTCCCGGGCCTGCTCGGCCTGAGCGACGGTCATGGTGGGCGCTATCACCCCGACGCCCGTCCACTCCACCACCACGTTCTTGTCCAGCTGGGTGGCGAGCGCCTTCTTGTACGGCGTGGGTTTCACGTCGTAGTACTCGGTCGGCACCATCTCCAGCGGGCGGGCACCCGGATGCCCGGCGATGAAGTCCTGGTTGACGCGGTTGAGCAGATGGGCCTGCGCCGCGCCGGCCGCTCCGCCACCGGTGCCGAACTTGTCCTGGTCGGCCGCGCAGTTCCAGTGGGTGTAGCTGATGTCGTCCAGCGGCACGGCGAAGTCGCGCACGCCGATGTCCCACAGTGTCCTGAACTTGGCGGTCAGCGCCTTGAGGTCGGCGTCCGAGCTGTAGCAGACCGAGAGGCCGGGGGAGAGGGCGTAGGTGAAGTCCACATGGCGGGCCCGGGCCCGGTCGACCAGCTCCTTGAGCTGCCCGAGGCGGTCCGCGGGGTAAGGATCGCGCCACTTCTCCCGTAGGTAGGCGTCGTCCTTGGGCGAGTAGACGTAGGTGTTCATCTTGTGCGCGCCGTAGAAGTCGAGCTGGTCGAGCCGGGCGCGGTGGGACCAGGGCGTGCCGTAGAAGCCCTCGATGACGCCGCGCAGCGGGGTGGCCGGCCAGTCCCGTACGGCGGTGCCCGGCACCTGCCCGCCGAGGTGGTCGCGCTGCGGCAGCAGCTGCCGGAGCGACTGCGCGGCGTAGTAGCTGCCGGTGGCGTCCTTGCCCGCCAGCGCGATCCGGCCGGCGCCGACGGCCAGCGCGTAGCCCTCGGCGGGCAGCCCGTCGGTGCCTCGCGCGCCCAGGTCGCGGAGCGCCCGCGCGGCGTCCGGCCCGTCCACGTAGACCGTCAACTGCCCGCTGGCGGGCGCCCGGCCGGCCCGTACGACGCGGTCGGCGCCGGCGGCCTCGAGGGACCGCTCGACCAGTTCCAGAGCCGCGGGATCGGCCTTCGGGCCGGCGACGACGGTGGCGGTCGGGGTGATGACCGCCCGGCCGGGCAGGCGGTGTGCGGACTGCGGGACGGGGGTGATGGCGTCGGCGGCCGCGGGCCGGTCGCCGGCGCTCTCCCGGTCCGCGTGCCGGCCGGTGCCCGGCGGTCCGGTCATGCCCGTGAGGGGCAGGACGGCCAGCGTCATGGCCAGCGTGGTGGCCGCCGCGGTACGCGTACGGTGCATCCTTCGGTCCTCCTCGGTGCGACGAGGTGCAGGGACGAGGTACAGGGACGAGGTAGGGCAAACGGGTACGGGGCGAGTCTGGTGCCAGGACTGCGCGGCAGCAGGCTTCACCCGCGGGGCGCACCGGGGCAATGGACTTTCGGACCGAAGGGATGGACGTTGCCGGGCGTCGCCGTGACCGTGGGCGTGGGCGTGGGCGTGGGACGTGGGCGGGGCCGGGAACCGGCGGCCGCGGTGGCCGGCGGTCAGCGTGACTTGGCGATGATCACCAGCAGGCTCATGAAGGCCAGCAGGACGTGCGTGGCGACGACGTAGATGAACACCCGCACATACAGTCCGCGGGGTGGCTTGTTCTCGACGTAGCGGGAAGCGGCGGGGGCGGCGGAGGGGCCGGAGGGAAGATCGGCCGGAGTCCGGTCGGGCACGGCGTGCGGTCCTTTCGTTCGGGCGGCGCGTGGGCTCACACGCCGCGGTACCTCGCGTCGTCGCCCAGACACAGCTCGGCGGCGCCGCTCTGCAGCAGCGTGTGGACGAACAAGAGCTCCGTGCCGCCCCGGGAGTCGGCGGCGATCCGGTGCGGGGTGAGCGAGTCGAAGTGCGCCGCGTCCCCCGGGGCCAGCACGTGCGCCGCCGCACCGAGCGTCAGCCACAGCCGTCCCTTGAGGACGTAGAGCCACTCCTCGCCGGGATGCACCCGCACCAGCTCGCCCTGCGCGCGTTGCGGCACGTGCACCCGGAGCGCCTGCATGGCGCGGCCGGCGCCGCCCACGGTCCAGTACGTCCAGCCGCCGGCCTCCGAGGGCTCGGCGCGGTCCGCCCGGACGATCGGGTCCCGCTCCCGGGCGGTCTCGCCGAGCAGGTCGGATACCGTTGTTCCGTACGTCCGCGCGAGCGCCAGCAGCATGGGCAGCGAGGGCTGCCGTCGGCCGGTCTCCAGGCGGGACAGGTGCGCGGGCGACAGCCCGACCAGCCGGGCCGCCGTCTCCAGCGTGAGGCCACTGCGTCGCCGCAGGTCACGCAGGCGCGGCGCGACGGTGGGGAGCTCGGCCGGCGGGACGCCGGGAGGCTCGTCGGGGAGCTCGGACATATCACCGGTATAGCGATATACGGCCTGGCGGGCAAAAGTTTTGCCTCAGAGGCAAAAGCCCCCGACGAACGAACGCCCCGTTTCAGGCCCGGTCCGCGTCCTCCGCGTCCTCCGGGTACCACCGCAGCTCGACGGTGTTGCCGTCCGGGTCCTGTACGTAGATCGACTGGGCATCGCCGCGCGCGCCGTAGCGGCCGACCGGGCCCTCCAGGACGGTGGTGAAGACGCCGGAGTCGATGACCTCCTGCCAGTCCAGCGGGTCCACGACGAGACAGATGTGGTCCACGTTGGTGGCCGGCGCCGCGTCCGCCTCGGCCTCGGGGTGGGTGATCAGGTCGATGATCGTGACGGGATTGATCCGCACCGACGGGAACGGGGCCTCGCCGGCCCGCCACTCCTCGACCCGCACCGGCTCCAGGCCGAGCGGACCGCAGTAGAAGTCCAGCGCCCGCTCGATGTCCCGCACCTTGAGCACCAGGTGGTCGAAGTCCTTGACCCGCATGGAAAACCCTCCCTCTCGTTGCCGCGCACGGTGCTGACGGACCGTCCGTGGCACCGCCGGTCCGCTCACGCCCTCGGTGATCGTCCGCGCGCTCATCATGCCTGGTGGGGGCCGAAGGGGACATCGTGATTTTTCGGGCTTCCGGTTGGGGTGACCGTGTGAACTCCGGGGAAACATCCGCCTTTTGGGATTGACAGGGCCATGTCTACGCGCGTCATTCTGGGAGGTATGAGAATCCCCCCACGGATTACCAGGATCGGCGCCGCGGGCGCCCTCGCATCGGCTCTTCTCCTCGGCGGGACCGCGGTCGCCGCCACCCCCTCCGGCCCGGCCGCCGCGCACGCCACGACGGCGTACGCAACGGCCGTGCACGTCAAGGACGTCGGCAGCGTCTGCTACTCCAAGCTGCCCTCGCAGGCCCATGACACCCTCGACCTGATCGCCAAGGGCGGCCCCTTCCCGTACCCGAAGGACGGCACCGTCTTCGACAACCGCGAAGGCGCCCTGCCGAAGCAGAGCACCGGCTACTACCACGAGTACACGGTCATCACACCGGGCTCGCCCGACCGCGGTGCCCGGCGCATCGTGGCCGGCGAGAAGAAGGACGAGGACTACTACACCGCCGACCACTACTCCTCGTTCGACCTGGTCGACCGCAACTGCTGAGACCGGCTCAGCCGGCGCACGGGGTCGCTCGAACGACCCTGACACCTTCCGCCGCGGCGGTCGGGATGCCTTGTGCACCCCGGCCGCCGCATTGCCGTGCGCCCCCTTTGACCTCGCTCTTCTCGCATTTCTTGGCAGAAGGGGCGCGCGGGGCGCACCCCCCGGGAGAGGATTGTCGGTGGTTCCCGGTAGCGTTTCGGTGGAAACGAGGAGCGGGCGGGCATCGGCGGACAAGGGACCATGTGGGGTCAGCTGCTGCGGCACGCCCGGGAAAGTGCCGTATCCGCCATGGCCGGGCGGTCCGGCATGGTGCGTCGCAGACAAGGAAGGACGGCGAACTGCCGTGTATCGCTGGGAGATCACCCGGGCCGCACTGGCGCAGCGCGTATTCGCCATCGTTCGCAGCAAGACCTACGACGAGGCGAGCGCCACCGCCGACACCTTGCTGTCGGCCGGCATCACGACCCTGGAGATATCCCTGACCACCCCCTTCGCCCTGGAGGCGGTCACGACCCTGACACGCGAGCTGGGCGAGGACGCGGTCATCGGCGCGGGCACGGTCCTTGACGCGATGTCGGCCCGGATGGCGGTCGACGCCGGCGCCCGCTTCCTGGTCTCGCCCAGCCTGGACCCCGAGGTCATCCGCACCGCCCACCGCTACGGCGTCCCGGTCTTCCCCGGCGTCTCGACGCCCACCGAAATGGTCCGCGCCCTGGAGTTGGGCGCGGACGCCCTCAAGCTCTTCCCCGCCTCGACGCACGACCCGTCCTGGCTCACGGAGGTCCGTGCGGCACTGCCGCAGGCGCCGCTGCTGCCGACCGGCGGGGTGACGGTCGACAGCGCGCCCGAGTGGATCGCCGCCGGCGCGGTCGCCGTCGGCATGGGCGCCGCCCTCTCCGAAGGCGACCGCGACACCGTCGCCAAGCGCGCCGCCGAGCTCCTCACCCGTCTCGCCGAAGCCACCCCGGACGGGGCGGCGGGCGACGACGAGAGTGTGCTGTACGGCGGCTGACGGGCCTTGAGGGGCCCGGCGGGCCGATGACTCACCTGCCGCCGGCTTGACCGGCTGCGGCCTGACGGGCTGACGACTGGTGGGCCGCCTGACGGGCTGACGGTCGCCGGGCCGACGGCTGAGGGTGGTTGGCTCGCACGCTCCCCGGACGGCCGGTCCGCCGGTCGTCCCGGTCTCCGGGCAGGGGCTTCCCGCCGATCACCGGCTCTGCCAGGCTGAGCGCGCGATCATCCGACGAGACGTCAGCCCCGCGCCCCACAGCCCAAGGTGCCCCAGGAGACCCGATGAAGCGTGCCGTCACCCTCTCCGCCCTCGCCTGTCTGCTCGCCGTCACCGCAGCCGCCCCGGCGGCGTCCGGCGCCGCCCCGGCACGGAAGCCGGCCCCCGCCCACGGGCGGCAGGCGTCGGCGCTCGACACCGTTCCGCGGCGCGGGGTGCTGCGGGTGTGCACCACCGGCGACTACCGCCCCTTCAGTTACCGCGACCCCGGCACCGGCGGCTACCGCGGGGTGGACATCGACATGGCCCGGGACCTCGCCCGGAGCCTGGACGCCGAGCCCCGCTACGTCCCGTCCACCTGGGCCGGCCTGGTCGGCGACCTGTCGGCCGGGCGCTGCGACATCGCCATGGGCGGCGTCTCGATCACCCTGGCACGGGCCCGTTCGGTCGCCTTCAGCGAGCCCACCCGCACGGACGGCAAGACCCCGATCGTGCGCTGTGCGGACAAGGACAAGTACGGCACCCTGGAGCAGATCGACCGCCCCGGCACGACCGTCATCGTCAACCCGGGCGGCACCAACGAGGAGTTCGCCCGCGCCCACATCAAGCACGCGACCCTGAAGGTCCATCCGGACAACACCACGATCTTCGACGAGATCATCGCGGGCCGTGCCGACGTGATGATGACCGACGCCAGCGAGACCCGCTATCAGGCGAAGCTCCACCCCGAACTCTGCTCGGTCCACCCGGACAAGCCCTTCACCTTCTCCGAGAAGGCGTATGCGCTGCCCCGGGGTGACCACGACTTCACGGCCTATGTGAACCAGTGGGTGCATCTGGCCACCCACGACGGCACCTACCGGAAGTACGAGAACGCCTGGATGGGGGAGTGATGTCGGACACCGGGCGGGCGGGCGTCGGCCGCGATCCCGCCGCGGCCTCCGATCCCGTCGGGGCCTCCGCCCCCGCCGCGGACTTCGCTCTCGTGGCGGCCCAGAAGGGCCTGGACGAGCAGCCGTTCAGCAGGCTGCTGCGGGCCCGGCTCACCGCGTTCGGGGACGGCGGGGCGACGTTGGAGCTGGACATCCGTGAGGAACTGCTGCAGCAGTACGGGTTCGTGCACGGCGGGGTGCTGTCGTACGCCGCCGACAACACCCTGACGTTCGCCGCGGCCACCGCCCTGGGCCCGGCCATCGTCACCGGCGGCTTCTCGATCCAGTACCTGCGGCCGGCGCGCGGCCGGACACTCCGCGCCCGCGCCGAGGTCGTCCACGCCGGCCGCCGGCAGGCCGTGTGCCGGTGCGATCTGACGGTGCTCGACGCGGACGGTACCGAGCGCCTGTGTGCGGTGGCGCAGGGCACGGCGTTGTCCCTCAACGGCCCGACAGGCGACGGCCCCACAGGCGACGGGCCGGCGGGCAGCGAGCCAGCGGGCAGCGGACCGGCAGACAGCGGTCCGGCCGGCGGTGGCTGAGGAAAAGCGGGTGCGAAACGGGCATCCGGTGGGCAGGCTGGTCATCATGATCCTTCCGTTCCACGGCGTCCTCAGGACGTTCCCGATCCCCGCAGGCAGGCCAGCGTGACCGACTGGATCACCACCCCCGTGGAACCGCACCTCCTGCGCGGTGCCCTGGAGGTGGAGCGCACCGCGCACGGCGTGCTGCCGCACCGGCTGCCCGCGTGGGCCCGTCAGCAGTGGCCCGACGACTACCTGTCCATGGTCGAGTCCCAGCCCTCCGGCGTACGGCTGGTCTTCCGCACCCGTGCCACCGCCGTCGAGCTGGACACGCTCCCCACGAAGACGGTCTACGAGGGCGCCCCGCCCCAGCCGGACGGCGTGTACGACCTGGTCGTGGACGGCCGGCTCACCGCCCGGGCCGGTGTCGCGGCCGGCAACGTCCGCACCATCGACCTGTCCACCCAGGTGATCGCCACCCGCTCCGGCCCGCCCGGCACCCTCCGGTTCGGCGATCTGGCCGCCGGCATGAAGGACATCGAGATCTGGCTGCCGCAGACGGAGACCACCGAGCTGATCGCGCTGCGCACCGACGCACCGGTCGAGGCCGCCCCGGACCGCGGCCGCCGGGTCTGGCTGCACCACGGCAGCTCGATCAGCCACGGCTCCTCCGCCGAAGGCCCCACCGAGACCTGGCCGGCGCTGGCCGCCGCCCGCGGCGGGGTGGAGCTGATCAACCTCGGTTTCGGCGGCAACGCCCTGCTGGACCCGTTCACCGCCCGCGCCATGCGGGACACACCCGCGGACCTGATCAGCGTCAAGATCGGCATCAATCTGGTCGGCCACGACCTGATGCGGCTGCGCGCCTTCGGGCCGGCGGTCCACGGCTTCCTCGACACGATCCGCGACGGGCACCCGACCGCGCCGCTGCTGGTCGTGTCGGCCGTCCTGTGCCCGGTCCACGAGGACACCCCCGGACCCGGCGCGCCGGACTTCAGCTCCGGGACGCTGCGCTTCACCGCCCTCGGCGACCCCAAGGACCCCGGGCGCCTCACGCTGAACCGCATCCGGGACGAGCTGGCCCGGATCACCGCCGCGCGGGCGGTCGATGACCCGAACCTGCACTACCTCGACGGCCGCGTGCTCTACGGCGAGGCGGACCACGCCGAACTGCCGCTGCCCGACGCGCTCCACCCGGACCCGGCCGGCCATCGCCGTATCGGCGAGCGGTTCGCCGAGCGGGTCTTCGGGGACGGCGGCCCGTTCGCCGTCAGGGACGACTGACCGTGTGCCCGAGGACGTTGACGATCCGTCCGTCCGGGTCGCGGACGAAGAAGCGGCGTACGCCCCACTCCTCGTCCGCGAGGGGCCGGACGATCGTGGCGCCCGCGGCCTGAAGGGCGGCGTGGACCGCGTCCACGTCGTCGACCTCGATGCTGAGGTCGGGGGTGACCGGAGCGGTCCGGTCCGCGGTCAGGAAGGTGAGCTGGGCGGTGGGGTTGGCCGGCGAGGCCAGGGTCATGACCCAGCCCTGGTTCATGACCTCGGCCAGGCCGAGCAGCCCGTAGAAGTCGCGGTTCTCCTCCAGGGCGGTCGACCGGAGGTCGGGGACGACCCGGCGTACGGACATGGGGACTCCTCACAGCTGACGTGCGGACAGGTGCGGTCGGGTGTGGCCGGTCAGGGGGTGGCGGGCGGTGACTCGTGGTGCCGGACGGCGTCGAGGACGTCGCGCAGCACGGTGCGGTGGTCGTCCGGGCGGCGGACCAGCGCGAGGCGGGTGGGGGCCAGGCCGGTGACGGGGCGGGCGACGACGCCGGGACGCCGGTAGAGCGCGGCGTTCCCGGCCGCCAGCAGGACCACCCCCAGGCCCTCGGCCACCGCCTCGAAGGTCTCGTCCGCGTTGGCGACCACCCCGCCGACGCGCACCGGCCGGCCGCCCCGTTCGTCCACCGCGAGCCAGTGGTCCCGCAGGACCCCCGCGGATTCCGGCAGTGCCAGGAACGGTTCGTCGAGCAGCGCGGCGAACGGGATCTCGGCGGCCGCCGCGAGCCGGTGGCCGGCCGGCAGCGCCACCCACCGCGGTTCGGTGGCCACGACCTGCACGGCGAACGCCTCCTGCCCCGGGAACGGCAGCCACAGCAGCGCCAGGTCCGTCTCGCCGCCCGCGAGCCCGGCGGTGGCGTCCGCCCAGTCGATCTGCCGCACCTGGAGGCGCCAGTTGGGGCGGCGCTCGGCGAGCCGCGCGCGGATCGCGGGGAGCAGTCCGCGGCCGGTGCTCGTCGAGATGCCCAGGGTCAGCACGGCGGCCTCCGCGGCGGCCGCGTCGCTGACCGCCCGCTGCGCCTCGTCCCAGAGCTGGACCAGCTCCCGCGCCCTGGGCAGCAGCGCGGCACCGGACGCGGTCAGCGTCACCGTGCGCCGGTCGCGGTCGAACAGCTTCACCCGCAGGCCGTCCTCCAGCTGCCGGATCTGCTTGCTCAGCCCCGGCTGGGAGATGAACAGCCGCTCGGCGGCCCGGGTGAAGTTCAACTCCTCGGCCGTGGCGACGAAATAGCGCAGGTCCCGCAGATGAGCGTCCATAGCCATGGGTTATCAGAAGCGGCCTTGGACGCGCAGGAAGTTGCGGACGGACGATGGATCCATGGACACCGACCCTCCCACCGGACCCGTCGCCCTCGTCACCGGCGCCACCCGCGGCATCGGCCGTGAGGTGTGCCGGCAGCTGGCGGCGCGCGGGTACACGGTGCTGCTGACCGGACGCTCGCCGGGCGCCGTGCGGCGGGCGGCCGGGGAACTGCGCGGTGCTCCCGGGGCGGGCCGGGACGTGCGGCCGTTGCGCATGGACGTCACCGACGACGCCGGTGTGGCGGCGGCCGCGGCCGAGGTCGCCGAGCGCTTCGGCCGGCTGGACGTGCTGGTCAACAACGCCGCCATCGGCTACGACACCGGGCAGCGGGCGGTCACCGCCGATCTCGGGCGGGTGCGCGAGGTGGCCGAGACCAACCTCTACGGGCCGTGGCGCACCGCGATCGCGTTCGCCCCGCTGCTGCGCGCCTCGGACCATCCGCGGCTGGTCAACGTCTCCAGCGAGGCCGGCTCGCTGACCACCATGGGCGGCGGCACCCCCGCGTACACCGCGTCCAAGGCGGCGCTCAACGCGCTCACCCGGATGCTGGCCGCCGAGCTGCGGGCCGACGGCGTGCTGGTCAACGCGGTCTGCCCGGGCTGGGTGGCCACCGACATGGGCGGGCCGGGCGGCCGGCCGGTGGCCGAGGGCGCGGCCGGTGTCGTGCACGCGGCGACCCTGCCGGACGACGGCCCCACGGGCGGCTTCTTCCGGGACGGCCGCCCGCTGCCCTGGTAGCCCGCCGCGGCCCCAGGGTGACCCCTCATGTCCGGACAATGTGACCTCCGGACTTCCCGTCAACTGTGCGGGCGGATACGCTCGCGAACGTGGGGAAACGCGATACGGAACAGGCCCTGGGCGCCGAGAGCCCCGTTCAGTTCAGCGTGGACCGGAGCAGTCCGGTCCCGCTGTATTTCCAGCTGTCGCAGCAGCTGGAGGCGGCGATCGAGACCGGCAAACTGGCCCCCGGCAGCCTGCTCGGCAACGAGATCGAACTGGCCGGCCGGCTCGGGCTCTCCCGGCCCACGGTCCGCCAGGCCATCCAGTCGCTGGTCGACAAGGGGCTGCTGGTGCGCCGCCGCGGCATCGGCACCCAGGTCGTGCACAGCCAGGTCAAGCGCCCGCTGGAGCTGAGCAGCCTCTACGACGACCTGGAGGCGGCCGGGCAGAAGCCGGCCACCCGGGTGCTGCTCAACACCACCACCGAGGCCGATGCCGAGGTCGCCGCCGCGCTGGGCATCGCCGAGGGCGCGGAGGTCGCGCTGGTCGAGCGGCTCCGGCTGACCCACGGCGAACCCGTCGCCCACCTGCGCAACCACCTCCCCGCCGGCCTGCTGAAGCTGGACACCGCCGAACTGGAGCAGACCGGGCTGTACCGCCTGATGCGGTCGGCCGGGATCACCCTGCACAGCGCCCGCCAGGCCGTCGGCGCCCGGGCCGCCACCCCGGAGGAGGGGCAGCGGCTCGACGAGCCCGAGGGCGCCCCGCTGCTCACCATGCAGCGCACGACCTTCGACGACACCGGACGCGCCGTGGAGTTCGGCTCGCACGTCTACCGGGCGTCGCGCTACGCCTTCGAGTTCCAGCTGCTCGTACGGCCGTGAGGGCGCCGGGCGGTCCCCGGGAGCCGCGCCGCGGCCGCACCGTGCTCACGTTCACCCAGCCATGTGCTTTCGTCAGAATGTTCTGACAAAGCATTGACGTGGCTCCGCGCCGCCCGTTACAACTCCTCCAGCCGCATTCCGGCGGCCGTGGAGAAAAGGCGGTTCCACGATGATCAGCGTCCGTACGACCGGCGTCCGGCGGCTCACCCTCCGCAGCGCCGCCGCTTTACTGACCACCGTCGCACTGGTCGCCGGGTGCAGCGCCACCGGCGGCCAGGACGCCAAGGACGAGGGGGCCGGCGGCACCCGCATGACCATCGGGATGGTCAGCCACGCCGGCGACGGCGACACCTTCTGGGACATCGTCCAGAACGGCGCCCAGCAGGCCGCCGCCAAGGACCACGTGAAGTTCCTCTACGCCCACGACAAGGAGGGCGGCCAGCAGGCCGAGCTGATCCAGTCCTACATCGACCAGAAGGTCGACGGACTGATCGTCACCCTCGCCAAACCGCAGGCCGTCAAGGCGGCCGTCCGCAAGGCCGAGGCCGCCGGCATCCCCGTGATCACCATCAACTCGGGCGGTGAGTTCTCCCGGGCGTACGGGGCGCTCACCCACATCGGGCAGGACGAGTCGGTGGCCGGCCGCGCGGTCGGCGAGGAGCTGAACCACCGGGGGGCGAAGAAGGTCCTCTGCGTCCTCCACGAGCAGGGCAACGTGTCGCTGGAGGACCGCTGCGCGGGCGTCCGCAAGGGCTTCCACGGGACCGTCGAGAACCTCAACGTCGACGGCACCAACGCCCCGGCCGCCCAGTCCTCGATCGAGGCCAAGCTGCAGTCCGACACGTCGCTCGACGCGATCGTGACCCTCGGCGCCCCCATCGCGGCGCTCTCGGTCAAGGCCAAGCAGGACGCCGGCAGCCACGCACAGATCGCGACGTTCGACCTGAACGGCGCCGTGGTCAAGCTGCTCAAGGCCAAGGACGTCACCTTCGCCGTCGACCAGCAGCCCTACCTCCAGGGCTACGAGGCCGTCGACCTGCTCTGGCTGCACAAGACCAACGCGGACGTCCTCGGCGGCGGGAAGCCGGTGCTCACCGGGCCCGCGCTGGTGACCCAGAAGGACGTACCCCAGCTGACCGAGTACACCGGGCGAGGCACCAGGTGAGAGCAGAGGGAAGACGGGACGACCCCATGAACCGGGACAGATCACCGGTAACGGATACTTGGCCGGTTGGCCCCGGCCGGCCGGCGCCGGAGTGCGGCACCGCACCCGCCCGGACCGGGCGGCCCACACAGCGAATACGACCGACGCAGCCGACACGGCGAGATCAGCGGGAAGGGCGAGTCCTCGTGGCAAGGGTTCGAAGAAGGGGACGCGTCGTGAGCGCCGTGCTGGCAGCGGTGCTCGGCGCCTCCCTGGCGGGGTGCAGCAGCACCGGCGGCAAGCGCGCCGAGGAAGAGCGCGCCGCCAAGGCCGCCGGCGGCAAGGCCGCGGTGAACACCCCCAGGTGGACGTTCGCCATGGTCACCCACTCGGGAGACGGCGACACCTTCTGGGACATCGTGCAGAACGGCGCCCAGCAGGCCGCCCTCAAGGACAACATCAAGTTCGTCTACGGGCACGACGAGGAGGCCCAGCGGCAGAGCCAGCTGGTGCAGTCCTACATCGACCAGAAGGTCGACGGGCTGATCGTCTCCCTCGCCAAGCCCAACGCCATGAAGGACGTCGTCGAAAAGGCCGAGAAGGCCGGCATACCCGTGATCACCGTCAACTCCGGCGCCGAGGAGTCCAAGGCGTTCGGCGCGCTCACCCACATCGGGCAGGACGAGACGGTGGCCGGCGAGGCGGTCGGCGACGAGCTGAACCGGCGCGGCCGCAAGAAGGCCCTGTGCGTCCTGCACGAACAGGGCAACGTCGGCCACGAACAGCGCTGCGAGGGCGCCGCCAAGACGTTCAAGGGCAAGCTGGAGAAGCTCTACGTCGAGGGCACCAACATGCCCGACGTGCAGTCCTCCATCGAGTCCAAGCTCCAGGCCGACCCGGCCATCGACGCCGTGGTCACCCTCGGCGCACCCTTCGCGCCCACCGCCGTCAAGGCCAGGGAACAGGCCGGCAGCAAGGCCGAGATCGACACCTTCGACCTCAACGCCCAGGTCGCGGCCGGCCTCAAGGACAACACCCTCGGCTTCGCCGTCGACCAGCAGCCCTACCTCCAGGGCTACGAGGCGGTCGACCTGCTCTGGCTGTACAAGTACAACTCCGACACCCTCGGCGGCGGGAAGCCGGTGCTCACCGGGCCCCAGGTGATCACCAAGAAGGACGCCGGCGCCCTGCAGGACTACACGAAGCGGGGTACCCGATGACCGCCACCCTCAAGGCCCCCGTCCAGGACGAACGGCTGCTGCACCGCTCCCTGGCCCGCCGGCTGATGGGCCGCCCCGAACTGGGCTCGGTCGTCGGCGCCGCCGCGGTCTTCGTCTTCTTCTCGATCGTCGCCGAGCCCTTCCTGCGGGCGTCCAGCCTCTCCACCGTGCTCTACGCCTCCTCGACCATCGGGATCATGGCCGTACCGGTGGCGCTGCTGATGATCGGCGGGGAATTCGACCTCTCGGCCGGCGTCATGGTCGTCAGCTCGGCGCTGATCTCGTCGATGTTCAGCTACCAGATGACCGCCAACACCTGGGTCGGCGTCGGGGTGTCCCTACTGGTCACCCTCGCCATCGGGGCGTTCAACGGATTCCTGCTGACCCGCACGAAACTGCCCAGCTTCATCATCACGCTCGGCACCTTCTTCATGCTGACCGGCCTCAACCTCGGCTTCACCAAGCTGATCAGCGGCACCGTGTCGACGAAGTCCATCTCCGACATGGAGGGCTTCGCATCGGCCCGTACCCTCTTCGCCTCGCACCTGACCGTCGGCAGCGTCGACATCCAGGTCACCATCGTGTGGTGGATCGCACTGGTCGCCGTGGCCACCTGGGTGCTGCTGCGCACCCGCGTCGGCAACTGGATCTTCGCGGTGGGCGGCAACGCCGACGCCGCGCGGGCGGTCGGCGTCCCGGTCACCAAGACCAAGATCGGCCTGTACATGGGCGTCGCCTTCGCCGCCTGGATCTCCGGCCAGCACCTGCTGTTCTCCTACGACGCGATCCAGTCCGGCGACGGCGTCGGCAACGAATTCCTCTACATCATCGCCGCGGCGGTCGGCGGCTGCCTGATGACCGGCGGCTTCGGCTCGGCGATCGGCGCCGCCGTCGGCGCCTTCATCTTCGGCATGGCCAGCAAGGGCATCGTCTACGCGCAGTGGAATCCGGACTGGTACAAGTTCTTCCTCGGCGCGATGCTGCTGCTCGCCACACTCCTGAACGCATGGGTCCGCAAGCGGGCGGAGGACAAGGCATGACAGCGCTGGTCGAGCTGACCGACGTCAGCAAGTACTACGGCAACGTCCGGGCACTGGAGGCCGTGTCCCTGGAGGTGCACGCGGGGGAGATCACCTGCGTGCTCGGCGACAACGGCGCCGGCAAGTCCACCCTCATCAAGATCATCGCCGGGCTGCACCGGCACGACCGCGGCAGCTTCACCATCGAGGGCGAGGAGACCAGCCTGGCCTCCCCGCGCGAGGCCCTCGACCGCGGGATCGCCACCGTCTACCAGGACCTCGCCGTCGTCCCCCTCATGCCGGTCTGGCGGAACTTCTTCCTCGGCTCCGAGCCGACCACCGGCATCGGCCCCTTCAAGCGCCTCGACGTCGCCACGATGCGCGAGACCACCCGCAGCGAGCTGCTGCGGATGGGCATCGACCTGCGCGACGTCGACCAGCCCATCGGCACCCTCTCGGGCGGCGAACGGCAGTGCGTGGCCATCGCCCGCGCCGTCTACTTCGGCGCCAAGGTCCTGGTCCTCGACGAGCCGACGGCGGCGCTCGGCGTCAAGCAGTCCGGCGTCGTCCTCAAGTACGTCGCGGCCGCCCGGGACGCCGGCCTCGGCGTGGTGTTGATCACGCACAACCCGCACCACGCCTACCTCGTCGGCGACCGCTTCGTCCTCCTCAAGCGCGGCACGATGGCCGGCAGCCACACCAAGAAGGAGATCGCCCTGGAGGAGCTGACCCGTCAAATGGCGGGCGGCAGCGAACTGGAACAACTCAGCCACGAGCTGGCCCGCACCGCCACCCCGGAATTCCCCGGCGGCCACCGGCCCGACTGAGCAGGTCAGCAGGGTGCCGCGCCCCGCACCGGCCGCCCGGCCGCGCGGGGCGCGGCACTGCCGGTCGCGGTGCGCCGGACGCCGCCGGTGATGCACAATCGCACCGGACCCGCACGCCGAGGCCCCGGCCTCCCGAGACCCCCTAGGGACGAGACGACTCTTGCGAGCACGCAGCCACCGCACGGGGGAACCACCCACACCCGTCAGGCACCGGGGGAGCAACGGCGAAGGGGTGGGCCGATGAGCATGTACCGGGACCGGGTGCACCGGGGATCGGCCAGGGCCACCGTGCTGCGCACGGTCGGCACCCGTGAGCGGCGCTCCCACCTGACCGCCCCGCGCGTGCCCACGGTGGGCATCGACATCGGCGGCACCAAGGTCATGGCGGGCGTGGTCGACGCGGACGGCAGCATCCTGGAGAAGGTCCGCACCGAGACCCCGGACAAGTCCAAGAGCCCCAAGGTCGTCGAGGACACCATCACCGAGCTGGTGCTCGACCTCTCCGACCGGCACGACGTGCACGCGGTCGGCATCGGAGCGGCCGGCTGGGTCGACGCGGACCGCTCCAAGGTCCTCTTCGCCCCGCACCTGAACTGGCGCAACGAGCCGCTGCGGGACCGCCTCGCGGGCCGCCTCGCGGTCCCCGTCATGGTCGACAACGACGCCAACACCGCTGCCTGGGCGGAATGGCGGTTCGGCGCCGGCCGCGGCGAGGACCACCTCGTCATGATCACGCTCGGCACCGGTATCGGCGGCGCGATCCTGGAGGACGGCGCCGTCAAGCGCGGCAAATACGGGGTCGCGGGCGAATTCGGCCATATGCAGGTCGTGCCCGGCGGCCACCGCTGCCCGTGCGGCAACCGCGGCTGCTGGGAGCAGTACAGCTCCGGCAACGCCCTGGTCCGCGAGGCCCGCGAGCTGGCCGCGGCCGACTCCCCGGTCGCGTACAACATCATCGAGCGGGTCGGCGGCCGCATCGGCGACATCACCGGGCCGCTGATCACCGAGCTCGCCCGTGAGGGCGACGCGATGTGCGTCGAGCTCCTCCAGGACATCGGCCAGTGGCTCGGCGTCGGCATCGCCAACCTCGCCGCCGCCCTCGACCCGTCCTGCTTCGTCATCGGCGGCGGCGTCAGCGCCGCCGACGACCTGCTGATCGCCCCGGCCCGGGACGCCTTCCGGCGCCACCTCACCGGCCGCGGCTACCGTCCCGAAGCCACCATCGCCAAGGCCCAGCTGGGCCCCGAGGCGGGCATGGTGGGCGCCGCGGACCTCGCCCGCCTGGTCGCCCGCCGCTTCCGCCGTGCCAACCGCCGCCGGGTCGAGCGCTACGAACGCTATGAACGGGCCGGCCGCCGATGACCGAAACCGAAACCCCCACCATGCGCGACGACCACCACACCGCCCTGCCGCCCCGGGCCAAGCGCCGCCGCCCCCTGCTGACGGCGCTGATCGTCTTCCTGCTGATCGCGATCCCGGCCGGCTACATCGTCATCTCCGCCGAGCAGAGCCGCGACAGCGGCGAGGGCAAGGAGGCCGAGGCCGCCGCCACCGGACTGACCAACGCCTTCCCCTCCAAGGTCCAGCAGCGGATCTACAACGTCCCGGTACCGATCGGCTCGACCCCGGTCTACTACTACGAGACCAACTCCTGGGAAACCAGCTCGCTGTTCGTCCAGTTCCGGACCAACGAGTGGGGCCTGGAGCACTACCTCGCGGCCGTCGGCACCAGCACCGCCGCCCTCAAGAAGGACCACAAGACCATCCCGCCGGAGCAGGCGGCGAAGGTCGGCTGGGACTTCAGCGTCGACTGGCCCTGGGCGGGCACCACGACCACCAGCCGCGGACCGCATCCGTCGCAGCGCATCATGGTCAGCTACGACGAGCCGGGACACCCCGTGGTGTACACGGTGTCGACGGTCCGTTTCTGACCGCCGCAGACCCGGCGGGGGTGTGCGTGTGACGGCCGGCCGAGGCCGAGGCCGAAGAGCAGGCCGGGCGGTTGCACCTGCCCCGGCTTCCTGATCGGCCTGAGGGCGGGGCCGTTCGAGGACGCGGGCAGGAGCTGGTGAAGTCATCGGCGGGCTGCGGTCAGGGGGAGTGCGGCTACTGCCGCGAGCAGGTGCCTGACGCGTTTCCCAGGGTGGTCCCCCATGTGCGGTGGCGTACGGGTTCACCGGGGATCGAATCGGCCCGGCAATGGCCTGCGCCAGGGGCGGAATAAGCCCCTCCATGAGTATTCGTGGCCATTTCCGACCTCACGCCGCCACCTCTGTGGCCGCTACATTCACCCCCGACCGGACACATACCCGACCAGGGGGAAATAGGCGACGATGCGCCCCATAGGACCCGTCAGCCGCGTTGGCAGATCACTCATGGCGGTGACCGCTACGGCGGCCGCCTGGGCGGTCACCGCCATGGGCCTTGCCGCCTCACCGGCTGCTGCCACACCCACCAATACGACGGCGCCCCGGCCCGGCGACACCTGTACGGCGGCCGACCTCGGCACACGCCACCCGTACATCAAGACCACCGAAGTGTCCCCGACGATCACCCACTTCAAGGGCTGGTACGTCACCGAGGGCACAACCGGCAACCAGACCGTCAGCACCAGCACCCAGACGACCATCTCGGTCTCCGTCGGCCTCAACGGCAACGTCGAGGGGAGTTTCGCCGTCGAGACCCTCGGCAAGGTCGGCGCAAGCCTGGGCCTGAACGTCAAGGTCGACTACTCCTCCACCAGCACCGAGTCGAATGCGGTCACGTGGAACTTCAACCAGCCCGGCTACTACGGCGCCTACAAGGGCACCAAGAAGGTCACCGGTACGTACGGAAGCCTCAACTGCAACCGCGTCCAACAGGGCGACGGCAGTTGGGCGTTGAAGTGGATCGAGGGGCCCGACGGCGGTAGCTTCACCACCTTCACCACCCTTGAGGAAGGCGCGGTGCGCTGCCAGGACAAGGTGCCCGCAGGCAGCATCATGGCCAAGGCACAAGACCTCCTCGACTGCGGCTCGGCCGCCGCGAAGGCCGAGCACCCGGCGGGTGCGGTGGCGCCGACGGCGGAGCAGAAGCGGGACCGCCTCGTGCAGCACCCGGCTCCCACCAGCGGCACGATTGCCGAACAGCCCAAGGCCACCGGGCGCAGCGCGCGGGCCGCGCTCGACTGCCAGGCCGGCGCCTACAAGATCGCCGTACCCGGCAAGCCCCTGTCCTGGGGCGCGCCGCTCCTGGCGGCCGACGGTGTCCGCCTGCGGCCCTCGACGATCTTCAGCGCCCACCTGGACAACTGGCGCCTGTGCAACGTGACGGAGCACAACGGGGTCCTCGAAGCGTCCCTGTGGAACTGGGGCAACGGCGGGTGCGCGACCCTCGCCGGGCAGAACGCGGCCGCCGAACGGGCGGTCCTGACGACGGCCCCCTGCGCGGAGGACGACCTCCAGCGGTTCTACATCTACCGCGACGTACCCGGCAGCTCGAAGATCGGTGTGCAGAACAAGTACACCGGCTCCATGATGGGCCACGACCGGTACGCGGACGGGGAGTTCATACGCCAGTACTCCAGCGGCAGGCAGGCAGGACGGTACGGGTACGTACACCCTGATCGGAGTCTGACGGCCCACACCCCGTGAGCGGCCCCGCACGTGAACCCCCGACCTCCCGGTTTCGTGCGGGGCCCTCCGCGTCCCTGCTCCGAGCCCGGCCTTGGGGACCAAAGCCGGGCTCGGAGCAGCCGACACCTCGTTGCCGCCCACGCACTTGCCTGATGAACGGCCAGGAAGTGCCACATGGAGCCGGCGTAGGCGGAGTCGGGGTGACGCAAACCGAGGAGGATCTTGCCGTCGGCGTCTTGCAGGTAGAGGTGGGCGCCGATGCCGTTGAGGACGGTTTTCGCGCCTCTGGACGAGGCTGGAGGGGGGCTGGGCCGGTCAGCGGCTGGTGCTGTTGCCGGTGGCCGTCTCAGCGGCAGCTCCTGGGCCGGCGAGTCGGAGCAGTTCGACGTGGCGGCGGATCAGGTCGCGGGTCGAGGCGGCCATCCGGAGGCGTGGCATGACCTCTGGCCGGAACCAGTGCAGCATGACGCCCTCGGTCAGGTGCAACGTCGCGGGGTCGCCGGTCCAGTGGCCGGTGCTCCTCCAGGACCGGTCCCCCGGTTCGCGGCCGCCGCCGAGCAGGGACCACGCTCCTGGCTCCCAGATGCCGGGGATGTCGTCCCGTAGGTGCAGCAGGTATGCGCCGGCTCCGTTGTAGATCAGCACTGATGCGTTCGCCGGCGGACACGGGTTGGGCAGGGCCGAGTCGGTCGGCGTGGTCTGTTCGGTCACGGACGCACCGTCCTGGGGTCGGAGTCGGAGGCCGCGGGGGCGGCCTGGTAGCCGGATGCCTGGAGGGTGAACATCTGGGCGTAGTCGCCGCGGAGGTCCATGAGCTGCTGGTGCGAGCCGGATTCGGTGATCCGGCCACCGTCGAAGACGTAGATCCGGTCGCATTCGACGACGCTCGCCAGCCGGTGCGAGATCAGCACCGTGATCTGATCGGCCCGCGCCTTGTTCCGCAACACCGCCTGATAGACGGCGTGTTCGGCCTTGGGATCCATGCTCGCGGTGGGTTCGTCGAGCAGGAGCACGGGAGCGTTCTTGTACAGCCCTCGGGCCACGGCGATCTTGGCCCATTGGCCGGCCGACAGCTCTTGGCCACCCCGGAACCGTTTCGACAGCACCGCCTGCCAGGTGCCCGGCAGACCTGCGATGACCTGCTCGGCTCCGGAGGCCCGCGCCGCGTCCAACGCCCGCTGGGGGTCGGTGTGGGTGAGCGTCCCGCGGGAGACCGTGAGGTTCGCCAGTGCGCTGAACGGAAAGTGCACCGGGTCCTGGAGCACGGTGGCGACCCGGGCTTGCAGCGACTCGGAGTCCATGTCCCGCACATCCACCCCGTCCCAGCGCACCGTGCCTTCGCCCGCCTCGTACAGCCCGGCGATCAGCCGTGAACAGGTGCTCTTCCCGGAGCCGTTGACGCCCACGAAGGCGACCGTCTCCCCGGCGCGCAGCGTCATCGAGACCCCGCTCAGTGCGGGCGTCTCCTTGCCGGGGTAGGTGAAGCCGACGTCCTCGAGCGTGAGGGCGGCGACGGTGGCCGGTGCGGTCAGCGCACGCCGACGGGGTTGCAGCCCGCGGCAGCGTTCCTGGAACCTCAGGAGGTCATCGACCCACATGGCGTGCTCGTAGACCAGGTGCGCCACGTCCACGAAGCGGGTGAGCGCGGCCTGTCCGGTCTGGATCGCCAGGACCGCGCCGGCACCGGCGGCGAGCGGAAGCCAGCCGGCGATCAGCATGGCTCCCAGCGCGACATACGTGACGCCGGTCCCGATCCCGCCCACGGCCCGGCCGGCCAGCGTCAGTACGGCGGAACTCACGCCGAGATGGGTGTCCTCCTCGGCGATCCGGGCGGTCAGCCGGCGGTGCTCGTCCAGGATGGCGTCCTGGGCGGTGTCGGAGCGCAGTTCGGCGGCGGCGTCCCGCTCCAGCAGCAGCCAGGAGAAGACCCGCACCCGGCGCTGGAGGGCGTTCCACCGCTTGAAGCTGTGGAATCGCGCCCTCGCCGTGCGCACCGCCGCGGCCCCGACGGGCAGAACGGACAGCAGGAGCAGAGGGAGCAGGGCGGGGTGCAGTGCGGTGAGCACGCTGGCCGTGCCGATCAGTCCGAGCAGCGTGGAGGCCAGGGCGACGACCTGGCCGACGATCTGCCGGGCATAGAACAGGCCGCGGTCGGAAGCGCGGTAGGCGTCGTCGTGCCAGTCGGCATCGTCGACGACCTCCAGCCGGACATGTGCGGTCAGCCGCAGGAAGTCACACTCCAGCGCGGTGCGGATCTTCGGCGTCACCCGCGCCTGCGCGACGGCGACCCCGGCCTCCAGAAGCGCCCGTGCGGACAGGAAGCCCACCACGAGCAGAAGCTGCGGCACCGCGCCGCGGACCTTGTCCGGCGTCGGCCCGTGGCCGAACAACTCCCGCAGCACCCCCACCGACGCCACCAGCCCGCAGGCCGCCATGGCCGCGGAGACCAGCTGGAGCACCACGACGGCCAGCGTGGCCGATCGGTCCGCCTGCCACGCCAGCCGGCCGATCTGTCCCACGATGCGCGGCAGCCGCACCAGGACCTCGCCGACCGTCGACCTGGCCGCGGCGCCGTCGTAGACCGACCAGTACGCCTCCTCCAGCTCATCGGCGACATCACCGTCCCCCGGTTTCGCGGGCTCAGTTGCCGGCGGAAGGCTCAGTGGTTCCTGCCGGGGCCCGGGCAGGCTCGCGCGCTGCTGCGGTGCCGGCGCCGCGGCTTCTTTATCCGCTTTGTCCGCGCTCATGCCCACCACCTCGTATCCGGACGGGATGAGCGCGGCGCACGTCGAGAAGAGGCGTCAGCTACCTGCCTGGGCTGAGCTGCGCCCCGGGCTGTGGTCTGCCGTCGTTCGAACCGAACAGGGCGATATGTGAGGGCGAGCGCAGGATTCATGGCTTCTCCAGAAGACGGGGATGGGTACAGGTGCTCTAAAGAACGGCCCGTTCCGCTCCCCGTAACGGGTGATGAAGGGGCAGATCGTGAACAAACGTTCTCTTGAGCGGCCGTGGGCAGACGGGGCCTTGAATCCGGAGTGAGGGCGGAACTCGAACGGCATGTTTCCTCCCTGCGTGGGATTGCCTCGCTGCGACCGGCGCGGGCTGGAGGCGGGGTTTCGGGCATGCCTGGGTGGGCAGTGGCGCCGGCGTGCCGCTGCCCTGGGGGCGGGGTGCTTCAGGAGGCGGGGGTGTGCAGGTCCCGGTTCCAGGTCTTGATCGCGTGGGGAGGCAGGGGCGGGGCGACGGGGTGTGAGAAACCGTGAGAGGGGAGAGCGCGCAGGGCGTGAGTGAGATGGGAGAGCGCGCAAGGCGTGCGCGAGATGTCGTCGCACATCGTCCACGATGAGGCTCTGACCTGCACAGATCCCGCTTCGGGCGCGGTGGGCGGCCACGCTCCGGCGGTCCTCGGACCGGCTCGTCCTGACCCGGGTGTCAGGATCGCGTCACGGAGTGGGTAGCGTGGTCGGGTGAGTGAGAAGACCCTGCAGCACCGGATCGATGGTCCAGACGACGCACCCGTACTCGTCCTCGGTGCCGCGCTGGGTACCACATGGCACATGTGGGACCGGCAGATCCCCGAGCTGACCCGCCAGTGGCGGGTCATCCGTTTCGACCTGCCCGGACACGGCGGTTCCCCCGCCCACGCGGCGCCCTCCGTCGCCGAGCTGGCCGACCGGCTGATCGCCACGCTCGACGCCCTCGGCGTGGACCGCTTCGGCTACGCCGGCTGCAACATCGGCGGCGCCATCGGCACCCAGCTGGCGCTCACCCGCCCGCATCGCGTCACCTCCCTGGCACTGGTGTCCTCCTCGCCGCGCTACGGGACCGCCGACGCCTGGCGGCAGCGCGGCGTCGTCATCCGCACCAACGGACTCGACCCGATCGCCCGCACCGCCCCCGAGCACTGGTTCACGCCGGGCTTCGCCGGCGCCCAGCCCGCCATCGTCGAATGGGCCGTGCAGATGGTGCGGACCACCGACCCCGGCTGCTACATCGCCGCCTGTGAGGCGCTGGCCTCCTTCGACGTGCGCTCCTCGCTCGGCCGCGTCGGCGTGCCCACGCTCGTCGTCGTCGGCTCCGAGGACCAGGTCACCCCGACCACCGACGCCCGCACCCTGGTCGCCGGCATACCCGACGCGAGCCTGGCCCTGGTCCCCGGCACCTCCCACCTGGCGCCCGTCGAGCAGCCCGCGGCCGTCACCGAGCTGCTCATCCGGCACTTCACCAACGCCTGGCACGACAAGCCCGGCCCCGGTGGCCAAGCGGCCATCGGCGCCGCCGCCCCCAAGCCGCAGATCGCACCCCCGCCGCCCCCGCAGGCGCCCCCCGCCGCCATAGAGTCCGGCCTCGCCCAGCCCGAGCAGGACCGCGGCGGCACGTACGAGGCGGGCCTCAAGGTCCGCCGGGAGGTGCTCGGCGACGCCCACGTCGACCGCGCCCAGGCCGCCGCCGACGACTTCACCGGCGACTTCCAGGACTTCATCACCCGCTACGCCTGGGGCGAGACCTGGACCCGCCCGGGCCTGGACCGCCGCACCCGCAGCATCATCACGCTCACCGCACTGACCGCCCGCGGCCACAAGGAAGAGCTGGCCCTGCACACCCGGGCAGCCCTCCGCAACGGCCTCACCCCGTCGGAGATCAAGGAAGTCCTCCTCCACACGGCCATCTACTGCGGCGTCCCGGCCGCCAACTCCGCCTTCGCAGTCGCCCAGCAGGTCATCCGCGAGGAAACGACACCGGAGGGCTGAGGAGGGAGGGGAGCGGAGCGGGGGCCGCCGGCCCTCGGCGTCTCCTTGTGTCGGCTGCACTGCCTGAGCGCCCTCTTTCCCCGCCGCCCACCCGCTCCTTGGTTTTACCGGCCGCCCATCTGCTCCTTGGTTTTGTCCGTCGCCCACCCGCTCTTGCTTTTTCCCCGCCGCTCACCTGCTTCTTGGCTTTCCCCGCCGCGCACCCGTTCCTTGGTTTTTCCCCGCCGCCCACCCCCCTTCGGGGGGTGGGCGGGTCAGGTGACGCGGGGACGCGCGTGTCAGAGACGCGAGCCGGGCGATCACACCGGCGCCCAGCCCGCTCCCCGGCGCGGCAAGATGGCAGGCATGGAACTCACCAAGAAGACCCATGCCTGTGTCCGGCTGGAGAAGGACGGGCAGACGCTCGTGATCGACCCGGGTGTCTTCAGCGAGGAGGACGCGGCCGTCGGCGCGGACGCGATCCTGGTCACCCACGAGCACATGGACCACTTCCACGAGGACCGGCTGCGGGCGGGGATGGAGGCCAACCCCGGTGCCGAGATCTGGACCCTCGCCAGCGTCGCCGAGCAGCTCTCGGCCGCTTTTCCCGGCCGCGTCCACACCGTCGGCGAGGGCGACACCTTCACCGCGGCCGGTTTCGAGGTCGAGGTGCACGGCCAGCTGCACGCCGTGATCCACCCCGACATCCCGCGCGTCACCAATGTCGGCTACCTCCTCGACGGCGGCGCGGTGTTCCACCCCGGCGACGCGCTCACGGTCCCCGAGGGGCGTACGGTCGACACCCTGCTGCTGCCCGTCCACGCGCCCTGGAACAAGGTCGCCGAAGTGATCGACTACGTCCGCGAGGTCGCGCCCCGGCGGGCCATCGACATCCACGACAGCCTGCTCCAGGACCACGCCCGCCCGATCTACGACTCCATGATCGACAAGCTCGGCGGTACGGACCACGGCCGGCTCACTCCTGGCAGCCACACCGCAGTGCGCTGAACCACGGTGGGCTGAGCGAAGTGGGCTGACCGCAGTGCGCTGAACCGCGGCGGGCTGAACCCCGGGCTGAACCCCGGGCGGCCGATGGCCCCCGGCCCGGCCCCCAGGCCCGCTTCCCACCCACCAGGCCCCGCCGAGTGGGCCGGGACCGGGCCCGGACCAGGACCGGGCCCGGGTTGTCAGTGGCGGGCGGTAGGTTTGCAGACATGCGCATCGCGACCTGGAACGTCAATTCGATCACCGCCCGCCTGCCGCGGCTGCTGGCCTGGCTGGAGAGCTCCGGCACGGACGTGCTGTGCCTCCAGGAGACCAAGTGCACCGCCGAGCAGTTCCCGTACGAGCAGCTCCGCGAGCTCGGCTATGAGGCCGCGGTCAACGCCAACGGCAGGTGGAACGGCGTGGCCGTGCTGTCCAAGGTCGGGCTGGAGGACGTCGTCGTCGGCCTCCCCGGCGGGCCGCAGTACGACGGCGTGGAGGAGCCCCGCGCCATCGCGGCGACCTGCGGCGCGGCCCGGGTCTGGTCGGTCTACGTGCCCAACGGCCGCGAGGTCGACCATGCGCACTACACCTACAAGCTCGGCTGGTTCGAGGCCCTGAAGACCGCGGTCGCCGAGGACGCGGCGGGCGACCGCCCGTTCGCGGTCCTCGGGGACTACAACGTCGCCCCCACGGACGAGGACGTCTGGGACCCCGCCGTCTTCGTCGGCTCCACCCACGTCACTCCCGCCGAGCGCGCCGCCCTCCAGGCCCTCCGCGAGGCGGGCCTGTCGGACGTCGTCCCGCGCCCCCTCAAGTACGACCGCCCGTACACCTACTGGGACTACCGCCAGCTCGCGTTCCCCAAGAACCGCGGTATGCGCATCGACCTCGTCTACGGCAACGCCCCCTTCGCCAAAGCCGTCTCCGACGCCTACGTCGACCGCGAGGAGCGCAAGGGCAAGGGCGCCTCGGACCACGCCCCGGTCGTGGTGGACCTGGACGTCCAGCCCGTCGGGGCGTAACGGGCTTCCCGTTCGAGGCTCCTCAGGGCACGAGGCGGATCCCCTCAGACCACGAGGCAGATCCCTTCAGGGCACGAGGCGGATCCCTTCAGGGCGTGGGCGTCCTGCCGGACATCAGCGTCCTACCGGAACATCAGCGCCCTCCCGGGCATGAGCGTCCTCCCCGGCACGAGCGTCCTCAGCTCGATCGACTCGCCCAGCGCGCGCAGCCCCGCGTCGCCCGGGTGGAGGTGGTCGCCGCTGTCGTAGGCGGGGCGCATGCGGGCGGGAGCGGCCGGGTCGCGGAGTACGGCGTCGAAGTCCAGGGTCGCGTCGAAGGCGCCCTGCCCGGCGCCGTCGCGCAGGAAGGCGTTGACGGCCTGCCGGCGGGCTTCCGCGGCCGGGGTGCAGTCGGGGTAGCCCCCGCACGGCGTGAGGGTTGCCGCGACCGCCCGCAGCCCCCGCTCGTGCGCCCGCCGGGCCAGCGCCCGCAGACCGGCGATGACGTCCTCGGCCGGGGTGCCCCAGCGCACGTCGTTGATGCCCTCGAAGACCACCACGGTCCGCGCCCCCGCCTGGGCCAACACGTCCCGTTCCAGGCGGTGCTGGGCGCTGACCCCGCCGGTGTCCGTGCTCACCCCGTCGCCCTGATAGCGGTCGGTGACGATGCGGTTCGCCGAGATGCCGTGGTTGAGCACGCCGTAGCGGGGCAGCGCGTGCTGGGCCCGGAAGCGGCGGGCGAGGACGTCCGGCCAGCGGCGGTTGGTGCCGCTCGTCGACTTCACCCCGTCGGTGATCGAATCGCCCAGCGCGACGATCGAGCCGGGGCCGCCGTCGATCTCCAGACCGGTCAGGAACGGCCAGAAGGCCATGGTCTGCGGGTAGGCGCCACCGGCCGTGTCCCGGGTGCGGTCGCCGCCGCCGTCGGCGCTCACGTACGAGAGCTGGGCCGCCTCCTGGTGCACCGGCGCCGCGGTCACCGTCCCGGGCAGATGCAGGCTCACCAGCAGATCGGTGTCCGCGGGGACGGTGAAGGCGGCGGGATCGCTGAACAGTTCCGCGCCGGCCGGTATCCGGGCCCCGGCCCGCCCCCGGAAGGTCAGCGCCACGGGCCGGCCGTCGGCCGCCGCCCCCGTACCGCGCACCGCGATGCTCGCCGCCCCGATGGCGACCGGTGCCGCCGCGAAGGTGTTGGCGATCCGGATCCGCGCCCGTGGCCCGCCCGCGCCGCTGTGGACGACCAGCCGCACCGTACGGTCCCGCCAGGGGCCGACGGCGCGGTAGCCGGCCGTGCTCGCCGCCCAACTCCCGGTGCGGCCGCGCCCGGTGTCCCGCACCGACAGCGCGAAGACGTGCAGGGCGGCCGCGGCCGGGGGCGCGGGTGGCAGCACCACCGACGCCACCTCCCGCCCCGGCCGCAGCGGTACGGTCACCGCGTAGAGGCGCGCCGGACCGGCCGACTGCCCGTCCGGGGCGTTGACGTGCGGCAGCGCCACCGCCTTGGTGCTCAGCGGGCCGGCGCGCCAATCGGGAGCGGTGAGTTCGTAAGCGCTGTGCGAGCCGTCCCGGTAACGGACGGTTCCGCGGCCGGCCGCCTGGCCACCCGTACCTGCCACGAGGAAGGTCAGCGCATCACCCCGGCCGCGCACCGCGACCGCCTGGCCGTCGGCCCGTACGTTGTCCGGCGTCCCGGCCGCGCCGCGCGGCCGGCGGAGTCGTGCGCCGTCGAGGGTCAGCACGCTCCCCGGCGACCAGCCGGCCGCCGCCAGGTCCTGCGCGGACAGCGAGCGGCCCGCACCGTCGAAATCGGCCGCAGCGGGGCGGGAGTTGTCGCTCACCGCCGTGTTGTCGAAGAGCCGGGGCAGCGGGCGGGGTGCCGGCGGCGCCGTGGTTGCCGCGGCCGTCGGCGCGAGCGCGGTGCCCGGCAGCGCGGTCATCAGGAGCAGCAGTGTCAGGGCGGTACCCCATCGGCGTAGGCGCATCGGTCCGTGTCCCCCTCCGGTCGCCGTTCCGCTCCGGGCGGACTGAAGGTAGGGAGCCGACGGGGGCGCGTCAAGGTGGCGTACGGCGCCGGGGCACGCCGCGCGCCTGTGGCCCCGACCACAGGTGGGGTGGGACCCTGCACACCATGAACATGTCTTTCCTGGACAAGTGGCGCAAGCGACCGCCGACCCGCCGGTCCGTGCCGCTCGCGGAGTCGGTGCGCGCCGACCCGGAGAGCGTCATCGAGCTGCTGTCCGAGTGCGAGCTGCTGCGGTCCCACGCCGCCACCGCGGGGGTCGAACTCGACGATTCGGTACGGTCGTTGGAGCGGCTGGACCAGCTCCAGCCGGTCTGGCGGGACGATCCCGAGGTGGCGCCCTGGCTCGGCAACGACGCGGGCCTGTACCTGGGCACCGTAGTGGTGCGTACCGTCCGCGGCGCGGTCTGGCACGTCTGGCCGGACGGGCAACCGGTGGTCCGGCTGGCGTCCGGGCGCGAGATCGACGTCGTGGCGGCCGGCCACCAGTGGGCCGACGACGGCGCGCCGGAACTCTCCCAGGTGTACGCCGAGGCCGCGGAGAGCTGAGCCGTAGAGCGAGGCCGCGGAGAGCTGACCCGTAGGCCGAGGCCGCCGGGAGCCGACCCGTAAGCCCGCGATCGCCGCACCCGGCCCCTCCGTACCGCTCCGGTGCCCGCCACCGAGGGCACCACCCGGCCCCGCACCTCATCAGACCGACTTACCCGATTTATCCTCGCGAATCCGCCTGGACGTGCGTGTCAGGGCGTACCGCCTCAATCTCCCCGGTAGTTTGCGGGCTCTCCGCTGTACGGATGAGAGTGGGCAGGTCGGACATGGCCGGTGAGGCGCTGATTGAACTGCGCGGGGTCAACAAGCACTACGGAAAACTGCACGTCCTCCAGGACATCGACCTCACCGTCGACCGTGGGGAGGTGGTCGTGGTCATCGGGCCCTCCGGGGGCGGGAAGTCCACCCTGTGCCGGGCCATCAACCGCCTGGAAACCATCGAATCGGGCACAATCGAACTCGACGGCAGACCACTGCCCGAAGAGGGCCGGGCACTCGCCCAACTGCGCGCCGAGGTCGGCATGGTCTTCCAGTCGTTCAACCTCTTCGCCCACAAGACCGTGCTCGACAACATCATGCTGGCCCCCGTCAAGGTCCGGAAGAAGCGCAAGGACGAGGCCGCGCGGCGCGCCCGTGAGCTCCTGGACCGGGTCGGGCTCGTCTCCCAGGCCGACAAATATCCCGCGCAGCTCTCCGGCGGCCAACAACAGCGCGTCGCCATCGCCCGCGCGCTCGCCATGGACCCCAAGGCGCTGCTCTTCGACGAGCCGACCTCCGCACTCGACCCGGAGATGATCAACGAGGTGCTGGAGGTCATGCGCCAGCTCGCCCGGGAGGGCATGACCATGGTCGTGGTCACCCACGAGATGGGCTTCGCCCGGTCCGCCGCCAACCGCGTGGTGTTCATGGCCGACGGCCGGATCGTCGAGGACCGCACCCCCGAGGAATTCTTCACCGCCCCGCGCAGCGAGCGGGCGAAGGACTTCCTCTCCAAGATCCTCAAGCACTGAACGGGGGTGCCGCCATGCCGTACCGACAGTCTGCCCACCGACGCTCCACGCGCCTGCCCCGCACCCGCACGGTCCTCGTGCTCGCCGTAGTGGGCGTCCTCGCACTGGTCCTCGCGGGCTGCGGCCGGGCCGGCAGCCCACCGGTCAAGGGCCCCGAGGGCAGCGAACTGCCCCAGTACCCGGTCGCCAGGAACTTCCGACTGCCGTCCTCCCCGACCTGGGTGGCGGCCAAGCGCCGCGGCCACCTCATCATCGGCGTCAAGGAGGACCAGCCCTACCTCGGCGAGAAGGACCCCGCCACCGGCGTCTACACGGGCTTCGACATCGAGATCGCCAAGATGATGTCCGCCGCCCTCGGCTTCCCGCCGCGCACCATCCAGTTCCGGACCATCGCCTCCGCCAACCGCGAGACCGCCCTGCAGAACGGCCAGATCGACCTCTACGTCGGCACCTACACGATCAACGACAAGCGGAAGAAGCTGGTCGGCTTCGCCGGCCCGTACTACATGGCCGGCCAGTCCCTGCTGGTCCGCACCGACGAACACGACATCCACGGACCGCAGGACCTGGCCGGCAAACGCGTCTGCTCGGCGGCCGGCTCGACCCCGTACCAGCGCATCCAGTCCGAGTACCCCAAGGCCGTCCTCGTCGCCTACGACACCTACTCGGTGTGCGTGGACAACCTGCTCACCTATCAGGTCGACGCGGTCACCACCGACGACGCGATCCTGCTCGGCTACGCCGCCAAGGTCCCCCGCGAGCTCAAGGTGGTCGGCAAACCCTTCTCCGAGGAGCCGTACGGCATCGGCGTCCCGCGCGCCGACAACGCGCTGCGCTTCGCCCTGAACGACGCGCTCGCCGCGAACGAGAAGAACGGCAACTGGAAGAAGGCCTACGACGCGACCCTCGGCCTGTCCGGGGTGCCTGCCCCCGAGCCGCCCCCGATCGACCGCTACCCGGCGACCTGAGCCGCCAAGGAACCGACCGATGAACGTTCTCCTCGACAACCTCTCCCTCTACGCGGAGGGGCTGCTCGGCACCGTCGAACTCACCGTCTACGCCTCCCTGCTGGCGCTCGCCCTCGGCTTCCTCATGGCGGCCTTCCGGGTCGCCCCGGTCCGCTCGCTGCGGGCCTTCGGCACCGCGTGGGTGACGGTGCTCCGCAACACGCCGCTGACCCTGCTGTTCTTCGCGGTGGTGCTGGGCCTGCCGCGGTTCGGCCTGGTCCTGCCCTTCAAGCTCTTCGCCATCCTGGCGCTCGGCTGCTACACCTCCGCCTTCATCTGCGAGGCGGTCCGCTCCGGCATCAACACCGTGCCGACCGGACAGGGCGAGGCGGCCCGCAGCCTCGGCATGACCTTCCCGCAGACCCTCGGCATCGTCGTCCTGCCGCAGGCGTTCCGCTCCGTCATCCCGCCCATCGGGTCCACACTGATCGCGCTCGCCAAGAACTCCGCGATCGCCGGCGCCTTCAGCGTCGTCGAACTCCTCGGCGTCTACAAACCGCTCAACGAGCTCGGCTACAGCATCATCTGGACCTTCGTCTGGATCGCCGTCGGCTACCTGATCGTGACCCTTTCCATCAGCGCGATCTTCAACGTGCTGGAGAAGCACTACGGAGTCGCCCGATGACCGCCAACGCCCTCTACGACGTCCCCGGCCCCCGGACCAGGACCCGCCACCGGGCCTACGGACTCGCCGGGACGGTCGTGATCCTCGCCCTGATCGGCTGGATCCTCTATCTGCTCTTCGTCACCGGCCAGTTCACCACCGCGAAATGGAGCCCCTTCACCTACGTCGGCATCCAGGAACTCCTGCTGAACGGACTGGCCAACACCCTGCGGGCCTTCGGGTTCGCCGCGGTGCTGTCACTGGCCTTCGGCGCGGTGCTCGCCACCGGGCGGCTCTCCGTCCACCGGCCGGTCCGCTGGCTGTGCACGCTGGTGGTGGAGTTCTTCCGCGCGATGCCCCTGCTCGTCATGATCTTCTTCATCTACGTGGCGCTCCAGGTGGCGCCGCTGCCCGCCCTGGTCGCCGGCCTGACGCTCTACAACGGCTCGGTCCTCGCCGAGGTCTTCCGCAGCGGCATCAACGCCGTCGAGCGCGGCCAGGGCGAGGCCGCCTACGCGCTCGGCATGCACAAGACACAGGTCATGACGTACGTGCTGGTGCCCCAGGCGGTCCGGGCGATGCTGCCGGCGATCATCAGCCAGCTGGTCGTCGCGCTCAAGGACACCTCGCTGGGATTCCTCATCACCTACGAGGAGTTCCTGCACGCCGGCAAGCTCATCGCCTCCAACCTCGACTACGACCTGCCGTTCATCCCCGTCGTCATGATCATCGCGCCGATCTACATCGGCATGTGCATGCTGCTCTCCTGGTTCGCCAACTGGGTCTCCCGGCGCCAAATGCGCAACCCCAAGGTCGAGTCCGCCGAGGTGGCCGCCGCGGAACCGGGGAACCTCATGCCGGGCGACCACCAGCGGCCGGCGCTTTGAGGCGGGGGCCGGGCGGAGGAGGCGCGGGGAGGCAGGGAAGGGGAAGGGAAGGGAGGAGGAGGGAAGGGAGGGGGCGCGGGCTTTCCCAGGCCCTTCCGGGGCGTTTGAGGATCCGTACGGGCCCTCCGTGGCCGCTGGGGCCGCCGTCAGCGGATGTGGCGCGCGAGCCAGGGGCTGAGCGCCCCGCCCAGGACCAGCTCCTTGTACGTCTCATCACCGGGCAGCGGGACGACCAGCCACTGTCCCGGCGGGAAGAACCGCGTCTTGACGTGGGCCAGACCGCCGTACACGGACCGCAGGAACGCCGGCACCGCATCCCGCGGCACATCCGCGAACTCCACCCCGTCCACGGTGATCTTCGCATCGTCCTCGGGGAACAACTGGACGCTGACCGCCGGATCCCCGCCCAGCTCCACGAACGCCTCGTGCGGCAGCGAGCCGTCCGGGTCCAGCACGGTGAACGCCCCGGCGGAGGTGCGCCGGGAGGTGACGTCCGCACCGATGTCGTCCGTGACGGTCACTTCGAGCCGGTACTCCTCGGCGACCTCCCGTACGGCCGCGACGGCTGACTCGGTCGTGGGCAGATGCGGCCGCTGCTGCGGGGTCGACGCGGAATATCCCATACCTGCGATCATGCCACCGGCCGCTCCCGGGCCGTGACGCATGGCCCGCGCGGCCGCCCGGGGCTACACCCGCCACACCCCGTCCCGCATCAGCTCCCGCCCCGCGAGCTCGTTCACCTCGCGCCAGACCAGGATCCGGCGCGGGCGGAAGACGAGGAACACCCAGGCCTCCCGGCCGCGCGGATCCCAGCCGAGCTTCTCGGCGAATGCCTTGCCCGTGTCGTCGGGCAGTGCGTCGGAGGCGACGGTCTCGGCCGTGCTCTCGATGAGGACCACGTCCCGGGTGGGGCCCAGCGCCACCCAGGAGGCACCGTTGGCCCGGAGGTTGCGGGCCGTCGGGTTGTTCTTCTTCGTGGCCATCACCAGCCGCTCGTCGTGCCAGACGAACGACAACGGCACGAGGTAGGGCGTGCCGTCGGCGGACGCCGAGGAGACCCAGGCGTCCTCGTCCGTCCTCAGTCGTGCGAGCGCATCGCGCTTCCGCTGCCCGGCGTCGCGGGCCGGTGGGGTGGTGGCCATGCGGTGAGGCTAGCGGCCACCACCCCGGGCCGCCTCGGGCCCGCGCTGTACGCCCCCGGTCCTACGACCGGTCCGCGGGCCGCCGGGAGGAGGGAGAACAAACCACGAAGGAGAACCAGGGGTTGAGAACCAGGGGTTGAGGTGGGTCAACCCGTGGTGCGATGACCTGGGCCGGGGTTCGTGGAACCGTTGATGACACGAACAGTCCGTCAGACGACGTCCCTTCGGGAGGCCCCGCCATGTCCACCCTCACCCTCCTCACCCACCCCGGCGTAGCCCGTTCCCCCAATCCGCACACCCGCGCTCCCGGCGCCCTCGTTCCCCGCACCCTCGCTCGTCACTCCCTCGGCGCACGCCGCCCTACCTGCCCCGGCTCTCACCCACGTGTCGACGAACCGGGGCCGGCACCGCCGCGGCGCCTAGTCGCGCACCGGGACGGAGACGTACGAGGGATCGTCCGCGGGAGAGGAGAACGTCAGCCGGGCGCCGGACGGATTGTGCTCGATGTACAGCGGATCGACGGTGTCCACGACCACCGCCAGCTTGTGCCCGGCCGGGACGTCGTAGGCGGTGGAGAACAACTCCAGGTCCACGCCGAAGGGCTGCCCGGGCGTCTTGCCGTGGAAGGTGTACGGCGCGTGGGTCACCAACTTGCCGATGCCGAGCGGGCCGACGTCGTAGAGGTACGCGATCGCGGTACCGCTCTCCGCGGTGCTGGTGAGGGTGGTGTGCAGCCGGGTGGTGCCGCGGACCCGCTGCCCGGTCTCGTAGCGCTCGGACTGCCAGACGGCGGCCAGCGAGCGCGGCAGCAGCGGGATCGAGGCCATCGGCGGCAGCCGGAAGAACTGATCCAGCATGCTGGAGAGGAAGATCATCCCGCCGTCGGCGCCGGAGTCCCAGTTGGTGTTGATCTGCGGGCTGCCGTCCAGGGCGATCTTCCGGTGCGCGGACGGCACGTCCTTCCAGCTCTTGTAGCCCTCGTAGGCCCCGCTGGAACGGGACTTGAGCAGCACCGGAGATTCCTTGTCGATCCCGTTGTCGGCGCCCTTGAGGTAGTGGTCGAACCACCGCTGGGTGTCGGTCCAGGTGTCGTTGGGCAGCCCGAACAACCCGAGGGCCTCGGCGGTCGCATGGTCGCCGGGCCGGAACTCCAGCCGCTTCGGTCCCTTGAGCTTGTCGAAGAAGTCGGCGTACTGGTTGGGCGGGAAAAGCGAATCGCCCCATGCGTTGCCCAGCATGATCGCCGCGCCATTGGCGTTGATCCGGTCGAGATAGGTGGCGGGGGAGCGCTTCTTCCCCCAGGCGATCAGGTCCTTCTCCTTGGAGAGGTTGGAGGCCAGGAAGTCCTTGAGCACGGTGCGCAGTTCGGCGCTCGGCCGCCCGGTCAGCTCACCAGTGCCGCCGAGCATCGCCGCCGCCTGCAGATGCTGGGTCCGTCCGCTGTAGATCGAATCGATCAAGTTGGCCCAGCCGCTGAGCGCCGCCACCACCTTGATCCGCTTGTCGAACGCAGCTGCCAGCAGACTGATCCCGGCCCCGTAGGAGACCCCACCCATACCGACCCTCTGCGGATCGGCGGGGGTATTCGCCAGCGCCCAGTCGATGACCTTCGAGGCATCGGCGATGTCCTCCGGTCCGGCGGTCTCGATCTGCCCGCCGGACTGCCAGAAGCCGCGCGAGTTGTATCCGACGACCACATATCCCGCGTCGGCCAGCTTCTTGGCCTGTGCCATGTACTCGATCTGCGGCATCGCCCAGCTGGTGGGCAGCACGATGACCGGGTACCGCCGCGTCCCGTCCGCACCGGCGGGCATGAAGACGTTGGCCTTGAGGGTGATCCCGCCCTCGCCCTTGATGTCGACGAACCGCACGGAGGCGGAACCGGCGGACGCCGTGGCCGCGGGGGTGGCGTCCCGGGTCGCCGCCTGGGCGGTGGCCGGTGCGCCGGTGAGCACGGTCGTGGCCAGCACTGCCGCCGAAACGGTGCCGATAGCGGCGCGCAGGGTCGTACGGGAGGGGGTCATCATCTGCTCCAGATCTCGATGCGAGCCGGCCGCACGCTGTCTGGGGACAGGAGGGGGCATACGCCCGACCCGAGGTGACTGGAGAGTAAAGTCCGACCCTTACCGAAGGTAACCCATCGGTAGGTTACGGGTGGGTAACAGCCTTGGGTCGGGGGCGAGTCGGGGCTGAGTGGGGGTGGGTCTGGGCGAGGTGCTCCCGACTTCGGCGGAGGGCGGGCGAGTTGGGGTGAGGCGGAGGGGGAGGCTGGTTGGGTCGAGTGTGGCCTGGCGTTGCCTGTCTGGTCTGGCGTGGCCTGCGCCCTGGCCCGGCCCGGCGCAGCCCGGGGTGAGCCTGTCTGGCCCGTCGCTGAGTCCGTCTGTCCGGGCTGGCTGTGGCGGCGGGGGTGAGTTCATCCACGTGGAGGTACGTCGGGGCCGACTCCGACTCCCGGCCGCCTCGGGGTGCGTGGGGCGGCGCCGGATTCGAGTTGGGGGCAAGGTGGGGCGGGTCGAATTCGGGCGGTGTGGAGCCGTGTCCGGTCGTGTTCGGCTGGGGCAGGCCGCATCGAGCCGCATCGAGCCGCATCGAGCCGAGTCCAGCCGCGTCGAGGCGAGTTGGGGTGGGGCGAGGAGAGCCGGGGTCTGTCAGGCGTCGCCTGGCCTCGGTGGGCAAAGTTGAGCTGGCTGGGACTAGTTGGCCGGTGCGAGTTGGTGCGAGTGGCGCGAGTTGGGGGTGGGCTGGGCTGAGTTGGATGGCGCGGGCGGCGTTGGGCACGTCTGGGCGCGTCTGGCTGCGGCGGGCCGAGTTGGTTCAGTGGGGGCGAGTCGGGGTGGTTGGAGGAGTGGCTGGGGGGTGGGGGAGTGTCGGGGTGGGGGAGAGGTGGGGGCGGGGGAGCTAAGGATGGGGCGACGGTCGGTTGATGGCGAGTTGGAGAGGAGCAGGTCGTGAAGGCGGCTGAGGTGGGTGGGGCGGCGTGGGCTCAGACGCCGTTCGATGTGAGTGAGCGGCGGGCCTGGGCGGGGAGCGTGGCCGCCTACGAGGCAGGGTTCGGCAGGCTGTGTGCGTATCCGGTGCCCGCACTGCTCGAGGCTGCGGGGGTGGGGCCGGGCATGCGGGTGCTGGACGTGGGGACGGGCCCCGGAGTGGTCGCTGCGGCGGCGGGTGCGCGGGGTGCCGAGGTGGTGGCGGTGGATGCCGAACCCGGGATGGCTCGGCGTGCCGCTCAGGGTGTTCCGGATGCTTCCGTATACATTGCCGCGTTGCCTCAACTGCCCTTCGCGGGCTATCAGTTCGATGCGGTGGTGGGCAACTTAGTGCTCAATCATGTGGGGCGGCCGCGGGTGGCGCTTGCGGAGCTCCGTCGGGTGACCCGGCCGGGCGGCCGGATCGCGCTCACGGTCTGGGCCGCGCCCGCGGCGTCCGGGCAGGCGCTGCTCGGACGGGCCGTGGCGGCAGCCGGAGTGCCCCGGCCGGCCGATGTGCCCGCGCTCGCGCCGGAGGACGACTTCCCTCGTACGGAGGAGGGACTCACGGCGCTGCTGACCGGGGCGGGGCTGACCGAGGCGGGGTGCCGTTCGCTGGCCTGGGATCACCGCACGACGGCGGAGGAGTGGTGGCAGGGGCCGGCGGCAGGGGTGGCCACGATTGGGCGGGTCGTTACCAGTCAGGGGGCGGAGGGAGCCGAGCGCGTTCGGCGACACTTCACCCTGCTGGCCGAGGAGTTCAAGGACGAGGACGGTGGCTTGGTGCTGCCGCACCGGGCGTTGCTGGCGTATGGCCGGGTGCGCCAGGCGGGGTGAAGTTCGCGTCAGGTGGCGCGGTGGCTGGCTCGTTACGGCGCCCCGGGCGCGGCACGGCGAGCAGTGAAAGGAGAGCAGCGAAAGTCAAGCGGCGAAAGGCAAGCGGAAGAAGGCAGGCAGATGAAGGTGAGTAGACGAAGGTAAGCAGGCCAGGGCCGGCGTTGGTGGGGCGTACGACCTGACGAAGAGCCTGCGTTCTGGCTGGTCGGCTGCCTTGAAGTGGTCACCATCGAGGAGCAGTTGGCCGAGGCTTAGCAGGACGTCGAGCGCGACTGCCGGCTGGGCCCTGAAGCCCGGGTGCTGGACGCGCGGGATGCGGTCGCGGTGGCGCTGGCGCCCGCTCTGGGCGACGTCGAGCGGGCGCTCGGCGGGCTGTGTGTCCCGTCCGACGGCGCAGCTGCCCCGGTGGGTCCGACCCGCCTCGGGGCGGCCGCCGCGGAGCGGTCCGGCGGTGCCCGATCCGCTGGCGTACACCTCGTGCAGGTGCTGGCGGTGGGACGCGTACCGCAGGGCGCGGGAGGGGTGTGTCGGGGTGCGTACCGGCGCGGCGGGTGAACTGCTGCGAGCCGGCCTGGTGGGCGTGCTCGCTGCCGGCATTCAGGGGCCCGTCCTTGCCCGCCATGGCCGCGGTGCGGCTGCCCGTGGTGGACGTCCAGCATCCGTTCCTCTTCACCGACCAGCACCCCGACGAACGCCCCGGCTTTGGTGACACCCTCACCCTCACCCACGCCCCCACCGACGCCCCCCACCGAGGCGCCGATCGTGCGTTACCCGATCATGCCGTCCACACCGGCCACCACACCCGCCGCCGAGGCCAGCGCTACGGCCTCGGCAGTGCGGAGGGTGCGGAAGGTGCGGGAGATACCGAAGGGGTGGAGGGGCGGGTGGCCTACCTGATGGTGGGGGCGGGAAGGGTGGTGAGGAAGGTGGAGAGGGCGGCGTTGAAGTCGTCCTCCTGTTCCAGGTTCGGCATGTGGGCTGCCTCGGGGATGATCGCCAGGGTGCTGTCGGGGATGCGCTGGTGCAGGTCGCGGGCGTCGCTCACGGGGGTGTAGACGTCCTCCGTGCCGACGACCACCAGTGCTGGTACGGACATCCGCGTGAGCAGCTCCCGGTAGTCGGGGCGCTCGGCGCGGCCGCGCAGGGCGGCCGCTGCGCCCTCGGGCGGGGTGCCGGTCATCATGCCCAGGACGTGTGCGGCGACCTCCGGCCGGGATGCGATGGTGCTCGGTGCAATCATCTTGTCGAGCACCTCCTGCGCATAGTCGGCCATCCCCTCACGCAGCAGGCGCTCGGCCATCGCCCGGCGGCCTGCCTTGCCCTCGTCGCTCTCGGGCGCCGCGAAGGTGTCGGCGAGCACCACACCGCGGATCCGCTCGGGGAAGAGGCGGTAGCACTCCATGACGATCTGGCCGCCCATGGAGAGCCCACCCAGTACGCAGCGTTCGATGCCCAGGTGGTCGAGCAGCCCGGCGATGTCGCGGGCGAAGGTATCCAGCGGCGTAATGCCCGGAACGACCGAACTCTCGCCGTAGCCCCTCAGGTCCGGGGCGATCACCCGTCGGCCGGCCCGGCTGAAGTGGGCGATCTGCGGACGCCACATGGAGCGGTCGAAGGGGTGGCCGTGGATGAGCACCAGCGGCTCGCCACCGCTCTCGTTCCGGTGGCTCTCCTCCCGATCACCCGCATCCTCGTAGCCGACGGTGATTTCGCCTATGACGACCGATCCCATGCTGAACATCCCCTCCGCGTTCAATGTGACGCGCTCGATGTTATGAGGTGCAATTACTCGGCGCAATAGGAATAATGTGATCGGTGCAATGTAGGCTATGGCGTGCTGAGGGTGGTCTGCGCTGGTCAATGCCGCGATGTTGTCGTGGCAGGGCAGGGCAGGGCAGGGCAGCGGCGAGGGCGAGGGTGGGCGGCGCGAGCGAGGGTGGGCGGGCACGCCGGGGGCCGGGGAGTGGGACCTCACCCCGGGGCCAGGGAGACGGGCAGATGGGAAGACGGGAAGACGGGGAGCGGGAAAGGTGAGGATGGACGACTATCGGGTGCTGGCTGATGGGGTGGCGGCGGACATTGCTGCGGGGCGGCTGCGGCCGGGGGACCGGTTGCCGCCGTTGCGGCGGTTCGCCCGGGACCGGCGGATCGCCAGTTCCACCGCGGCCCGGGTGTATCGCGAACTGGGCCGGCGCGGCCTGACCGTCGGGGAGGTCGGCCGCGGCACCTACGTTCGTACCGCCACACCGCGCGCCGAAACCTCCCTGGCCGAGCCGGCGGAGGCCCGGATCGACCTGGAACTCAACTTCCCGGTCCTGCCGGAGCATCCCGCGCTGCTCGCCAAGAGCCTCGAACGCCTGGTGCGCCCCGATGCCCTGGCCGCCGCGCTCCGCCCGGTGGGCCCGGCCGGTACGGCCGCGGCGCGGGAGGCCGCCGCCGCCCATCTCGTCCGGGCCGACTGGGCCCCGGATCCCGGCCAGTTGCTCTTCGCGGGCAACGGGCGGCAGGCGGTGGCCGCCGCGATCGCCGCGCTGGTGCCGGCGGGCGAACGGCTGGGCGTCGAAGCGTTGACGTATCCCGTGGTCAAGGGCATCGCGGCCCGGCTGGGCGTCACCCTCGTCCCGCTCGCCATGGACGAGCACGGTCTGACGCCCGCAGCGGTCCGGGCCGCCGCCCCGCTGCGTGCCGTCTACCTCCAGCCGGCGCTGCACAACCCGCTCGGCATCACGATGCCCGACCAGCGGCGACGTGAACTGGCCGATGTGGCAAGGGAGTTGGATCTGCGGATCATTGAGGATGCGATCTACGGGTTTCTTCGCCCCGACCTTCCGCCGCTGGCGGCTGTGGCGCCCGAGCGCACCGTGGTGATCGACAGCCTGTCCAAGCGGCTGGCGCCCGGCCTGTCCCTCGGTTTCCTCACGGTGCCCGAGGGCCTCAGCCGCGAACTGGCGGCCGCCCTCCGGTCGGGGACCTGGACCGCCTCCCGCTTTGCACTGGAGGCGGCCACCGGCTGGATGGCCGATGGCACCGCGGCGGCCCTGGAGGAGGCCAAGCGCGCCGATGCGGCCGAGCGTCAGCGGATCGTCGCCGAGCGGCTGGACGGCTTCCGTGTCCGGGCCGATCCGCAGGCGTACCACTGCTGGTGGGACCTGCCGGAGCCGTGGCGGGCCGACACCTTCGTCGCGGCTGCCGCGCGCCGCGGGATCGCCGTCACCCCGGCCGGAGCGTTCGCCGTCGGCACGGGGCACGCCCCCAACGCCGTACGCCTGGCGCTCGCCTCCCCGTCGCTCGACGCCCTGGCCGAGGCGCTCGACGTCTTGGCCGGGCTGGCCCGGGGCGTACCGGAGGACAGCGGTCCGGCGGAGTGAGCGGGCGGTCGGAACGGCCGGGACGGGGGGATGACCACGACGGCCAGGAGGGGTGGGGACGGCCGGGCGGATGGGGCAGCTGGCGCGCTCAATACGGTCGCCGGGCGCCGCCCCGCCCGGTACCGCCCGCCCCCTCGGCCCAGGCGGCGCCCAGCGGCGCCCCTCGGCTCAGGTGGCGCTCATCGCCCCCCCGGCTCACGTCCCGCTCATCATGTCCCCGAGACCCGTGCGGAGATCGTCGGCGTTCATCACCGGCTGGAGCGCGACCTTCGCGTTCAGGTCCATGAAGAACGATTCGAGCACCGGTGGCATCTGGGAGGACTGCTGCATGTCGAAATAGAAGAAGCAGGTGCGCTCGCCGTCTTCGAGGGTGAAATACGCCGCCTCCGGCTGGAGGGCGGCGTACGCCGCATCCAGGATCTTCAACAGGGTGCCGTTCCTGAATACCGCGTTGCCCGCCTCGGTCGGTATCCGGGCCTTCAGGACCATCCTCATCGGACTCACTCCTCGGCTGACTGTGGAGTCCCGTCTGTCCCTGTGTCTCTACCTGAGCATCTCTGTCCGAGCGCTCTATCCGAATGCTCTATCTGAGTGCTCTGCCCGAGTGCTCTGCTGAGTGTCTTTGTCTGATGTCTCTGTCCGACCCTGGCGGTCCGTCCGACGCTGCCTGCCCCGTCTGCCCCGTCTGCCCCGTCAGTCCCTGAATCTGCGCCCGGGTCCTGTTTGTTTCAGCCTCTCACGGCATGGCACGGCACGGCGCGGCACGGCGGCCGGGGCGGGCGTGGGCACGGCGGTCGGGCCAGGCGACATGGGCCCCACGGTCAGTGCAGGGGCTCGGGGCGGCCGGTGGGCGGCACTTCCTCGGCCGGCGGGACCGGGCCCGGCGGCGTGCCGTCGCCGAACGGCCGGCCGCCCAACTCCTCGCGGTGGTGCGGGGTCAGCCAGCCGGACAGGTCCGGCCCGACCGGGACCAGACCGGCCGGATTGATGCCCGTGTGCACCCGGTAGTAGTGCTGCTTGATGTGGTGGAAGTCGACGGTGTCGCCGAAGCCCGGGGTCTGGAAGAGGTCCTTGGCGTACGCCCACAGCACCGGGTCCTCGGCCAGCTTGAACCCGTTGCACTTGAAGTGGCCGTGGTAAACGGCGTCGAAGCGGACCAGTGTGGTGAACAGCCGGATGTCGGCCTCGGTGATCGTGTCGCCCACGAGGTAGCGGCGGTCCGAAAGCCGCTCGGACAGCAGGTCCAGGCGCCGGAAGAGATCGTGGAAGGCGGACTCGTACTCGCTCTGCCCGGTGGCGAACCCGGCCCGGTACACCCCGTTGTTGACGTCGCGGTAGACGCCCGCCATGACCACGTCGATCTCCTCGCGCAACGGCTCCGGATACAGGTCGGGCGCGCCGGGACGGTGCAGCGCGGTCCATTCCGTGGCGAAGTCCAGGGTGATCTGCTGGAAGTCGTTGGTGACCAGCTGGCCGCTGGGGATGTCCACGAGAGCGGGCACGCTGACCCCACCGGGGTAGTCCTTCTCGCGGGCGTCGTACGCCTCGCTGAGGTAGCGGATGCCCAGCACGGGGTCGCGGCCGTCCGGGTCCAGGGTGAAGCGCCAGCTGCGGTCGTCCTGGAGGGGGTCGGTGATGGCGAGCGAGAGCGCGTCCTCCAGCCCGAGCAGCCGCCGGGAGACCACGGCGCGGCTCGCCCACGGGCAGGCGCGGCTGACCACCAGGCGGTAGCGGCCGGCCTCGACCGGCCACCCGTCGCGGCCGTCCGCCGTGACGCGGTCGGCGAAGTGGCTCTTGGCACGCTTGAAGGGCTTGCTGCCGTACGCGGCATTGCCGTCGCTCTTGCCGTTCCCGTTCCCGTTCCCGTTCCCGTTGCCGTTCCCGCTGTCGTTGCCACTTCCCTTGCCGTTGCCGGGCATCATCGGCTCCTTCCGTCTGCGGTGGCGCGGACCCCCGGGCCATTGCGTGCCCCTCGTGTTCTCCATCGTGTGCCCTCCGGGCCCGGACCTCATGGCGGGGACCCGGGCCGTCGGGCCGTGCGCCTTACGGCACGTCGTGCGCCTCACGGCAAGCCGCGTGCCTTACGGCAGGTCGGGTGTCTTGCGGTGGAATTCCTCCGGAATGCGGGATGGAATGTAAGAGAGGTGTCCTACGGGACCTGTTCAGCGCCCCGGAGCACTGCCTACCATCGCCCGATGATCAAGAAAGCACTCAGCGTCGCCCTGGTGGGCGCCGCATTCCTGGCACCGTCCGCGACCGCCGGCGCGGCGCAGGGCTGGCAGCGCGTCGGGGACGGGATCACGGCCGGTCTCAGCGGCATCGTGGTCGACGGTCGGCACGGCGACACGGTGGACACCCTCGCCGTCCGTGACAACAAGAAGCCCGGCGAGAACCGCCTGGTCGCGGTCGCCTACCGCCCCGGCGCCGCCCCCCGGGTGACCCCCGTGACCTGGCGCGGCACCCTGCCCGTCGACCTGGAGGCGATCGACGCCGTACCGGGCCGGGCCCATGAGTACGTGGCCCTGGCGAGCGACGGGACGGCGTACCGCATCCGCCGCGAGAACACCACCGTCCGGGTACTGCGCACGTTCCGGCTGCCCGGTGTTTCGCCGGACGGAAACTACGAAGGATTTGCGCTGGCCGCCGTCGGACACGGGAAAATAGCCGCGGTATGGGCGGACCGGGGAAGCGATGATCACCCCGGGAAACTCACCGCGGCGGAGTGGAACCCGGCCACCAATGCATTCGGCTCCCGGGATTCCGCGAAATTCCGGGCACCGTATCCGAAGAAGGACGTCCGGCAGATCTCCGACGTGAAGCTCTCCGCCGAGGGCGCGCTCACCGTGTCGTCCACCTCGGATCCGGGCGACGACGGGCCGTTCGCCTCCGCGCTCTACGCCGCCGGCCGCCTGTCCGTCGGCAAGCACGGCGCCGTCCGGCTGAAGGTGTCCGACGCACCGAAGCGGCTCGCCACCTTCTCCGGGCACAAGATAGAGGCGCTGGCCTGTCTGCCGAAGTCCCACGAGGGCGTCCTCGGCTCGGACGACGAGAACGCCGGCGGCTCGATCACCGAGGCAACCTTCTGCCACCCGTGAAGAGTTCCTTCCGCTACGCGTGACGAGCTCCTTCCGCCACGCGTGAAGAGTTCCTTCCGCTACGCGTGACGGGGTCCTTCTGCCGTCCGTGACGCGCTGAGGTTCCGCCGCCCGTAAGAGCGCTAGGGGACAGCCGTCCCTGCCCCTCCTCCCCCCCACCTCACCCCAAGTGCGTCAGGTCCGGTCGCAGTCGGTGCCAGATCGGGTGGCGCAGCCGGCCGGCCGAGGTCCAGCCGCTGAAGGCGATCTCGGCGACGAGCCGGGGCTCGGCCCAGTGGGCGCCCGACGCGTCCACCGGGTTGACGAACGGGGAGCGGTCGAGCGGGATCACCCCCAGGTACCGCGCCAGTTCGTGGCGCTCCTGGTCGGACAGCCCCGAGCCGACCGAACCGACGTACCGCAGCCCGGACGGTTCCGCCACCCCGGCGAGCACGGACCCGGGCAGTCCGGCCAGGGTGCCGTGGCCCTCCAGCCAGCCGCCGATGACCACGTCGAGGGTCTCCAGATGCTTGGTCTTGCGCCACTCGGGTGACCGGACCCCGGGCAGGTACACGGAGGTGAGCCGCTTGGCCACCACGCCTTCGAGGCCGCCCTGCAGCGAGGCTTCCCAGGCCTGCTGACCGTGGCCCTCCACATGGCCGGGCACCGACCAATTGGGGCCGCGCAGTCCCAGCCCGGCCAGTGCGGTGCGGCGCTCGAAGTACGGCGCGCCCAGCAGCGACCCCTCCAGGTACATGAGGTCGAAGAGGACCAGGTGGACCGGGTGCTCCATGGCCAGCCGGGCGGTGCGGCGCGGATTGACCACGCCCATCCGGCGCTGCAGCAGCCCGAAGTCGGGCCGGCCGCGCGCGTCGAGGACCACGACCTCACCGTCCAGCACGGCAATCCGGCCCCGCAGTTGCTGCCCGAGCGGCGCCAGCTCCGGGTACGTCGTGGTGGCGTCGTTGCCCGCCCGGGTGACCAGTCGGATCGTGCCGTCGCCCGGGGTGTTGACGATGCACCGCGCGCCGTCCCATTTGGCCTCGAACGCCCAGGCCGCCTCCTCGTGCGGGGCGGGCAGCGGCCCGATCGTGGCCAGCATCGGCTGGATCACGGGGTACGGGGCCGGGCCGCGCCCGGTGGTGGGGGCCATGGTTCGATCATCGGCCGACGGGCGGGGGTTTGCAGATCGGCGCCGGGCGGGCTGAGCGGGGCGCTCCGGCCGCCGGCCGGATCAGCCGGCGGGCCGGCGGAAGACCAGCAGATAGCGCCAGAAGAGCAGGCGCCGGATGCGGCACCCGGGGAGCAGCTCCGCGGCCTGCCGACGGATGCGGGGGAGTGGCACGGTCGGTGGGGCGGTCGGCGCCCGTACCGGATCTGACGCACCGGACGGCCGGAGCGCCTCCGCCGCGCCCACGGCGAGCCGGGCGGCGGCGTTCACCGGAGCGGCGGCCAGGCTCCAGGCGTAGTCGGCCGGCGACCGCTCCGGATAGCAGCCGAGGACGGCCAGGACACCGCCGGGCGCGAGCGCCGCCCGCAGGGTGCTCACCGTCTCGAAGGGCATGTGGTGCAGGCTCGCCAGGCAGGAGATGAAGTCGTAGTGGCCGGGCGGGAGTTGGAGCCGGGCCGCGTCCGCCTGCTGGTAGCGCACCGGCGGTCCGCCGGGCGTTCCCGCGGTCGCGGCGCGGGCCCGGGCGAGCGTCTCGGCCGACGGGTCGACCGCATGGACGTCGATGCCCCGTGCGGCCAGTCGCCGCGCGAACCGCCCGGTGCCGCACCCCACGTCGAGGGCCGTACGGCAGTCCGGGGGCAGCTGCCGTAGCAGCAGGCGGTGGTAGTGGTCGTTGTGATCGAACGGCATGGGGTGACTGTAGGGGGGCCCACGGTGACGGTGCTGCCCTGAGGGGCGGCGGACCCCGGCCGCCGCCGGCCCCCGCCTCGTTCCTTAAGATCGTTTGCGGTATGCCGAGAGGCGTGGGCCGAGCGGGCGACGGAAGCGACGGAGGGGTGTCGATGAGCCGGGGAGTGCTGGTCACGGGGGCCTCGCGGGGGATCGGGCGGGCGGTTGCCGAGCGGTTCGCCGCGGGCGGGGACCGGGTCGCGCTGCATTACGCGTCCCGGCGGGAGGCGGCGGAGGAGGCCTTCGCCGGGCTCGCGGGGAGCGGGCACGTGCTGGTGCACGGGGACGTGAGCACGCCGGAGGGGGCCGAGGCGGTGGTCGCGGCCGCCGTGGCGGGGCTGGGCGGCGTCGACGTACTGGTCAACAACGCCGCGGCGAACGAGGCGCATCCGCTGGACCGCACCTCGTTCGAGGACTGGCAGCGGGCCTGGCGGCGGATCGTGGACGTCAACCTGCTCGGCGCGGCGCATGTGAGCTACTGCGCGGCGCGGAACATGATCGAGCGCGAGGTGGAGGGCCGGATCGTCAACATCGGCTCGCGCGGCGCGTACCGCGGCGAGCCGGACCATCCGGCGTACGGCGCGACGAAGGCGGCGCTGCATGCGATGGGCCAGTCCCTGGCGGTGCACCTCGCGCCGTACGGGATCGCGGTGGCGTCGGTGGCGCCGGGGTTCGTGACCACCGAGCGGGTCGCGGACCGGCTGACGGAGGAGGTGCGGCAGCAGAGCCCGTTCGGGCGGGTGGCCGCGCCCCTGGACGTGGCGTCGGCCGTCCACTACCTGGCCTCACCGGAGGCGATCTGGTCCTCGGGGGCCGTCCTGGACGTGAACGGTGCCTCGCACCTGAGGTGAGCCCGGAAAAGGGGAAGCCCCGGCCGAACGGGGGAATTCGGCCGGGGCAGCTCGGGGGAGGGCGCTCGGCGCCGCTTCCAATTGAACGATAAATCATAGGGCAGAGCAATGCGCTGCGGAGTGACCGTTCTCACCCATTGATGCCTGTTTGTGATGGGCCGTTGACGGTCCGGCCGGCCCCCGGCTGCCCCCGGCGTGCCGTCCGCGGGCGGGAAGAAGAAGCGGCCGGCGGAGAGCGCGCCCACCGCGAGCACGGCCTGCAGCAACCTCCGCCTCGTGTTGGTGTGATCGTCCGATGACATCCTTCAGGTGCTCTCACGCCGGTTTCCGCGCGGACGGGAGCGACACCGGGGGCGGCGGGTTCCGTACCCGATCGGCTGGCCGCGCGGGGCGTTCGTCCCACGGACCCCCGGACCCCCGGACCCCGGACCCACGGCCCACGGCGCGGGTGCGCTCGCCCAGGGGCTCCACGGGCCCCCGAAGCACCGGCGCCGGACGGTGCTACGGGCTGACCGCCAGCACGATGTACGCGGCCAGCAGGGTGAGGTGGACGCCGCCCTGCAGCGGGGTGGCGCGGCCGGGGACGACCGTCAAGGTGCCCACGATCACGGTCAGCGCCAGCAGCACCGTATGGCTGGCGCCCAGGCCCAGGACCAGCGGTACCGGCAGCCAGACCGTGGCCAGCGCGACCACGGGGATGGTCAGGCCGATGCTGGCCATCGCCGAGCCGAGACCGAGGTTCAGACTCGTCTGCACGCGGTCGCGGCGGGCCGCGCGGACCGCCGCGATGGTCTCCGGCAGCAGCACCAGCAGCGCGATGACGATGCCCACGACCGACGACGGCAGACCGGCCGCGGCCACCCCGGACTCGATGGCCGGCGACACCCCCTTGGCCAGCCCGACCACCGCGATCAGCGCCAGCGCCAGCAGGCCCAGGCTGGCCAGCGCGGCCCGCGCGGTCGGCGGGTCGGCGTGGTCCTCGGTGTCGATCACCTCGCCGGCGGAGGTCACCGGCAGGAAGTAGTCCCGGTGCCGGACCGTCTGGGTGGCCACGAACAATCCGTAGAGCACCAGCGAGGCCAGCGCCGCGAAGACCAGCTGCGGGGTGGAGAACCGCGGGCCCGGCGCGGTCGTGGTGAACGTCGGCAGCACCAGGCTCAGCCCGGCCACCGTCGCGACCGTCGCCAGCGCGGCCCCGGTCCCCTCGGCGTTGAAGACGGCCACCCTGCGCCGGAGCGCACCGACCAGCAGGCACAGTCCGACGATCCCGTTGCAGGTGATCATCACCGCCGCGAAGACGGTGTCCCGGGCCAGCGCGGCGCTCTTCTCCCCGCCGTCCACCATCAACGTGACGATCAGCGCCACCTCGATGACGGTCACCGCGACCGCCAGCACCAGCGACCCGAACGGCTCGCCCACCCGGTGCGCGATCACCTCCGCATGGTGCACCGCGGACAGCACCGCCGCGGCCAGGAAGTACGACACCAGCCCGACCAGCGGGGACGGCAGCGACCGCCCCCACGTCAGCCCGAGCAGCACCACCGCCAGCACCGGCACCACCGTCGTCCAGTGCAGGAAGGGCGAACGGAGAGATGCGATCATGCCGACGAGCTTCGCAGACCAGCCGGACATATCCCGGCAAAAGCACCGCGCTCAGGCCGGCCGCCGTGCCGTGCTCAGGCCGCCGCCCGATGCCCCTTCGGCTCCGCCGGCGCGGTCGCGGCCTTGGTGACGTCCGCGACCACCTCGACCACGTCCGGCCCGTACGCCTGCGAGTTGACCACCTTCAGCAGCAGGCAGAACTGACCGTCGGCACCGTGCCGGCGGGCCAGCCGGGCCCGGTTGCGGACGAGATGGCGCACCGCGGCCCGGTGCGTGACCGGACGCTGCCCGGCCGCCAGGAACACCGGCCGGCCGCCCTCACCCGCCGTCAGCCGGGCCAGCAGCACGTACTCCACCGCACCCGGCTCCACCCGGTACGCCGTACCGCCGATGGTGAAGGTGCCCCGGCCGGCCCCGGACTCGTCGCCCGGGTGCACCGCGACCCCCGGCAGCAGACTGGCCACGTGGGCGGCCAGCCGGCGGTGCACGGTGGGATCGCCGACGCAGAACTCGGTGCGCGCCCCGAACCCCTGGAGCCCGGTGTCGTGCGGGGCCACCTCCGGGTGCGCACCACAGTTCTCGATCACCGCGGCCAGCCCCAGCAGCGCCAGCGCGTCATGGCGCGGGATGGACCAGTGCGGCGAGGAACTGTCGCGGTGGGTGACCAGTACGCACTCCGAACCGCCCGGCAGCCCGAAGAAGCTCTGTTCACGGGCCAGCTTCCGGCGGGCCGCGGCCGTCTGGCCGGCCCAGCCCGCCACCAGCCCCACGACGAGGGCCGCGGCCGCCACGGTCAGGAGCAGCAGGGTGTCATCCATGGCCGGGGAGCGTAGCGGCTGCCCGGCTGTGCGTTCGAGGGCGGGGCGCCGGACGGCCGCGGGAAGGGCTCCGCCGGCCTGCCGCCGGCCCGTCGTGCGCCACCGCCCGTGATGTCCGTCGGATGTCCGGAACGTCACCTCACCCCCGTTCCGCGGCCGCTGTGTGCCGTCCGTGTGTCGTCGATGTACCGTCCCGCGCGGCGGCGTTGATGGGCGCGGCGACGCCGATTAGCCTCCTGGGACCGTTCGTTCGAATGGGCGGTCCCAGGGAGGGCACGCAGCGTGAGCGTTGACGAGAGCCAGGACAGTGCGACCGGAGCCCCGGCCCGGCACACCGGGACCGCGGCCGGGGAACTGGAGGGACTCGCCGAGCAGTCCCGGGCGCTGGCCGACGGCAGCGTGACCTCCACCGCGCTGGTCCGGCGCTCGCTGGAGCGCATCGAGGCCACCCAGGGCACCGTCAACGCCTTCCGGCGGGTACGCGCCGAGGCGGCCCTCACGGAGGCCGCCGAGGCCGACCGCAGACTCGCCGCCGGCGAGCGGCTGCCGCTGCTCGGCGTGCCGGTCGCCGTCAAGGACGACACCGACGTGGCGGGCGAGCCCACCGCCTTCGGCTGCGCCGGTGAATTCCCGCCGAAGGAACGCGACTCGGAGGTGGTCCGGCGGCTGCGCGCGGCCGGCGCGGTCATCGTCGGCAAGACCAACGCCTGCGAACTGGGGCAGTGGCCGTTCACCGAGGGCCCGGCCTTCGGCAACACCTGCAACCCCTGGAACCTCGCGCACACCCCGGGCGGTTCCTCCGGCGGCTCGGCCGCCGCGGTCGCCGCCGGCCTGGTGGCGGCCGCACTCGGCACCGACGGCGCCGGCTCGGTACGGATCCCCGCCGCCTGGTCCCACCTCGTCGGCATCAAACCCCAGCGCGGCCGCATCTCCACCTGGCCGGACCCCGAGGCGTTCCAGGGGATCACCGGCATCGGCCCGCTGGCCCGTACGGTCGAGGACGCGGCGCTGCTGCTGGACGTGGCCGCCGGCAACCACGCCGGCGATCTGCACCGCCCGCCCGCCATCGCGGCCCAGGAAGCGGTCCGCCGCGACCCGGGCCGGCTGCGGATCGCGCTGTCCTGGAAGGCGGCCACCACCTTCACCCGCAAACCGCTGCATCCCGACGTCCGGGCGGCGGTCACCGACGTGGCCCGCACCCTGGCCCGGCTCGGCCACTTCGTCGAGGAGGCCGAGCCGGACTACGGGCTGGTGGGCCTGGCCTTCGTCCCGCGGGCCACGGTCGGGGTGGGGGAGTGGGCCGCCCGGGTCCCCGACCGCTCCCTGCTGGACCGCCGGACGCGCGGGTCGGCGCGGCTGGGCCGGCTGCTGAGCGGGCCCGTACTGCGCCGCGCCCGGGCCGCCGAGAGACGCCAACAGCAGCGCATCGGCGCCCTGTTCGGCCCCTATGACGTGCTGCTGACGCCCACCACGGCAACCCCGCCGCCGCGCATCGGCACCCTCGCCAAGATGAGCGGCTGGCGCACGGATCAGGCCATGATCGCCGCCTGCCCGTACGCCTGGCCGTGGAACGTCCTCGGCTGGCCGGGCGTGAGCGTCCCCGCCGGGTTCAGCGCGGACGGCCTGCCGCTGGGCGCCCAGCTCCTCGGCCCGGCCCACGGCGAGCCGCGCCTGATCTCGCTGGCCGCCCAGCTCGAAGCCGAACTGCGCTGGTACGAGCACCGGCCGCCCGACCGTCCGGGCCGGATCGACGGCGCGGTGGTCAGCCGAGGAGCGTGAGGACCGCCTCGGTGCTGCCGGTCTCGCCCAGCCGCGGGAAGACCTTCTCCAGGCTGTTGCGGTGCGCCGCCTCGTCCAGGTCAGCCATGGCGTCGGTGACGAGGGTGACGTGGTAGCCGTGCTCGTGCGCGGCGCGGGCGGTGGACTCCACGCCGATGCTGGTGGCGATGCCGGCCAGCACGATCTGGGTCACCCCGCCCTCGCGCAGCTCCCGGTCCAGCCCGGTGCCGTGGAAGGCGCCCCAGCGCTGCTTGCTGACGGTGAGGTCACCGGGCTGCCGGTCCAGTTCGGGCACCAGCTCCGCCCAGTCGGCCGGCGGCGTACCGCCGGCCGACGGGAACTCCGTACGGCCGGGCGCGCCACCGGTGACGTTCACCAGGACGACCGGCAGGTCCCGGGCGCGGAACGCGGCGGCCAGCCGGGCGGCCCGGCCGACGACATCGGCGGCGGGCACCGGCACGGTGGGCAGCCCGGTGATCCCCTTCTGCAGGTCGATCAGGACCAGGGCGGTCTTCGGGTCGAGAGTGGTGACGGGCATGACGCTCCTTGCGGATGGAGGGGTTGAGGACATTGATGGGGTTGATGGGGCGCGACTGAGGCCGGAGACCGGTGGCCGGATTCAGCCGTCGGCCGGGGCTGCGCCGCGGCGCAGCGTCCGGTCGGCGACGGTCAGGACGATCAGCAACAGGCCCAGCACCACGCCGATCAGCGCGACCCGGTGCAGCCCGGGGTCCGCGGCCTGCTGCCCGTAGAGCAGCCCGATCAGGCCGGCGGCGGTGAGGGCACCGAGGTACTGGGCGGTGCGCTGCAGCCCGGCCGCCGCGCCCACGCCGTCGGCCGGGGCCTGGGCGTAGACCGCCGCCTGGTTGCCGGTCGAGGCCAGGCCCTGCGGGACGCCGAACAGCGCTCCCGCGCACAGCAGCACCAGCAGCGGGCTGGCCCCGTGGAGCAGGAGGAAGACCGTGCTGCCGGCGGTGAGACAGACCGCGGCGACGGCCAGCGGCGCGCGGATGCCCTTCGTCCGGGCACCCACGACCGCGCAGACCGCGGCCGCGCCGGACATCGGCAGCATGACCAGCCCGGCGTGGAAGGACGAGTAGCCGTGCGCCTCCTCCAGCCACTGGCTGAAGCCGTAGAGCACGCAGTAGATGACCAGGTACGTCAGGCCCTGCCGCAGATACGTCAGCACCAGCGCGCGGTTGCGGGCGAGCATCCGCAGCTCGATGAACGGCTCCGGATGCCGCAGCTGCCACCACACCAGGACGGCCCCCAGGACGGCGGTCGGCACCAGCAGCGGCCACTGCGGGTCCTGCAGCCGCAGCAGGAAGAACATCGCGCAGGTCAGCGCGCCGGCGAACAGCCCGAGGCCCAGCGGATCGAGCGAACCGGCGGCGGACCCGGCACCCCCGACGGCGGCGCTCCGGTTGCCGCTGCCGCCCCGTTCCCCGCCCCGCGCACCACCTTGCCTGCCGTCCGCCGGCAGCCAGGCCAGCGCCCCCGCCCCGGCCAGCAGCGCCAGCGGGACGTTGACCGCGAACACCGCGCGCCAGCCCGCCGTGGCGACCAGCAGCCCGCCGAGCGTGGGCCCGACCGCTGCACTGCCCAGCGCGGCCAGCGACAGCCGGCCCAGGACGTACCGGGGCGTGGGCCGGCCCAGCCGGCGGGACTCGGCGCGCAGCAGGGCCATCGCGGCGGGATAGGCCGCCGCGGTACCGATGCCGAGCACGGCCCGGGAGACGATCAGCAGGGTGAAGCCGGTCGCCAGTGCCCCGAGGAGCCCCGCCGCGCAGACGGCGAGCGTCCCGGCGAGGAACACCCGGCGCGGGCCGATCCGGTCGGCCAGCCGCCCCATGCAGGGCTGGCCCACCGCGCTGGAGAGGTAGAGGGCGGAGACGAGCCAGGCGGTGTCCGCGGCGCCGACCCGGAAGTCCTGGCCGATGGCCACCAACGACGTGGCGATCATCGTCGAATTGACGGGGTTGAGCAGCGAGCCGAGCAGCAGCGGCGTCATCAGCCGGGCGCCGAAGGCCCGGTCCTCGGGGCGCGCGGGCCCGGCGGAGCGGTCCGGCGCGGCCGTCGAGCGGGCGCCGGCACCGTCCCCGGCGGCGGAGTCGCTCATTCCTGCGTCAGCCGCCGTATCAGCCCGGTCGCCTCGGCCAGGGTCTGCTGCTCCTGCGGGCTCAGCCGGTCGGCGATGGCCACCGCGAGCCAGTTGTGCTTGGCCCGGCGCACCATGTCGATCAGCCGGCGGCCCTCCTCGGTGAGCGAGAAGACCACCTGGCGGCCGTCCGTCGGATGCGGGCTGCGGGCGAGGGTCCCCCGCTCCTCCAGCGCGCCGACGGTCAGCCGCATCGACTGCGGCCGGACCAGCTCGGCGCGGGCCAGCGCCGCGATCGTGGCCGGACCGTCGGTCTCGATCCGGGAGAGCACCGCGCGCTGGGAGGGCGTGAACTCGCCGTCCGACGAGGCGATGCGCAGATGTCGCATCAGCTGGGAGAGAGTCGCCCGCAGGTCCGTCGCGAGCCGTTCCTGTTCCTTGTCCGGCATGCCTCCACCGTAAGAGATCAACAGGCAAACTTGCAAGGTTGCCTGCCAAAATCGACGATCCGCCGCGGACGCGCCACGCTGGAGATGGTCTTGCCAGCACCCATGGCGGGGCCTACGGTCACCTCCACACGCGTAGACCCGCGTGGGCTGCAGGCTGACTTAGGACAAGGGAGCAGCTCATGGCCGATGTTGTGCGTGCCGCACTGGTCCAGGCGACCTGGACCGGCGACACCGAATCGATGATCGCGAAGCACGAGGAACACGCCAGGGCGGCGGCCGCGCAGGGCGCGAAGGTGATCGGCTTCCAGGAGGTCTTCAACGCTCCGTACTTCTGCCAGGTCCAGGAGCCGGAGCACTACCGCTGGGCCGAACCGGTGCCCGACGGCCCGACCGTACGGCGCATGCGGGAACTCGCCCGCGAAACCGGCATGGTCATCGTCGTCCCGGTCTTCGAGGTCGAGCAGTCCGGCTTCTACTACAACACCGCGGCCGTCATCGACGCCGACGGCACGGTCCTGGGCACCTACCGCAAGCACCACATCCCGCAGGTCAAGGGCTTCTGGGAGAAGTACTACTTCAAACCGGGCAACGCCGGCTGGCCGGTCTTCGACACCGCCGTGGGCAAGATCGGGGTCTACATCTGCTACGACCGCCACTTCCCGGAGGGCTGGCGGCAGTTGGGCCTCAACGGCGCCCAGCTGGTCTACAACCCCTCCGCCACCTCCCGCGGCCTGTCCGCCTACCTGTGGAAGCTGGAGCAGCCCGCGGCCGCCGTCGCCAACGAGTACTTCGTCGCGGCGATCAACCGGGTCGGCGTCGAGGAGTACGGCGACAACGATTTCTACGGCAGCAGCTACTTCGTCGACCCCCGCGGCCGGTTCGTCGGCGAGGTCGCCAGCGACTCCAAGGAGGAACTGGTCGTGCGGGACCTGGACTTCGCCTTGATCGACGAGGTCCGCCAGCAGTGGGCGTTCTACCGCGACCGCCGCCCCGACGCGTACGACGGGCTGGTGCAGCCGTGACCCACCACCCCCATGACGCGACGGACCTGCACGCCCGCCACCGGGCCGTGCTGCCCTCCTGGCTCAGCCTCTACTACGAGCGGCCCCTGGAGCTCACCCACGGCGAGGGCCGGTACGTCTGGGACGCCGAGGGCAACCGCTACCTCGACTTCTTCGGCGGCATCCTCACCACCATGACGGCCCATGCGCTGCCCGAGGTCACCAAGGCCGTCAGCGAGCAGGCCGGCCGCATCATCCACACCTCGACGCTCTACCTCTCCCGGCCCATGATCGATCTGGCGGAGCGGATCGCGGCGCTCTCCGGCATCCCCGACGCCCGGGTCTTCTTCACCACCTCGGGGACCGAGGCCAACGACGCCGCCCTCCTGCTGGCCACCAATCACCGCCGCTCCAACCAGATCCTGGCGATGCGCAACAGCTACCACGGCCGGTCCTTCTCGACCGTCGGCGTCACCGGGAACACCAGCTGGTCACCGACCAGCCTCTCGCCCCTCCAGACGCTCTACGTCCACGGCGGGGTGCGCAGCCGCGGCCCGTACGCCGGCCTGGACGACCGGGCGTACATCGCGGCCTGCGTCGCCGACCTGGAGGACATGCTCCAGCAGACGGCCGGCGGCGTCGCCGCGCTGATCGCCGAACCGGTCCAGGGCGTCGGCGGCTTCACCCTGCCGCCGGACGGCCTCTACGCGGCCTTCCGCGAGGTCCTGGACCGGCACGGCATCCTCTGGATCAGCGACGAGGTGCAGACCGGCTGGGGCCGCACCGGCGACCACTTCTGGGGCTGGCAGGCCCACGCGGACAACGGCCCGCCGGACCTGCTCACGTTCGCCAAGGGCATCGGCAACGGCATGTCCATCGGCGGGGTGGTGGCCCGCGCCGAGGTGATGAACGCGCTGCCCGCCAACTCCATCTCCACCTTCGGCGGCAGCCCCGTCACGATGGCCGCCGGCCTGGCCAACCTCACCTACCTCCTCGAACACGACCTCCAGGGGAACGCCCGGCGGGTCGGCGGCCTGCTCATCGAGCGCCTACGGGCGGTCGCGGCCGGCCTCGACGTGGTACGCGAGGTACGCGGCCGGGGCCTCATGATCGGCCTCGAGCTGGTCCGCCCCGGCACCGACGTCCCGTCCCCGGAAGCCGCCACCCAGGTCCTGGAGGCCGCCCGCGAACGCGGCCTCCTCATCGGCAAGGGCGGCCAGGGCGGCGCGGCGCTACGGATCGCTCCCCCGATGACGTTGACGGTGGCCGAGGCGGAGGAAGGCGCGGAAGCGCTTGCCGCGGCGCTACGGGCTGTTTGATGCCCACGTACCTGGCCGTCCCGCCGCGGGGCTCGCTCGCCGTTGCGCTTTGCGGCGCCCCGCACGTACCTGTCTGCGGCGCCGCGGGTCGTCTCGCCGTTGCGCCTGCGGCGGGCTGGGTTGTGGTGGGTGCGGTGACGGTCCTGCGGGGCCTTGTTCGTGGACTGCTGACGCTTTACGTCCACGAACAAGGCCCCTCCGGCCCGTCCCCTCCCGTTGGGGGAGTGTGCGGGTGGGTGGGGGCGCGCGTCGTTGCCCGCGCACCTGGTGTCATGTGGTCTTGGGAATGCCTCGCCCCGCCCGGTTGGTTGTGGCCCCGCAGGGGGCCCTTGCGACCCTTACGGGTTCTGTTCGACCGTCCCGTAGGGGTTCCCAGGTCCCCTTGCATGCCCCAACGCCCGCCCCCACGCACCGCATTCCCATCCCCTCACGGGAGGGGACGAGCCGGAGGGGCCGGGGTGTGGGACGTAAAGCGTCAGCAGTCCCACACCCCGGCCCCGGAGGCCCGTCACCGCACCCGACACCCACCCAGCCCGCCGCAGGCGCAACGGCGACCAAGCCCCGCGGCGGGACGGCCAGCTATATGCGGGGCGCCGCAAAGCGCAACGGCGAACAAGCCCCGCGGCGGGACAGACGGGTACGTACGCGGCGCCGCAAAGCGCAACAGCGAGACGACCCGCGGCGCCGCAGACAGGTACGTGGGAATCAAGCCCCAAGGGCCCTCGCCAGGCGGGAGAAGAAGCGGCTGTGGGCGAGGCGGCTGCACGGCGCCTCCGGGTTCCACGGCAGGAGGCGTACGCGTGCCTCCAGTGCGCGCCAGTGCGCGTCGGCGCGCAGGGTCTCGGGGCGTGCCGCGTTGGCCCGGGCGTCGATGAGGATGATGTCGGGGGCCAGCCCGGCCGCCTCCGCCCAGCCGACCGTGGACCAGTTGATGCCCGCGCCGGTGGGCGGCTCGATCAGGTTCACGCCGTGCTCGGCGAGTGCGCGGAGGTCCGGCCAGGAGCTGGGGCGGGCCAGATGGACCCGCTCCGGGCCGGCGGGTGACAGGGCCAGGACCCGGGGGCGTTCCGGGCCGCCGGCCGCCTGCCGCAGGGCGTCCTCCGCGGCGTCCAACTCCCGTGCCAGGCCCAGTGGTTCGCCCTGACCGAGGGAGCCGGCCAGCGCCGCGAAGCGTTCGCGGACCTCGGCCAGGCTCCGGCCCGGGCCCACCGCGACGGTGGCGACCGGTACGTGCGCCTCCAGTTCCAGTGCGGTCTTCTGCTCCAGGCCGTAGAGCTGCTCGCCGTCGTACGTCACCGCCACCACGAGGTCCGGCTCCACCTCCAGCAGCGCGTCGGGGTGCAGCGCGGTGCCCGCGCCCAGGTAGGGGATCTCCGCCAGCGGCAGCTCACCGCCCTTGGCGGGGTCGGGGGCGGGGCCGTCGTGCTGCGACCCGAACAGGCCCACCGGGCGTATGCCGTGGTCCCACAGGGTCGCCCCGGCCTGTATGTACGTCACCAGCCGTGCCGGCCGCTGTCCGGCCACCACCAGGCGCCCCCGGTCGTCGGAGAACTCCCACGGTGTGCGCTGCTCCATGACCTGCCGCCCTTTCGGTGTCGTCCGCCCTGACGTGTGCCGCTCGCGAGGATTGCCCGCCGGCGTCGGCCGATACCTGCCCATCGCGCCACTTCCGCACCCCTCTGCGCCCGTCGCGGCCCGTGTGGACCGACCGGCCGATCGCCGGTGCAACACGAACCCGCCGCGCTGATCGAGCGTCACGGTATTGCCACGGATGGTGACATGCTTCTACGGTGTCTCCTTCTCGAGCGGAATCTACGGGTGTAGACCGGTCATGACATGGCGTCAGGCAGGCACGGGTAGACGGGCAGGGAGCTGACATGGTGAGCCGTACGGTCGTCCGGGGCGGACTGGTGATCACCGCCGCCGATGAGATCCACGCCGATGTCCTGGTGGAGGACGGGCGGATCGCCGCCCTCGCCGCCCATGGCAGTCCGACCGCCGACAGCTGGGCGGCCGCCGCCGACCGCACCCTGGACGCCACCGGCAAGTACGTCATCCCGGGCGGCGTGGACGCCCACACCCACCTGGACTTCCCCTTCGGCGGGACGGCCTCCTCGGACACCTTCGAGACCGGTACCCGCGCGGCGGCCTGGGGCGGCACCACCACCATCGTCGACTTCGCCGTCCAGTCCCGCGGCGCCTCGCTCCGCGCCGGCCTGGACACCTGGCACTCCAAGTCCGACGCCCAGTGCGCGATCGACTACGCGTTCCACATGATCCTCTCCGACGTCAACGAGCACACCCTCAAGGAGATGGACCTCCTGGTGGCCGAGGGCGTCACCTCGTTCAAGCTCTTCACCGCCTACCCGGGTGTCTTCTACAGCGACGACGGGCAGATCCTGCGCGCCATGCAGCGCTGCGCCGACAACGGCGGGCTGGTGATGATGCACGCCGAGAACGGCATCGCCATCGACGTGCTGGCCGAACAGGCGCTGGCCGCCGGCCGTACCGACCCGCGCTACCACGGCGAGGTCCGGCACGTCCTGCTGGAGGCCGAGGCCACCCACCGCACCATCCAGCTCGCCCGGGTCGCCGGCGCCCCGCTCTACGTCGTCCATGTCTCCGCCGAGGAGGCCGTCGCCGAGATCACCCAGGCCCGCGACAAGGGGCTGAACGTCTTCGGCGAGACCTGTCCGCAGTATCTGTTCCTGTCCACCGACAACCTCGCCGAGCCGGATTTCGAGGGCGCCAAGTACGTCTGCTCCACGCCGCTGCGGCCGCGCGAGCACCAGGCGGCGCTCTGGCGGGGCTTGCGCACCAACGACCTCCAGGTGGTCTCCACCGACCACTGCCCGTTCTGCTTCAAGGGCCAGAAGGAGCTCGGCCGCGGCGACTTCACCAAGATCCCCAACGGTATGCCGGGCATCGAGAACCGGATGGACCTCCTCCACCAGGGCGTCGTCGAGGGCCGGATCAGCCGCCGCCGCTGGATCGAGATCGCCTGCGCCACCCCGGCCCGGATGTTCGGCCTCTACCCGAAGAAGGGCACCATCGCCCCCGGCGCCGACGCCGACCTCGTCATCTACGACCCCGCGGCCGAGCAGACGGTCTCCGCCCGGACCCACCACATGAACGTCGACTACTCGGCCTACGAGGGCACACAGCTCACCGGGCGGGTCGAGACGGTCCTCTCGCGCGGCGAACTCGTCATCGACCGCCGGGAGTTCACCGGACACGCGGGCCACGGCCAGTACATCCCGCGTGGCACCTGCCAGTACCTCATCTAAGGAGCGCCGCCGTGGACTTCGGAGTTGTCCTGCAGGCCGACCCGCCCTCCTCCGCCCTCGTGTCCCTCATGCGGCGCGCCGAGCGCAACGGCTTCCGCTACGGCTGGACCTTCGACTCGGTCGTCCTGTGGCAGGAACCGTTCGTCCTCTACAGCCGCATCCTGGAACACACCGACCGGCTGATCGTCGGCCCGATGGTCACCAACCCCTCCACCCGTACCCCCGAGGTCACCGCCTCCACCTTCGCCACCCTCAACGAGATGTACGGCAACCGCACCGTCTGCGGCATCGGACGCGGCGACTCCGCGATGCGGGTGGCCGGCCGGCGGCCCAACACCCTGGCCCGGCTGGGCGAGGCGATCGGCATCATCCGCGACCTGGCCGAGGGCCGCGAGGCCGACCTCGGCGACGGCCACCGCGTCCGCATCCCGTGGATCCGGGGCGGCCGCCTCCCGGTCTGGATGGCCGCCTACGGCCCGAAGGCCCTGGCCATGGCGGGCCGGCTGGCCGACGGCTTCATCCTCCAGCTCGCCGACCCGTTCCTCACCGAGTGGATGATCAAGGCGGTACGCCAGGCCGCGGCGGACGCCGGCCGCGACCCGGCCGCCGTCACGATCTGCGTCGCCGCCCCCGCCTACGTGGGCGAGGACCTCGACCACGCCCGCGAGCAGTGCCGCTGGTTCGGCGGCATGGTCGGCAACCACGTCGCCGACCTCGTAGCCCGCTACGGCGAGCACTCCGGCATGGTCCCCGACGAGCTGACCGACTACATCAAGGCCCGCACGGGCTACGACTACGCCCACCACGGCCGCGCCGACAACCCCGACACCACCTTCGTCCCCGACGCCATCGTCGACCGCTTCTGCCTCCTCGGCCCGCCCGCCGCCCACCGCGACAAGCTCCGCGCACTCAAGGCCCTGGGCGTCGACCAGTTCGCCGTCTACGCCATGCACGACGCCAAGGAAGCCACCCTCGACGCCTACGGCACGGACATCATCCCGGCATTCACCGAGGCGTAGCGGGGGCCTCAGGGCATCCGGGCCGGCCACTGAGCCCCTCCCGCCGCCGCCCTACTCCCCCCGCTCCGCCAGCCCCGCCAGCAACCTCGGCAGGGCCGTCCCGATCGGCTCACGGACGATCTCGTCGGCGAGCGGGTCGTACGGCGTCGGCTCGGCGTTGACGATGATCAGCCGCGCTCCGTGCTCCGCCGCGACCCCGGCGAGCGAGGCCGCCGGCTGGACCTGGAGCGTGGTCCCGACGGCGATGAACACCTCGGCGGCCTTGGCCACGCCCAGCGCCGTCCCCAGCACCTGCGGATCCAGCCGCTCGCCGAACATCACCGTCGCCGACTTCAGGATCCCGCCGCACACCAGGCAGTCCGGATCGGGCTCACCGGCCGCCACCCGCGCCAGCGCGTCCGCCATCGACGACCGCGCATGGCACCGCGTACACGTCACCGCCCGCACCGTCCCGTGCAGCTCCAGCACCTTGCGCTCGGGCACCCCCGCGAGCTGGTGCAGCCCGTCCACGTTCTGCGTGATCACCCGCACCGGCGTCCCGGACCGCTCCAGCAGTGCCACCGCCTCGTGCGCCGCGTTCGGCTTCGCCCGGAACGCCGGACTCTCCCGCCGCATCTGCCACGACCGCCGCCGGATCTCCGGGTCGCTCATGTACGCGTCATACGTCACGAGCTTCTCGGCCTCCGGATCCCGCCGCCACAGCCCGTTCGGCCCCCGGTAATCAGGGATCCCCGAATCCGTGGAAATTCCCGCCCCGCTCAGAATCCCCACCAACACCCGCCGCGTCCGGCCCCCGTCCCCTGCACCACTGCTGCTCATGGGGCCGAGGGTACGCAGCGGGGGCGGTCATCGGCGAGGGAATTGGGGGTGGGGCGGGGCTGGTCCGGGTGCCGGCTTGAGGAGAGAGTGGGCGGGTACGGATCGGGGGCATCGGCGTGGGTGGGCTCTGGCCGGGTGTGGGGCGGAGCGGGTCCGCGGGACGTGGGAGAGACGAGGAGTTGCGGCGACGTGTTCAGCACCCGGCCCACGCTTCAGGGCACCTTCGGGATGGTCTCCAGTACGCACTGGCTGGCCTCGCAGTCGGCGATGGCGGTGCTGGAGGACGGCGGAAACGCCTTCGACGCGGCGGTGGCGGCCGGGTTCGTCCTGCATGTGGTCGAACCGCATCTGAACGGGCCCGCGGGCGAGGTGCCGATCCTGCTGGCGCCCGCCGGCGGGCCGGTGCGCGTGCTGTGCGGGCAGGGGCCGGCACCGGCCGGGGCGAGCGTGGCGCACTACACCTCGCTGGGGCTGGCGCTCGTTCCGGGCACCGGGCCGCTCGCCGCCGCCGTCCCCGGGGCGTTCGACGCCTGGATGCTGCTGCTGCGCGACCACGGCACCAAGTCGCTCGCCGAGGTCCTGCGGTACGCCATCGGTTACGCCGAGCACGGGCACCCCGCCGTCGAACGGATCGGCCGGACCGTCGAAACCGTCCGGGAACTCTTCGAGACGGAGTGGACGTCGTCCGCCGAGATCTACCTGCCCGGCGGGACGGCGCCCGCCCCGGGCGGTCTGCTCAGGAACCGCCCGCTGGCCGCCACCTGGCGGCGGCTCCTCGCGGAGGCCGAGGCCGCCTCGGCCGGGCGCGAGGCCCAGATTGACGCGGCCCGCCGTATCTGGCGCGAGGGCTTCATCGGCGCGGCGCTCGCCGACTTCGCGGCCCGCCCGGCCATGGACACCACCGGCGAACGGCACGCCGGCACCCTCACCGGCGACGACCTGGCCGCCTTCTCCGCCACCTACGAGGCGCCGGTCACCCATGACTGGCACGGCTGGACCGTGGCCAAGGCGGGCGGCTGGTCGCAGGGGCCCGCCTTCCTGCAGCAACTCGCCCTGCTCCCCGAGGAGTTGCCCGTCTACGGCAGTCCCGAGTACGTCCATCTGCTCATCGAGGGCTGCAAGCTGGCGATGGCGGACCGGGAAGCCTGGTACGGCGACGCGGACGAGGTGCCGCTCGCCACCCTGCTCGGCGAGGAGTACAACGCCGCCCGCCGCGCGCTCATCGGCGAGCACGCCTCGTACGAGCTGCGGCCCGGCAGCCCGGACGGCCGTACCCCGCGGATCGGCAAGCACGCCACGGCGGTGGCGGCCGGCGAGGACCGGTACGGCGGCCCGGCGGCTCCCGGGACGGTGAGCGGCCTCTCCGTGAGCGGGGCGGGCGAACCGACCGTAGGGGGCGGGGTGCTCGCGGACGTCGCGCCGGAGGTGGACCGCACGGGCGCCACCCGGGGCGACACCTGCCATCTCGACGTCGCCGACCGCTGGGGCAACCTCGTCTCCGCCACCCCTTCGGGCGGCTGGCTGCAGTCCAACCCCGTCGTCCCCGCCCTCGGCTTCCCGCTCGGCACCCGGTTGCAGATGGCCTGGCTGGAGGAGGGCCTGCCGAACTCGCTCACCCCGGGGCGCCGCCCCCGCACCACCCTCACTCCGTCCCTGGCGCTGCGCGACGGCGTGCCGGTGATGGCCTTCGGCACACCGGGCGGCGACCAGCAGGACCAGTGGCAACTGCATTTCTTCCTGGCGGTGGCCCTGCGTCCGGGGGTCCGCGGCGGCCTCGACCTGCAGGGCGCCATCGACGCCCCGAACTGGCACAACGACTCCTTCCCCGGGTCCTTCTTCCCGCGCGGGATGCGGCCGGGCAGCGTGACCGTGGAATCCCGGATCGGCACGGCGACGGTCGAGGCGCTGCGCCGGCGCGGCCATCTGGTCACGGTCGGCGACGCATGGTCCGAGGGGCGGCTGTGCGCGGTGGCGCGGGACCCGGAGACCGGGGTGCTGTCCGCGGCGGCGAACCCGCGCGGGATGCAGGGGTACGCGGTCGGGCGTTGAGCCCGCACCTGGCCGTACACCCCGCGGCACCGGGATTTCATCTTGCGGCCGGCTGCTGTGTCAGTGGCTCATGGTTCGATGGACACATGATCGAAGCACTTCGTACCCAAGAACCGGGAGACACCACGAACATCACCGATGCCGCTGCCGTCACGAACGTCACCGATGTCACCGATGTCGATGTGACCGATGTCGATGTGACCGATACCGGGATCACCGAGACCGGGGTCACCGGTGTCGCCGATGCGGCAGGCGCCCCCATGACCCTCTCACCGGACCTGTCCGGGCTGGACCTGGCGGCCGTCGGCGCCGCCATCCGCCGTGCCGCGGCCGACGAGATCATGCCCCGCTTCCGGCAGCTCGCCGTCGAGGACATCGTCGAGAAGAACGGCCCGCACGACCTCGTCACCACCGCCGACCGGCGCGCCGAGGAGCACCTGACCGTCGCCCTGACCGCCCTGCTGCCCGGCTCCCTCGTGGTCGGCGAGGAAGCGGTGCACGCCGACCCCGGCGTGCTCGACGCGCTGCACGGCGACGCCCCCGTCTGGATCGTCGACCCGGTCGACGGCACCCGCCAGTTCGTCCACGGCGACCCCGGCTTCGCCACCCTCGTCGCGCTCGCCCACCGCGGAGAGCTGCTCGCCTCCTGGACGTACGCCCCCGCGCTCGGCCTGATGGCCGTCGCCCGCCGCGGCGCCGGCGCCGAGCTGAACGGCGTCCCGCTGCGCACCGGTAGCCCCGCCCCGGACGCGATCCTGGACGTGGCGACGTCCCACCACGACTTCACCGACAACGACCAGAAGCGGGTGCTGGCCGCCCTCGACACCGGCGGGATCGCCCCCCGGCCCTGCGGTTCGGCCGGCCTGGAGTATCTGCACATCGCCCGCGGTGACCTCGACGCCACGGCCTTCAGCTGGGAGAACCCCTGGGACCACGCCGCCGGACTGCTGCTGGTCCACGAGGCGGGCGGCGCCAGCGGTACGGTCACCGGCCGGCCGTTCCGGATAACCGGCGGCAATGCGCTGCCCTTCACCGCGGCCCGGGACGCCGAAACCGCGCGGCGTATCCTCGGACTGCTGGCAGCCGCCAACTGATCCTCACCGACGAGGGTCGGACGTGAGGGGAGTGGCGCAGGTGCCGAGGATGCTCGATGCCGTCGTGATCGGGGCAGGACCCAACGGCCTGACGGCGGCCGCCGAACTGGCCCGGCGGGGAATGTCCGTCGAGGTCTTCGAGGCCCGCGACACCATCGGCGGCGGCGCCCGTACGGAGGAGCTGACACTCCCCGGTTTCCGCCACGACCCCTGCTCGGCGGTGCACCCGACCGGCGCCGGTTCGCCGGCCTTCAGGAAGATGCCGCTGGACCGCTACGGCCTGGAATGGGTGCACCCCGAGCTGCCGATGGCGCACCCGTTCCCGGACGGTACGGCCGCGGTGCTCGCGCACTCCGTCGGTGAGACCGCGATGTCGTTCGGCCCGCGCGACGCCGGCGCGTACCGCCGGCTGGTGGCGCCGTTCATCGGCAGGTGGGACGCGATGGCCCAGGACTTCCTGCGGACGCAGTGGCTCGGGCTCCCCTCCGACCCGCTGACCTACGCCCGCTTCGGCCTGGTCGCCGCGCAGCCGGTCACCCTCCTCAACCGCCGCTTCCAGGGCGAGAAGGCCCGCGCGCTGATGGCCGGCCTCGCGGCGCACGCCATCTCGCCGCTCGGCGGACCGGGCACGTCCGGCATCGCCCTGATGTTCGCGCTCGCCGCGCACGCCAACGGCTGGCCGGTGGCGCGCGGCGGCTCGCAGGCCATCTCCGACGCCCTGGCCGGTCTGCTGCGGGCGCACGGCGGGGCGGTGCACACCGACTTCGAGGTCAAGCGGCTGGACGACCTGCCGCCGGCCCGCGCCTACGTCTTCGACACCTCACCGACCGCGCTGGCCCGCATCGCCGGCCTGGGCAACGCCTACCGCGACGTCACGTACGGCCCCAGCGTCTTCAAGATCGATTACGCCATGGCGGAGCCGGTGCCCTGGACGGCTCCGGCCGCCCGCCGGGCCGGCACCGTCCACATCGGCCCCACCAGCACCGAGATCGACGCCGCGCTCAGCGCCGCCGTGCACGGCCAGGACCCGTCCGTCCCGTTCCTGATCACCGCGCAGCCCAGCCTGTTCGACGACACCCGCGCCCCCGAGGGCAAGCACGTCTTCTGGGCGTACGGGCACGTCCCCAACGGCTGGGAGGGCGACGCCACGGAGCTCGTCGAGCGGCAGATCGAACGTTTCGCCCCCGGTTTCCGCGACCTCGTGCTGGCCCGCGCGGTCGCCGGCCCGCCGGAGATCGCCGCCCGCAACGCCAATTACGTCGGCGGCGACACGGCCACCGGCTCCGCGGCCGGCCTGCGCCTGCTCATCCGTCCCAAGCTCGCCCGCATCCCCTACGAGACCGCCCACCCCGCGGTCTTCCTCTGCTCCCAGGCCACCCCGCCCGGCCCCGGCGTCCACGGCATGTCGGGCCACTACGCCGCCAAGGCGGTCTGGCGTCGCCTGCGCGCGAACCGCCGCTGACCCGAGCGGTTCCCGCGTCCTACGCTCGTCCCATGAGTTCCGACCGCGCCGCGGCCCACGCTCCCCGCCTCACCCTCGTCCAGGGCGACCTCACCGAACAGGCCGTCGACGCCGTGGTGAACGCCGCCAACTCCTCACTGCTGGGCGGCGGGGGAGTGGACGGCGCCATCCACCGGCGCGGCGGCCCGGACATCCTGGCCGAGTGCCGCGCCCTGCGCGCCTCCCGCTACGGCCGCGGCCTGCCCACCGGCCAGGCCGTCGCCACCACCGCCGGCCGACTGCCCGCCCGCTGGGTCATCCACACCGTCGGCCCGGTCCACTCCACGACCGAGGACCGCAGCGACCTGCTGGCCTCCTGCCACCGCGAAGCGCTCCGGGTGGCCGACGAACTGGGCGCCCGCACGGTCGCCTTCCCGGCCATCTCCACCGGCGTCTACGGATGGCCGCTGGACGACGCCGCGCGGATCGCGGTGGAGGCGGTGCGGTCGGCGGAAACGGCCGTCGAGGAGGTCCGGTTCGTGCTCTTCGACGAACGGGCGTATGCGGCGTTCGCGGCGCAGGTGCGCTGACCGGATACGGGAGGGCCGGAACGGCGGCCTCCTACCGGTGCCTTGCAAGGCGGTCGGAGTGCATCGCATGTCCCACATTGCGCGTATTTTCCGTGTTGCGCGTTTGTGACCTTCTGGGGTGGCGTCGTCCCGTGTCGCGGTCGTAGCGTGGCGGGGAAAGAGCACGACCGCCCCGCGGGAACACCGGCCCCCGAGTGCCGGGCCTCGCGTCGCAGCCGGTGCGTACGCATACGAAGCGGTTGAGGAGCGGGTATGCGAGCTCAGCGTGCGAAAACAGCATTTCTGGTCTGTGCCGGGGCAGCACTCGCGGTGGCCGGCGTATCGGCGCCGGTCTCCGCCTCTTCGGCACGACAGGCGCGGCCCGGTGCGGCGGTCGTCGACTGCGCCGAGAAACCACAGGTCCGCCCGGGCACCTTCATGCTCGCGTGCGGCGACGGCAACAACGTCCTTACGTCGCTTCGCTGGTCGCATTGGCAGCCGCAGTCGGCGGTCGCCGAGGGGCGGGACATGGTCAACGACTGCCGCCCCTACTGCGCGGCGGGCCACTTCCACAGCTACCGCGTCCGGGTGCGCCTCGACGCACCGCAGCACCGCCCGGGCCACCCCGGCCAGTGGCACTACACCCGGATCACCCTGACCTACCCCGCCGACCGGCCGGCGGGCACTCCTCGCGTCGTCACTACGCGACTCTGGAATTGACGGTACATCAGGTCTCGCTGCGGCGCTGCGCGATGGGCATTCCTGCCGTGGCCAGACGGGTTCTCCTGCCGCCTCCATCGGGACGCGTACATGCCGTCCTTGCCCCTGTGCGGTGACCACCGCGGCGTGATCCGTCGCCCCGTGGCGGACAGTCAACTCCGTCTTTAGCGTGACGCCATGCGCCCCTTGAGCGACCGCTGTCCGCCCATCGAGTATCCGCCCATCGAGCCGTACGACGCCGGGATGCTCGACGTCGGCGACGGCAACCTCGTGTACTGGGAGGCGTGCGGCAACCCACGGGGGAAACCCGCACTGGTCGTCCACGGTGGGCCCGGTTCGGGGTGTAAGGCCCGGGCGCGCCGGTACTTCGACCCGGACCGCTATCGGGTGGTGCTCTTCGACCAGCGGGGGTGCGGCCGTTCCACCCCGCATGCCGGCGACCCCGCGACGGACCTGCGGCACAACACCACCCCGCATCTGCTCGCCGACATGGAACGGCTCCGCCGGCACCTGGGCATCGAGCGCTGGCTGCTGTTCGGCGGGTCATCGGGTTCCACGCTGATCCTGGCGTACGCGCAACGGCACCCGGAGCGGGTCTCGGAGATCGTCATCCCGGGCGTCACCACGACCCGGCGCTCGGAGATCGACTGGCTGTACCGGGGGGCCGGCCGCTTCTTCCCCGAGGCGTGGGAACGCTTCCGGGACGGGGCGGCGCGAGGACGGCCGGTGCGTGCGGAGGGTGCGCGTGCGGGTGCCGGGGCCGGAGACCTGGTCGCGGCGTATGCGCGGCTGATGGACGATCCCGATCAGGCCGTACGGGAGCGGGCCGCCGCGGACTGGTGTGCCTGGGAGGACGCGGTGCTCTCCATGGAACCGCACGGCTCCGCCCACCCCTACGGGGACCGGCCGTCGACGGCGCGGCTGGCGCTGGTCCGGATCTGCGCGCACTACTTCTCGCACGGTGCGTGGCTGGAGGAGGGGGTCCTGCTGCGCGAGGCGGGGCGGCTCGCGGGCATCCCCGGGGTGCTCATCCACGGCCGCCAGGACCTGAGCAGTCCGCTCGACACCGCCTGGGAGCTGTCCCGGACCTGGACCGACGCCCGGCTGATCGTGATCGATGACGCCGGGCACAAGGGGAGCGGGCGGACCCGCGCCGAGGTGATCGGGGCGCTGGACCGTTTCGCGCGGTAAGGCTCGATCGCCTCGCGTGGTGCAAGGAGGAGTCGGAGGAGCCGGCGGAACCGGCGGTACGAGTTCCGCGTACCGGCGCCGCCACCGGCAGGGTGATCCGCACCGGACCTGGTAGCCCGACGTTGATGTCGGATTTCCGCCAGCCCGGCCCTCCTCGTTGCGGAATCCTGGAGGCATGCACACCGACACCGGGCGCTGTGTGCGCGCCGTGCAGTCCAAGGACGCCCGCTTCGACGGGTGGTTCTACACGGCCGTGCTCACCACCCGCATCTATTGCCGGCCCAGCTGTCCCGTGGTGCCGCCCAAGCCCCGGAACATGCGCTTCTACCCGAGCGCGGCCGCGGCGCAGCAGGCCGGTTTCCGGGCCTGCAAGCGGTGCCGGCCGGATGCCAGCCCGGGGTCGCCGCAGTGGGACGAGCGGGCCGACCTCGTCGCCCGCGCCATGCGGCTGATCGCCGACGGCATCGTCGACCGCGAGGGCGTCCCCGGCCTCGCCTCCCGGCTCGGATACAGCACCCGGCAGATCGAACGCCAGCTGCTCGCCGAACTCGGGGCCGGCCCCCTCGCCCTGGCCCGGGCCCAGCGGGCGCAGACCGCCCGGCTGCTGGTGGAGACGACGCAGCTGCCGATGGCCTTGGTCGCCTTCGCCGCCGGGTTCGCCAGCATCCGCAGCTTCAACGAGACGGTCCGGGAGGTCTTCGCGCTCGCGCCGACCGAACTGCGGCAGCGCGCCCGGCCGGACCGCCGGGCGGTCGTCCCGGGCACGCTCGCGCTGCGGCTGCCGTTCCGCCGGCCGCTCAACCCCGACAACCTCTTCGGTCACCTCGCCGCCACCGCCGTACCGGGAGTCGAGGAGTGGCGCGACGGTGCCTACCGCCGCACCCTGCGCCTCCCCTACGGACACGGCATCGTCGCCCTCGCGCCCCGCCCCGACCACATCGACTGCCGGCTCGCCCTCACCGATCTGCGCGATCTGGCCGGCGCCATCGCCCGCTGCCGCCGGCTGCTCGACCTCGACGCGGACCCGGAGGCCGTCGACGGGCTGCTGCGCGAGGACCCGGGGCTGGCGCCGCTGGTCGACAAGGCGCCCGGCCGCAGGGTCCCGCGGACCGTCGACGCCGATGAGTTCGCCGTCCGGGCGGTCCTCGGGCAGCAGGTCTCCACCGCGGCCGCCCGTACGCACGCCGGACGACTGGTCCGCGCGCACGGCACCCCGGTCGAGGACCCGGGCGGCGGCCTGACCCACCTCTTCCCGTCCGCCACCGCGCTCGCCGGACTGGACCCGGAGACGCTGGCCATGCCGCGGACCCGACGGGCCACCCTCCTCGGCGTCATCGGCGCGCTCGCCTCCGGGGAGCTGCAACTCGGGGTGGGCAGCGACCGCGAGGAGGCTCGCACCCGGCTCGCCGCGCTGCCCGGCGTCGGCCCCTGGACCGTCGAGTGCATCGCCATGCGCGCGCTCGGCGATCCGGACGCCTTCACCCCCACCGACCTCGGCCTGCGCCGCGCGGCCGCCGGTCTGGGCCTGCCGCACACCCCGGCCGCCCTCATCCGGCACTCCGCGATCTGGCGGCCCTGGCGGGCTTACGCCGTCCAGTACCTCTGGGCCACCGACGACCACCCCATCAACCACCTCCCCACGAACTGAGCCCGCTGCCATGACTGCCATGACCGTGCCCGCCCCCGCGCCCGACGCGCCCCTCACCCACACCGTCCTCGACGACACCCCGGTGGGCCCGCTCACCCTCGTCGCCGCCGGCGACGCCCTCACCGGCCTCTACATGACCGACCAGCGGCACCGCCCGCCCCAGGAGACCTTCGGCGCGCCGGCGGACCCCGACGACCCGCCGTTCGCCGCGGCCGCCACCCAGCTCCGCGCGTACTTCCGCGGCGAGTTGACCACCTTCGACCTGCCGCTGTCGCTGCGCGGCACGCCCTTCCAGCGGCGCGTCTGGGCGGCGCTGTGCACGATCCCGTACGGGGAAACCCGGACGTACGGGCAACTCGCCGCGCTGCTCGGCACGCCCGGCGCGGCCCGCGCGGTCGGCCTGGCCAACGGCCGCAACCCGGTCGGCATCATCGTCCCCTGCCACCGCGTGGTCGGCGCCGACGGCAGTCTGACCGGCTACGGCGGCGGCCTGGACCGCAAGCGACGACTGCTGACCTTCGAACGGGAGAAGGAGGGCCATTTCCCGGCGGAGGAGGCGCTCTTCCCAGCGGAGGAGGGCCTCTTCCCGGAGGAGGAAGGGCTCTTCCCGGCGCAGGAGTGCGGCTGACAGGGGCTTCGGCGGGCTGGGGAGGGGGAGGGGGACGGGGCCCCTTAGGGGGCGGACGAACAGATCCCGTAGGGGACGCGGGCGCCCCTTGCAGGCCACAACGCGGCGGGGGTGCGGCGAATTCCCGTGCGGCGGGTGCGAGATGAGCGCAAAGCCGCTGCCGCACCCGCGAGTCTCCGGTGCCCCTGCGGTCCCTACCGCGTGACCGGGGGGCGGAGTCCGTCGAGCAGGGCGCGGACGGTTTCGGTCGCGAACTCCCGCTCGTCCTCGGGGAGCAGGGCGCCGGCGGGGGCCTTGGCGTCGAAGAACAGGTCGAGGAAGGCGCGGTGGAAGCAGGCGCCGATGAGCAGTGTGGCGGCCGCGTGCGGGTCGATGCCGGGGGCGATCCGGCCCAGCTTCTGTTCGGCCGTCAGATAGGCGGCCAGGTGCTGGACGGCGTTCTGCGGCCCGTCGGTGCCCAGTTCGTCCAGCTTGCGCCGGTGGGTGTCCAGCAGCTCGGGGCTGGCGAAGAGCGAGGCGGCGATGGGGAACGAGCGCCGGTAGAAGCGCAGGGCCGTCAGCGCCACTTCCTCCAGATGCCGGGCCGGGCCGCCCTCGTCGCCGACGGCGTCCGGCAGCCGCCGCAGCGCGTCCGAGAACCGCGGTGCGCGCTCGTGCAGCACCCGCACGAAGATCTCTTCCTTGTTGCGGAAGTGCTTGTAGAGCGCCGCCTCGGAGCAGCCGGCCTCCCGGGCGATCTGCTTCGTCGTCGTACGGGTCAGGCCCACGGTCGTCATCAGCGCGGCGGCGGCGTCGAGGATGCGGGAGCGCGTCAGTGCGCCTCCGGTCAGCGGAGCGGCGGCGTCGGAGGTCATGGGCAGAGCTTACCTTGACAGGTGGGTGAATACTCACTCACTCTGGTTGGTGAGCGCTCACTCACCCTGCTCCTCTCGCTCCATCCCGGGCGGGCGTGGTGGGCGTTCGCCCTGCTCATTCCGGTTCTCCGCTCGTTCCGCGGCCCAGCTCGTCCCGGGAGGGACCATGAAACTCACCATCCTCGGCGCGTCCGGCGGCGTCGGCCGGCAGCTCGTCACCCACGCCCTGGCCGACGGCCACCAGGTGACCGCCGCGCTGCGCAGCCCGGAGAAGCTGACCGAACGCCACGAGCGGCTGACGGTCGTCCGCACCGACCCGTTGGACCCCGCCTCCGTCAAGGCCGTGGTCGACGGCGCCGACGCGGTGCTCTCCGGCATCGGCCAGGGCGGCCGGCACGATCCGCTGCGCCCGGCGTCCACCTCGGCCCGGGCCGTGGTCGAGGCGATGACCGCCACCGGCGTACGGCGGCTCCTGGTGGTCAGCGCGGGCCCGCTCAACCGCACCGGCGCCGGTCAGCCGTTCCTCAGCCACCGGGTGTTCGGGCCCCTGCTGTGGGCGGCCCTCAAGGAGGTCTACACCGACCTGACGCGGATGGAGGCGGTGCTGCGCGACAGCGGCCTCGACTGGACCGCGGTCCGCCCGCCCCGACTGCTCGACCGCCCCGGCGAGGGCCGCTACCGCCATGCCGTGGAGGCCGGACCGGCCGGTTCCGTCATCGCCCGCGCCGACGTGGCCCGGGCCATGCTCGACTTCGTCACCGACCCCCGCACCTACGGCCACGCGGTCGGCGTCAGCCGCTGACCGCGGCCCCGCTACGGCGGACCGTCACCCCAGGGACGGCGCGGCGGCCACGCACCGTCCCCCCGCGCCCCGAAGCCGCCACCCCGACCCCGCCCCGCAGCCTCGTCCCCGCACCCCTCACCCGCGCCCCGGAGCCGTCGCCCCCACCACGGCCCGTACCTCGTCCACCAGCCGCTGTGCCTCCTCCAGTGAGCCGCGGAGTTCCGCTTCCGTGTGGCCGGGGTGGGCGAGCAGGGCGGTGGCGCGGGGGGCGAAATCGGGTGGGGTGTCCGGCAGGGCCGCGGCGGCGGCGAGGGCGCCCTTCTCGTTGAGGCACCAGGCGCCGTGGTGCGCGTACAGGGCCTGGACGAGCTGACCGACGGCCCGGGACAGACACAGGGCCGCGTGCAGCACGTCCTGCGCCGCGGACGACTTGCCCGCCATCGCCACCGAGAAGCCGGCGTCCCAAACCGCCGTGGCGGTCAGGGACGTACGCAGCGCGGGAGGGTAGGCGCGGGTCTCCTCCTTGAGACCGGACAGCTCCCCGTCGGTGTCGGCGAGCACCCGGCCCAGCGCCACCTCGCCCGGGTACGCGGGCGACCAGAAACCGAGCGGATGACCGGCCTGCGTCCCGGTCTCGAAGCGGCCCGCCCGGCAGTCCTCCCAGACCCGCCGCACCCGGTCGAGGTCGCGCAGGATCCAGTCCACATGGCGGCCGTCGGGCAGTACGAGCCAGGCCCCGCCGTTCACCCACGGCCCCCAGGCCCCCGGCCCGAACACCTCGACCGGCCCGCCGGCCACCTCGGCGGCCAGCGCCTCCAGCGCCTGCAAATCCGGCTCGCCCCGGTAGTACACCCCCAGGTCCCAGTCGGAGTCCGCCCGGTGCGTCCCCCGCGCCCGGCTCCCCCCGAGCATCACCCCGACAACTCCCGACACCTGCGCGATCCTGGCGGCGATCTCTTCCATGCCGGCCACCCTAGATACCCGGGCGGCCGGCGATCACGTCATTTTCGGGCGGCGAACGCTCCCGCGGGCGGGACGCCGTCCTCCAGCTCCACCGGGCCGCAGCCGTCCGCGAGGGCCTTCAGGGCGGCGCCGATGCGCAGGGCCATCTCCTGGCTGACCAGGGTCCGGGCCTCCTCCCAGTCGACCAGGCGCCAGGACAGCAGCTCCTCCTCCTGGAGCCGGATCGCGGCGAACCGGTCCGCGTCCAGCACCCCGCCGTCGAAGAGGTACGACACCAGCGGCGGCCGCCCCTGCCCGCGGACCCAGTCGACCGCGAGCAGCGGGCCCAGCTCCACGTCCAGGCCGATCTCCTCGGCGGTCTCGCGGCGGGCGGCCTGGCGCGGCGACTCGCCGTCGTCCGACTCGACGGTGCCGCCCGGCAGGATCCAGGTGTCGCGGTAGTTGGGCTCCACGAGCAGGATGCGGCCCTGCGCGTCACGGAAGAGGGCGCCGGCGCCCGCGAGCACGCGGGGCAGGCCGGCGATGTAGGTGGCGTAGTCCAAGGTCGTCACGGGCGCGAGCCTAGAGCCTGCCCGGGGGATCTTCGAGGCGCATTCCGGGGCGCTCGAAGCGTCCGCGTACCGGAGTGCCCTGTTCGCAGCGCCGCGCGCCGGATAAGGTCGCAGCGGCGCGACTGCCAGTTCGAAAGCAAGGGGAAACACGGTGGCGGACGCAGCAAGGACACACACAGCACATGTGCTGATCGCCGCGGACAAGTTCAAGGGTTCGCTCACGGCCGTCGAGGTCGCCGAGCACGTCACGGCCGGTCTGCGGCGCGTGGTCCCCGGTCTGGACGTGGCGGCCGTCCCGGTCGCCGACGGTGGTGACGGGACCGTCGCCGCGGCGCTCGCGGCCGGCTTCAGCCGCCACGAGGCGCGGGTCACCGGCCCCACCGGCCAGCCCGTGACGGCCACCTTCGCGCTGCGCGCGGACGGCACCGCGGTGGTGGAGATGGCGGAGGCGTCCGGCCTCCAGCACCTCCCCGAGGGCGTCTTCGCCCCCCTGGCGGCCACTACCTACGGCACCGGGGAACTGCTGCTCGCGGCCCTGGACGCGGGGGCGACCACGATCGTCTTCGGCGTCGGCGGCAGCGCCACGACCGACGGCGGCGCGGGCATGCTCGCGGCGCTGGGCGCCCGGTTCCTGGACGCGGACGGCAATCCGGTGGCCCCCGGCGGCGGACCGCTGCGCGAGCTGGTCACGGCCGACCTGTCGGGCCTGGACCCCCGGCTGGCCGGTACGGAGGTCGTGCTCGCCAGCGACGTGGACAATCCGCTCACCGGCCCCAAGGGCGCTCCGGCGGTCTACGGCCCGCAGAAGGGCGCGAGTGAGCAGGACGTCGCCACGCTGGACGCGGCGCTCGCGCACTACGCCGAGGTGCTGGAGCGGGCCGTCGGACCGAAGGCCGCCGAGTACGCGCTGGCGCCCGGCGCGGGCGCGGCCGGCGGGATCGGCTACGGCGCGCTGGTCGGTCTGGACGCGACGTTCCGGGCCGGGATCGACGTGATGCTGGAGGTGCTCGGCTTCGCGCCGGCGCTGGCCCGCGCCACGTTCGTGATCACCGGCGAGGGCTCGCTGGACGAGCAGACGCTGCACGGCAAGGCCCCGGCCGGTGTCGCCGCCGCGGCCCGGGCGGCGGGCCTGGACGTGGTCGCGGTCTGCGGCCGGCTCCAGCTGCCGCCGGAGGCCCTCACCCGGGCCGGTATCCGGCGTGCGTACGCGCTGACCGACCTGGAGTCCGACCCGGCCCGCTGCATGGCCGAGGCGGGCCCGCTGCTGGAGCGGGCGGCTGAGAACCTCGCCCGAGACTTCCTGGTCTGACCTGCGGAGCGCGAGAACGCCGGGAGCCCCGGGCGAGTCGTTCGCCCGGGGCTCCCGGCGTTCTGTGCGAAGGTGCCGCCCCGCTAGGGGAGCTGCGCGGCCCGCGACTCGGCGCGGGACTCGCGGCGATTGTCGCGGAAGGTGTTGACCCGGCGGGCCGTGGCGAACACCGGGATCATGGCGCCCAGGACGATCTGCAGCGAGCAGCCGGTCTGCAGCAGCAGCTGGCCGCCGGGCGCGTCCAGCGCCCAGGCCGCGAGCATGCCCATGCTGAGCACGATCCAGCTGAGCATCGCCACCGCGAGCCGGCCCCGCGGCTTGGGGTACTCGACCCGGCTCACCATCAGCCAGGCCACCCCGATGATCGCCAGCAGCGTCGGCAGGAACGGCAGCTCCAGCAGCACGATGGCGACGACGGTCAGCGCGCCGAACGGGCTCGGCATGCCTTGGAAGATGCCGTCACGCAGGGTGACGCAGGAGAACCGCGCGAGCCGCAGCACCACCGCCAGCAGCACCACCACCGCCGCGACGACCGACACCCGCTGGTGCGCGTCCTGGGCGACCATGCCCCAGGTCACGACGAAGTAAGCGGGTGCCAGGCCGAAGCTGATCAGGTCGGAGAGGTTGTCGAGCTCGGCCCCCATCGCCGAGGCCCGCAGCTTGCGCGCCACCAGCCCGTCGAAGAGGTCGAAGACCGACGCGAACAGCATCAGGATCACGGCCATGGCCGCGCTGTGCCGGGCCATCCCGCCGTCCTCGGTCCCCGTGAGGTGCGGGATGAGCACGCCGGTGGTGGTGAAGTACACCGCCATGAAGCCGCAGATGGCGTTGCCGAGGGTGAGGGTGTCCGCTATTGACAGCCGCGTCGACAGCGGCATGTCGTCCTCGTCCTCGTCCGTCTCGGGCGCCCAGCCCGCCTGCGTCTCGGGATCAATCACGGTCAAGACGTGTCACCCCCGCGGTGGTGGCCTGGCCGACCTCGACCGCGACCTCGACGCCCTCCGGGAGGTAGACGTCGACGCGCGAGCCGAAGCGGATCAGCCCGATCCGCTCGCCCTGCTCCACCTTGGTGCCCTGGGGCACGTAGGGGACGATGCGGCGGGCCACCGCGCCGGCGATCTGCACCATCTCGATGTCGCCGAGCTCGGTGTCGAAGTGCCAGACGACCCGCTCGTTGTTCTCGCTCTCCTTGTTGAACGCCGGAACGAACCCGCCGGGGATGTGCTCCACGGACGTCACCGTGCCGGCCAGCGGCGCGCGGTTGACGTGGACGTTCAGCGGGCTCATGAAGATCGCGACGCGGGTGCGCCCGTCCTTCCACGGCATGATGCTCTGCACCACGCCGTCGGCCGGGGAAATCACGCGGCCCTGGGCGATCTCCCGCTCCGGGTCGCGGAAGAACCACAGCATGCCCGCCGCCAGTGCGGTGGTGGGCACGGCAACAGCGGCCCAGCGGCCCGACCGGCGGGACCGGGCGAGGCTGACCGCCGCCGTGGCAACGGTCGGCAGGAGCCACGGCGACGCTCCGCGCGCGAGGCGGACGCGACCGCGTTGTGCAGAGGATTGGCTGTGGGGCATGGATGACCTTCGTAGCGGAGGATGCCGCGTAGGGATACGGGGGACGGCGGCTTTCCCGGATGCTATCGGTTGCGAGCGGCAACTGGCCAAGAGCCAGAGCCAATCCGTGGCCGAAGAACAATGACGGGGTGTGATCTTCGTCTAGGCCAAAACGACCTAAACCGGACATTCACGCCTGGATTCGGTACTCCTCCAGTAGCCGGCGACCAATGATCATTTTCTGGATCTCGGCGGTACCTTCACCGATCAGGAGCATCGGGGCCTCCCGGTAGAGACGCTCGATCTCGTATTCCTTGGAGAAGCCGTACCCGCCATGGATGCGGAACGCGTCCTCCACGACCTCCTTGCAGTACTCGGAGGCGAGGTACTTCGCCATGCCCGCCTCCAGGTCGTTTCGCTGACCGGAGTCCTTTTTGCGAGCGGCATTAACCATCATGGCATGGGCCGCTTCGACCTTTGTCGCCATTTCGGCCAGTTTGAACTGGATCGCCTGGTGCTGGGCGATCGGCTTCCCGAAGGTGTGCCGCTGCTGCGCGTAGGAAACGCCCAGCTCGAAGGCGCGCTGGGCGACGCCGCAGCCGCGCGCGGCGACATTGACCCGGCCGACCTCGACGCCGTCCATCATGTGATAGAAGCCACGTCCGGTCTGGCCGCCGAGCACCCGATCGGCCGGGATGCGCAGCCCGTCCATGATCAGCTCGGTGGTGTCGACGCCCTTGTAGCCCATCTTGTCGATCTTGCCCGGGATGGTCAGGCCGGGCCGCACCTCACCGAAGCCGGCCTCCTTCTCCACGAGGAAGGTGGTCATCGACTTGTGCGGAGCGGTGCCCTCCGGGTGCCCCTCGTCCGTACGGCACAGCACCGCCACGAGTGTGGAGGAACCGCCGTTGGTGAGCCACATCTTCTGGCCGTTCAGGACGTAATCGTCGCCGTCCCGCACACCCTTGGAGGAAATGGCCGAGACGTCCGAGCCGAGCGCCGGCTCCGACATCGAGAAGGCGCCCCGGATTTCGCCGGCCGCCATCTTCGGCAGGAAATAGTCCTTCTGCTCCTGCGTGCCGTGCTGCTTGAGCATGTACGCCACGATGAAGTGGGTGTTGATGATGCCCGAGACGCTCATCCAGCCGCGGGCGATCTCCTCGACGGTCAGCGCGTACGTGAGCAGGGACTCACCCAGCCCGCCGTACTCCTCGGGAATCATCAGGCCGAACACGCCGAGTTCCTTCAGGCCCTCGACGATCTGCGTCGGGTATTCGTCGCGGTGTTCCAGCTCCGTGGCGACCGGCAGGATCTCCTTGTCCACGAAGTCGCGGACGGTGGAGAGGATTTCCCGCTGGATGTCGGTCAGGCCCTCGGTCTGCGCAAGACGGGTCATGGCGGTCACTTCTCCTTCTTGGCCGCGGGGGCCGCCAGCTCGGGGCGGCCGGGCTGCTCGCCGCCGCGCTCCTTGATGTACGTGGCCGTGGGGACCATGACCTTCCGGCGGAAGATGCAGACCAGGGTGCCGTCCTGCTTGTAGCCCTTGGTCTCCACGTACACGATCCCGCGGTCCGACTTCGACTTCGAGGGCGTTTTGTCGAGCACCGTGGTCTCGCCGTAGATCGTGTCGCCGTGGAAGGTCGGCGCGACGTGCTTCAGCGACTCGATCTCGAGATTGGCGATGGCCTTTCCGGAGACGTCCGGCACCGACATGCCCAGCAGCAGCGAATAGATGTAATTGCCGACCACGACGTTCTTGCCGAAGTCGGTGGTCTGCTCCGCGTAGTTGCTGTCCATGTGCAGCGGGTGATGGTTCATCGTGAGCAGACAGAAGAGGTGGTCGTCGTATTCGGTGACCGTTTTCCCCGGCCAGTGCTTGTACACATCGCCGACGGTGAACTCTTCATAGGTGCGGCCGAACTGCATCGCGCTCATGCCTCCGGGGCTTCGAACTTGGATGTACGGATCATGCCGGCGGCCCGGCCCTTGCCGGCGACGACCAGGGCCATCTTCCGGCTCGCCTCGTCGATCATCTCGTCACCGAGCATCGCGGATCCCTTCTTGCCGCCCGCCTCCGAGGTGTGCCACTCGTAGGCGTCCAGGATCAGCTCGGCGTGGTCGTAGTCCTCCTGGGACGGCGAGAACACCTCGTTTGCGGCCTCGACCTGGCCCGGGTGCAGCACCCACTTGCCGTCGAAGCCGAGCGCGGCGGCGCGGCCGGCGACCTCCCGGTAGCCCTCCACGTTCTTGATCTGAAGGTAGGGGCCGTCGATGGCCTGCAAATCGTAGGTCCGTGCGGCCATCAGAATGCGCATCAGAATGTAGTGATACGCGTCCGCGCCATAGCCGGGCGGCTGCTCGCCGACCACCAGGGACTTCATGTTGATCGACGCCATGAAGTCCGCCGGGCCGAAGATGATGGTCTCCAGCCGCGGCGAGGCACCGGCGATCGCGTCGACGTTCACCAGGCCCTTGGCGTTCTCGATCTGCGCCTCGATGCCGATCCGGCCGACCTCGAAGCCCATGGTCTTCTCGATCTGGGTCAGCAGCAGGTCCAGCGCCACGATCTGCTGGGCGTCCTGGACCTTCGGCAGCATGATGCAGTCCAGGTTCGGCCCCGCGCCCTCGACGACCGTGATGACGTCTCGGTACGTCCAGTGCGTCGTCCAGTCGTTGACCCGCACGGTCCGGGTCTTGCCGGTCCAGTCGCCCTCGTTCAGCGCCTCGACGATCGTGTGCCGGGCGCCCTCCTTGGCGAGCGGCGCGCAGGCGTCCTCCAGGTCCAGGAACACCTGGTCCGCCGGCAGGCCCTGGGCCTTCTCCAGGAAGCGCGGATTGCTGCCGGGCACCGCGAGGCAGGAGCGCCTCGGCCGTTGCCGGTTCACCGCCGTCATGCGGGGACCTCCAAGGGGTCGAGCTGGTTCGCCGTCCGGATCTCGTCGACGATACGGCCGATGATCTCCGTAATACCGAAGTCCTTCGGCGTGAAGACGGCCGCCACTCCGGCTTCCTTGAGCGCGGTCGCGTCGGCCGAGGGAATGATGCCGCCGACGATGACCGGGATGTCGTCGACGCCGGCCCGCCGCAGCCGGGCCAGCACGTCCGGCACCAGCTCCGTGTGCGAGCCGGAGAGGATGGACAGGCCCACGCAGTGCACGTCCTCGGCGACCGCCGCCGAGACGATCTGCTCCGGCGTCAGCCGGATGCCCTGGTAGATCACCTCGAAGCCGGCGTCCCGGGCGCGTACCGCGATCTGCTCGGCGCCGTTGCTGTGCCCGTCCAGTCCGGGCTTGCCGACCAGCAGCCGCAGCTTGCCGCTGCCGAGCTCGGCCGCCGTCTTGGCGACCTTCTCGCGGACCGCGGCCAGCGGGCTGCCCGCCTCGGCGGCGACCGCCAGCGGGGCGCTGGAGACGCCCGTGGGCGCCCGGAACTCGCCGAAGACGTCCCGCAGGGCCCACGCCCACTCGCCGGTCGTCACGCCGGCACGGGCGCACTCCAGGGTCGCCGCGAAGAGGTTGGTGTCGCCGGCCGCCGCCTTCTTCAGCGCCGACAGCGCCTCCTGGGCGCGGCCCTCCTCGCGGTTGTCCCGCCAGTCGTGCAGCCCCCGCACCACCCGCGCCTCGTTGGCCGGGTCGACGGTCATGATGGCGGTGTCGAGGTCCGCGGTGAGCGGGTTGGGCTCGGTGGACTCGAAGCAGTTCACGCCGACGATCTTCTCCTCGCCGGCCTCGATCCGGCCCCGCCGCTCGGCGTGCGCGGACACCAGCTGCGACTTGAGGTAGCCGGACTCCACCGCGGCCATCGCGCCGCCCATCTCCTGGATCCGCTCGATCTCGGCCAGGCAGTCGGTGACCAGCGCGTCCACCTTGGCCTCGATGACGTGCGAGCCGGCGAAGATGTCCTCGTACTCCAGCAGGTCGCTCTCGTGCGCGAGGACCTGCTGGATGCGCAGCGACCACTGCTGGTCCCAGGGCCGGGGGAGGCCCAACGCCTCGTTCCAGGCCGGGAGTTGGACCGCCCGGGCGCGGGCGTCCTTCGACAGCGTCACGGCCAGCATCTCCAGCACGATCCGCTGGACGTTGTTCTCCGGCTGGGCCTCGGTCAGGCCGAGCGAGTTGACCTGGACGCCGTAGCGGAAGCGCCGTTGCTTGGGGTTCTCGATGCCGTACCGCTCGCGGGTGATGTGGTCCCAGATGCGGCCGAAGGCGCGCATCTTGCACATCTCCTCGATGAACCGGACGCCGGCGTTCACGAAGAACGAGATGCGGGCGACCACGTCGCCGAACTTCTCCGGCGGCACCTGCCCGGAGTCCCGCACGGCGTCGAGCACGGCGATCGCGGTGCTCATCGCGTACGCGATCTCCTGGACCGGGGTCGCGCCGGCCTCCTGCAGGTGGTACGAGCAGATGTTGATGGGGTTCCACTTGGGGATGTGGGCCACCGTGTACGTGATCATGTCGGTGGTGAGCCGCAGGCTCGGCCCCGGCGGGAAGACGTGCGTCCCGCGCGACAGGTACTCCTTGACGATGTCGTTCTGGGTCGTCCCCTGGAGCTTGGTGATGTCCGCGCCCTGCTCCTCCGCGACGACCTGGTAGAGCGCCAGCAGCCACATGGCGGTGGCGTTGATGGTCATCGAGGTGTTCATCTGGTCCAGCGGGATGTCCTGGAACAGCCGCCGCATGTCACCGAGGTGGGACACCGGGACCCCGACCCGGCCGACCTCGCCGCGGGCGAGGACGTGGTCGGGGTCGTAGCCGGTCTGTGTCGGCAGGTCGAACGCCACCGACAGACCGGTCTGGCCCTTGGCGAGATTGCGCCGGTACAGCTCGTTCGACGCCTCCGCCGTGGAGTGACCGGCGTACGTGCGCATCAGCCACGGCCGGTCCCGTTCCCTTCGCCCCTGGGACTGAGGGTGACGTTCTGTCATGGGTGCCTCCCGGCCTCAGACGTTCCGGAAGCGGTTGATGGCGTCGAGGTGCTCGGCGCGCATCTCCTCGTCGCGCACGCCCATGCCCTCCTCGGGCGCCAGCGCCAGCACGCCGACCTTGCCCTGGTGCAGGTTGCGGTGCACGTCGTACGCCGCCTGCCCGGTCTCCTCCAGGGTGTAGGTCTTCGACAGGGTCGGGTGGATCTTGCCCTTGGCGATCAGGCGGTTGGCCTCCCACGCCTCGCGGTAGTTGGCGAAGTGGGAACCGATGATCCGCTTCAGCGACATCCACAGGTAGCGGTTGTCGTACTCGTGCATGTAGCCCGAGGTCGAGGCGCAGGTGGTGATGGTGCCACCCTTGCGCGTGACGAAGACGCTCGCGCCGAAGGTCTCGCGGCCGGGGTGCTCGAAGACGATGTCGATGTCCTCGCCGCCGGTGAGTTCGCGGATGCGCTTGCCGAAGCGCTTCCACTCCTTCGGGTCCTGGGTCTGCTCGTCCTTCCAGAACTTGTAGCCCTCGGCGTTGCGGTCGATGATCGCCTCGGCGCCCATCTTCCGGCAGATCTCCGCCTTCTGGTCGCTGCTGACGACGCAGATCGGGTTGGCCCCGCCGGCCAGCGCGAACTGCGTGGCGTAACTGCCGAGGCCGCCGCTGGCGCCCCAGATCAGGACGTTGTCGCCCTGCTTCATCCCGGCGCCGTTGCGGGACACCAGCTGGCGGTACGCGGTCGAGTTGACCAGGCCCGGGGCCGCCGCCTCCTCCCAGCTCAGGTGCCTGGGCTTGGGCATCAGCTGGTTGGACTTCACCAGCGCGATCTCGGCCAGGCCGCCGAAGTTGGTCTCGAAGCCCCAGATGCGCTGCTCGGGGTCGAGCATGGTGTCGTTGTGCCCGTCGGAGGACTCCAGCTCGACGGACAGGCAGTGCGCCACGACCTCGTCGCCGGGCTTCCAGGAGTTGACGCCCGGGCCGGTGCGCAGCACGACGCCGGCCAGGTCGGAGCCGATGACGTGGTACGGCAGGTCGTGGCGCTTGGCCAGGTCGGAGACCTTGCCGTAGCGCTCCAGGAACCCGAAGGTCGACAGCGGCTCGAAGATCGAGGTCCAGACGGAGTTGTAGTTCACGGAGGAGGCCATCACGGCCACCAGCGCCTCACCGGGGCCGAGCTCGGGGACCGGGACGTCATCGACGTGCAGCGACTTGCGCGGGTCCTTCTCCTTGGTGGGCAGGCCGGCGAACATCTCGGCCTCGTCCTTGTGCACGGTCACCGCGCGGTAGGACTCGGGGATGGTCAGCGCGGCGAAGTCGGCGCTGGTGGTGTCAGGCGCAAGGATTGCGTCCAGGATCTCGTTCACGGTGTGCCTCCGGCGGGTGGGGCCGCCCCTTCTCGAGCGGGTCGAGAGCTCGGGGGATTCGTAAGGGACGGCTTGAGGGAACGTCGGGGGTGGTACGGGAGGTGGTGCCGTCGGTTCGGCCGGGGTGGCGCTACCGCCGCCGTCTCCGCCGGTGTCGCGGAGGCGTCGGCCGTGGTGCCTGGCAGCGCCTTGGTGAGCGCGGTGCCCGGCGGGTGCCGGGCGGTGTGCCTGTGACGCAGGCATCCGGGCGGCAGCCGGGGAGGGCTGTTGGGACAGCCGGCGCACGAGGATCGCCTCGTCCGCCGGTCGCCCGGACACCCTCAACGTATGACACCGCGTGCCAGTCGACAAGACACTGAGTGCCAAGAATTTCTCTCAGATGTCATTTGGCCGGCACGTATGAGCGGTAGAAGGGCCGATGGCAGGCCTCTCGGTGACACCACGCACGCGCAACATCACAGCAGGTGAAGGAGGAGGCGGTTAGACCGTTCGGGTGGGTCGTGTCCCGGTCAGGCCCGGGACCTCAGGCGCCCGCGGACGGCCGGCCACAGCTGCGCGGCCGTATGCAGGACCAACAGCCCGGCCGCGACGGCGCTGCCGCCCGGCGCACCGGCCCAGACCCCCGCGGCCAGCAGTCCGGCCGCACCCACCGCGTGGAAGCGGTGCAGGCCGACCGCGGCGAGATCGCCGAGCCGGCTGCCGCGGCCGCGCTGCCAGACCCGCCGGGCCGCCCAGGCCGTGCCGCCGGCCAGCGCCAGCTGCGCCGGCCACGGAGCCACCGGCCCGCCCTCCACCAGCGCCACGGCCAGGCAGCCGAGCGCCCAGAGCACCCCGCAGCACGGCAGGGCGAGCAGCCGCAGCAGCACCGGCCGCACATGGCGGGCCGCCCGCTCCACCGGCGGGTCCGGCACCGCGGGCGGCGGCTCCGGCCGGGCGGAGGACGCCTCCGGGCGGGGCGCGGCGGCGGCCTCCGGCCCCGCGGCCAGCTTCAACCACGGCGGCTTGATGGCCAGCAGGTGCTCCCGCAGCAGCGGCAGGTGGTGCGCCCCGGCCTCGCTGAGCGCCTCCCGGAGCAGCTGCTCGGCCGCCCCCAGCCGCCCCGCCTCCTTCTCCGCCTCCATCAGCAGCGCCAGCGCCTCGACCGTCACCCGGACGTCCCCCGACCTGCGCGCCACCTCCAGCCCGCGGCGCAGCAGCTCCAGGACCTGCCGGCGGTCATGCCGGTGCGCCGCGCAGCCGGCCAGCTTCAGCCAGGCGTGCGCCACGACCGTGAGGTCACCGTCGGGCGCCGTCGCCACCGCCCGGCGGTACGAGAGCGCCGCGTCCCGGGCGAGCCCCAGCTGCTCCTCCGCGTCACCCCGCGCCAGCAGTGAGGTCGCCAGCCGGTGCCGGTCACCCCGCAGCGCCCAGCCGCGCACCGCCCGCCCGTAATGGTGCGCCGCGGCCTCCTGGTCACCGCGCTCGGCCGCCTGCTCACCGAGGTCGTCGGCCAGCTCCGGCGACCGCACCCCGGCCCGGATGCGCGCCAGATGGCCCGCCTCCGCGCAGGCCCCGGCCTCCGGCCAGCACTCCAGCGCACGGTAGTGGCGACGCATCATCCGCAGCAGCTCCGCCTCCCGGAGGTGGTCGGCACGGTGCCGGGCCGCGAGGACGCCCTGCCGCAGCACGAACAGCGCGTCCACGGTCCGCGAGCGCCGCAGCAGATACGCCACCAGGTGGTCCACCACCGTCGCGACCCGCGCGTACCGGCCCTGCTCCACCGCCGCCGCCACGGCCGCCGCCAGCGCCCCGCGCTCCCGGTCGAACCACGCCTCGTCGGCGGTGGCGGCCCGCTCGCCGTAGTGGGCCATCAGCCGTTCCAGCGCCGCACCGCGCGCCGACTCCGGTTCCTGCGCGGCGAGTTCACCGACGTAGAGCTGCAGCAGGTCGTGGAAGCGGACCCGGCCCTCGGGGCCGGTGGGGCGCAGCAGCTGGGCCCTGACCAGGCGGCGCAGCGCACGGTCGGCCTCCGCCGGTGAGACCCCGGCCAGCGCGGCGGCCGACCCGGCGTCGATCTCGTTGCCCGGGTGCAGCCCCAGACGGCGCAGCATCCGCGCGTCCGGGTCGTCGAGCGCCTGGTACGAGGCCTCGAACGCCTGCCGTACCGGGTCGAGTTCGGTCAGCCGCTCACCGGGCGGGCGTAACGCGGCGAGGATGCGCTGCGCGCTGTCGTCGCCGTCCCGCAGCCGGCCGGCCACCACGTCCAGCGCCAGCGGCAGATGGCCGCAGAGCGCGGCGATCTCGTCCAGCTGCGACGGCGGGACCGGCTCGGTGGCCGCCGCCTCCAGCAGCGCCAGCGAATCCTTCGGACTGAGCGTGTCCAGCCGCAGCACGGCGAAGGAGGCGTGCTCCGGGGCGCTCCGGACGGTGACCAGGAGGCGGTGGCGGCGGTCGGGGGGTATCAGCGGCACGAGGTGCACGTCCGGCGCGGCGTCGTCGAGCAGGATCAGCAGCGCCTCCTCCGCCTCCCACAGCTGGCTTGCGAACTGGCTGAGCAGCCCGGCCCGGTGCGGCTGGAGCTGATCGCCGGGGATGCCGAACGCCCGCAGCCAGGTGCCCAGCAGCTCCTCCAGGCTCATCGGCTCCGCGCCGCCGTGCGCCCGGGCGTCCGCGTAGAGCACCCCGCCGGGGAACCACTTGTGTGCCTCGTGCGCGGCGGCCGCCAGCAGCGCCGACTTGCCCACCCCGCCCTCGCCGGTGACCGCTATCGCGGTGGGAGCCCCGGCGCGGTCGCCGGGCGCCAGCAGCGCCAGGAGGGCGGCGAGCGGGCCGGAGCGGCCGAGCAGCGCGGCCGGCCGGGGCGGCAGCGCGTTCAGGGAGCGGACGGGGGCGGGCGCCGGGTAGATCTGGACGACGCCACCCTGGATCACGTCGCGGGCCTGCCCGCCGCTGACCGTGTTGTGGGTGGCCGGAGCCGGCCCCGCCTCGCTCGCGTCCGCCACGCCGTAGTGGATAGCACGAGCGAGCCGGGCCCGTCAGGCCGTTACGGGATCATCTCCGGTCCTTGATCGCCTTGCGGATGGTGCGCATGACCTCCTCCAGCGGGGCGTCCGTACGCGCCACCGCGACCAGCACCTCGCCCTCGCGCGAGACGGACGCCGACGGCTGCTCGCCCGTCGTGCCGCGGCCCGCGCCGATCCCGGCGCCGAAGGTCTCCCGGACGATCTCGAAGGCATGGTCCAGCTGGGCCTCCACGTCACCCTCCGCGCCGGCCCGCAGCCAGCGGCGCAGCACGTGGTTGTGCGCGGTGACCACGGCGGACGCGGCGACCTCCGCCAGCAGCGGGTCGTCATCGCCCTCGCGGTGCGCACCCTCGTCGAAGTGGCCCAGCAGATAGCGGGTGAACAGCCGCTCGTAGCGGGCCACCGAGGCGATCTCGGCCTCGCGGAGGGTGGGCACCTCGCGGGTCAGCCGGTAGCGGGCCACCGACACGGCCGGGGAGGCCGCGTACATCCGCATGACCTCCTTGATGCCGCGGCAGACCGTGTCGAGCGGGTTCTCGTGCGGCGGCGCGGCGTCCAGGACCGCCTCGGCCCGCACCAGGGTGTCGTCGTGGTCGGGGAAGATCGCCTCTTCCTTGGAGCGGAAGTGGCGGAAGAACGTCCGCCGGGCGACGCCCGCGGCGGCCGCGATCTCATCGACCGTCGTCGCCTCGTAGCCCTTCGTCGCGAACAGCTCCATGGCCGCCGCCGACAATTCGCGGCGCATTTTGAGCCGTTGCGCGGCCGCCCGGCGGGTGCCGGGAGAGCTGCTGTCGGGGGCGTCGGAAGGCTGCGTACGAGCGGGCTGGGACATGTGGGGACGGTACTGCATATTTACCCGGCCCGCGGCATGAGGTCCCAGGTCCGCCCTTGTGAGCGGGGGTGGACCGCCGTCCGGCTCCAGCAGCCCACCCCAGCCCGCCCCGTCCGGGCGGGGGCGCCCCCACGGGTCAGCGCCGGGCGTACTCACGGAAGCCGCGGCCCGTCTTGCGTCCGAGGCACCCCGCCGCGACGAGGTGCTCCAGCAGCGGCGCGGGGGCCAGCCCCGGGTCGCGGAATTCGGCGTGCAGGACCTTCTCGATCGCCAGCGAGACGTCCAGGCCGACCACGTCGAGGAGCTCGAACGGGCCCATCGGGTAGCCGCCGCCGAGCTTCATCGCCGCGTCGATGTCGTCCAGCGACGCGTAGTGCTCCTGGACCATCTTGATCGCGTTGTTCAGGTAGGGGAACAGCAGCGCGTTCACGATGAAGCCGGCCCGGTCGCCGCAGTCCACCGGGTGCTTGCGGACCCGGGCGCACACCTCCCGCACGGTCGCGTGCACCTCGTCGGAGGTCAGGACCGTCCGCACGACCTCGACCAGCTTCATCGCCGGCGCCGGGTTGAAGAAGTGCATCCCGATGACGTCCTGCGGGCGTGAGGTCGCCCGGGCGCAGGCCACGACCGGCAGCGACGAGGTCGTGGTGGCCAGGACCGCGCCCGGCTTGCAGACCTTGTCCAGCGTCCGGAACAGCTCCTGCTTGACGGCGAGGTCCTCGGCCACCGCCTCGACGGCCAGGTCCACGTCCGCGAACGCGTCCAGCGTCCCGGCCGGCGCGATCGCCGCCAGCGCCGCGTCCCGGGCCTCGGCGGTCATCCTGCCCTTGTCCACGGACCGGCCCAGCGACTTGGCGATCCGGGCCTTCGCCTTCTCCGCCTTCTCCGCGCTGCGGGCGGCCAGCACGACCTGGTACCCGGCCTTGGCGAAGACCTCGGCGATCCCGCTGGCCATCGTCCCGGAACCGGCCACGCCGACCCGGGTGACCGTACGCCCGGCCGCGGCCTCGCCGCTCGCCGCCGGGCTCTCCGCGTCCGGCACGACCGTGGCCGAGCCCGGCGCCTCGTACGTGTAGAAGCCGCGGCCCGCCTTGCGGCCGGTCAGCCCGGCCTCGGCCAGCTGGCCCAGGATCGGCGCCGGGGCGTGCAGCCGGTCCTGGGAGTCGGCGTACATCGCCTCCAGGACGGTCCGGGCGGTGTCCACCCCGATCAGGTCGAGCAGCGCCAGCGGGCCCATGGGAAGGCCGCAGCCGAGCCGCATCGCGGCGTCGATGTCCTCCCGGGTGGCATACCGCGACTCGTACATCGCGGCGGCCTGGTTCAGATAGCCGAACAGCAGACCGTCGGCGACGAAGCCGGGCCGGTCACCCACCGCGATCGGGTCCTTGCCCAGGTCGCGGGCGAGCTCGGTGACCGCGGCGACCGCGGTCGGCGCGGTGAGCACCGAGGAGACCACCTCGACCAGCTTCATGGCCGGTGCGGGGTTGAAGAAGTGCAGCCCGAGCACCCGCTCGGGACGCTGCGAATCGGCGGCGAGCCGGGTCACCGACAGGGCGTTGGTGCCGGTGGCCAGCACGGTGTCCGGCCGCACCACGGCGTCCAGTTCGGCGAAGACCTGCCGCTTGAGCTCGTAGTCCTCGGGGACCACCTCGATGACCAGGTCGGCGTCCGCGGCGGCCTGCAGATCGGTGAAGGTGCGGAAACGGGCCAGGACGTCCTGCCGCTCGCGCTCGGTGATCCGCTCGCGGCGCACCGCACGGGCCGTGGCGGCCTCCAGCGTGGCGACGGCATGCCGGGCCGCGGCCTCGTCGGTGTCGATGCCGATGACCTCGCGGCCGGCCCGGGCGAGCACCTCGGCGATGCCGGTGCCCATCGTGCCCAGGCCGACGACAGCCACGGTGGAGAGGGACAGTGGGGAAATGTCGGGGGAGAGATCAGGGGTGGACGAAGGGCCCATCGCGAACTCCTGAGGGTGTTCCCCTGAAGGGCAGGGGAGAAGTGACGACTGAAGGGTGGCCGCGCGGACACCAGGGGCAGCGGATACGCGGCGGCCGGAGCGCGGCGGGGCCGCGGAGGCCGCAGCGCTGCTGGCAGCGCCGGCGGTGCGGGAGCTGCGGCGGGCCCTGTCCCGGGGCCGTGCCGTGCTCCGAACTGAGGTCGTGCTGTTGCGGTGCCGAACCGACTTCACTCTGTGGCGGCTGCGTCACCAGGCCGCCCGAGCAGGGGTGCTGCTCGTTCCAGCAGGTTAACCGGTGGGTAACCGCAGCGCCAGGGGTAGGGCGGGTCATTAGTCTGTGGTGCAGGCCACGTCTCGGCAACCGGGGCGCCCCGGCGGGAGGGAAGCGGCAAATGGAAGACGAATTCCACGAGTTGACGGACCGGGTGCGGGCCGAACTCCGCTCCCCACAGGATCTGGTCGCCTACGAGCGCCTGCTGGGGCTCGCCCGCAAGAACACCCCCGCCGCGCGGGAAGAACTCGCCCGGATGCTGGTCGCCGTCGAACGACCCCTGTGGGCCCGCGAGATCGCCGCCTTCATCCTCGGCTGCGCCGGCGACAAACGCGCCTTCGAGACGCTCGTACTGCTGCTCAACTACCGCGATCCGGTGCGCTGCGCCACCGCGGCCCACGCCCTGAGCCGGCTCGGCGACCCGCGCACCGCCCGCGCGGCGGCCGCCCTCGCCACCAACCCGCTGCGCACCGCGTACGCCCTGCACCCGGTCCGGCTCCTCGCCGAACTGCGCGCACCGCAGTCCGTGCCGGCGCTGATCGCCACCCTGGAGCGGCTGCTGACCCCGCACAACCCCTACTGGCGGGTGGCACTCGCCTGCGTCGAGGGCCTGGGCGCCCTGGGCGACCGCCGCGCCGTACCCGTCCTCACCGCCGCCACCGCCCACCCCCGCCTGGCCGCCGCCGCAGCGGCCTCACTGGCCCGCCTGGGGGTCCACGAGCTTCCGGGGGACGAGGGACGGGGCGATGCGGGTGGGGAGGGGGGCACAGCGACGGGGGGCCGCCCGGACCCGGCGAAGGGGGGCCGGGACGGCGCGGGGGAGGGCGCAGGTGTCGCGGGGGGCGGCCCAGCCACGGCGGGGGAGGGGGCAGCCGCTGTGGAGGAGCGCCCAGGGGGGTGAAGCGGTCAGCCGGAGATCACGGGGCGTCCCGAGAGCATTCCATGACCTCGCCCCGGGGTCCCGGGGACGTGGGATGTCGGATGTCGGGTCCGGCACCACGCCGTGATGAGGTATGGACATCACGGCGTGGGGTCCGGGAGCACGACGTGGGAGCCGGGTACTAGGCGGACAGCGGGCGCCAGTAACGCAGCTCGGGGACGCTACTGCCGCCCACCTTGTACGTCTCCTCCGCCCCGTCCGCCACGAAGCCGGCCCGCTCGTAGAACCGCTGGGCGCGGGTGTTGCCGCGCACCACCCACAAATACAGCGCGCGGTATCCGCTCTGCCGTGCCCGGTCCGTGCCCGCGGCCATCAGGGCACGCCCGACGCCGGTGCCGATCCGCTCGGGCGCGACGTACAGCGCGAACAGCTCACCCGCGGTCGGGCGAGGGTCGGGCAACTCCTCGGCGCCCGGGGCGACATCGGGGTCCCGGGCCGGGCCGACCGAGGCCCAGCCGACCACCTCACCGGCCGACTCCGCCACCAGGTCGACCACCTCCGGCGAGCGCCGCCCGAACCACGACCGCCGCCGCTCGGCGTCCGCCGCCACGCTCATCCCGTCCAGATACGTCTGCGGCATCAGCCCGCGGTACGCCGCCTGCCAGCCGCGGACCCGGACCGCCGAGACCGCCTCGATGTCGGCCTCGCCCATTTCCCGTATCCGGAGCGGTCCTGCCGGCCTCCTGTCCCTCCCCATGTTCCTGCCCGTGTCCGTATCCATGAGGGAGAGGGTAGGGGCCCGGTCAAGGGGGCTTTTGGCGTCTTCGCAGCCGTGCGCTTGACCTTGCCCCTGGGGGCAGGGTTCGAGACTTCCGGCATGGCACACAGCGCGACCACGCACACCACTCGCACCACGCACACCACCCCCACCACGAAAACCCCGTCGACGCAGCAGGAGCCCGGGCCGACCGCCACCGGAACCGGCAGGCATCCCGCGGGTACCCCGCCACGCCGGGTGGTGATCATCACCGGTGCGGGTACGGGGATCGGGCGGGCCGCCGCCCGGGCCTTCGCGGCGGAGGGCGCGCGGGTGCTGGCGGTGGGCCGCCGGGCCGAGCCGCTGGCGGAGACGGCGGCGGACGCCGAGGGGGACGGCGAGATCGTCCCGTACACCGCCGACATCACCGCGGACGACGCTCCCGCGAACCTCGTACGCCACGCGATCGAGACGTACGGCCGGCTGGACGTCCTGGTCAACAACGCCGCCATCGTGGGCACCGGGGCACTCGGCAGCTTCACCAAGGAGGGGATGGGGCCGCAACTGGCGACGAACCTCGTCGCGCCTGTACTGCTGACGCAGGAAGCGGTGCCCCATCTGGAGCGGACCGGTGGGGTCGTGGTCAACATCAGTACCTCGATCGGCCAGCGCGGCTGGCCCGGCAATGCGGTCTACGCCGCGACCAAGACGGGGCTCGAACTGCTCACCCGTAGCTGGGCGGTGGAGCTCGCACCGCGCGGGGTGCGGGTGGTGGCGGTCGCACCCGGCGCGATCGAGACCCCGATCGCGCTCCACCAGGGCCTGTCCGACGAGCAGCGGGCGGCGCACCGCGCATGGCAGATCGCGCACACGCCGATGGGACGGATCGGCCGCCCCGAGGAGGTGGCCTGGGCCATCACCCACCTGGCCGCCCCGTCCGCCTCGTTCGTCACGGGGGTGATCCTCCCGGTCGACGGCGGCGCGGTGGTCGGCTGAGCCCGCCCCGACCGCCCCGACCGCTGCGATCGTGGGCCGGGCCCGCCTCGGCTCTGGCCCCGCGGGCCTGCCTCGGCCTTGTCCCCGCGGGCCCGCCCCGGCCCTGTCCCGGCGGGCTTGTCTCCGTCTTGTCCCCGCGGACCTGCTTCGGCCCTGCCCCCGGGGGCCCGCCTCGGCCTTGTCCCCGGAGGGACCGCCCCGGCCCTGCCCCCCGCGGGCTCGCCTTCGCCCCGGTCGTCAGCCCCGACCGATCCGAAGCGGTCAACTCACCCCCCGCCCGTCGGCTCCGCCCGCTCCGAAGGGGTCAACTTGCCCCCCGCCGGCCCGAACCTCGTCACTACACCCGCCCACCCCCCGAAGGGGGGTGGGCGGCGGGGAAACAAGAGGTGCGCGGCAAAGGCGAGACGCGAAAGGCGAGACGCAAGAGGCCAGCACAGCCGCGCCGACGCCAGCACCAGTAGTGGAGCCGCCACCAACCCCCGGACCCGTGGCGTAGCCGCGCCGGTGTCAGCATCCGGGGCCGCGCCGCGCCACCACCGCACTGGTGCACGTGCTGCAATCGGCTGCGAGGCTCCGTGCTGGAATCGGCTGCGAGGTTGGAGCCGAGGTGGAGTCGAGGGAGGGGGCAACCCGTGCGGATCGGGGAGTTGGCGGAGGTTACGGGGGCGACGCCGCGGGCGTTGCGGAACTACGAGCGGGAGGGGCTGATCGCCTCCGTCCGGGAGGCGAACGGCTATCGGGTCTACGACGCCCGCGCGGTCGTACGGGTGCGCAACATCCGCCACTTGCTGGCGGCCGGGCTCACGCTCGCCGACGTCCGCTGTTTCACCTCCTGCCTGGACGGCGACATGACCACCGCTCAGCCGTCCGCCGAGGGGCTGCGGATCGCCCGTGAGCGGCTCGCCGTCATCGACGAGCGGATCGCCGCCCAGACCGAGGCCCGCGACCGCCTGGCGCGGGCCCTGGAGGCCGCCCCGGCCGCCTCTGCGTGAGCGGCCGGCCCGGCGGGTCGGCTGGTTCAGATGAGGGTCAGCTGGGTCGGGCCGGGGGGCGATGGTGTGGGTGTGTGCGAGGGCGGTCGCGAAGAGGTGTCATCGGCTGCGGGGGTGGAATTCTCGGCGGTGTCCCCGGACGGTGGGCGGATGCGGCGGGCCTCCCCGGAGCGGGCGGGGCCGATGCCGTATTCGGCGGCGAGTTCGTGGACCTGGCGGGTGATCCGGCGCTGGTACCACGTGGGCGCGTAGGAGCCGTCCGCGTACATCGTCGCGTAGCGCCGTACGAGGTGCGGATGATGGCGGTCCAGCCAGGACAGGAACCACTCGCGGGCGCCGGGGCGCAGGTGCAGCACCAGCGGCGTGACGGATCCCGCGCCGGCCTCCGCGATGGCGCGGACCGTGTCGCGAAGCTGCTCGGGCGCGTCGCCGAGGAACGGGATGACGGGTGCCATGAGCACGCCGCAGGGAATGCCGTGCGCGGTGAGGGTGCGCACCACGTCCAGCCGGCGTTCGGGGGCGGGCGTGCCGGGCTCGACCGTGCGCCACAGCTCGTGGTCCAGGAAGCCGACGGAGACCGAGACGCCGACGTCGGTGATCTCGGCGGCCTGCCGCAGTAGTTCCAGGTCGCGCAGGATGAGCGTGCCCTTGGTGAGGATCGAGAACGGGTTGGCGTGATCGCGCAGGACCGTGAGGATGCCGGGCATGAGGCGGTAGCGGCCCTCCGCGCGCTGGTAGCAGTCGACGTTGGTGCCCATCGCGATGTGGTCGCCGCGCCAGCGGCGCCCGGCCAGTTCGCGGCGCAGTAGTTCCGGGGCGTTGACCTTCACCACGATCTGGGAGTCGAAGCCGAGGCCGGTGTCCAGGTCCAGATAGCTGTGGGTCTTGCGCGCGAAACAGTAGACGCAGGCGTGGCTGCAGCCCCGGTAGGGGTTGACCGTCCATTCGAACGGCATCCGGGAGGCACCCGGGACGCGGTTGACGAGGGAACGGGCGCGCACCTCGTGGAACGTGATCCCGCGGAATTCGGGGGTGTCGATCGTCCGGCTGACCACGTCCGCACCGAACAGTGCGGCCGGGCCGTCACCCAGGTTGTCCCAGCGCATTCGGGCCTCCTTCTGCATGCTGCATGCCGTCGAGCCCCCGGCCGCCATAATAGAACACACGTTCCCTTCTTGTTCCTCGCGTGTTCCCGTCCCGCCCGGCGAGGCGGGCCCGGGCGGATTTTGGGCGCGCACCCCAGTGGTGGTTGGCTTGGCGGCGCATCGCAGGACCGGCAGCCGACTACTGGAGGAAGACACACATGGGTCAGGTCGAGGCCACCACGCAGCGCGAGATCGCGGCGGACCCGGAGGACGTGTTCGACGCGCTCGCCGACTACAGCGGCACGCGCCAGCAGCTGCTGCCCGAGCACTTCTCGGAGTACGAGGTCCGCGAGGGCGGCGACGGCAAGGGCACCCTCGTCCACTGGAAGCTCCAGGCCACGAGCAAGCGGGTGCGGGACTGCCTGCTGGAGGTCGACGAGCCCACCGACGGCCAGCTCGTGGAGAAGGACCGCAACTCCTCCATGGTGACCACCTGGGTCGTCACGCCGGCCGGCGAGAAGCGCGCCAGGGTCGTCGTCACGACCACCTGGCAGGGCGCGGGCGGTATCGGCGGCTTCTTCGAGCGGACCTTCGCCCCCAAGGGTCTCGGCCGGATCTACGACGCCATCCTCGCCAACCTCGCGGCGCGCATGGAGAAGTGATCGGACGTCATACGTCCCCTGTGTGTCATGTGCGCGCAGCTCACCCTCGACGTCAGGTGCTTCCTGCGCTGAGTGTGGACGTCACATGCGTCACCCTGGGCGCGTTGCGTCACGCTCACCGGTTCGGGTGGTTTCGGCCGTGCCGAGGTGCCCCGGCCGTCGGACCCGTTCCGTGCGGAAAGCCCTGATGGGAGCCCAAGGCGCCTGCCCGACAAGGCACTTGACGTCCGGTCCGACCCCGCCACATCCCTTTCGTCGCGCTTGAACGCTGTTGTCGCCCAATGCGAGAAATTGGGCGGCAACAGGCGTGACGAGGGGAGCAGCACGTGGGCGGGACCACCCTGAGCGACCCGGCCGGGCGGACCGGCCCACCGGCACCGGGCACGGCCACGGCCCCGCCCGCCGACGACCGGCCCGGTGCGCCGGACGGCGCCGGCCCGGTGCCGCTCGGCCCCCGCCGGGCCCGTCTGGTCCTCGTCGGCCTGCTGCCGGTCCTGCTGCTCGCGGCCCTCGACCAGACCGTCGTCGCCCCCGCGCTCCCGAAGATCGTCGGCGAGCTGCACGGCCGGGGCGCGATGTCCTGGGTGATGACGTCCTACCTCCTCGCCTCCGCCCTCGGCCTGCCCCTCCACGGCAGACTCGGCGACCTTTTCGGCCGCAAACCGGTCTTCCTCTTCGCGCTCCTGGTCTTCACCGCAGGTTCGGCACTGGCCGGCTGGTCGCGCACCCTGGACGAACTGGCCGCCTTCCGGGCCGTCCAGGGCCTCGGCGGCGGCGGACTGCTGATCGGCGTCCACGCACTCGTCGCCGACGTCGTACCGCCCCGGGCCCGTGGCCGCTCCCTGGGACTGATCGGCGCCGCCTTCGGCCTCGCCTCCGCGGCCGGACCGCTGATCGGCGGCTTCTGCGCCGACCACGCCTCCTGGCGCTGGTGCTTCTCCCTCCACGTCCCGTTCGGTGCGCTGACGTTCCTCGTCATCGCCTTCGCGCTGAAGCTGCCCCGGCCGGCCCGCCGGCCCAGGCTCGACCTCTCCGGCGCCCTGCTGCTCGCAGCGTTCGCCACCTGCCTCGTGCTGCTGACGAAGTGGGGCGGCACGGAGTACGCCTGGAACTCGCGGGTCGTCCTCGGCCTGGGGGCGGGGGCGCTCGGCAGCGCGCTGCTCTTCCTCGCCGTCGAGCACTTCGCCGCCGAACCGATCGTCCCGCTGCGGCTGGTCCGCGACGCGCTCTTCACCCGCACCGGCCTGATCGGCGCCGCCGTCGGCATCGCCCTTTTCGGCGCCGCCCGATGGCTGCCGACCTTCCTGCGGGGAGCCGACGGCGCCTCGGCCACCGAGTCCGGCCTGCTGATGCTGCCGCTGTTGGGCGGCATCGTCCTCGCGTACGTCGTCTCCGGCCGGTTCATCGGCCGCACCGGCCACGGCAAGGTCTTCCCCGTGCTGGGCTGTGCGGTGGCCGCCGGGGGGATGTGGCTGCTGGCCCGGACGCCGCCGGGCACCCCCAGGGAGACCGCCAGCCTCTTGACGGCCCTCCTGGGCCTGGGGCTCGGCCTCGTGCTGCCGGTGCTGGTGCTCGCCGCCCGGAACTCCGTACGCGCCCGCGACCTCGCCACCGCGACCAGCGCCAACCACTGCTTCCGGCACCTCGGCGGCAGCGTCGGCGTGGCCCTCTCCGGCCTCCTCTTCGCCGACCGGCTGGCGGTGTCGCGGCGGCTGCCCGACCCGGAGTCGATCACCCCGCAACTGCTGCGCGCGCTGCCCGCCTCCCTGCGCGACGGCCCCGTCGCCGCCTACGCCCACGCCGTCCCGAGGGTCTTCTTCTCCTTCGTGCCGGTGCTCGTCCTGGGCCTCGTGCTCCCCTTCTTCCTGAAAGAGAAAACACTGGTGTCCCACGCCTCTCACGCCCCGCAGACCTCCCCGACCCCGGACCGGCCCACCACCTACGGAGAGCCGATCGAACCGGCGGATCATTCCGGATCTTCCGTAGCTTCCGGACCCGCCGGACCCGCCGAACAGACCGGACAGACCGTGCCGACCGCCGTGCCGCAGGCCCGTTCCGCCGTGGATCCGGAGGCTCTCAACTCGACGTTCCCCACGGGTGGTTACCGCCGTGGTTCCCGCTTCTCCGGTGGCGGGCATCCGGGCATCCCGGTGTGCGGGGCGGTGCGGCACCACGACGGCTCCATCGTGCCGCGGGCCGCGCTCACCCTCATCGACGTCACCGGGCGGCAGATCGGCCGCGGCGCCTCCGGCGAGGACGGGCGGTACGCCCTGAGCACCCCCGGCGCCGGCTCCTACGTGCTGATCGCGGCCGCCGGTGGCCACCAGCCGCAGGCCGTGACCGTGACCGTCGGCGAACGGCCGGTCGAACTGGACGTGGTCCTCGGCGGCGCCGGGCGGCTGGCCGGCACCGTCACCACCGCCGACGGCACCCCCGTACGCGATGCCATGGTCACCCTCACCGATGTGCGCGGCGAGGTCGTCGCGACCACCCGCAGCGGACGCGAAGGCGCTTACGTCATCGGGGAGTTGGTGGCCGGCGAGTACACCCTCGCCTCCAGCGCACCGGCGTACCGGCCGGCCGCGCTGCCGGTCACCGTCCAGGCGTCGCGGGAGACCCGCCAGGACATCGAACTCGCGGGGGGTGCGGTGCTGCGCGGGACCGTACGGGCCGGTGGCGGGCGCCCGGTCGAGGACGCCCGGGTCACCCTGCTGGACGTCGCGGGCAATGTCGTCGACACCGCCGTCACCGGGCCCGACGGGCTGTTCCGCTTCGTGGACCTCGCGGCCGGCGAGTACACCGTGGTCGCCGCCGGATATCCGCCGGTGGCCACCGTCCTCCAGGTGGCCGGCGGCGGCCGCACCGAACGCGACCTCCAGCTCGGACACGAGGACTGACCGCACGCCAACGGGTGGTGACGGGACGCCTGTTGTGCGGGCATACCACCTGTTCGGCCTCTTGGGGAAATGCCGCCCACCGCGTCGGCCTGCGGCCGTAGCGTGGTGGCGGTGAGGCACGATCGGGGTACCAGGAAGCAACCGCCCGTGGAGCGTGGCGGGTCGGACGCCGCCGGCCGGTGCGCTACGTCAGCCCGGGTGGCCGAGCCGCGCCACGCTCTGCCGGGACGGATTCCGCTTGCGGTCGTGGTGGTGGCCGCGGACGGCCGGATCTCCCACTGGAGCAGCGACGCCCACCGGCTCTTCGGGCCCGGCCGCGCGGAGGCGGTGGGCACCCCCGCGCTCGACCTGATGCCGGTCACGGGTGCCCTCGGCGGCAGCGGCGCGGAGGGGTGCGACGGGCACGGTGGTCTGTACGCCTCGTCGGGAGGTCGGACGTCCTACCCCACCGCGGGCCGGGCCCGGATGGCGACCGGCGGGGCGGGGCCCGTGGACCTGCTGTGGTGGGCGTACCCGCTCGCTGTCCCTGGCCCCGGGCCGACGCTCGTCCTCGCCGCGGATGCCGCCCTGTTGCCCGAGGGCCCGGGCGGACCGGGCGGGCCGGGCGGTCCGGTCGCCGGAGGTGAGCGCTGGATGCCCGGCTTCGCCCGGCACACCGACACCGATCTGCCCGACACCGATCTGCCCGACGCCGATCTGCCCGGCGCCGATCACCCCAGCGTCGATCTCCTCGGCGCCGCCGAACTGGCCCGTCGGCTCCCCGGGTTCCTGCCGGACCTGAGTCCCGGCCTGAGTGCCCGGATCGTCGCTCAGGTCCGGGAGCTGGGCTGTCCGGTGCTGGAGATCAGCCGCCGGGACGGCCTGGCCACCGAGCTCGCCTAGGCAGGTGCCGTAACCGCCCGCGGGCGGCCGGCTCAGCGCTGGAGGTCGCGGTGGATGACGCGGGCGGCGCCCTCGACCGTGGCGACCCCGTAGTCCATGGTCGCGTTGCCGGTGGAGAGGACGGCCATGCCGTAGTCGTGGCCGTGGCCGGTGAAGGTGCCGACGCTGTTGATCCGCCAGCCGCCGGTGTCCCGCGGCAGCCAGCCGTTCTTGACGTGGACGGTCGCGGTGTCCGGGGCGCCGGCCGGTACGCCCCAGCGCTGGTCGGCCGCTACCCGGTGCATCAGGTCGAGTGCGTAGCCGCGGGAGGCCGGGCCGAGCACCGCCCCGTCCGTGGTGAGCAGCTGCATCAGGGTGAGCTGGTCGGCGGCGGTGACCTGGGTGAGGCCCCAGGTCGCGCCGCGGCCCGGCACGGTGTCCCGCATCCCGGCGAGGTCCAGGAAGCGCTGGACGCCGGCCGGGCCGATCTGGTGCCACAGGGCGTTGGTCGCGTCGTTGTCCGACTTGGTGATCATGGCGGTCGTCAGCTTGACCTCGTGCGGGGTCAGCTTCCGGTGCGCCTCCTCGGCCTGCCGCAGCAGTGCGCCGAGGACGGTGACCTTCACCACACTCGCCGAGTCGAAGTGGGTGCCGGATTTGAAGGCGCAGCGGGTGCCGGTCCGGCGGTCGTAGACGGCCAGCGCCGAGGCGCTCTGCCGGCCGTGCAGGGCGTCGGCGATGTCGTGGGACAGGGCCGGGGCCAGGCCGGGCTTCTTGGAGCTGCAGACGACCTTGGCGCCGGCCACCGGGGCGCTGGCGGTGCCGGCCGCGGCCGGGGTCGCCGAGGTGAGCACCGTGAGCAGTGATCCGGCGGCCACCAGCGCGGCCAGTCCGCGGCGCGTGCCGGTTGCGGGGCGTCGTCCGTGGAGGCGTGATCCGTGCATGGGGGTGGTTCCTGTCCCGCTGTGTCGGGGCCCCGCCGGTGGCGGGTCGGCCCTCGGGTGACCGGAGGCGGTCGGGCCGGCGCAGCCGCGTGCGGCGGCGGTGCGCCCTTCATGGGTCACGGCGACGATACGGGGCAGGTCCGAGGACACCCCGGGAATGTGGGGTGCTATGTCCGTATTTGAGAGGTGTGGCTCGGGTGTGAGATTCGCCAAATAGGGACGGACGGGGCGGGTGGGGAAGATCGGAGGGGGGTGCGGCACGCGGGGCGGGGCGGGTGGCGGGGTGCCCTGGAGTGTGTCCCTAGGGGCGCGGCACCGGTTGGCGGAGGCGGCTGGGGCGTGGCCGGCGGGGCGCGGCGGTCCGTCGGCGGTGGGTGCCCGCCATCAGCCGGCGGCCGCGCAGGGCCAGCTCGATCTCGAAGCGGGTCCGCGGATCGCGCAGCCGGGCGCCGAAGAGCTTCTCCAGCTGGCGCATCCGGTACCGCACGGTCTGCGGATGGATGCTGAGCGCCTTGGCCACCTCCGGCGCGCCCATCCCGCCCAGCCAGGCCAGCAGCGTCGCCTCCAGGCGGGAGCACCGCTCCGGCGAGAGGCCGGCGAGCGGCCTGAGTCGGCGGGCGATGAGGGCGCGGGTGAGCGACTCGTCCTGGAGGAGCAGCAGGCTGGAGAGGTGGTCGTCGACGAACGCCACGCCCGCGGCGGGGCCGTCGCACCGGGCGGCCAGCTCCAGCAGGCGGGAGGCGGCACGGACCGAGGCGGCGGCGTCCTGCGGTGGCACCGCATGGCCCACCGCGGCGGCGCGGTGGCGCAGGACGCCCTTCAGCCGGGCCCGGCCCTCGTCGCCCTCGGCGAGCGCGCCGGGGATCAGCAGCCCCGGCGCCTCGTCCGGCAGGCTGACCAGACAGTCGCCGAGCGCCGCGGCGACGAGGTGGAGGTCGGTGGCGGTCGCCAGCCGGACCGCCCGCACGGTGGCCGGCAGCGGCCGGCCGGCCCGCAGGACGTCCGCGATCAGTCGGGTGACCTGCGCCCCGTCGGTCCGCTCCAGGAATTCCCGGAAGCCTGGATTGCGCTCGCAAAGGGAGTGGATGACCAGTTCGGTGAGGACGGCCAGTTGCTCGTCACCGCCGTCGGCCTGCGGGTCGCCGAGTGGTGCTAACGAGCTGGCGTTACGTGCTGTGCTCATGATTCTGCCTCTGTCTCCTCATGTGGGAGGCCGGTTCGGGACGTTCTATCCCACCGGGCCGGGGGCGTCGGCGGCTGACAGAAGTCCGTCGAAACTCCATCGGAATTCTGGCGGATGCCCTTCCGCTTTGCGACAGAAACTGTGTGGAATACGGTGCCACACGAGCGTGTCCGCGTCACCTGCGTGCGCTGCGAGGGCTCACGGTGTTGCGGCCAACTCGGTGGTCCTGGAGGGTTCCGGACGAGGCGTCACGCGTTGCTGGGCGCCTGCGGTGCCTCGAAAAAGTTGTGAACGAGTGATGTCCAAAATCGTGCATACCGCCTGCCGCCTGCGATAGGACTGGTGACCGTGAAGATCCTCATCTCCGCCGACATGGAGGGCGCCACCGGCGTGACCTGGCCCGCGGACGTGCTGCCGGGCAAGCCGCAGTGGGAACGCTGCCGCCCTATGTTCACCTCCGACGTCAACGCGGCGATCGCCGGATTCTTCGACGGCGGGGCCGATGAGGTGCTCGTCAACGAGGCCCACTGGTCGATGCGCAATCTCCTGCTGGAGCAGCTCGACGAACGGGCGCAGATGCTCACCGGCCGGCACAAGTCGCTCAGCATGGTCGAGGGCGTGCAGCACGGCGACGTCGACGGCATCGCCTTCGTCGGCTACCACACCGGCGCGGGCACCGAAGGCGTCCTCGCCCACACCTACCTCGCCAACACCCTCACCGGCGTCTGGGTCGACGGCACCCGCGCCAGCGAGGGCTACCTCAACTCCCTCGTCGTCGCCGAGTACGGCGTGCCCGTCGTCCTGGTCACCGGCGACGACCGCACCTGCCAGGACGCCCAGGGATACGCCCCCGAGGCGCCCGCCGTGGCGGTCAAGGACTACGTCTCGCGCTACGCCGCGGTCTGCCGGCCACCGGCCCGTACGGCCGCCGACATCCGGGCCGCGGCCGCCAAGGGCACGGCGCTGGCGGTCCGTCACGAACCGGCGCGCCGGGGCCCGTTCCACGTCGAGTTGGAGTTCGACGCGGAGCATCTGGTGGGTGCCGCGACCTGTGTGCCCGGCGTGGAGCGCAGCGCGGAGCGCCGGGTCGCGTATACCGGTCGGAACATGTACGAAGCCATCCGGTGCTTCAAGGCGGTCACCACCGTCGTGTCGTCCGCCGTGGAGGAAGAATATGGCTGAGAAGACCGAGCAACAGGGCACCGCCGGCCACGCGGCCGGGGTGGACCGGCAAGCGCTGGACGAGGTGGTGCGGTTCACCTCCGACCTGATCCGGATCGACACCGGCAATGCCGGCGACGGCACCTGCCGGGAGCGCCCGGCCGCCGAGTACGTCGCCGAGCGCCTCGCCGACGCCGGCATCGAACCGACCCTGCTGGAACGCACCCGGGGCCGCACCAACGTCGTCGCCCGCATCGAGGGCACCGACCCCGCGGCCGACGCCCTGCTGGTCCACGGCCATCTCGACGTGGTCCCCGCCGAACCCGCCGACTGGACCGTGCACCCGTTCTCCGGTGAGGTCGTCGACGACGTGGTCTGGGGCCGCGGCGCCGTCGACATGAAGAACATGGACGCGATGGTGCTTGCCGCCGTACGGCACTGGGCGCGCACCGGCGTGCGGCCGCGCCGCGACATCGTGCTGGCCTTCACCGCCGACGAGGAGGCCAGCGCCGAGGACGGCTCGGGCTTCCTCGCCGACCGGCACGCCCCGCTGTTCGCCGGCTGCACCGAAGGCATCAGCGAATCCGGGGCGTTCACCTTCCACGCCGGCGGCGGGATGCAGCTGTACCCGATCGCGGCGGGGGAGCGCGGCACCGCCTGGCTCAAGCTGACCGCCCGGGGCCGGGCCGGGCACGGCTCGAAGGTCAACCACGACAACGCGGTCAGCCGGCTGGCCGGCGCGGTGGCCCGGATCGGCGAGCACGAATGGCCGGTCCGGCTCACCCCGACCGTACGGGCCGCGCTGCGCGAACTGGCCGCCCTGCACCGTCTGGACGTCGACGTGGACGCGCCGGACTGCGATGTCGACGCACTCCTCGGCAAGCTCGGCCCGTCCGCCAAGCTCGTCGAACCAACCGTCCGCAACAGCGCCAACCCCACGATGCTGTCCGCCGGTTACAAGGTCAATGTGATCCCCGGCTCCGCCGTGGCCCATGTGGACGGCCGGGTCGTCCCCGGTGGCGAGCCGGAGTTCCGCACCACCCTGGACGAGCTGACCGGCCCCGAGGTGGAGTGGGAGTACCACCACCGCGAGGTCGCCCTCCAGGCCCCGGTGGACACCCCGACGTACGCCGCGATGCGGGCCGCCGTCGAGCGCTTCGACCCGGACGGCCACGTCGTCCCGTACTGCATGTCCGGCGGCACGGACGCCAAGCAGTTCTCCCGGCTGGGCATCACCGGTTACGGTTTCTCGCCGCTGAAGCTCCCCGAGGGCTTCGACTACCAGGCGCTCTTCCACGGCGTGGACGAGCGCGTACCGGTCGGGGGACTGCACTTCGGTGTCCGGGTCCTCGACCACTTCCTGCGCGCGGCCTGACCGGCCCGCGCCCCGCCCTACCGGTGGAGGAGAGGATCCGCACCATGGTGACCACGGCCCCTTACGGCAGCTGGACGTCCCCGGTGGACGCCCGGACGGTCGCCACGCACGACGGCCGGCCGGCCTTCGTCGGCGTGGTCGGCGACGAGGTCTGGTGGACCGAGCCACGCCCCGCCGAGGGCGGCCGCCGGGCACTGGTCCGCCGGCGGCCGGACGGCACCGAGCAGACCGTGCTGCCCGCGCCGTGGAACGTCCGCAGCCGGGTGCTGGAGTACGGCGGCCTGCCCTGGGCCGGTACCGTCACCGAGCGCGGACCGCTGATCGTCTTCTGCGACTTCGCCGACCAGCGGCTGTACGCCTTCGAACCGGACAGCGGCCGGGAGCCCCGCCCGCTCACCCCGCTGTCCGCCGTGGGGGAGGGGCTGCGCTGGGTCGATCCGGTGCTGCGCCCGGAGCTGGGCGAGGTGTGGTGCGTCCTGGAGGAGTTCACCGGCGAGCGGCCGACGGACGTGCGGCGGGTGATCGCGGCCGTCCCGCTCGACGGCTCGGCGGCCGGACACCGGCAATCCATACGGGAGTTGAGCGACGACCGGCACCGGTTCGTGACCGGTCCGCGGATCTCCCCGGACGGTGACCGGGCGGCCTGGCTCGCCTGGGACCACCCCCGGATGCCCTGGGACGGCACGCTCGTGATGCTCGCCGAGGTCACCGGCAAGGGCGAGTTCACCGCCGTCCGGCCGCTGGCCGGTGACCTCGGACCGACCGCACCGGGCGGCGGCGCGACCGGCGAGTCCGTGGCGCAGATCGAATGGGACGCCGACGGCTCGCTGCTGTTCGTCTCGGACCCCGGCGGCTGGTGGGAGCTCCGGCGCATCCGCCCCGGTGCGAAGGACGACGGCGTGGTGGCGAGCCGCAGCCTGTGCCCCGCCCGGGAGGAGGAGTTCGGCGGCCCGCTGTGGAACGTCGGCGAGCGCTGGTTCCTGCCGCTGGAGAACGGCACCCTCGCGGTGCTGCACGGCCGCGGCGCCATGACCCTGGGCATCCTCGACCCGGTCAGCGGCGACCTCGTCGACGCCGCCGGGCCCTGGACGGAGTGGACGCCCACGCTCGCCGCGCACGGCAGCCGGGTCGTCGGCATCGCGGGCGGCCCGGACCGCTCGTACGAGGTCGTCGAGCTGGACACCTGCACCGGGCGGGCCCGGGCGATCGCCTGCCGGCACACCGACGCCGTGGACCCGGCCTACTACTCCCGGCCGCGGCACCGCACCTTCACCGGCCCCGGCGGCCGGGACGTGCACGCCCACATCCATCCTCCGCACCATCCCGAACACACCGCCCCCGACGGGGAGTTGCCGCCCTATGTGATCTGGGCGCACGGCGGCCCGACCAGTCGCGCGCCGCTGGTGCTCGACCTGGAGATCGCCTACTTCACCTCCCGGGGCATCGGCGTCGCCCAGGTCAACTACGGCGGCTCGACCGGCTACGGCCGCGCCTACCGCGAGCGGCTGCGCGGCCAGTGGGGCGTGGTGGACGTGGCGGACTGCGCGGCGGTCGCCCGGGCGCTGGCCGAGGAGGGCACCGCCGACCCCGCCCGGCTCGCCATCCGCGGCGGCAGCGCCGGCGGCTGGACCACCGCCGCCTCGCTGACCTCCACCGACCTCTACGCCTGCGGCACCATCAGCTACCCCGTCCTGGACCTCACCGACTGGGCGAACGGCGGGACCCATGACTTCGAGTCCCGGTACCTGGAGTCGCTGGTCGGCCCGCTCGCCGAGGTCCCCGACCGCTACCGGGAGCGCTCGCCGCTGCACCGCGCGGACCGGATCACCGCGCCGTTCCTGCTGCTCCAGGGGCTGGACGACGTGATCTGCCCGCCCGCGCAGTGCGAGCGCTTCCTCGCCGAGGTGGCCGGACGCGGGGTGCCGCACGCCTATCTGGCCTTTCCCGGCGAGGGACACGGCTTCCGCCGCGCCGAGACCCTGGTCCGCACCCTGGAGGCGGAACTCGCCCTCTACGCCCGGACCTTCGGCGTTCCGCGGGACGACGTCCCGCCGCTGGAGCTCCGCGAGTGACCGGTGGCCGCCTCCGCCGTAGGCCCAACTGGGCCGTCTGCGGCGGACGGTGGCGAACTGACGTCCCTACGGGAAACCCCGGGCAGGAGCGTTGACACGACATTACTCGTGTCACAACATGAACGCGCCGTTACCGACTGGTTGGTACGCCGTGTCCCCGTTGGAGGTCCTGGTGCCCCGCGAGTCCCGAGCCGTGTCCCGTCCGCTGCTCCGCACGTCCCTCGCCCTGCTGGCCGGCACCACCCTCGCCGCGCCCCTCGCCCTGACCGGCCCCTCGGCCGCGGCCGCCGGGCCGTACACCGTCACCGCGCTGAAGGTCACCGTCCGCGCCGGCGGCCGCAGCTGCACCGTCGACACCGATGTCTACCGTCCGTCCGGCGTGGACACGGCCCACCCCGCGCCCGCCGTGCTGACCACCAACGGCTTCGGCGGCAGCAAGGCGGACGGTTCCACCGACGCCCTCGCCAAGGCGTTCGCCGCCCGCGGCTATGTGGCGCTGGCCTACTCCGGCCTCGGCTTCGGCAGGACCGGATGCCCGATCTCCCTGGACGACCCCCGGATCGACGGCCGGGCGGCCGGCCAACTCGTCGACCTGCTGGCCGGATCGCGGACCGCCGACAACGGCACCCGCCTCGACTACGTCGCCAAGGACGGCCGGGGCGATCCGCGGGTCGGCATGATCGGCGGGTCCTACGGCGGGGCGATCCAGCTGGCGACGGCCGCCGTCGACCACCGGGTGGACGCCCTGGTCCCGCTGATCACCTGGAACGACCTGTCCTACTCCCTCGACCCCAACAACGCCGGCCGTCGGCAGGGCGCCGGCGGACCGGTGCCGGGCGCCTACAAATGGCAGTGGACCAACGGGTTCTTCCTGATCGGCGAGGCGCAAGGGCTGCTGCACCCCGGCATCGACCCGTCGCGGACCGGCGGCGCGGGCTGTCTGCACTTCGTCGCGCGGGCCTGCGGGACCAAGCGGCTGCTGGATTCCGGGAAGTACCCGGTCGCCCGCACCGAGGCCATGCTCCGCTATGCGCGCAGCGTCTCTCCCGTCTCGTACCTGAAGTCCGTCACGGCGCCGACGCTGCTGGTCCAGGGCCAGGCCGACAGCCTCTTCAACCTCAACGAGGCCGCCGCCACGTACCGGGCCCTCACCGCCCAGGGCACCCCGGCGAAGATGATCTGGCAGTACTGGGGCCACAGCGGCGGCATCAAGAACCCGCCCGCGGGCGAACTCAGCCTGGCCAAGGGCAACATGGAGGGCAGTTACGTCGGACGCCGGATCCTCGCCTGGTTCGACCGCTATCTGCGGCACCGCACGCACACCCGCACCGGGCCGGCCTTCGCGTACTACCGGGACTGGGTGACCGACGGGAACAACTACGCCACCGCCGCCGGCTTCCCGGCGGGCGGCAGCCGGCGGCTGTATCTGTCCGGCGACGGCAAGCTCGTCGACAACCGGGCCAAGGTGGCGCGCGGCAGCCGCGAGTACCGCAATCTGCGGACGGCCACCAGCCATTCGGAGAGTTCGCTGGCCGGGATGCTCCAGCTGCCCGACCCGGCACCGTTCGACGCCCGCGGAACGCATCTGGACTGGACGTCCGCGCCGGTCACCGGCCGGCCGGTGGACGTGGTGGGCGCGCCCAGGGTGACGCTGAAGGTGGTCTCGCCCCGGACCGAGCAGGTGCAGAACTCCGCCGACGCGGCCGACAAGCTCGTGCTCTTCGCGAAGCTCTACGATGTCGCGCCGGACGGCACGCAGACGTTGGTGCACCGGTTGGTGGCCCCGGCCCGGGTGCCCGATGCGACCCGGCGGTTCACCGTGGAACTGCCGGGCATCGTGCACCGATACGAGCCGGGGCACCGGCTGCGCTTCACCCTCGCCGCGAGTGACGCGGCCTATGCGGGCAATCGCGGGGTGAAGCCGGTGACGGTCACCAGCGCGCCCGAGGACACCGGAGTCCTCGAACTGCCGGTCACCCAGGGGGCGTTGCGGTAGCGGATGAGGTGGCTGCCGTAGGAAGGAGGGAGCGGGCGGTACGGTGCGGGCGCGCCGCGGGCGCCGAAGCCGTCCGGCCGCCGCGCGCGTCGGCCGCGCCGTCCGCGGGGAGGTCGGTTCAGTCGTCCGTGATCGTGATGGCCTGCACGGGGCAGGCCCGGGCGGCCTCCCGCACCAGCGGGTCGCCGGCGCCGTCCTCACGGCCGGAACGCACCAGGCCGAAGCCGTCGTCGTCCTGGTCGAACACCGCGGGGGCGGTCAGGGCGCACTGGCCGGCGCCGATACAGACGTCCTGGTCGATGGTGATCCGCATGCCGGACCCCTTTCGTTCGTCCGCCGTCATGGCCGCTACCAGGACAGCGGTAGTTCGATCATGCCTTGGAGAGTGTCCCCCGGTTTGAACGGAATCTCGGCAGCCGGTACGGCGAGTCGCAGATCCGGGATCCGGGTGAACAGCGAACGGAGCGCGATCTCCAGCTCCGCCCGGGCGAGGTTCTGGCCCAGGCACTGGTGGATGCCGAAGCCGAACGCGACGTGGTGCCGGGCGGACCGCCCGAAGTCCAGCCGGTCGGGCGCGGGGTAGGTGTTCTCGTCGCGGTTGATCAGGGACGCCGGGAACAGTACGCCGTCGTCGGCGCGGATCAGCTGCCCGCCGACCTCGATGTCCTCCTTCGCCACCCGCAGCAGGCCGTCGGCGATGGACAGGAACCGCAGCAGCTCCTCCACCGCGGCCGGCATCAGGCTCTCCTCGGACTTCAACTGCGCCAGCTGCTCCGGGTGTTCGAGCAGGGTGAAGACGCCGAGCGAGATCATGTTGGCGGTGGTCTCGTGGCCGGCCACCAGCAGGATCATGGCGAGCCGGACCAGCTCGTCGTGGTGCAGGTCGCCGGCCCGCAGCCGGTCCTCGATCAGCTCGTCGAGCAGTCCGTCGCCCGGGCGCTTCTCCTTGTCGGTGATCAGTCCGGTGAAGTACTCCTCCAGCCTGGTCCGGGCGTCCTCCGCCTCCTCGGCCGAGCGGCCGCGCAGGATGCGGCGGGACTCCTCCTCGAAGAACTCGTGGTCGGCGTACGGGACGCCGAGCAGCGAGCAGATCACCATCGACGGGACCGGCAGCGCGAACGCGGAGACCAGTTCGGCCGGCGGGCCCTGTTCCAGCATCCGGTCGATCAGCTCGTCGACGATCCGCTGGATCTCCGGCCGCAGCGCGGCGGTCCGCTTGACGCTGAAGCTGGGGATCAGCATCCGGCGCTGGGCGTTGTGCTCCGGGTCGTCCACCCCGATCAGCGGGGTGCGGACCCGGCGGATCGCCGCGAACCGCTCGAAGGGGATCGGGAAGGCAGGGTTCTGCCGGTCGGCCGACAGCCGCGGGTCGCTCAGCAGCGCCCGCGCCTCGGTGTGGCCGGTCACCGCCCATACCTTGCGGCCGTCGTAGAAGGTGACCTGGGTCAGCGGGCCGGCCTCCCGGAGCGGCTGGTACGCGCTGGGCGGGTGGTAGGGACAGGTGCGGTCCTGGAAGTAGGAAATGGCTTCGGTCACGACATGCCTCCCGGGCGAGGGGGGTTGAGTGGACTCGAACCACTCGGGTGTGGGATGTCAACGCACATGCGCGCCGTATTCGCCGCGCCGATCTCCACTTCATGCCTCGGACACATGGCGCGTCTACGCGGAGATCGGCCAACTTGGTTCATCCGCGGTCGAGTTCGGGCACCGGCACCTCCTCCTGCCGGTCGTCACAGCGGTCGCACCAACATGTCGATCACGCCGTCCAGATAGTGCTCGCGCGCCGTCCCGTCCGGCAGGCTTCCCGGGACGGCGTGCGCCAGCTGGGTGTGCCCGAGGTAGGCGGTGTACGCCAGCAGTCCGCGCCGGTGCGCCTCCTCCTCGGGGAAGCCCAGCTCCGCGAAGAGCGAGGCGACGTAGCCGATCCGCCGTTCGGTGACCCGGGCCAGGGCCGCCGCGACCCTGGGCTGCGCCGCGGTCGCGAGCAGGGAGACCTCCAAGGGGTCCTCGGCGGCCCAATGCGTGGCGTGCAGCAGCAGCCGGCGCAGCCGCTCGCCGGGGTCCGGCTCGGCCTCGATCTCGGTGATCACGGCCTCCGTGCCGAGCTGCTCCCAGCGTTCCAGGGCGGCCTCGATCAGTGCCTCCCGGTTGGCGAAGTGCCAGTAGAAGCTGCCCTTCGTCGTGCCGAGCCGGGCGGCCAGCGGTTCCACGGCCACCGCGGCCAGACCGCCCTCACCCATGGCCGTGAGGGCGGCGTCGGCCCAGTCCTGCGCGGTCAGCCGCTGCCGGGGGACGCCGCCGGATTCCTTCGTCCGCTGCTGTCGTGCCATGTCCATACGCTACCGTACGGTCAAACATACGCCACCGTATGGAGGTGCTCCGTGCGTACCGTTCGCGACGTCCATTCCCGCACCGTCCAGGCCCCGGCCGAGACCGTCGGCGCCCTGCTCGACCGGCTCGGCAGCGACCACGACCCGCTCTTCCCGGCGCCGGCCTGGCCCCCGATGCGCTTCGACCGTCCTCTGGGCGTCGGCGCGGACGGCGGCCACGGCTTCGTCCGCTACCGCGTCGGCGCGTACCAGCCCGGCCGCCACATCCGCTTCGACTTCACCGGCGGCAGCCGCGGCCGGCACGAGGTCACCGTCCACCCCGACGGTCCCGACCGCTGCCGCGTGGAACACCTCCTGGAGGCGCAACTCCCGCTCGGCCGACGGCTGTTGTGGACCGTGGCGATCCGCGCCATGCACCGCGCCGTCGTCCAGGAGCTCTTCGACAACATCGAACGGGCCGCCACGGGACGGCGGATACCGCCACCCCGCCGCTCCCCGTGGGTCCGCCTGCTCCACCGTCTGGTGTGGGACCGCGCCCGGGCCGTCGAACTGCCCGCCGCCGCGCGGCTCGCGCGCGGGGCCTTCCCGCGCACCGACTTCGAGGACGCCTGGCAGCTGGACCTCCGGCCCGGCCTGCCGGACGCCCCGGAGGCGTGGCAGGGCGTACTGCGCGGGGCGCCCTTCCCGGTCGTCGGCCGGAGGGACCGGGAGCTGCTGCTCGGCGAGGACGCCCGGCACCTCGACTTCCGCGCCTCGCTCCTGGTCGCGGACGGCACCGTCACCCTCGGCACGGTCGTCCGCATCCACAACACGGCCGGTCGGCTCTACTTCGCCCTGGTCCGCCGCGTCCACCCCTTCATGGCCCGCACGATGCTCCGCCGCATCCACCGCCGCCTGGCCCTCGCCGCCCCCACCGCGGCCGAGCGGGAGGCGGCGGTGCGCACCTGAGCGGCCGAACTACTTCTCCAGCAGCGTGAGCAGGAAGGTGACCACCACGACGCCGATGCCGAGGGCGGCGCCGAGCACCGGGTCGACGTAGGCGAGGTAGACGGCGAGGCCGCCGAGCACGAGGGCGAGTGCGGTGCGAGTGTCCATACCGTCAAGTCCCGCCGGGGCGGCCGGAATTTTCATCCCGGCCCGATGAAAAACTTCCGGCTCCCATCCCGTCCTTCCAGGGAGCCCGGGACCCCCGAGCGGTACCCGGTCAGCGGAGAGGGACGACACATGAGGCAGCTCTCAGGGGGCGGAAGCGACTCCGCGGAGTCACCCCGCCGGCTGTCCAAGGAGCGCGAGGCCGAGCTGATGGAGGCGCTGCGTACCGTCGAGCCGCGGCTGATCGCCTCGGTCACGCGGGTCACCCACGACTACCACCTCGCCTAGGACATCACCCAGGAGGTGTGCATCGCCATCTTCCAGGAGTTCCGCAAGGGCACGAGGTTCGAGAAGCCGGTCCTGGTCTTCGCGACCGTGGTGGCCCGCAACAAGCTCCGCGACCACTGGCGCAAGAGCTCCTCGGGCGAGCGGCCGTACGACGAACCGCCCGAGCACGGACGGCGGTTCGGCCCCGACCCGGCCGCCGGCCTCGAATACCTGGAGCTGCTGGAGTCGGTGAAGGCGGCGATCGCCGACGAGCGGCAGGCGGCGGTCTGGGAGCTCACCCACGTCTGGGGCCTGAAGGGCACCGAGATCGCGGCGCTGCTGGAGATCTCCTCGGCGACCGTGAGCCGGCAGCTGGCCGCGGCCGAGGCGAAGGCGAGGTTCTGGCGGGAGGACGAGGACCTGGAACCGGCGTAGGCCCCGGGCTCCCGGCGGCCGCACCCTTTGGCGGCCGCCGCCCGTCACCGTCCCGGCGCCGTCTGCCGGGCTGGATCCCGCCCCGAGGCCGTGCGTCCACCGCGGCTTCAGGGTGGGACCTATCCCGCCCCGGTCCTGCACATCCGAAATGGGGAGCATCCATGAGTGAACGTCAGTCCTCTCCGCACGAGAGGCTGCTGACCTACCTCCGAGAGGGGGACCGCCTCGTGCCACCGGACACCCGCACCGCGCACGACTGGGACCTGCGCTACGGGGCCCTAGCGGCGGCAGCCGACCTGAGCGGGGACACCGAACCACCGGAGCCCACCGACCTCTCGCCGGCGTCCTGGTACGACGACGGACACGAGGCGGGCCTCGGCCGCCCGGTGGTGAACCGGTGACGGCCGGTCGCTTACCTAGGGAGCTGAGTCCGTACGCGCACGTCACGGGGGGCGTGCGCGCACGGAGTTGACGGCGCGGGCACCGGCGGCGCGGCCACACGGGGGTGGGCGGCGCCGGCGGGGCCCGGAGCCGGCCGCAGCGCGTTCCGGCGGGGTGCGGGGGCCGTGGCAGACTGCCTGCATGGGGCAACGACAGGGTGACGGGGGCGGGCGCGGCACCGCGTCGGCATGGGCGGCGCTCGGGGGTGAGCCGGGGCTGATCGAGCGGGTCGCGTACCGCGGGCCGGGCGGTCTGCTGCCGGCGCGGCTTGCGGTGGGCACCTTGGCGCGGGGCACGGTGGCCGTGTGTGCACTCGCCGCGGCCGAGCTGGCGGCGGCGCGCCGCGGCGGCCCGGTACCCGCCGTACACGTCGACGAGGGGGCGGTCGCCACCGCCTTCGTCAGTGAACGTCACCTCCGGGTCGACGGCCGTCCGCTGTCGGCCTTCGCGCCGCTGTCCCGCTTCTGGCGGACCGCCGACGGCTGGGTGCGTACCCACGCCAACTACCCGCACCACCGCGCCCGGTTGCTCCGGGCGCTCGCTCTGCCGGACGATGTCGGGATCGCGGAGGTCGAGGCCGAGCTGGCCGGGCGCGCGGCCGAGGAGATCGAGGAGACCGTGTACGCGGCCGGCGCGCTGGCCGTCGCGGCGCGTACGCCCGGGCAGTGGGCGCGGCATCCGCAGGGCGCGGCGGTGGCCGCCCGTCCGCTGCTGACCCTGGGCCCGCTCGACGCCGGCGGGCCGCCGCGCGTCCTGCCACCGCTCGCGGGGCACCCGGTGCGGCCCGCCGCCGGTCTGCGGGACCTTGACCTGACCCGGGTGATCGCCGGCCCGGTCGCCACCCGCACCCTCGCCCTGCTCGGCGCGGACGTGCTGCGCATCGACGCCCCGCAGTTGCCGGAGAGCCAGGAAGCGCACAGCGACACCGGATTCGGCAAGCGGTCCACCGCCCTCGACCTCGGCTCGGCCGCCGGCCGCGCCACCTTCGAGGAGTTGCTCGCCCGCGCCGACGTCGTGGTCACCGGCTACCGTCCGGGCGCCCTCGACCGCTTCGGCCTGGCCCCCGAGGAGCTGGCCGCCCGCCGCCCGGGGCTGGTGGTGGCCCGCCTCTCCGCGTGGGGCGACGACGGCCCCTGGCGCGCGCGGCGCGGCTTCGACAGCCTGGTGCAGGTGGCCACCGGCATCGCCGCCGTCGAGGCGGGCCCGGACGGGACCCCCGGCGCGCTCCCCGCCCAGGCCCTCGACCACGGCACCGGCTATCTGCTGGCCGCCGCGGTACTCCGCGCACTGACCGAACAGACCCGCACCGGCGGTTCGTTCCTCGCCACCTTCTCCCTGGCCGGTACCGCCCACTTGCTGATGCACGACCTGTCGGACGGGGAGGGGGAGGAGGGGCTCATGAACGGGCCCGGGCGTACGCCGTGCGGTGCCGCCGCGCCCGGCGACCGCGGGTACGACCCGGCGGACCACCTCCGGGAGACCGTCGGTCCGCTCGGCCGGCTGCGTCACGCCCTGCCGCCGGTCTCCTTCGACGGCGCGCCGGACACCTGGGCGACCCCGCCCGGCCGGCCGGCCGCGGACGCCCCGGTGTGGCGCTGAGACGTGGTGCTGAGGGTGGGGCGCTGACCGTAATCGCTGGCCGCACCGTGCGACCGTCCGTACGATTTGCCGGTGACGATCAACCACCGCTACCTCGCGCGCGGCCAGCGGGTGGGCATCCGGCCCCTCACCGCCGCCGACCGGGACGAGTTCACCGCCGGGGCGCGCGCCAGCGCCGCACTGCACCGGCCGTGGCTCTACCCGCCGACCGACGCCGCCGCCTTCGACGCCTACCTGCTCAGGCTGCAGGAACCCCAGCGCGAGGGCTTCCTGATCTGCGAGCTCACCACCGGCCGGATCGCGGGCTACCTCACGATCAACAACATCGTGCACGGCGCCTTCCGCTGCGGTGCGATCGGCTACGGCGCCTTCGCGCACGCCGCCGGCCGCGGCCTGATGAGCGAGGGGCTGCGCCTGATCCTCCACCACGCCTTCGGCGCGCTGGGCCTGCACCGGCTGGAGGTCAACATCCAGCCGGAGAACGCCGCTTCGCTCGCCCTCGTCCGGCGCGCCGGCTTCCGCCGGGAGGGGTTCTCCCCGGACTTCCTCTTCATCGACGGCGCCTGGCGCGACCACGAACGCTGGGCGATCACCAGTGAGATGGTCGAGGAGACGGCCACGGACGGGGAGACCGCCACGGAGGGGGAGACCGCCACGGAAGGGCAGGAGTGACGCCGGTGCCCACCACGGACGTGACCTTCGGCCGCACGGTGCCGGTCTTCCGCATCTTCGACGTGGCCAAGGCCCATGAGTTCTACGTCGATTACCTCGGCCGCACCGTCGACTGGGAGCACCGCTTCGAGCCGGGAATGCCGCTCTACACCCAGGTCTCACGGGGCAACCTCGTACTGCACCTGTCCGAGCACCACGGCGACGGGACGCCCGGCGGGGTGGTGTACACGGAGCTGACCGGGGTGCGCGCGCTCCACGCCGAACTGGCCGCGAAGGACTACCCGTATCTGCGGCCCGGTCTGGAGCACGACGAGACCGGGTGGTCCCTCACCCTCATCGACCCCTTCGGCAACCGGCTGCGTCTCACCGAGCCGGAGCCGGAGCCGGAGCGCGAGTCCGAGCCGGAGCCCGAGTCCGCTCCGCTTCGGCCCCCGGTCACCGGGACTTGCGGTTGATCTTCATGGTGTCCATGTCGGTGGCGGTGGACCGCAGGTCGCGATACCCGAGGCCGGCCGCGGTCAGCGCTGCTTCCGCCTTCTCCTCGCCGAGGGCGGCCGCCATCTCCTCGCCGTCCGCGGCGTCCGAGACGATGACCCATCGGTAGCTGAACGAGTGCAGCGCGGCGTCGTAGGCCAGCGCACCCTCGGGCGTGAACCGGTACTGCGACAGCCCGTGTTGGTCGGCCTCGGCGAGCAGCTTCGCCCGGGACGCGGCCGTCAGGCCGTCCCACCTGCCGCGGACGATCACCCGGTAGGTGTGCTGGGTCGCCATGGTCCTCGCGTCTCCTGTCGCTGCGTCAGTGGGAAGGGAGTGGGGGGTGGAGCGCCAGGCTATGCGGCCCTGTCCGCCGGCGCCCCTGATTTTCCGATGCGGTTGCATCGCACCGAGGCGCCAGGCGGTTCCGCGGGCGGCATCGCCACCGTTGCCCGACCGCATCGCGCCGTTCCCGGGGCCTTCCTTTGCGTAACCCTGACCCCGCGGGCCGGAAGAAGCCCTGTTCAGACCGGCGAGGAGGCGGTTCCATGGTCAACAGGAGGCCGCCTAAGCCGAGGTGGCCGGTCCCCCCTGCGAGGCAGCCGTGGCCACGAGCGTGCGACGCACCACCCTGACCCTTCCCGCCGCCCCCCTCGGTCCGGACAACCCCCTCCCCGCCCTCCGAGGCGGCCACGACCTCCACCGCGTGCACATCCCCCGGGACGCCGGGCTGCCCGCCGACATGGCGCGCCAGATCGGATACCGGCCGCTGACGTCGATCCTGCCGGTCGCGCGGCGCGACGGATACGGCCGCGACCGCCGCAGCACCGACCTCGACGCCCTGGTCATCGAGAACGACCGGCTGCGCGCCACCGTCCTGCCCGCTCTGGGCGGCCGGGTGTACTCCCTGCACCACAAGCCCACCGACCGCGAACTCCTCTACCGGAACCCGGTGTTGCAGCCCGCCGCGTTCGCCCTCAACGGCGCGTGGTTCTCCGGCGGCATCGAATGGAACATCGGCGCCACCGGCCACACCACCCTCTCCTGCGCCCCTCTGCACGCCGCCCGGGTCCCGGCGCCGGACGGCGGTGAGATGCTCCGGCTGTGGGAATGGGAGCGGCTGCGCGATCTGCCCTTCCAGGTGGACCTGTGGCTGCCGGACGGCTCCGACTTCCTCCACGTGGGCGTACGGATCCGGAACCCGCACCACCACACCGTGCCCGTGTACTGGTGGTCCAACACCGCGGTCCCCGAAGAGGCGGGCACCCGCGTCCTGACGCCCGCCGACCGGGCCTGGCACTTCGGCTACGAGCGGACCTTGCGCCGGGTCCCGGTCCCGGAATCGGACGGCGCCGACCGCACGTACCCGGGGAGCAGCGAATTCCCGGCCGACTACTTCTACGAGGTGCCCGACGGCGCCCGCCGCTGGATCACCTCGCTCGACGCGACCGGGCGGGGCCTGGTCCAGACGTCCACCGACGCGCTGCGCGGCCGCAAGCTCTTCCTGTGGGGCACGGGCCGGGCCGGGCGGCGCTGGCAGCAGTGGCTCACCGAGCCGGGCACCGGTGGCTACGCCGAGATCCAGGCCGGGCTCGCCCGTACCCAGCTGGAGCATGTGCCCCTGGACGCCGGTGGTGCCTTCACCTGGCTGGAGGCGTACGGCCCGCTGGCCGCCGATCCGGCGGTGGTGCACGGCCCGGAGTGGGCGGCGGCCCGGGAGGCGGTCGCCGCCGGGCTGGAGGCGGCCCTGCCGCGGGCGGACGTCGACGCGGCGTACGCGGCCTGGCTGCCGTACGCCGACCGGGAGCCGAAGGAAGCGCTGGCCACCGGGTCGGGCTGGGGTGCGCTGGAGGCGGTCCGGGCCGGTTTCCCGTTGCCCGGCACGCCGTTCGACCCGGCGACCCTCGGGCCCGAACAGGAGCCCTGGCTGGCCCTGTTGCGGACCGGTGAACTGCCGCCCGGCGGGCCGCTGCCCGGCCCGGCGCCGACCGCCCCGGCCTGGCGCGACCTGCTGGAGTCCGCCCCGCCGGGCCCGGCCACCGACTACCACCTCGGCCTCGCCCAGTGGCGGGCCGGCGACCGCGCCCAGGCGGTCCGCAGCTGGGAACGGGCGGTCGGGCAGGGTGGTGGGAGCCCGGGCCGCGCGACCGGCCCCGGGGCAGGAGCCGGGCAGCGCGGGCGCGGTGCCACCGCCCCCGGGGCAGGCGTCCCGCCCCGCCGGCCCGAGGCATGCGTCCTGCCGCTCTACTGCCTGGCCGTCGCCGAGTCCGTCGCGGGCGAACCGGCGCGGGCCGCCGACCGGTACGCGCAGGTCTGCGCCGCCGTGACGATGGCGGGCGCCGCGGACGGTCCGGCCGCCCGTACCTGGCGTGCCGTCCTTCCCGCCCTCGTCCGGGAGGCGGTGCCCGCACTGCTCACCGCGGGCCGTACCGAGGACGCCGCGCGGCTGCTGGCCGCGCTGCCGGAGCGGGTCGCCGCCGAGGGCCGCTTCCGGTTGCTGACCGCTCGGGTCCTGCTCGCCCAGGACCGGCCGGAGGCGGCCCGGGAGGTCTTCGACGCCGGCTTCGAGATCGCCGATCTGCGGGAGGGCGACGAGACGCTCAGCGACACCTGGTTCGCGATCGCCGAGCGGCTGACCGCGGCCGGCGGACCGGTCACCGACGAGGTACGCGCCCGGGCCCGGTCCGCGCATCCGCTCCCGGACGCCTACGAGTACCGGATGCGGCCGGTGTAGCCGGCCTCCCTACGGGTGCGCCGGACCCGTACGCCGATCCGGTGAACGGGTGCGCGGGTCCGGAATGATCGCGGACCGTCCCGTGTTGTGCCCGGTCATGAAGGCAATCAGCACACAGCACTACGGCGACCCCGACGTCCTCACCTACTCCGACCTCCCCGACCCGAAGGTGGCCCCGGACTCGGTCCTGATCCGGGTCCGCGCGGCCGGGGTCAATCCGGTGGACTGGAAGATCCTCGCGGGCTATCTCGACCCGATGCTGAACGTCCACTTCCCGCTCATCCCCGGCTGGGACGTGGCGGGTGTGGTCGAGGCGGTCGGTGCGGACGTCCCCGAGTACGAGGTCGGTGACGAGGTCATCGGCTACGTCCGCAAGGACGACCTCCAGCACGGCACGTACGCCGAGCTGGTCGCCGCCCCGGTGCGGACCCTGGCGCGCAAGCCGGCCGCGCTCAGCTGGCAGCAGGCCGCCGGGCTGCCGCTCGCCGGACTGACGGCCTATCAGGCCGCCGCGCGGGTGGGCGCCAAGGCGGGCGAGACCGCCCTGGTGCACGCCGCCGCGGGCGGCGTCGGCTCGCTCGGTGTGCAGATCCTCGTCGCCCAGGGCCTCCGCGTCATCGGCACGGCCAGCGAGCGCAACCACGACTTCCTGCGGTCCCTCGGCGCCGAACCGGTCACCTACGGCGACGGGCTCGCCGACCGGGTGCGGGCGCTGGCACCCGACGGGATCGACGTGGCCCTGGACTTCGTCGGCGGCGGCGTGGTGGACGTCTCGCAGGAACTCCTCAAGGACCGCGGCCGGGTGGCGTCCGTCGCCGACGGCGAGGTCAAGGAGAAGGGCGGCCACCTGGTGTGGGTGCGCCCGGACAGCGACGCCCTGACCGCCCTCGGCGCCCTCGCGGACGCCGGGAAGCTGACCGTGGCGGTCGACGCGGTGTACCCGCTCTCCGAGGCCCCGGAGGCGCTGCGGCGGAGCATGGCGGGACGGGCCCGCGGCAAGATCGTCCTGGAGGTTTCCTGAGAGAGCCGGAGGTTTCCTGAGAGAGCCCGACAGAGCCGGAAAGAGGCCGTTTCGAGCGGGGTGCGCAGGACGGGAGCAGGCCGCCGGGGGAGTCCGTCAGGCCCCCGCGGCCTGCTTGCGGTCGACGTACTCGAAGATCGAACCGTCCGGATGACGGGCCACCACATTCCGGCCGATCGGCGTCGGCACCGGTCCGGCGATGATGTCCGCGCCGACCGCCGTCAGATCGGCCACCGCCTCGTCCACGTCCTCCACGGCGAGGGTCGCGGTGATCTTCCGCAGTACCGACAACTCCGCCTCGGGGCCGCTCATCAGGAAGAAGCAGCCGACGGCCGCGACCGACACACCGCCGCGCTGGAAGCGGATCGCCTCCGCGCCGGTCAGCCGTTCGTAGACGCCGATCGCGGCATTGAGATCACCGACGCACACCCGCAGCGAGGTCCCCAGAATGTCCATACGAACCACCCTAGTTGGGCCCCCGGCCGGTACGCGATCACCTGACCGTGATCGGACCACCCGCACCTGCACTCGCACCTGCACCCGAACCGCACGCACCTCGTGTGGTGTGTCGCCGGAATACCGCCCCAGCCCGTTGCGTTGAGGCCCTGCAAGGGGCGCTCGCAACCCTTACGGGATCTGTTCGACCATCCCCTACGGGTACGCACCCGCGCCGCGACGCGGTCGGCGCCGCCATGACGGTGCGGCCCGCCGGCGTCAGGGCCGCGCCGCGCTCAGACCCGGCACAGGATCTCGCCGTGCAGGATGCCGAACCAGCCGTCCTCCTCGGCGCCCCAGGCCCGCCAGGCCCCCGCGATCCGCCGCAGTTCGGCCTCCGTGGCGTGCCCGCCGTCCACCGCGATCCGGGCGTACGACGAGCTGACCGTGCGGTCCGCCCACAGTTCGCTCCACCAGGACCGCTCCTCCGGCGTCCGGTAGCACCAGGTGCCCGTGGTGGCGGTGATCGCCTCGGGGGCGAAGCCGGCCTGCCGGGCCCAGGCGTGCAGCCGGCGCCCGGCGTCCGGCCCGCCGCCGTTCGCCCGGGCCACCCGCAGATACAGCTGCCTCCAGTCGGCCATGCCGGGGACCTCCGGGTACCAGGTCATCGCCGAGTAGTCCGCATCGCGGACGGCCACGAGCCCGCCCGGCCTGGTCACCCGGCGCATCTCCCGCAGCGCCTGGACGGGATCACCCACGTGCTGCAGCACCTGATGGGCGTGCACCACGCAGAACGTGTCATCGGGAAAGTCCAGTGCGTGGACGTCGCCGACCACGAACCGGGTGTTGTCGGCGCCGCGCGCGGCAGCGGTGGCACGTGCCTGGTCCAGCACCTCCGGCGCCCGCTCCAGCCCGGTGACCTGACCGTCCGGCACCAGCGCGGCCAGATCGGCGGTGATCGTGCCGGGGCCGCAGCCGATGTCCAGGACCTGCATGTGCGGCTTCAGTGAATCCAGCAGATATCCGGCCGAGTTGGCCGCGGTGCGCCAGGTGTGGGAGCGCAGTACGGACTCGTGGTGGCCGTGCGTGTAGACGGCGGACTCCTGCGGCATGGGGCACTCCTTCGCATGCGTCGGTGTGGCCCCCACGGTACGCGGCGATCTCGTATCTTGAGAGTCCCGTCTCAGTATGTGATCGCGTCGGCGGCAGGGCCCACCGCGCCGAGGGGCCGCTCAGTCGGGCAGCAGCCGATACACCGTCAGCGCCTCGCGCTCCTTCTCCAGCGTCAACTCGCCACCGGACATCGCCACTTCACCGTCGTACGCGACCACCGCGGTGTCCCCGAGCCCACCGATCCGCAGCCGCGGCAGCCGCGCCTCGCCGAGCACCGGCGAGCGGCGCGGCGTGCCCATCAGGGCCGCGGCGAGCAGCCGGGTGCGGGCCAGCCGGCCGCCGTGCACCACCCGTACGTCGAGCACCCCGTCCGCCAGGTCGTGCCGGCGCACCGGTGCGAAACCCAGCCCCCGGTACTGGCAGTTGCCCACGAACAGCAGCCAGACCGAGTGCAGTTCGCCGCCGATCCGCACCGACATCGGTTCCGCGGAGCGCAGCACCTCCCACGCCGCGAGCACCCCCGCCGGCCAGGCACCGATCCGGCCCGCCCAGCGCTCCCGGATCCGCACCAGCTCCGGATAGACGCCCACCGAAAAGGTGTTGAGGAAAAAGTGCCCCTCCCGGTGCGGGCCGGTCCGGAAGCGCGCCAGGTCGACCGCGACCGCCTCCCCGCTCTGCACGGCCCGCGCCGCCTCCGCGAAGCTCTCGATCCCCAGGTCGTACGCGAAGTGGTTGGCGGTGCCGCCGGGCAGCACCGCCAGCGGCAGCCCGTGCCGCACCGCGACCGCCGCCGCGGCGTTGACCGTGCCGTCCCCGCCGACCACCCCCAGCGCGCCGCCCAGCTCGCGGGCCCGCTCCGCGGCGGCCTCCAGCGCCTCGTCCAGCGGCTCCCGGTCCGACCCGTCGCACACCACCACCTCGGCCTCCGGCAGCACCGCGTGCACCTCGGCGGCCCGGTCCGGGCGCTGGCCCGTGCGCTGCCCGGAGCCCGGGTTCGCCACCACCACCAGCCCCCGGCCGCCGGGCAGCGCGGGCGCCTCCGCGCGCGGCCGGGCCGGCGGCGCCAGCTGGGCCCGGGTCGGCACCAGCCCCCGTACCGCGAACGCCGCCCCCGCACCCAGCGCGGCACCCGCCAGCACATCACCCGGATAGTGCACGCCCGTATAGACGCGGGAGAACGCCACCGAGACGGCGACCGGCGCCAGCGCCAGGCCCCACCACTTGTTCTCGAAGAACACCCCGGTCGCGAAGGCCGCCGCCGAGGCGGCGTGCCCGGACGGGAAGGAGGACGTGAACGGCTGGCGGGTCAGCTGCCGTATCACCGGCACCGCCTCCAGCAGCGGCCGCTGCCGGCGCACCGAGCGCTTGCCGAGGGTGTTCACCGTGGCCGAGGCGACGGCCAGGGACGCCACCCCGCGCAGCGCGGCCCGCCGCGCCGGCCGCCCGCCCAGTGCCACCGCGCCCGCCGCGATCCCGAACCACAGCAGGCCGTGATCGGCGCTGCGGGTCAGCCGGGGCAGCACCCGCTGGGCCCCGGGCCACTCACGGGTGGCGATCAGGTCGAAGGTCCGCCGGTCGAGTCTGCTCAGGAGCGTTCGCATGCGGCACCTCCTACCCCCTCCCGGCCGGAACTGTGCTTCCATCATCCGGTGCTGAGGAGACGACGGGCCACCGACCTCGACGCCTGCACGGCCGTACTGGCCGAGGTGCACGCGCACAGCGGATACCCGCACCACTGGCCGGACGACCCGGCACGCTGGCTGACCCCCGACGGACTGACCGCCGCCTGGGTCGCCCTGTCGGCCGGCCGGATCGTCGGCCACGGCGCGCTGTGCGGACGCGAGGTCAGCCGCCTCTACGTCGCCCCCGGCGCCCGCGGTGCGGGCCACGGCGGACGCCTGCTCGCGGCCGTCGAGGACGCCGCGGCGGCCCGCGGCCTGCGCCCCGTACTGGAGGTGAAGGCCACCGACACCGCGGCCATCGCCCTCTACGAGCGGCACGGCTGGGTCCGCCGCGCCACCGAGCAGCAGGACTGGGGAGCGGGGGAGCGGGTGACGGTGCACCGCTACGAGCGGGTGGGCGGCCCGGGCCATTAGGCCCCGTCGCGCACGTGTCGCCCCCGGGCCGCACCCGCGCGATCTGCGAAGGTGGACGGGGCCGCCCATCATGTGATGGGCCCACGATCGACCCGCCGTCGTGGAGTGGAGGTACGGATGCAGCGGACCGCTCCCGATCCGCGGCCTGAGCCGGACCCGGACCCTCCGGTGGGCCTGCCGGTCCTGCCGGACCTCGCCGCGCACCTCGCCGCGGCCGCCGGCCGTACCGACGCCGAACCCCCGGGCGGAGGCGACCCGCTGCGCACCGCCGCCGCCGGCCACTGGGAACGCCGCGGCCTGGCCACCGGCCCCGGCCAGGTCCTCGCCGCACCCGGGGCGACTCCGCTGCTGCTCGCGCTGTACGCCGCCGCCGACGGCGCCGTGGTCCTGCCCCGGCCGTGCTCCGAGTCGTACGCACCGCCCGCCCGGCTGCTCGGCATGGTGGTGCACCGGGCGCCGGTGCCCGCGGAGTCCGGCGGGCTGCCCGACCCGTTCGCGCTGCTGGAGACCGTCCGCCGGGCCCGCGAGCACGGCGACACCCCGCGGGTGCTGGTGCTCTCCGTCCCCGACGACCCGACCGGCACCTGCCCCGCGCCCGAGCAGCTGCACGAGGTGTGCGAGGCGGCGGCCGAGGAGGGGCTGTGGGTGCTCAGCGACGAGACCCGCCGCGACCTGCTGCACGAACCGCACGACACCGTGCTGCTCAGCCCCGCCGAGATGCTGCCCGGCGAGGTCGTGGTGGTCACGGACCTGCGCGCCACCCTGCTGCCCGCCTCCTGGCCCGCCGCCCTGGCCCGCTTCCCGGACACCCGCCGGGGCGCCGAGCTGCGCACCGCGACCCTGGCGGTGCTCGGCGCGCTTGGCACCCCGCTGCCGGGACCGCTCGCCTGCGCCGTGACCCATGCGCTCGGCGAGCCCGACACCGTGCGGGCCCGGACGGCCACCGTCGCCCGGATCCACGGCGTGCTCACCGCCGCCCTCCACCACGTCCTCACCGAGGCGGGCGCCCTCTGCCGGCCGCCGCGCGCCGGCAGCCACCTCTACGCCGACCTGGAACCGCTGCGGCGCCCCCTCACCACCCACGGCATCGTCGAATCCACCGCGCTGGAACGGGAGTTGGCGCCCTGGGCGGCGCGCGGCGGACACCGCTTCGGTGACGACCCGGGCGCGCTGCGGGTCCGGCTGGGCGCCGAGGCCCTGCTGGGCGCCGACCAGGAGCTGCGGCAACGCGTCCTGGACGCCCCCGACCCGCTGCAACTCCCGCACATCACCGAGGCGTTGACCGCCCTCTCGCGCGCCCTGGCCGCGCTCACGGCCGCCCGGGACGGCTGATCCACCGGCCCTGCGCGCCCGACCCCGTTTCCGAACCGCCCCGGTTCTGTCCACCGAATGGAGCCCCTCGATGACCGAACAGACCGAGCGCTCCCTCGCCGAGCAGCCCGCCGGCCACCGGGGCGGCACCGGCGCCGGACCGGACGGGGAAGCGGACCCCGGGACCGTCCCGCTCACCGGCCCGACACCGGTCACCGACACCCCGCCGCCCCTGGCCGAGCCCCGCCCGCTGAACGAAACCCGCAGCTGGCCCCGGGACTTCACCGACCGGCTGACCGCCCCGCTGCCCGGCGTCCGCGCGCTGGCCCGGATCGCCCGCGAGGGCAAGCTGCGCCCGGCCCCCGAAACCCTGCGGGAGATCCAGCAGCTGCCGTTCGAGCCGGGCCCGCTGCCGGCCGCCGGCCCCACCACCCTCGCCCTGACCTGGGCCGGCCACGCCAGCTGGGTCATCCGGATCGCCGGACTGACCCTCCTGACCGACCCGGTCTGGTCCCGCAAGATCCTCGGCACCCCGCCCCGGGTCACCCCCGTCGGCGTCCGCTGGGAGGACCTGCCGCCGATCGACGCCGTCCTCATCAGCCACAACCACTACGACCACCTCGACATCCCCACCCTCAAGCGGCTGCCCCGGCACACCCCGCTGCTGCTGCCCGCCGGCCTGGCCTGCTGGGCCCGCCGGCGCGGCTTCCGCCACGTCACCGACCTCGACTGGTGGGAGGCGGTCGAACTCCCCGCACCCGGCGGCCCGGTACGCCTCGACTTCGTCCCCGCCCACCACTGGAGCAAGCGCACCCTCACCGACACCTGCCGCTCCCTGTGGGGCGGCTGGCTGCTCACCGCCCCCGACGGACGGCGGGTCCACTTCGCCGGGGACACCGGCTACGGCCACTGGTTCGAGGAGATCGGCCGCCGCTACCCCGGCATCGACCTGTCACTGCTGCCGATCGGTGCCTACGACCCGCGCTGGATGCTGCGCCCGGTGCACACCGACCCCGAGGAGGCGGTCCGGGCCTGCCAGGACCTGGGCGCCCGCGCGCTGGTGCCGATGCACTGGTCGACGTTCCTGCTCTCCGGCGAGCCGCCGCTGGAACCGCTGCGCAGGGTCCGCGCCGCCTGGGAGACGACCGGCCGCCCCCGCGAGGACCTGTGGGACCTGCCCGTGGGGGCGTCCCGGGTACTGGCGGAGCGCTGACGGGACGGTACGGCCGGGACCGCGGCGGGGCGGCGCGCACCGCCGGCCCGGTGCGGTGCACGCCTTCGAGGAGCAGATCGGCCCGTACGGCACCACCGCGGACGAAATACGGCCCGATGCCCCGCCCTCCGAAGGTTTTGCCGCGCCGGACCACCCTCCGCCGCACAAATCCCGCTGATTTGGGGCCCGGCCGTTCGATCACCGACCATTACCGGTGCTCGGTAACCCCGGGTGCACCGCGCACGACGAGAGGCCCACGAACGCCATGCACGACCGGCACACCCGCCGCTTCGGTCTCGGGACCGCCACCTGCCTGGTGATGGGCAACATCATCGGCGGCGGAATCTTCCTCCTCCCGGCTTCCGTGGCTCCCTTCGGCACCGTCAGCCTGGTCGCCTTCGGCGTCCTCACCATCGGCGCGGTCGCCCTCGCCCTGGTCTTCGGCCGGCTCGCCGAGCGCCACCCGGACACCGGCGGGCCCTACGTCTACGCGCGAGAGGCGTTCGGCGACTTCGCCGGCTTCCTCTCGGCCTGGTCGTACTGGACCATGACCTGGGTCAGCAACGCCGCCCTCGCGGTCGCCGCCGTCGGCTATGTGCACGTCCTCGTCCCCGGCCACGCCTCCGCCGGCACCGACCTGCTGGTCGCGCTCGCCGCCCTCTGGCTCCCGGCCCTCGCCAACTTCGCCGGCACCCGCTACGTGGGCGCCGTCCAGATGGTCTCCACGGTCCTCAAGTTCGTCCCGCTGCTCTTCATCGCGGTCGTCGGACTGTTCTTCTTCGACCCGCACAACCTGGGCCCGTTCCACGCCGGCCACGGCAGCGCACTCGGCGGGATGTCCGCCGCCGCCGCGATCCTGCTCTACTCCTACGTCGGCGTGGAGTCCGCGGCGATGAGCGCCGGCGAGGTCCGCGACCCGGAGCGCAACGTCGGCCGGGCCACCGTCCTCGGCACCGTCGGTGCCGCCGTCGTCTACCTGCTGGGCACCCTCGCGGTCTTCGGCACCGTCGCCCACGCCAAGCTGGTGAACTCCACGGCGCCGTTCTCGGACGCGGTGAACGCGATGTTCGGCGGCCACTGGGGCGGCACCCTCGTCGCCGGCGCCGCCGTCGTCTCGATCATCGGCGCGCTCAACGGCTGGACGCTGATGAGCGCCCAGTCGCCGTACGCCGCCGCCAAGGACGGCCTCTTCCCCGCGCCGTTCCTGATCAAGCGCCGCGGTGTCCCCACCGTCGGCGTGCTCGCCGCCGGCATCCTCGCCAGCGCGCTGACCATCGTCAACTACGTCCTCGGCACCGGCGGCGTCTTCCAGATCCTGGTGCTGATCACCACCTTCTCCGCCACCGTCCCCTACCTCCTCGCCGCCGGCGCCCAGGTCTACTTCCTCCTCACCGGCCGCCGCGACCGGGTCCGCCCGGCCCGCTTCGCCCGCGACCTGACCCTCGCGCTGGCCGCCTTCGGCTTCACCTTCTGGCTCGTCGCCGGCGCCGGCTACGCCGCGATCTACCAGGGCGTGCTGTTCCTCTTCGCCGGCATCCTCGTCTACGCCTGGATGGCCGCCCGCCGCACCACCCGCCAGGCCCCCACGGCCGGCCCGGTGGCCCCCGGGGCCGACCGCACGGACGACCAGGAGCCCGCGCGCCTTGCCGGGTGACCGACCCGGGGACAATGCCCCGGGCGCCCCGACGGAGAGGACAGCGTGATGCGGCTGCTGGTCACCGGTGCCGCCGGTTTCATCGGCTCGCACTACGTGCGCGGCCTGCTGGGCGGGGCGTACCCCGGCGCCGGGGACGTCCGGGTCACCGTGCTCGACAAGCTCACCTACGCCGGCAACCCGGCCAACCTCGCGCCGGTGCGCGACCACCCCGGCCTCACCTTCGTCCAGGGCGACATCTGCGACGGCCCGCTGCTCGCCGACCTGCTGCCCGGGCACGACGCGGTGCTCAACTTCGCCGCGGAATCCCATGTCGACCGCTCCATAGAAGGTGCGGACACCTTCGTCCGCACCAACGTGCTCGGCACCCACACCCTCCTGGAAGCGGTGCGCCGGACCGGCGTGCCGCGCTTCGTCCAGATCTCCACCGACGAGGTGTACGGCTCCATCGAGGACGGGGCGTGGACCGAGGAGAGCCCGCTGCTGCCCAACTCGCCCTACGCGGCGACCAAGGCCAGCGCCGACCTCCTCGTCCGGTCCTACGCCCGCACCTACGGGCTGGACGTCAGCATCACCCGCTGCAGCAACAACTACGGGCCGTACCAGTACCCGGAGAAGGTCATCCCGCTGTTCGTGACCTCCCTGCTGTCCGGCGGGACCGTGCCGCTCTACGGCGACGGCCGGCACGTCCGCGACTGGCTGCACGTCGACGACCACTGCCGCGGCATCCACCTCGTACTGGAACGGGGCCGCCCCGGCGAGGTCTACCACATAGGCGGCGGCGAGGAACTGACCAATCTGCACCTGACCAAGCTGCTGCTGGACGCCTGCGGCGCCGGCCCGGACCGGATCCGCCACGTCGCCGACCGGCCCGGCCACGACCGCCGCTACGCCCTCGACGACCGCAAGCTGCGCGCGCTGGGCTACGCCCCCGAGGTGCCGTTCCGCACCGGACTGCTGCGCACCGTCGCCTGGTACCGCGACAACCCCGGCTGGTGGCAGCCGCTGCGCGTCCCGCACCCCCGCTGACGAGGGCCATTACCTCCGACGTCATCGACCCCGGCCGCGCCGCCCGGCAAGCTGAGGGCATCGGTTCACGGGCCGGCGCACTCCGGCCCGTGAACCGGAATTCCCAGTGGTTTCGGACGTGACGAGGAGCAGATCATGACGGAGCAGCAGCGGTACGCGGACGCGGTGGCACGGTACTTCGAGGCGTGGAACGCGACCGAGGAGGAGGCGCTCGGGAAGGCCGTCGCCGCGGCCTTCGACGGGCAGGCCACCTACACCGACCCGCTGGCCGACGTGGCCGGCCACGACGGGCTGGCGGCGGTGATCACCGGGGCCCACGCGCAGTTCCCGGGGTTCGTTTTCCGGCAGCTGGGGGACGTGGACGGGCACCACGACGTGGTGCGGTTCGGCTGGGAGCTGGTGGCGCCGGACGGCACGGCGCCGGTCGCCGGCTTCGACGTGGCGCGACTGGCCGACGACGGTCGGATCCGCACCGTGGTGGGGTTCCTGGACCGGGTGCCCGCCATGTGACGGGCGGGCCGCTATCCGGCCTGCTCGCGCAGATAGGTGACCGTTTCCGGGTCGGCGGGGAGGAAGGTCTCCACCGCGAGTTCGGAAACGGTCACATCCATCGGGGTGTTGAACGTGGCGATGGTCGAGATGAAGGACAGCACCCGGCCGTCGTGCTCGATCATCATCGGCAGGGCGAACGGTGCATGACCGCCGAAGGACGCCCGCTCACGGCCGCCCGGGGGCAGCGGATAGCCGCTCACCTCCTCGTAGAGCGCACGCAGCGGCGCGGACCGCATCAGGGCCAGCTGGCGCTCCATCTGGCCGAGCAGATGCTCGCGCCATTCCAGGAAGTTGCGGATGCGGGGTGCCAGGCCCCCCGGGTGCAGGGTGATCCGCATGGCGTTCAGCGGCGGTGTGAGGAGGGCCGGGTCGACGTCCGACAGCAGCATGGTGATGCCGCGGTTCGCCGCCTGGACGGTGTAGAGCCCGTCGACCACCAGCGCCGGGAACGGCTCGTAGCCGGTCAGCAGCCGTTCCAGACCGGAGCGCAGGGCATCCATGGCGGGGTCGTCCAGCGGGGTCTCGGGGAAGGTGGGGGCGTAGCCGGCGGCGATCAGCAGCGCGTTGCGCTCCCGTACGGGTACGTCGAGGTGTTCGGCCAGGCGGAGCACCATCTCCTGGCTCGGGCGGGAGCGGCCGGTCTCGATGAAGCTGATGTGCCGGGCGGAGGAGTCGGCGCGCAGCGCCAGCTCCAGCTGGCTGATCCGGCGCCGGTCACGCCACTCGCGCAGCAGCGCGCCCACCCCTGTGCTCGTCTCCGGCGGGGCCGGCGCCGCAACAGTCGTCATGGCGATGACGGTAATCGATCGGCGGCCCGACGTACGATCGAATTGTCAGGAACCGTCGAGGGACACCTCTGACGGACCGTCACCGCGCGAGGCGGCGGCAGGACGACACCGGTGAGAGGGGAACGCGATGGGCGCCCAGGTGGAACCGCTCGGTGAGAAGGAGATCGAGGAGCGGCTCGCGGAGCTGCCGGGCTGGTCCGTCGAGGACGACCGGCTGCGCCGCAGCTACCACTTCGAAGGACACCTCCCGGCGGCCGTGATGGTCGTGCACATCGCCCGCATCCAGGAGGAGTTGGACCACCACGCCGATCTGACGCTGGGCTACAACCGGCTGACCGTCGCGGTGAACACCCACAGCATCGGCGGCAAGGTCACCGGCCTCGACTTCGGACTGGCCCGCCGCATCGAGGAGATCGCCGGGGCGCACGGCGCGCACTGACCGGTGCGGGCACCCGCCCGCCCCGCCGGGCGGGCCGCGCTCAGTCGCCCGAGCGCGGCTTCACCACCCGGCCCGCCCGGGCCAGCTCCACGTTGAACTGCGCGCCCGACAGCAGCGACAGGTGCGAGAACCACAGCCAGATCAGGAACACCACCGGCCCCGCCAGCGAGCCGTAGAGCCGGTTGAAGGTGCCCACGCAGTCGACGTAGACGGCGAAGCCCGCGGACGACACCAGCCACAGCAGCACCGCGACCACCCCGCCGGGCGCCGCCCGCCGCACCCCGCGCGAACTCGGCGGCCCGGACCGGAACAGCACCATGGCCAGCACGGCCGCCAGGATCAGCAGCAGCGGCCACTTCAGCACGTTCCAGGTGGCCTCACCGGCATCGCCCAGCCCGAGCGCCCGGCCCGCCCAGGCCGCGATCGGCCCGCTCACCAGCAGCGCCACCGCACTGCTGATCAGCAGCGCCATCAGCAGCAGCGCGGTGGCCAGGATCCGCGGCGCCTTGCGCCACGGCGGCCGGTCGTCCTTCGTCCGGTGCATGGCATGCAGCGCCCGGCGGAACACCGCCAGGTAGCTGCACGACGACCACAGCGCACTGACCATCGCACCGCCCACCACCACCCACGCCGCGGTGCGCTGCTGCGCCATGGTGGCCAGTGCGCGGTGCACCGTCCCGCCCGACCCGGCCGGCGCCAGCGAACTGATCTGCTCGACGAGCTGCTCGGTGGCCGCCGGATCGGCCAGGCCGATCAGGGACACCGTGACGATCAGCGACGGCAGCAGCGCCAGCACCGAGTAGTACGTCAGGCTCGCCGCCCAGTCCGTGACGTCGTCGTGCCAGACCGACAGCGGTGTCCGGCGCAGTGCGGTGCGGCACTGGGCCCAGGTGGGACGGGTGGCCGGCTGCCGCGGCCCGGCCGCCCCCAGGGCCCGGTCCAGCAATGTCCGGTCCATCCCGCGACGCGTCCCGGTGTCGCCCATGTCGTCATCCGTCCTCTCCGTCGGTACGTCCTGCATCATCCCCCGGCGGCGGGACCGCCCACGACACGGTGAGCACCGCCCGCGGTGCGGTGGCCCGGCGACGTTCCCGCCCGTACCGCTACTCCTGCCCGCGTGCGCGCCGGAACCGCAGTGCCGCGTCCGCCAGGTCCACCAGCGGCTCCGGGTAGTCCAAGGCGGCGCGCTCGGGCCCGCTCAGCCGCCACGGCCGGTGCACCGAGGGCCCGGCGAGGCCCGCCAGCTCCGGGACCCAACGCCGCACATATTCACCCTCCGGGTCGAACCGTCCGGCCTGTACGAGCGGATTGAGCACCCGGTTGGGCCGGGTGTCGGTCCCGGTCCCCGCCATCCACTGCCAGTTCAGCTGGTTGTTGGCCACGTCGCCGTCCACCAGCAGGTCCAGGAAGTGCCGGGCGCCCACCCGCCAGTCCACGTACAGCGTCTTGGTGAGGAAGCCGGCCACCAGCATGCGGGCCCGGTTGTGCATCCATCCCTCGTGCCGCAACTGCCGCATCGCCGCGTCGATCACCGGGAACCCGGTCAGGCCGGCCTTCCAGGCCGCCACCTCCGCGTCCGCCCGCCGCCACCGGTCGCCCCGGGAACGGTAGTCGGCGGCCGCCGCGTCCGGACGGGCGGCCAGTACCTGGTGGTGGAAGTCCCGCCAGGCCAGCTGCCGTACGAAGGACTCAGGCCCGGCCCCGGCACGCCCGGACGCCTGGTGCACCAGCTCCACCGGCGAGAGACAGCCGAAGTGCAGATACGGCGACAGCCGCGAGGTGGCATCGCCCGCGAGGTCGTCCCGCCGCTCCTCGTAAGCGGCGAGACCGGACCGCTGCCAGGACGCGAACCGGCGGCGGCCGGCCCGCTCGCCGCCCTCCGGGAGCCCCGGCGACGGCCGGCCGCCCGGGCACAGCTCCGCCGCCGACGGCACCGCCCCGGACCGCACCCCGTCCGGCACCGGCACCGACCGCGGTGCCGGCAGCACCGCCCGCAGCTTCTCGGCCCGCCAGCGCCGGAAGTACGGGGTGAAGACCGCGACGTGGTCCCGGCCCGGCCCGGCGGGCAGCACCGCACCCGGCGGTACGGCGGTGATCACCGCGTCGTGGACGACCAGCGCCCGCCCGTCCCCGGCCAGCGCCGCGGCCAGCCGCCGCTCCCTGCGCTGCGCGTAGCCGCTCACCCCGGCCGCGAGATGCACCTCGCCCGCCCCGGCCTCCGCCGCGACCCGGCAGGTCTCGGCCACCACATCGCCCGTACGGAGGACCAGCCGGCCGCCCCGTTCGCGCAGCTGCGCATCGAGGTCCGCCAGCGCCCCGGCCAGGAAAGCGGCCCGGTTGGGCACCGTGAACCCGGCCCGTGCGATGCCGGTATCGACCACGAACAGCGGCACCACCCGCGCCGCGGCACGCAACGCGGCCCGCAGCACCGGCTGGTCGTGCACCCGCAGATCGGAACTGAACAGACAGATCGCCACATCCATGGCCCCTCTCTACACGGGACCGCGGTGGGATCAGGCGAACGGCAGGCCCCGCCACGGCGAGGACGGATCCTGGGTGAGCACCCGGTGCAGATGCACCGTCTCCGCGTACGCGGCACCGAACCAGCCGTTGTCGAAGGCCAGCACCCGGCCCAGGGCGTACCCCGCGGCGAACTCCTCCCACGAGCCGTACACCTCCGCGGCCCGTGCCCCGGCGCGCTGGACCGCCTGTGCGGCCTGCGGCGGCGCGCACAGCCGGGCGCCCAGGCCCCACCGGACCAGGGCCACGGCATGGGCGAGGTCCAGCGCCACCACGGACAGCACCGCACCGCCGGCCGGCAGCAGCCCGTCCGCGCGGAACCGCTCCTCGTACCGGGTCACCAGCTCGGGCAGGTGGGGCGGGTGGGGCGCCACGTCAGCGGTGGCCGGCGCCGCGTCCGCCGCCTCCGGTGACCCGTTCCCGCCTGTGTCCCCGGTGCGCCGGTCCGCCCGGGCGCGCAGCGCCGACTCGGCGTCCGCCGGCGCGAACCGGCCCGCCAGCAACTGCTCCAGGCGCTGCTGCCAGCCCACCGGATCGGTCACCGACCACTGCTCGCGCAGCGTGTCGGCGTCCGTCGCGGGGTCGAGGAACGCCGTCCCCAGCTCGTTCCAGGGCACGCTGTGATGCACCGCCAGCGGCGCGCCGCACGCCAGCCCCTGCGCCACCGGCCCGTGCAGCGGACCGCCGAAGTGCGTGACGAGCAGCCCGCCCGGCCGCACCCCGACCTGGGCGCGGACCCGCAGCCAGCCGGCCCGGTGGGCGGGCGTGGCGGCCAGGTACGCGGCGCACGGCGTGCCGGGGTTGACCGCCAGCCGCCACTTGTCGTTCGGCCAGTCCTGCGCCAGCTCCTCCAGCGACACCCGGTCGAAGTACTGCTGCGGCTGCCACGGCGGCAGCATGCCGCGGGTCAGGACGGGGATGCACGTCCCGCCCACCGCCGGGTCGTCGTAGACGGGCAGCGGGTCCTGGCCCTGCTGCGGGGCCGCCAGATACAGGTCCTCACCGGCGATCGCGGCGACCTGTCCGTCCCCGTCACCACGCGCCGTCGCTTCGTACAGCCGCCGCTCGGTGTCCGTCGGCGGCATCCATCCCGGAGTTGCCACGCCCCGACCCTACGAGCACCGCCGTGCGCTGCGGACTTCGGGGTTGCCGGCCCGGCAAGGCCGCGCGGTCGCCGCCCGACGGCCCGGCCGCGGTCCTCCGGTTTCGGACCGTCAGCCCTGGTTCAGCGGGTTCGGCGTGATCACGGCGAAGGTGGCGCCCTGCGGGTCCGTCACCACGGCCATCCGGCCGGCCATCATGTCGAACGGCTGCTGGAGCGCCGCGCCGCCGGCCGCGGTCACCTTCTCCACCGTCCGGTCGGTGTCCGCCACCGAGAAGTACGGCAGCCAGTGCGAGGGCGTGTCGGGCGCCATCTGCTCGGACATCGGCTGCATACCGCCCACGGCACGGTCCTTCACCTTGAGCGCGTAGTAGTTGTCGGCGCCTTGCAGGGGGACGTTCTCGATGCCCAGTGCGGCCTGGTAGAAGGCGGCCGCGGCGGAACGGTCGGTGGTGTTGAGCTCGTTCCAGATCAGCGCGCCGTGCTCGTTGACGATGCCCGCGCCGGGGAAGTCGACGGCCTGCCAGACGCCGAACACCGCCCCCGTCGGGTCGGCCGCGATGCACATCCGGCCGAGCGACATCACGTCCGTGACGGGCATCAGGATCGTGCCGCCGGCCTTGCTGACCGCCTCCGAGGCGGTGTCCGCGTCGTCGGCGGCGAGATAGGTGGTCCACACCGTGGGCGGCGGGGGCTGGTTGGCCATCGAGAGCGCGGCCATGATGCCGGCCACCGGCCTGCCCTTCAGTCGGCACACCGCGTAACCGCCGGTCTCCGGGGGCCCGATCTCACCGGTCCAGCCGAAGACGCTCGCATAGAAATCGATGGCGGCCTGCTGGTCGGGGGCCGCGAGGTCGACCCAGCAGGGGGTCCCGGGCTGATAGGGAGAGGTGACGTCGGGCATCGTGGCCTCCTCGGGGAAGGGGCGGGCCGGGGACAGGGGCGGGCCGGGCCGCGCGAACCGCTCGCCGGGCACGCCCGGGGACGCCGCACGCTCCACCCTCCACACTTCCTGCCGTCCGCCGACCCCGCCACTCGGGCCGGACCGCCCATGGCACGGCGCCGCCCGGCGGTCCGGGCGGCGCCGGGCGCGCGGGACTCAGGCCATGTCGAACGTGGCCGGGTCCGGGCCGAGGCGGCTGCCGGTGTCCAGGCCGGCCAGCACCGCGAGGTCGTCACCGTCCAGCTCGAAGCCGAACACGTCGATGTTCTCGACGATCCGCGAGGGGGTGACGGACTTCGGGATGGCGATATTGCCGATCTGGAGGTGCCAGCGCAGCACCACCTGGGCGGGCGTCCTGCCGTGCTTGGCGGCGATCCGGCCGATCGTCGGGTCGTCGAGGAGGCCCCGGCCCTGGCCGAGCGGCGACCAGGCCTCGGTCGCGATGCCGTGCCGGGCGTGGAAGGCGCGGGACTCCTCCTGCTGGAGGTGCGGGTGCAGCTCGATCTGGTTGACGGCCGGGACGACGGAGGTCTCGCCCAGCAGCCGCTGCAGGTGCTCGGGGAGGAAGTTCGAGACGCCGATGGCCTTGGCGCGGCCGTCGGCGAGGATCTTCTCGAGCGCCTTGTAGGTCTCGGTGGAGAGGCCCTTGGAGGGGACCGGCCAGTGGATGAGGTAGAGGTCCACGTACTCCAGGCCGAGCTTGGTCAGCGAGGCGTCGAAGGCGCGGAGCGCCGCGTCGTAGCCATGGGCGGAGTTCCACAGCTTGGTCGTGACGAACAGCTCTTCCCGGGGGATGCCCGAGGCGGCGAGCGCCTTGCCCGTGCCCTCTTCGTTGCCGTACGCCGCCGCGGTGTCGATGCTGCGGTAGCCGGCGGCCAGGGCCTGTCCGACGGCGGTGAACGCCTGGTCGTCCTCGACCTGCCAGACGCCGTAGCCGAGCTGCGGCATGGCGATGCCGTTGTTGAGCGTGATGGACGGAACCTTGCTCACGGGGGGATCGGTCCTTACGTCGACGTTCGTGTTCCGGATCGTTCAACGATCATCCGCCCCGGCACATTCCCGCGCACGCCGGCGGTGAGTTCGCCGAGGGTGAAGCCGCCCGCGCACAGCACCACCACCCCGGCGAACAGTTCCAGCGCGCCCACCAGGCCGGGCAGCCCGCCGGAGACCGCCGGCGCGCCGGGGGAGAGGCCGTCGGCCACCGCCCGGCCGAGCCACAGACAGCCGCCGCAGGCGAACGCCGTGGCACCCCCCGTCCATGCCAGGGCGAGCGGCACCCGCACCCGCAGCCGGGGCCGGAGCCGCGGAAGGACCAGGAGCAGCAGCCCGGCCGCGCCGGCGAGCGAGAGCAGACCCTGCGACCAGTCCGACGCGGCGCTCAGCACCGTACGCCCGGCCGCGTCACCCGCCGGCACCCCGAGCGTCGAGCCCGCGCCCCACAGCACCTGCACACCGCCCAGTACGGCGAGCAGCACCGCCGCCGGCACCAGGAAGCTCCGCTGCAGCGCCCGGCTGCCGGTGTCCGGCAGCGCGTCCACCGGGCGCCGCAGCAGGCCGCCCCACCGCTGGTGCGCGTACACCGCGAAGGCGCCGAGCAGGGTCACGCCCTCCACGAGGAAGCCGCCGTAGACCACCGCGCAGACCCAGGGCTCGAGGAAGTCCCCGGCCGCCATCGGGTTGGGCCGGCCCGTCAGGAGACCCGCGACGCTGCCGCCCACCACGCCCGTGACCAGCGGCACCAGCAGCCCGGAGGCCATCCACAGCGGGAAGGCCAGCAGCCAGGCGGGGGCGCGCCGGCCGCCCGGGCGGGTCAGGGCGTGCGCCACCGCCGCCGCGACCGCGTCGAGCAGGAAGGTGAAGAGGTTGGCCGCCAACCAGGCGGCGCGGCCGATGCGGTGGGTGTCGACCACACCGACGTCGAAGCCCAGCACCCACAGCAGTTTGAGCGCCAGATAGGGCAGGCAGGCGACGACCGCGATCCGGCCGAGGACGGTGAGACGGCGAGAGTGCATGCAGCGGAGTCTGCTGCGCCGCCGGCCCGGGATCCTCGTGCCCGGGACCGATCCGGCTCCGCCGCACGGGGGATCCCGGCCACCGCCCTGCCGGGCCCGGATCCCCGGCCCGGGGACGCCTCACCCCTTGTACAGCGCGTCCACCTCGACCGAGTACGCCGTCTCGATCGCCTTGCGCTTGAGCTTCAGTGACGGCGTCAGCAGCCCGTGCTCCTCGGTGAACTGGTGGGCCAGTATCCGGAACGTACGGATCGACTCGGCCTGCGAGACCAGCGTGTTGGCGGCCACCACGGCGCGCCGGATCTCGGTCTCCAGGTCCGGGTCGCGCACCAGGTCCGACGGCGGCATCTCCGGCTTGCCGCGCATGGCCAGCCAGTGCGCGACGGCCTCCGGGTCGAGGGTGACCAGCGCGGCGATGAACGGCCGGTCGTTGCCGACGACGATGCACTGGGCGACCAGCGGATGCGCCCGCACCCGCTCCTCCAGGGACACCGGCGAGACCGTCTTGCCACCGGAGGTGACCAGCACCTCCTTCTTCCGCCCGGTGATCGTCAGATAGCCGTCCTCGTCGAGGGCGCCCAGGTCACCGGTGGCGAACCAGCCGTCGTGCAGCACCGCGTCGGTCGCCTTGGGGTCGTTGTGGTAGCCCTGGAAGACCTGACCGCCGTACAGCCAGATCTCGCCGTCCTCCGCGATGTGCACGGTCGTGCCGGGGACGGGCGTGCCGACGGTGCCGAAGCGGGTCCGCTCGGGCGGGTTGGCGGTGGCCGCGGCGGTGCTCTCGGTCAGGCCGTAGCCCTCGAAGATCCGCACCCCGGCACCGGCGAAGAACAGCCCCAGCCGGCGCCCCATCGCCGAGCCGCCGGACATCGCGTGCCGCACCCGGCCGCCCATCGCCGTACGGACCTTGCTGTAGACCAGCTTGTCGAAGAGCTGGTGCTGCATCCGGAGGGAGGCGCTGGGGCCCGAGCCGGTGCCGAACGCCTTGTTCTCCTGCGCCTCGGCGTAACGGACCGCGATCTCCACGGCCTTGTCGAACGGGCCGACCTTGCCCTCCGCCTCGGCCTTCCGCCGGGCCGCGGCGAAGACCTTCTCGAAGATGTACGGCACCGCCAGGATGAACGTCGGCCGGAAGGTCTGCAGGTCGGGCAGGAGCGCCCGGGCCGCCAGCTCCGGCTGGTGGCCCAGCTTGACCCGGCCGCGGACCGCGGCGACCTGCACCATCCGCCCGAAGACGTGCGCCAGCGGCAGGAACAGCAGGGTCGCCGCCTCGTCGTTGGGTTTCGAGGTGAAGACCGTCTCGTAGCGCATGACGATGTTGTCGGACTCGGCCATGAAATTGGCGTGGGTGATCACACAGCCCTTGGGCCGGCCGGTGGTGCCCGAGGTGTAGATGAGCGTCGCGGTGGCGTCCGGGGTGACCGCCATCCGGTGGCGGTGCACCACGTCGTCGTCGATGTGCGCACCGGCCGCGGTCAGCTCGGCCACCGGGTCGGCGTCCAGCTGCCACAGCTTGCGCAGGTGCGGAAGCCGGTCGACGACCGAGCCGACGGTCATCGCGTGGTCCTCGTGCTCCACCAGGCACGCCGAGACGCCCGCGTTGTGCAGCATCCAGAAGACCTGCTCGGCGGAGGACGTCGGATACAGCGGGACGGACTGGACGCCGATCGACCACAGCGCGAAGTCGAACAGGGTCCACTCATAGCGCGTACGGGACATGATGCCGACCCGGTCGCCGAACCGGACGCCCTGCGCGAGCAGGCCCTTGGCCAGCGCGATCACCTCGTCCCGGAACTGGGCGGCGGTGACGTCCTGCCAGTTCCCCGCGTCGTCCTTGCGGGCCAGCGCGACGCGCCCGGGATCGGCCTCGGCGTTGTCGTACACGGCATCCGCCAGCCCGCCGACCCGGGGCGCGGTCGCCAGAGGGGGGACGGTGAACTCGCGCAATGACCTAGCTCCTCGTGGTGTTGCTCACAAGGCCGCGACCGTACCCCACGGGGGCGTCGTCCGGCAGGTGCCCAGCACGGCGCGAAGACGTCCCCGCGGGAACGCGCCAAGAGGAGAAAACGGATGACTTCGGAGAAGCAGGGACACGATCCGGGCTGTTCAACGCCGGACGATCACGACGCCGGGACCATATCTGCACCAAATCTCTGCACCTGACACCGGATCACACGCTCTGTTCGCGGAACATCCGTGGTCACGCCCGCTACGGAAGCTGCAGCCGGTCGCCGCCGGCCAGGATCGCCTCGGCCAGCGCCTCCGCCGGGCCCCGGGCCGCGCGATCGCGCCGCCCATGGAGAAGAGCGAAATCCACGCCGCCCAGTTCCGGCAGACCCGAGCGTGGCGGAATCTGAACCAGACCTGGCGGGATCATGCCCTTGGTATGCGCCATAACGCCCAGACCTGCCCGGGTTGCGGCGATCAGTCCGTTGAGGCTTCCGCTGGTGCAGGCGATCCGCCACTCCCGACCCTGCCGCTCCAGCGCCTCCAGCGCCCGGGCCCGGGTGACCGCGGGCGGCGGGAAGACCACCAGCGGAACCGGCCGCTGCGGATCCAGCCGCAGCCGCTCGGCGCCCACCCACACCAGCCGGTCGCGCCACACCAGCCGGCCGCGGGTCTCCTCCGGACGCCGCTTGGCGAGCACGAGATCCAGCCGCCCGGCCGCCAGCAGCTCGTGCAGCGTGCCCGACAGCTCCACGGTCAGCTCCAGATCGACCTCGGGGTGGTCCCGCCGGAACCCTTCGAGGATCTCCGGCAGCCTGGTCAGCACGAAGTCCTCCGACGCCCCGAACCGCAGCCGGCCGCGCAGCCGGGTCCCCGCGAAGAAGCTCGCGGCCCGCTCGTTCGCCTCCAGGATCGTGCGCGCGAAGCCGAGCATCGCCTCGCCGTCCTCGGTCAGCTCCACACCATGGGTGTCCCGGACGAACAACCGCCGCCCGGCCGCCTCCTCCAGCTTCCGCACGTGCTGGCTCGCGGTGGACTGCCGCAGCCCGAGCCGCTGCGCGGCCTGCGTGAAGCTGAGCGTCTGCGCCACGGCCAGGAAGGTGCGCAGCTGCACGGGCTCGAACATGACACCTCCAGGGGTGCGGGGTGGCCGACGCCGACGATCACGGGCCCGGCCCTCGCGAGAGTCACCGCGATCCCTCCCGAACCATCGCGATCCATCCCGCTGCATCACCGGGCCATCGCGATCCATGATGACAGTGACCACGGTAAGAGGGCTTCCCGATCGCCGCCCGGCCCGGCACCCTGGACAGCGCACCGCCCCCCGCCCTGCCCCCGTACCGCCCGCCGGGCCGCCGGACCACCGAAGAGAGACGATGCGCCACTCCTTGCCCAAGCCGCCCTCCTGGCTCCCCGTGGACGGCTACATCCTGGCGCTGGTCGGCACCGTCGCGCTGGCCGCACTGCTGCCCGCCCGCGGACCGGCCGCCACGGTCGCCGACGGCGCCTCCACGACCGCCGTCGCGCTGCTCTTCTTCCTCTACGGCGCCCGGCTCTCCACCCGCGAGGCGATGGCCGGCCTGCGCCACTGGCGGCTCCACCTGACCGTCCTGGCCTGCACCTTCGCCGTCTTCCCGGTGCTCGGCCTGGCCACCCGCGGGCTCGTCCCGTACGTCCTGCAGCCCGCCCTCCACACCGGGCTGCTGTTCCTGTGCCTGGTGCCCTCGACGGTCCAGTCGTCGATCGCCTTCACCTCCCTCGCCCGCGGCAACGTCGCGGCCGCGATCTGCGCCGGCTCCTTCTCCAGCCTCGTCGGCATCGTCGTCACCCCGCTGCTCGCCGGGCTGGTGCTGCCCGGCAGCGGCGGCGGGTTCTCGGCCGGCTTGCTGGTCCCGATCGTCTGCCAGCTGCTGCTCCCGTTCCTGGCCGGGCAATTCCTGCGCCGCTGGATCGGGCCGTTCCTCACCCGCCACAAGAAGGCCCTCGGCAAGGTGGACCGCGGCTCGATACTGCTCGTCGTCTACAGCGCCTTCAGCGCCGGGATGGTCCAGGGCATCTGGCACCAGGTCTCGCCGCTGCGGCTGCTGTGCCTGCTGGGCGTGGAGGCCGTACTGCTCGCGGTGATGCTGACCGGGACGTCGTACGGGGCGCGCCGGCTCGGCTTCGACCGCGCGGACCGCATCGCGATCACCTTCGCCGGGTCCAAGAAGAGCCTGGCGGCCGGGCTGCCGATGGCCAGCGTGCTGTTCGGTGCCCAGGCCGGCCTGGCGGTGCTGCCGCTGATGCTCTTCCACCAGATGCAGCTGATGGTGTGTGCCGTGCTGGCCCGGCGGTGGGGCGCGGACGCGGCGGCGGCACCGGAGCCGCGGCGGGAGGGCGACGATCCCGCCGCGGCGGCCGGCGGCGGGAGTTACCTGCCCGGGCCGCCCACCCGGTCCAACGACAGTCCCAGCACCAGCGGCGCGCTCACGGGGGCGTCGTCCGCGCGGACGCCGGACAGCTCCGCGTCGGTCAGCGCCCGGCGGTAGACCCGCACCTCGTCCAGCGCGCCGGTGAACTGCGCGCGGGCGTCCGGCTTCTGCCCGAGGTGGACGCCGAAGACCGAACCGCGGCTGACCGACCCCGGAACGTCGGGGACGACGGTGGTCTCGGTGCCGTCGACGGTGAGCAGCAGCCGGCCCCCGGTGCGGCGCAGCGCCAGATGGTGCCAGTCGCCGTCGTTGTAGGCGCCGTTGGTGACGGCCTGGGCGGTGGCGGCCGGCTCGGCGCCGTCGACCGCGGTGAGCCGGGCGACGATCCTGCCGTGCACCGGATCGCCCTCCAGCGCGACCTGCGGTGCCCTGGTGCCCACCCCGCCCATCCACAGCAGCGGCTGCTCCCCGGTCCTGGCCTCGTAACGGAACCACAGGCTGCAGGTGAAGTCCTGTGTGCCCAGCGGGAGGGAGGTGCGGAACGGGAGGCGTACGGCGTCGTCCTTGCCGTCGAAGTCGAGCGCCCCGCCGAACCGGCCGTCGGTGCGGCGCGGACCGCCGAGGACGAGCGCGGGCCGGGCGCCGGGGGCGGTGTCGCGGGTCGTGGGGTCGGGGCCGCGGCGCGGGCCGAGCCACTCCTCGGTGAAGCGGACGAAGCGGATCTCGTCCCGGGCGTCGGCCCGGCCGCCCTCGTACATCAGGCCGGTGACGTCGGGGGAGATGGCGACCAGGTCCGAGTAGCCGGACCAGTCGGTGGTGACCCGGGCGCCCCGGTCGGCGCCCTCCCAGGTGCGGCCCTCGTCCCAGGAGGAGCGGATGGTCATGGTCCGGCGGCGGTCGGGGTCGGCGGGCGCGGCGAAGAGGGTGCGGCTGCGGCCGCCGGCGGCGGACGAGTGCGGCAGGCGCAGCGCGGCGGCCTGCACCATCGGCGTGTAGAGGTCGGGGAGGGCGCGGAACGGGGCGGTGAAGGAGCCGCCGCCGTCGCGGCTGACCGCCCACGTCCGATGTCCCAGGTCGGTGCCGTCCTGTTCGCGGCCGTTGACGTAGATCGCACCGTCGGCGCGTTCCAGCAGCGTCATCTCCGAGGGCTTCTGGCGGAAGAGCCCGTTCGCGGCGATCGGCCAGGTGTCGAGCGCGCCGACCTTCCAGGTGTCCCCGTCGTCGTCGCTGTGGACCAGGGCGGCGTGGTTGGCGGTGACCCGATCGCCCGCGTAGCTCTCGGCGTTGATGCCGAAGACCAGCCGGCCCGCGTGCCGCCCGCGGGTGAGCTGGATGCCGTGCACCGGGCCGGTGGCGTACCAGGAATTCCACCGCGCGGGCCGGATGTCGGACGTCAGATCACGGGGCGCGGACCAGGTGTCCCCGTCGTCGTCGCTGTACTGGAGGTGCGGGGTGCGGTCACAGGGCACGTCGCAGCTGAGGCCGTCCGTCCGGCCCTTGTTGTACGTCTCGGCCAGCACGATGCGGCCGGTACGGCGGTCCACGACGGGCGCCGGGTTGCCGTGGGTGTCGCCGTCGCCGCGATTGACGACCTGGAGCGGACCCCAGGTGCGGCCGCCGTCGGTGGAGCGTTTGAGGACCAGGTCGATGTCGCCGGAGTCGCCGCAGTCGTGCCGCCGGCCCTCGGCGAAGGCGAGCAGGGTGCCGTGGGTGGACCTGACCACGGCCGGTATCCGGAAGCAGAAGTAGCCCTGTTCCCGGGCGGCCTTGAAGAGGACCTGCTGCTCGAAGCCGCCGGCCGGCGGTGCCGCCGCGGCGGCGCCGGACGCGCCCGGCGCCGCGTCGGGTGCCGCCTGGGCGGGGGAGTTCGGCAGGAGGGTGAGGGCTGCGGCGGTCACCGCGGAGAGCAGGAGGGCGGCGCGGCGGCGCCTGGATCTGCGACGGGGGCTGGGGTGTGCGCGGAGAACTGACGTCATGGTCCGGCCTGCCCTTCGAGGGATCGGCGGTCGGGTCATCAGGACATCCCACGTCCTATGTGCATCCCTGACGGAAGCTACTGCCGCGTGCGGACCGCGACAAGGAGGTGCGACGGTTCTCCGTGCCCCAACCGGAATTCACCCGCCCGGCCGCACCTGCCCCGCCCTCCCAAGCCGTATTTCTCCCGCCTTCCCAGCCCTGCGATGTCGCCGGCGGCCGGTGGCCGGTCGCCGGCGCTCACGGCCGCAGTACGACCTTGCCGAGGTTGGTCCGCCCCTCGATGATCTCGTGCGCCTTCGCGGCGTCCGCCAGCGGGAGTTCGGCATGGACCGCCACCCGCAGCCGCCCGGAACCGGCCAGTTCCCACAGCTGTTCGCGGTGGCGTTCGTACCGCTCCGGGTGGACGGCGGCGAACCGGCGCATGGTCAGCCCGATGACGGTCTTCGAACCGGCCAGCAGCTCGTACGCCGGGATGGTCCCGCCACCGGAGTTGAAGAAGACCAGCCGGCCGCCCTCGGCCACCGCGGCCAGTGCCCGCGGCAGCACCTCTCCGCCCACCCCGTCCAGCACCACGTCGACCGGCTCGCCCCAGGACTCCTGGTCGTACGTCACCACCTCGTCGGCGCCCAGGCCGTACAGGAACTCCGCCTTGGCGGCCGAGCTCACGGCGGCCACCACCCGCGGCACGCCCTGCAACTTGGCCAGTTGGACGGCGAGGTGCCCGGTGCCGCTGGCCGCGCCGGTGATCAGCACCGACTCGGCGCCCCGCGGGTCCCCGGTGCTGAGCGCGGCGAGCGCGACGTGCCCGCTGCGCACCAGCGCCACGGCGTCCACCGCGCTCGCCCCGTCCGGTATCCGGCTCGCCAGGAAGGCGGGCGCCAGGGCGAGTTCGGTGTACGAGCCGGTGAGGGTGAGCGAGGTGACGCGGTCGCCGACGGCGAAGCCGGTGACGTCCGGGCCGAGCGCGACGACCTCGCCGGCGATCTCCCCGCCGGGCATCGAAGGAAGCGGATCGCCGCCGCCCTTGCCGTCGCCGCGGACCCGCCGCACGGACGGCAGGGTGACGCCGATCGCCTCGGTGCGGACCAGGAGTTCACCGGGACCGGGCACCGGCGCCTCGGCCTCCTCGACGCGCAGGACCTCGGGACCGCCGTAGGAATGGAATCGGACTCGGCGCATGGGCCGGCACCTCCGGGAAGAGTCGGCCGACGAGTGCCGGCCGGTTTCATTGGGTGCCCCAACGATAACCACAAACCATTGGGTCTGCCAATGGTTTTTCGTTGGTGCTCCCCATGAAATTGGCTACGGTGGTCCCATGTCCAACGACGACACCCCCTACGCCCCCAGCCGTATCCGTGCCCTCCCCAGCTGGCTGCTGGGCCGCGCCGCGGCCCGCGGCCACCGACTGGTCGCCGAAGCCCTCGCCACCGAGGGCATGCGGATGATGCACCACGCCGTCCTGTCGGCGGTCGACGAGCTCGGCCCGGTCTCCCAGGCGGAGCTCGGCCGGACCGTCGGCATCGACCCCAAGGACATGGTCGCCCTCGTCAACGACCTGCAGAAGGACCAACTGGTCACCCGCACCCCCGACCCCAAGGACCGGCGCAAGAACGCCATCGAGATCTCCCCGGCCGGCAAACAGCGGCTCCGCCGCACCCAGCAGCTCGGCGACCAGGCCAACGCGGAACTCACCGCGGCCCTGACCCCCGACGAACGCGCCCAGCTGATCGCCCTGCTCACCCGGATCGCCGTGCCGGAACAGTGACCGGCCCGGACGGCCGCCCGGGAAGCGGTCCGCCGCCCGGCCTCAGCTCGTCGCGGCCGTCGCGGGCAGGGCGAGGCGGTGCTCACCCGCGTACACGTTCATCGACGCACCGCGCAGAAAGCCCACCAGGGTCAGACCCGTCTCCGCCGCCAGGTCCACGGCCAGCGACGACGGGGCCGAGACCGCGGCCAGGACCGGGATCCCCGCCATCACGGCCTTCTGCGCCAGCTCGAACGACGCCCGCCCCGAAACCAGCAGCACCGTCCGGGAGAGCGGCAGTTGCCCGTTCTGCAGGGCGCGGCCGATCAGCTTGTCGACGGCGTTGTGCCGCCCCACGTCCTCCCGTATGTCGAGCAGTTCGCCGTCCTCGGTGAACAGGGCCGCCGCATGGAGCCCCCCGGTCCGGTCGAAGACCCGCTGGGCCGCCCGCAACCGGTCCGGGAGGCCGGCCAGCAGTTCCGTCTCCAGCCGCAGCGGCGGGGTGTCATCGATCGGCCAGCGGGCCGTCGTACGCACCGCGTCGAGGCTCGCCTTGCCGCACAGCCCGCAGGACGAGGTCGTGTAGACGTTCCGCTCCAGGGTGATGTCGGGGACCGTCACGCCCGGCGCGGTCTTCACGTCCACCACGTTGTACGTATTCGCCCCGTCCGCCGTCGCACCGGCGCAGTACACGATGTTCTGCAGATCACCGGCGCCGCCCAGCACCCCCTCGCTGACCAGGAACCCCGCCGCCAGCGCGAAGTCGTCACCCGGGGTGCGCATGGTGATCGCCAGCGGCTTCCCGTTCAGCCGGATCTCCAGTGGTTCCTCGGCGACGAGCGTGTCCGGACGGGTGGAGACCGCCCCGTCCCGGATGCGGATGACCTTGCGTCGCTCCGTGACTCGTCCCATGTCGTCCTCAGTCCCGGTTCGGTATGTGCTGGTGGCCGAAGCGCTTCACGATCTCATTGTCCTGCACGTACGGACCGGCCTCGCATCCGAGGCCGCCGGGACGCCGCGGCGGACGCCGGCGGCGACTGCGACCGGCCACGGCCTATGTGGTCCGATCCGCGAGACCGCACCCGGCAGCCACCCCTCAGCCGGGTAATGTGCAGGTGATCACAGCGAAGTAGCGAGCGACGCACCGGAACGACACGGATGGCGAGAGGCACATGAGCGAAGGGACACCGGCGGCCGGCGAAGCGGCCACCGTCGCCGACCAGGCGGCCCGTGAGCAACTGCGCTATCTGCGCGGCAGCATCGACAACCTCGACGCCGCGCTGGTGCATCTGCTCGCCGAGCGCTTCAAGTGCACCCAGCAGGTCGGTGAACTCAAGGCCCGGCACAGCCTGCCGCCCGCCGACCCGGCCCGCGAGGCGGCACAGATCGAGCGCCTGCGCCGCCTGGCCGAGGACGCCCGGCTGGACCCGGCGTTCGCGGAGAAGTTCCTCAACTTCATCATCGACGAAGTGGTCCGCCACCATAAGGCCATCGCCAAACAGAACCACCGCTGAGCCTTGGCTTTCTTCCCACGTACCCGTCTGCGGCGCCGCGGGTCGTCTCGCCGTTGCGCTTGGCGGCGCCCCCGCACGTAGTTGTCTGTCCCGCCGCGGGGCTTGGCCGCCGTTGCGCCTGCGGCGGGCTGGGTTTGTGGTGGGTGCGGTGACGGGCCTCCGGGGCCTTGTTCGTGGACTGCTGGCGCTTTACGTCCACGAACAAGGCCCCTCCGGCCCGTCCCCTCCCGTTGGGGGGAAGGAAAAGGCCGGTGGGGGTGTACGCAATGCCCACGCGCGTGCAGGCAACGGACCAGGCCCGCCCCCACTCAGCTGAAACCCCCTCCAACGGGAGGGGCTGGACCGGAGGACGAAGTCTGGAGGGCCGGCACCGCACCCGAAAACACCACGCCCGCCGCCAGGCGCAACGGCGAGACGACCCGCGGCGGGACGGCCAGGTACGTGGGAGGCGCCGCCAAGCGCGCAACGGCGAGCGAGCCCCGCGGCGGGACAGACGGGTACGTGCGGGGCGCCGCAAAGCGCAACGGCGAGCAACCCCGACGGAGGGACAGACGGGTACGTGGGGGGAGAGCCAGGCGCAGCGCAAGGCACTCCGAAACCTTGATATGGTTGTCCACGTCGCCGCGGGAAACGCCCCGCGAAGATCACACCTAGTCCGGGTGGCGGAATGGCAGACGCGCTAGCTTGAGGTGCTAGTGCCCTTTATCGGGCGTGGGGGTTCAAGTCCCCCCTCGGACACCATATGAGGACCCCTGGAAACCCCTGGTTGACCAGGGGTTTTCTGCATGTCTGGGAGGTGTGGGAGGCATGCCGGGGGTGATCGCGGGAGATGTCGGAAATTATCCGAAAAACATGCTCCGGGGGTATTCCATCCCCTTTGGCCGGGAGTATCCTGAAGACCGGCCTACGGGGCGAGCGAGGGAGTCCGATTGGAGCGGACCTCGCAACGAGGATTTCGGTTCTCGCCGAGGACGTGAGTGAAGGTCGGGCTGAGAGGCTGAAAGGTCATGCGGACCGGACGGCGACCCCCAAGCACCTGATCCGGACAATGCCGGCGAAGGGAGCCCACCTCGTAGGTCTTTGATGTGCGCGCGGGGGGCCTGGCGCGGGGGTCGGTCATGTGGCGCGGATCAGGTCGGCGCATTTCTCGCCGATCATCATCGTGGTGATGCACGGGTTCACGGCCGGCAGGAACGGCATCACCGAGCCGTCGGCCACCCGCACACCGCTGACGCCCTTGACCCGCAGTTCCGGGTCGAGCGGGGCGGCCGGGTCGTCGGGGGCGCCCATGTGGACCGTGCAGGCGGGGTGGTAGACGGTGTTGTGGGTGGCACGGACGTAGTCCAGCAGTTCCTCGTCGGACCGGGCGGAGGGGCCCGGTGCGAGTTCCGGGCCGGCCCAGTCGGCCATCGGGGCCTGGGCGACGATCTCGCGGGCCAGCCGCAGGCCGTGGAGCATCACCCGGACGTCGTGCTCGTGGGTGAAGTAGCGCGGATCGACCCTCGGCTTGTCGCGGAAGTCCCGGGTGCGCAGGCGCACGGTGCCCAGGGAGCGGGCGCGGGTGACGTTCGGGGTGAGGCAGAAGGCGTTCTCCGAGGTGGGGTAGCCGCGGCGGTAGGTGTTCAGGTCGAACGGCACGGAGCCGTAGTGGAACATCAGGTCCGGGCGGTCCAGGCCCGGCTCGGTGTCGACGAAGATGCCGATCTCCCACCACTGCGTCGACGAGGTGACCATCGGCTGCTTGGCCTCCCACATGATCACGCCCTCCGGGTGGTCCTGGAGGTTCGCGCCGACACCGGGGGAGTCGAGCAGGACGTCCACGCCGACGTCGCGGAGGTGGTCGCCCGGGCCGATGCCGGAGAGCATCAGCAGCTTCGGGGTGTCGATGGCGCCGCAGGAGACGATGACCTCGCGGCGGGCGCGTACGCCGTGGGTGCGGATCAGGTCGGGAGCCAGGTAGTCCACGCCGGTGCAGCGCCGGTCCGGGTCGAAGGTCAGGCGCTTGGCCTGGAGCCCGGTGCGGACGTCCAGGTTGCGGCGGGTGCCCAGGACGGGGTGGAGGTAGGACACCGAGGACGAGGAACGGGTGCCGTCGGGGCGGCAGTTGATCTGGAACCAGTTGGCGCCGCGGACGACGGTCCGGCCGGTGTTGAAGGGGGTGGTGGGGATGCCGGACGCCGCGCACGCCTCCAGCAGGGCCACCCCGCAGGGGTCGTGCGGCGGGACGGTGCGCAGGGTGACCGGGCCGGTGCGGCCGTGGTGGTCGCCGGGTGCGTCATTGCTCTCCAGGCGGGTGAAGAGCGGGAAGGTGTCCCGGGAGTGCCAGCCCGTGCAGCCCAGCACGGCCCATTCGTCGAGGTCCTCGGCGGGCGCCCAGAAGGCGATGCAGGAATTGTGCGAGGAGCAGCCGCCGAGCACCTTGGCGCGGGCGTGCCGCATGAAGCTGTTGCCGTTCTCCTGCGGCTCGACCGGATAGTCCCAGTCGTAACCGGACTCCAGCAGGCCCATCCAGCGGTCCAGCCGCAGGATGTTGTCGTCGTCGACGTCGCTCGGGCCGGCCTCCAGCAGGCAGACGGTGACCGCGGGGTCCTCGCTGAGCCGGGCCGCCACGACCGCGCCGGCCGTGCCGCCACCGACCACGACGTAGTCGAACTCGTCCGCAGGGATCTCTTGGGACATCGGGCCGTCTCCAGTCAGGGGGTGGGGGAGGAGGGGGTGCCCGGGCCGCCCGGGCCGCCCGGCAGGGTGTCGTCGGGGAGCTCGGCGGCATGCATGGCCAGCACACCGGTCTTCTTGCGCTGGACGAACCAGTAGTAGGCGAAGCCGCCGAGCGCGACGACGCCGATGAACAGGAACGCGCCCCAGCGCAGGTACCAGTGCTGCGGGCCGGTCGCGTTGTAGACCGCGGCGCGCGGCCAGGCGAGGTTGAGGGACATGCCCGCGCCCCACAGCACCGCGAGGACGTTGACCGGCAGCCCGAACTTCCCCAGCGAGAACTTGCCCTTGAGCGGTGTCCAGTTGCCGCGCAGCCGCTGCACCAGCATCGGCAGCGTCACCGCCAGGTACGCCAGGTAGATCATGATGATCGCGATGCTGGTGATCACCGAGAAGATCTGCGGCTGGTTGACGTTGAGGAACAGGATGCCGACCGCCACCAGCCCGATGATGATCGCCGGCAGCACCGGAGTCTGGAACCGCGGGCTGACCTTGGCCAGCAGCGAGGAGGCCGGCAGGTTGTTGTCCCGGGCCATGGCGAACGCCAGCCGGATGCCCGCGGTGTGCACCGCCAGCTCGCACACCGTGATCGCGATGACCACGCACCACAGCACGATCTGCCCGATCGTCGAACCGAGGGTGGCCAGCACGACGTACTGGAGGCCGTCCACCGACAGCTCCTTGGCGTGCAGGTCCGGTACGGACAGCAGGGCGAAGAGCAGGATCAGCCCGCCGATCAGGAACGACGCGATCAGGGCCCGCAGGATCGCGCGCGGGGCGTTCCGGCCGGGGTCCTTGGACTCCTCACCGAGCGAGGAGGCGGTGTCGAAGCCGTACATGACGTACGCCGAGGCCAGGGACGCGGTGAGGAACGCGCCGAAGTAGCCGAGGGTCTCCCCGCTGCCCAGGCCGAAGGTGTCGGTGACCGCGCTCGGCCCGCGGGTGACGTGCGCGGCGAGCAGCAGCACCAGGACGACCGCGGCGATCAGCTCGATCGCCACGCCCGCGGAGTTGATCCGGGCCATCAGCTTCACGCCGAAGGCGTTGACCAGGGTGGTGAAGGCGACCAGGACGGTGCCGAGCAGGACGGCGTTGGCGGCCGCGGACTTCCCGGTGCCGTCGCCGATGAACTGGAACCAGGAGGAGATCTGCGGCAGCGTCACCTGATACGCCAGCGCCACCGCGGACAGCGACACCATCGAGGCGGTCAGCATCAGCCAGCCGCCGAGCCAGCCGATGTGCGGACCGCCCAGCTTCTTGGACCAGTTGTAGATCGAACCGGCCACCGGGTACCGGGCGGCCAGCTCGCAGAAGCACAGCGCCACCATCAGCTGGCCGGCGAACACCATCGGCCAGGACCACCAGTAGGCCGGGCCGCCGTGCGCGATACCGAAGTAGAACAGCTGGAAGGTGCCGGTCAGGATGGAGATGTAGCTGATCCCGGCGGCGAAGGTGTGGAAGTTGCCCAGCGTGCGCTTGAGTTCCGGCTTGTAGCCGAGTTCGGCGAGCGAGGCGTCGTCGTGCGCGTGCTCGTCCCCGTGCGCTTGATCGTTCCCGTGTGCTGGGCCGTTCCCGGGTTCCGGGCGGGGCGGGCCCGGCGCGGTCATTCGAACCACCTCTGCGGACGTGGCGCGGTATTGCGCCAGACGTGCTTGGCCTCCTGGTACTCCGCCAGCCCCGCCGGCCCCAGCTCCCGGCCCACACCGGACTGCTTCATCCCGCCCCACTCCGCCTGCGGCACGTACGGGTGGAAGTCGTTGATCCAGATCGTGCCGGCCCGCAGCCGTGCGGCGACCCGGTGCGCACGCTCGCCGTCCTGCGTCCACACCGCCCCGGCCAGGCCGTAGACCGTGTCGTTGGCGAGCGAGACCGCCTCGTCCTCGTCACGGAACCGCTCGACGGTCAGCACCGGCCCGAACGACTCGTCGCGGATCACCGACATGTCCGGCGTGCACTCGTCCAGCACCGTCGGCAGGTAGTAGTAGCCGTTCGCCAGCGACGGGTCGTCCGGCGCCGAGCCGCCGCAGAGCAGCACCGCGCCCTCGTCGAGCCCGGCCGCCACGTACGCCTCGACCTTGGCCCGGTGCTCGGCGGAGATCAGCGGGCCGGTGCGGGCGTGCTCGTCGAACGGCCCGCCCAGCCGGATCCGCTGGGCGCGCGAGACCAGCTCGTCCACGAACGCGTCGTGCAGCTCCTCCTGGACCAGCAGCCGGGCGCCCGCCGAGCAGACCTGTCCCGAGTGCAGGAAGACCGCCGTCAGGGCGTAGTCGACCGCGGTGTCGAAGTCCGCGTCCGCGAAGACGATGTTCGGGTTCTTCCCGCCCAGCTCCAGGGCGATCTTCTTCACCGTCGGCGCCGCCGCGGCCATGATCCGCCGCCCGGTGAGCAGTCCGCCGGTGAACGACACCATGTCCACCCGCGGGTCCTCGGTCAGCGGCGCGCCCACCACCGGGCCGGTGCCCAGCACCAGGTTGCCGGCACCCGCCGGCAACCCGGCCTCGTCCAGCAGCCGCATCAGGTGGACGGCGGTGTGCGGGGTGAGCTCGCTGGGCTTCAGCACGAAGGTGTTGCCGGCGGCCAGTGCGGGCGCGACCTTCCACGCGGTCTGCAGCAGCGGATAGTTCCACGGGGTGATCAGGGCGCACACCCCGACCGGCTCGTGCCGCACCGTGCTGTCGGTCTCCGCGATGCCGGTGTCCACCACCCGGTCGGTGCCGCCGGCCGCGGCGAGGTTGCCGAAGTAGCGGAAGCAGTTGGCGATGTCGTCCATGTCGTACTCGCTCTCCACCAGCCGCTTGCCGGTGTCCAGCGATTCCGCCCTGGCCAGCGCGTCCTTGTCGCGTCCCAGCAGCTCGGCGACGCGGAGCACCAGCCGGCCGCGTTCGGCCGCCGGTGTGCGCGGCCAGGGGCCGTCGTCGAAGGCGGTGCGGGCCGCGGTGACCGCGGCCGCGACGTCCTTCGGCCCGCCCTCGTCGACGGTCGCGACCAGCGTGCCGTCCGCCGGGCAGCGGATCTCCCGCACCTGCCCGTCGGCCGCTGCGGTCCACTGACCGCCGATGAACAGCTCCGGCATGGTGGTGCCTTTCGTTCTCCGGGCGCTCACGGGGCGGCAGCGCGGGGCACGGCGGACGGTCCGGGGGCGCCCGGCCACCGTCCGGCCCGCCGTGCGCCCCTCCGTGACGATCACTGCACCGAGCGTAAGACGGCCGCCGCGGGTCCGCACGGTACGAAGGTCCGGCGGGGACGGCGGGGGCCCGGGCGGGGCCGATGGGGTGACGGCGCGGGCGGACGGGAGAATGGGGCCATGTCCAGCGCGCAGCCAGCACCCGAGGAACGGCAGGCTCCGGACCCGTACGAGGAGGATCCACACGAGGCGGATCCGTACGCGAATGGGCCGTACGAGGCGGACCCGCACGAGGGGCCGCTGCTACCGGTTCCCGATGTCGCCGGGTATCTGTCGGGACGCTGGAGCATCGAGCGCACCGTGCACGACCTGCGGACCGGCACCGCAGGCCGCTTCCACGGCACCGCCGGCTTCCGGCCCGACCCGGCCGGCGGCGCGCTGCTGCACGTGGAGGAGGGGGAGCTGACCTGGGACGGCACGGCCTACCCGGCGAGCCGGACGCTCCGCCTCCGGCCCCGCCCCGACGGCAGCGCCGAGATCGACTTCGCCGACGGCCGGCCCTTCCACGACCTCGACCTCAGCACCGGCCACTGGACCGCCGTCCATCCCTGCGCCGAGGACCGCTACAAGGGGACCTTCACGGTCCGCTCGGCGGACGAGTGGCACCTGGAGTGGCGGGTCACCGGCCCGGCCAAGCGGCAGCTGCTGCGCACGCGGTACCGGCGGACGGTGGGCTGAGCGCGGCGGTCCCGGCGTATCCACCGCCCTTATCCTTCAGAGCAAGCAGCCGCCCCCCGTAGTTGCGTTACGGGGGACGGCTGTGGTTTCCGGCTGTCCGTCAGAGGCAGGCCTTCAGGTTGCCGGTGACGGTCACCCCGCCGCTGGTCGCGGTGTAGGAGGAGGCCAGCGTCTGCGTGACGCTGAGGGTGCCGGTGCAGGTGGCGTTACCGCTCGCGTCGGCCACGGCCGTGCACACCGTGCCGCCCAGTACGGAGAACGTCACCGTCGATCCGGGGGTGGCACCGCTCACGCTGAACGTGGCGTGGGCGAACGCCCAGGGCACCGGCGGGAAGTTCAGCAGGTAGCAGGCCGGCTTCGCCGTCAGGACGGGGAGTCCCACGCCGACGTTCACCGTCACGGTGCCGGAGACGCCGGTGCAGGTGCAGGGGCCCGAAGAGGAGATCACCGTGGCGGTGACCACGTTGGCGCCGGCCGGCAGCGCACTGGTGGTCACGCTGGCCTGTCCGGAGGCATTGGTGGTCCCGACCCCCAGGGCGCCGCTGGTGGTGGAGAAGAGCACCACCGCGCCGGGGACCGGGACCCCGTTGCAGGTGACGGTGGCGGTGACGGTGACGGGCCGGCCGGCGGTCGGGTTGGCGGGTGTCGAGGAGAGGGTGACCACGCAGTTGGTCGCCGGCTGGACGTTGACGGTTGCCGTGCCGGTGACGCCGACACAGGTGCAGGTGGTTTCGGCGGAGACCACGGTGGCGACGACGACATTGGCCCCGGCCGGCAGCGCGCTGCTGGTGACACTGGCCTGTCCGGAGGCATTGGTGGTGCCGGCGCCCAGCTGGATACTGCCGCCGCCGGAGGTGAAGGTGACGACCGCGCCGGGGACCGCGACTCCGTTGCAGGTGACGGTGGCGGTGACGGTGACGGGCTGGCCGGCGGTCGGGTTGGCGGGGGTGGAGGAGAGGGTGACCACGCAGTTGGTCGCCGCCTGGACGTTCACTGTCGCGGTGCCGGTGACGCCGACACAGGTGCAGGTGGTGTTGGCGGAGACCACGGTGGCGACGACGACGTTGGCCCCGGTCGGCAGCGCGCTGCTGGTCACGCTGGCTTGTCCGGAGGCATTGGTGGTGCCGGCGCCCAGCTGGATACTGCCGCCGCCGGAGGTGAAGGTGACGACCGCGCCGGGGACCGCGACTCCGTTGCAGGTGACGGTGGCGGTGACGGTGACGGGCTGGCCGGCGGTCGGGTTGGCGGGGGTGGAGGAGAGGGTGACCACGCAGTTGGTCGCCGCCTGGACGTTCACCGTCGCGGTGCCGGTGACGCCGACACAGGTGCAGGTGGTGTTGGCGGAGACCACGGTGGCGGTCACCACGTTGGCGCCGGCCGGCAGCGCGCTGCTGGTCACGCTGGCCTGACCCGAGGCATCGGTGGTGGCAACCCCCAGTGCGACGCCGCCGTTCGAGGTGAAGACCACCGAAGCGCCGGGGACCGGGACTCCGTTGCAGGTGACGGTGGCGGTGACGGTGACGGGCTGGCCGGCGGTCGGGTTGGCGGGCGTGGACGACACCGTGACCACACAGTTGGATGTGGTCACGGTGAGCGTCGCCACGCTCGTTCCACTTGTCGTGCCGGTGGCGACCACCAGTCCCGACGTCGTCGCGGTGAACGACACGGTCGCGTTGCCGTTGGCGTCGGCGACCACCGTCTGCGCCGGTTGCGCGTCGTACGTGATGGTGAGCGTGTCGCCCGGGTTGGCACCGCTGATGGTGGCCGTGAAGGTCTGGCCCGCCGCGACGGTCGACGGGGTCAAGGTGATGATGAGCGCCATGTTTGGACAGCCCCTTTCGAAGGCTCCGCTGGGGAGGTGGGGCCGTCGCGCGGCACAGTCAGAACCCTGTGCCGATCGCGTTCTCCTGCCGGGGGTGCCCTGAAGAAGCACAGCGGACTGCATCGTGCAGGCAGCCGTCCGTGGTCCCCGCCAGGGGATGGGCACCCACCGTCGGTATCACTCATTGAAGCGACCGGCCGCACGCAGGACCACGGACGGGGCACGAAGCAACCCGATTGGCGGAGCGTGCGTCGGCGTGTCCGTGACGACGGCAGGTGCTGGATGGGGTAAAGGGGCCAGGTATCTCGCTCGACCGGCCGGGGGCCTCGCTCGTCACGGACCCGTGTCACGAGCCCGGTCGGTGACCACTGGGAGGAAGCTCAGTGGGCCCTGTAGCGGGTGGCGAGTGCGTGGAACGCTTGCTTCGGTTCCCAGGGCATGTCGGGGTAGGCGCGCTGGTCGGCGGGATAACCGCTGTCCTCCCCCAGGACTTTGACGATGCCGTAGGAGGCGAGGTCCTCGTCCGGTCCGGAGGTCCGGTGGGGTGTGCTGAAACCGGCGAAGCTGAACCAGAAGACGGAATCGACACCCTCCTCCTCGAAGACGGTCATGAGATCGTCGAGGTAGCGGACCTGCTCGCCCTCGTCGCGCACCAGGCCGGGTTTGAGGGTGACGCCGTCGGCCTCCCGCGCCATGTACCAGCCGGCGCCGCCGTGCTCTCCGGCTCCCCGGTAGGTGCAGCAGCCGGCCTCCATGATGGCGACGGGCTTGCCGTGGCCGCACTCCTTGCGCAGGTCGGTGCGGTAGGTGGCCGCGTTGCGCAGGCTACGGAAGGCGTCCAGGCCGACGACGTCGAACGGGGCCCAGTCCACGCCGTCCAGCGGGCAGGAGGCGTAGCTCACGCGGCCGCCGAAGAGGGGCCGCACGGCGTCGACGACCTCCCCCAGGAAGGCGTTGACCTTGTCGGGGATGCCCTGGAGCGCGGCTTCGCGGCCGGGGCCCGCCAGGACCGGAATGCGCTCCTTCAGTGTGTCCCCGGGCAGATAGCCGCGGGCGAACACGCTGAGTTCGCAGCCGGTGACGAAGACGACCTCGGCGCCGTCGCGCCGCAGTCGCTCCGCCCGCTCGGCGCAGTCGGTGAACAGCGGCAGCATCTCGGCGTTCGACAGCTCGCAGGGAAACGGCGAGAACCAGACCTCCAGGCCCGCCTCCGCCGCGTACCGCGCCGTCGTCTCGATGCGGTCCGGATCGCCCCCGGTGATACGGACAGCGGTGCAGTGCAGGTCCTCCGCGACGACACGCATGTCCCGTTCGACGTCCCGAACGTCGAAGACGGGGCGTGACGTGTCGCCGTTGGGAAAGGTGCCGGTGTCGTAATGGATGCCCTTGCCGCGCAACATGACGCATGCCTCCGGTGGGGTGACTGTGTTTGCCGTACGGAGTCATCGTCCAAGCTGCCGCTGCGTCAGCTTCAAGGCCGCACCGCGGCCGGCCCGTTGCCGCGCTGAGGAGCCGGCCGAGGCGGTCGGGGCAGCTAAGCGCCTGCTGGTTCCCGCCCAGTTACCGGCAGAAGTTCTGAACGCGTTCAGTCGTGCGGCTTGACCGCCCGCAGTGCGTACAGCAGCGGAATGAATGGTTCCGACGGCGGCAGCCGCCACCAGCCGTTCTCGGCCGGCACCATGGCGTCGAACCGCTTCCAGGGCAGCAGCTCGGTCTCCCGCACCAGTTCGACGGCCAGACCGGCACCGGTCACGGCCGTGATCACCTCGCCGATACCGTGCCGCCATTCGTAACTCGTGGTGGCGCCGCGCACCGGCGGCCCGTCGGTGTAGGTGTGCGGCGTATCGCTCCGGAGGGCGCCGCGGCCGCCCAGGTAGTCGTGGCGCAGCCGGAGGTCCTGCCGTTCCGGGTCCGGCGTCGGACCGAGGGCGTCCAGCAGCGGGTGGAACTCCACCAGGTAGAACGCGCCGCCGGGCCGGAGCAGGGCGCTGATGATCCCCGCCCACGTGGCGAGGTCCGGCAGATAGCACAGCGCGCCCTTGCCGGTGTAGACCACGTCGAAACGGCGGCCGCCCAGCGCGGACACCGCGTCGTGCACGTCCGCCCGCACGAACTCCATGTCCCGGCCCGCCTCATCGGCCAGCCGCCGGGCCTCCCGCACCGCCGCGGCCGAGAAGTCCAGGCCCACGGTGCGCGCCGCGCCCCGGTCGGCGAACGCGGCCGTCTCGGTGCCCAGATGACACTGCAGATGCAGCACCTCCCGCCCGGCGAGCTCCCCCAGATCCGCCCACTCGAACGGCGCGAACCAGTGCTCGGCGGTCCGCGAACCGTCCAGCCCGTAGAACTCGCTGGCCACATGGACCGGCGTCCGGGCGTCCCAGTTGGCCTGGTTCGCGCGGATCATCTCCTCGACGCCGGGAGCCGGGCGCTGCCTCGCCGGCCGGGGCGGTATCGGCCCCCCGTCCCCCTGCTCACTGCTGTCCCCGGATGCATTCGTCGCGACGGTCATCCCTCCCTTCTACCGGCCACGCGGAAGGGCCACCAGAAGGGACGGCCGGAACCGTACGGTGGCCGGCGAGGAGGGCCACCCGCCCCGCGGTGAGCGCCGCCGGCCGCGGCGCCCGGCGGGCGAGCGCGTCGTCCGCGGTGGTCACGACGCAGCAGACCCGCCGCTCGCCCCACAGCCGTACGAACAGCTCCACCAGCTCGGCGTGCTCCCGGGCGTCCAGACCGGCGGTCGGCCCGTCCGCCCGCCAGCAGCACCGACGGCCGCTTCACCAGCGCCCGCGCCAGCACCACCCGCCGCCCGCACCGCGTCGGTCAACTCGGCCGGAAACGCACGGAGTTGACCGCCGAGACCGTCCGGTGTGACCGGGCGATGAGCGGCGGGTGGGAGCGTGAGGAGAATCGGCGCCGCGGCGGGGGTCCGCTCCCGGAACCGGGCACCCCTGACGAGACGTAAGAACCCTTGCCACTCACCTGCAACAGCCGCCACTCATAGGTATGTTGGACCGCGCGGCGTGGTCGTTCCGACACGGAACGGCGCCATTGCCCCGCCATTGTCGCGCCATGGCCACGCCATGGCCGAGGGCTGTCGAAGCGACGGGAATGTGTCGAATGAGCCAAGAACCAGCACCGCAGTCCAGCACCGTCGACGTCACCGTCCCGAGCGTCGCGCGGATGTACGACTACTACCTCGGCGGCAAGGACAACTACGCGGTCGACCGCGAGGCCTGCGAACAGCTCAGCAAGGTCGTGCCGAGCACCCAGGTGCTGGCCCTCAACAACCGCCGCTTCCTGCAGCGCGTGGTGCGCTGGCTGGCCACCGAACACGGCATCCGGCAGTTCGTCGACCACGGCTCCGGCCTGCCGACCCAGGACAACGTCCACCAGGTCGCCCAGCGCGTCGACCCGGAGGCCCGGGTGGTGTACGTCGACAACGACCCCATCGTGCTGGCGCACGGCCGGGCCCTGCTGGAGGAGAACGCCAACACCGCGGTGATCCAGGCCGACATGCGGGACACCGACGGCATCTTCGACAGCCCGGAGGTGACGCGGCTGATCGACTTCAGCCGGCCGGTCGCCGCGCTGTTCGTCTCCGTGCTCCACTGCATCCCGGACTCCGACGACCCGGGCGGGCTGATCAAGCGGGTCGCCGACCGGCTGGCCCCGGGCAGCTTCCTGGTGGTGTGCCAGTTGGTCAGCGAGGACGCGGCGACCCGTGACTTCGTCACGAACTTCATGGCCGAGCAGACCCACGGCCAGTGGGGACGGGTGCGGCAGGCGCACGAACTTGCCGGATTCCTGGACGGGTTGGAGATCCTGGAGCCCGGACTGGTGGAGGTCTCGACCTGGAAGCCGGACACGGACCTCGGCCCCAAGCAGCTGACCCTGGAGTGGATCGAGTACGGCGGGGTCGCCCGCAAGATCTGATGTACCGGCCCGGACGGCGACGAGCGGCAAGGCGCCCACCGGGGCACCCCGCCGCTCGTCGCCGGATCAGACCTGTGTGAGAGGTGTCAGATCTCCTTGAGCATCCGCTCCAGCATCGCCAGCGACTCGCGCGGCGATTCCGACTGGGCGCTGAGCCGGTCCATCACCGCCAGGTAGTGGTCGACGTCATCGCGTTTGTCCAGATACAGCGCACTGGTCAGCTGCTCCAGATAGACGATGTCCGGCAGATCCGGCTCCAGGAAGCGCAGGATCGTGATCGGACCACCGGCCGCCGCCAGACCGCCGAGGCTGAACGGCGCGATCTGCAAAGTGACGTTCAGCAGCTCGGACATCTTCAGCAGATGTCTCAGCTGGCCCGCCATCACCTCCCGGCCGCCCAGCGGACGGCGCAGCGCGGCCTCGTCGAGCACCGCCCACACCCGCGGCGCATCCGGCAGGGTCAGCAACTCCTGCCGCTGCACGCGCAGCAGCACCCGCCGCTCGATCTCCTCGGGCGTCGACCGCGGATGGCCGAGCTGCGCCACCGCGCGGGCGTAGTCCGCGGTCTGCAACAGGCCCGGCACGAACTGCACTTCGTAGGTGCGGATCACCGACGCGGCCTCTTCCAGGCCGAGATGGGTCTCGAACCAGCCGGGCAGCACATCGCCGTACTGGTGCCACCAGCCCGGACTGCTGGTCCGGCGGGCCAGTTTGAGGAAGTCGTCACGGACCGCGTCGTCCGTGACGCCGTAGAGCGTCAGCAGATCGGCGACGTCCCGCTCCTTGCAGCTGACCCGGCCGAGCTCCAGGCGGCTGATCTTCGCATGGGAGCCGCGGATGGCGTCCCCGGCGGCCTCCCGGGTGACGCCGGCCGCCTCGCGCAGCCGGCGCAACTGCGTGCCCAGCACGATCCGCAGGACCGTCGGGCCGCCCCGCGGGTGGTCGAGATACCGGCGCAGGGACGGACCGCTGCTCGGCTGCGCCTCACTCATGCTGACTCCCTGACTCCCTGACTCCCCTGAGTGGTCGGGCGAACGCCCAGTGTCCCATCGCGCCAAGTGTTCGTACAGTCAGGGCGACTATCCGAACCGCATATGCGCCAATCTCCGCGGCATATGCCGCCGGTGCGTCAGACGAGGTCGTCGAAGTCGCCGTCCTTGGCGCCCTGGACGAAGGCCGCCATCTCGTCGCGGGTGTAGATCAGCGCCGGCCCGGAGGCGAACCGGGAGTTGCGCACGGCCACCCCGCCGTCCGAAAGAACGGCCAGCTCAACGCAGTTGCCGCTGGGGTTGCTGCGGCGGCTCTTGCGCCACACGGCGCCCTCGATGCGGGTCGCCTGCATGCCGTTGGTCACCGACTCCATCAGATCTGCTCCCTTGCTGGAGGACATCCCTCCGACCGATCCCGAGCCCGCGATCACGTTGGCGTGAACGAGCCCCTGAGCGGCCGTCCTTACCGATGTAATTGCAGATGCACTTGCACCGAGCGACGGCTGCCGAGGATATTAGCTCTCCAAGGCAGTCCGGCCCAGCCCCGAAATCGCCCTCGCGGAGATCTTGATGACCGCTCATCCGGTAGAGACCGTGCACGACGCCCTTCCAGAGGAAGCGTTCGAGGAGAGCTGGTGGATGCCCGCCCCCGACGGTTTCGCCGCCTGCGCCCTCAGCAGCTGCCCGCAGACCGTGGCGGAGGCCCGCCGCTTCACCCGTACGACCCTCAGCGGCTGGCAACTGGCCGCGGACGTGACCGAGAACGCGGCGCTGGTCGTCACCGAACTCGTCAGCAACGCACTGCGCCACGGCATCCGGGAGGCGGAGCCGGCCGCGGTGCCGGTCGCCCCCGGGCTCTCCGTGGTCCCCGCGCCGGTCTGCCCGGCCTGGCTCGCCCTGACCCGGCAGGAGACCGCCGTGCTGTGCGCCGTCTCGGACGCCGGCACCGACGCACCCGTCGTACGGACCGCCGACCCGCTGGCGGAATCCGGCCGCGGGCTGCACCTCGTCGACCGGCTGAGCGACGCCTGGGGCTGGACCCCGCCGGACCCCTCGGGCAAGACGGTGTGGGCCACGGTGTCGCTGCGCGGCTGAGCCGCCGTTCCCCGGCCGCCGGGTGCCGCCCTGTGTGATCCTTTCCGGGTCGCCGTCGTCCGACCCGAAGGTCCGAGGAACCGATGGATCTGCTGTCCCTGCGGTACTTCCGGGTCGTCGCGCGCCGGGAACACATCAGCCGGGCCGCCGAGGAACTCCGGGTGGCCCAGCCCTCGGTGAGCCGGACCATCGCCCGCCTCGAAGCCGAACTGGGCCTGCCGCTCTTCGACCGGCAGGGCCGGGCGATCCGGCTCAACCGCCACGGCGCCGCCTTCCTCGCCCGGGTGGAACGGGCCCTGGACGAACTCGACGACGCCCGCCGGGAGATGGCCGACGCCGCGGGGCTCGACAGCGGCAGCGTCACCATCGCCGCGGAGACCCTGCTGCCGCTGACCGAACTGCTGGCCGGCTTCCGCGCCGCCCACCCCGACGTGACCGTCCGCTGCTTCCAGTCCACCCCCGACCTGATGCGCGAACACCTGCGCACCCGTGAGGTGGACTTCTGCGTCGCCTCGCAACCGCTGACCGGGGCCGGGCTCGGCGCGATCCGGCTGCTGCACGAGGAGGTGCTGCTCGCGGTCCCGGCGGCCCATCCGCTGGCCGCCCGGGAACGGGTGGCGGTGGCCGACCTCGCCGACGAGCCCTTCATCACCACCCGCCCCGGACACTGGCAACGCGCCCTGCTGGAGCGGCTGTTCACCACCATCGGCCGCCATCCGGTCATCGGCTGCGAGGGCGACGAACCCGGCGCCACCCACTTCCTCGTCATCGCCGGCCTCGGCATCGGCCTGATGCCCTCCATCGCCCGCGCCGACCTGACCGCCGCCCCGCTGGCCTGGCTGCGCATCGACGCCCCCGACTGCGTACGGATCCTGAGCCTGGTGCGCCGCGAGGACAGCTATCTCTCCGCGGCGGCCACCCGCTTCCGCGACCTCGCCGTCTCACACTTCGCCGAACGGGCCCGGCGGGCCCGCGGGATGGTCTAGGACTTCCGGGCGAACGGGCCGGTGCCGTACCCGTGCACGGAGATCGCCACCTCGTGGGCCGAAGGGCAGTCCGCCGGCGAGGGGAGGAAGTCGTGGCAGCCGGCGGCCAGTTGGCGCAGCACGCCCTGCTGACAGGCCCGCGCCAGCCGGTCCGCCTCGACGGCCGACAGCCGCACCCCCGGCCGCAGCTCGACATGGACGACCGGCCGGGACTCCAGCTCACCGCCGGCCGGCGCCACACAGAAGCCCGCGATCAGCCCGGCCAGCGGATTGTCCTCGTACAGCCCGTGTGCGACGTCCTGCGGATTGATGAGGGCCCCCAGGGAAGATGCCAAAACGTCCGTCCATGCGTCATCGACATACTCGGGGCCCGGCGCGGGGGCGTCATGAGCTGAGCTACTCAGGTGTCCGGGTGAGTATTCCGGCCGGACGCCGCTACGCCTCCCCGGCCGCCGGGTCCGCCAGGCCGAACGCGGACAGCAGCCGTTCGGCCGCCAGCGTCGCGGTGATCTCACCGTCCCGCACCGCCCGCTCGACCTCCGGGCCCAGCCGGCGCACCTCGGGATGCTCCTGGAGGCGGTCGATGAGGCGTTCGCGGACCATCGACCACGTCCAGTCGACCTGCTGGGTGCGGCGCCGCTCGGCCAGCGCACCGGTCGATTCGAGCAGGGTGCGGTGCTGCTCGACGCGTTCCCAGACCGCCTTCAGACCGGTGCCCTCGCGGGCGCTGCAGGTCAGCACGGGCGGCGTCCAGACCGCGTCCGGCGACTGCAGCAGTCGCAGCGCACCGGCGAGTTCGCGGGCCGCGGACCGGGCGTCCCGCTCGTGCGGGCCGTCGGCCTTGTTCACCGATACCAGGTCCGCCAGCTCCAGCACGCCCTTCTTGATGCCCTGGAGCTGGTCGCCGGTGCGGGCCAGGGTCAGCAGCAGGAACGTGTCGACCATGTTGGCCACGGTCGTCTCCGACTGGCCGACCCCCACCGTCTCCACCAGCACCACGTCATAACCCGCGGCCTCCATCACGACGATGGACTCGCGGGTGGCGCGCGCCACCCCGCCCAGCGTCCCGGAGGTGGGGGAGGGGCGGACGAACGCCGCCGGGTCGGTCGCCAGCCGCTCCATCCGGGTTTTGTCACCCAGGATGGAGCCGCCGGTCCGGCTGGACGACGGGTCGACGGCGAGCACCGCCACCCGGTGCCCCATCCCGGTCAGCAGCGTCCCCAGCGCGTCGATGAAGGTCGACTTGCCGACACCGGGCACCCCGCTGATGCCCACCCGGCGGGCCGCACCGGAGTACGGCAGCAGCTCGACCAGCAGCCGCTGGGCCGCCGCCCGGTGGTCGGCACGGGTGGACTCGACCAGGGTGACGGCCCGGGCGATCCAGGCCCGGGAACCCGCCCGGACCCCTTGGGCGTACCGTTCGACGTCGATCGTCGCAGGCATGTCCCCCCGCTCTACAGCTCGTGGCCGAGGACCGACGCCAGGTCCTTCACCAGGTCGTGCGCGGCATCCGGGATCACCGTGCCGGGCAGGAACACCGCGGCCGCGCCCATGTCGCGCAGCGGCTGCACGTCCTGCGGCGGGATCACCCCGCCCACCACGATCGTGATGTCCTCCCGTTCCTCCGCCGCCAGTGCTTCCTTCAGCGCCGGCACCAGGGTGAGGTGACCGGCGGCGAGGGAGGACACCCCGACGATGTGCACATCCGCCTCGACCGCCTGGCGGGCCACCTCGGCCGGGGTCTGGAACAGCGGGCCGACGTCCACGTCGAAGCCCAGGTCGGCGAAGGCCGTGGCGATCACCTTCTGGCCGCGGTCATGGCCGTCCTGGCCCATCTTGGCCACCAGGATGCGCGGCCGGCGCCCCTCGGCCCGCTCGAACTCGGCCACCAGCGCCCGGGTGCGCTCCACACCGGAGGAGGGGCCCGCTTCGTCTCGGTACACACCCGAGATCGTACGGATCTGGCCGGAGTGCCGCCCGTAGACCTCCTCCAGGGCGTCCGAGATCTCCCCGACGGTCGCCTTGGCCCGGGCCGCGTCCACCGCCAGCGCCAGCAGGTTGCCCTCAAGTCCCGTGCCGGGACCGGACTTCGCCGCGGCGGTCAGCGCCCGCAGCGCGTCCTGGCAGGCTGCCTCGTCGCGCTCGGCCCGCAGCCGCCTGAGCTTCTCGATCTGCTGGGCGCGGACCGCGGAGTTGTCGACCTTGAGGACCTCGATCTCCTCGTCGCTGGCCACCCGGTACTTGTTGACGCCGATCAGCGCCTGCCGCCCGGAGTCGATCCGCGCCTGGGTACGGGCCGCGGCCTCCTCCACCCGCAGCTTCGGGATGCCCGCGTCGATCGCCTTGGCCATCCCGCCGGCCGCCTCGACCTCCTCGATGTGCTGCCAGGCCCGGCGCGCCAGGTCGTACGTGAGCTTCTCGACGTAGGCGCTGCCGCCCCACGGGTCGATCACCCGGCAGGTGCCCGACTCCTGCTGGAGGAACAGCTGGGTGTTCCGGGCGATCCGCGCCGAGAAGTCGGTGGGCAGGGCGAGCGCCTCGTCGAGGGCGTTGGTGTGCAGCGACTGGGTGTGTCCCTGGGTCGCCGCCATCGCCTCCACACAGGTACGGGTGACGTTGTTGAACACGTCCTGCGCGGTCAGCGACCAGCCCGAGGTCTGCGAATGGGTGCGCAGCGAAAGGGACTTGGGGTTCTTCGGCTCGAAGCGCTGGACCAGCCGGGCCCACAGCAGTCGGGCCGCGCGCAGCTTGGCGATCTCCATGAAGAAGTTCATGCCGATCGCCCAGAAGAAGGACAGCCGCGGCGCGAACGCGTCCACGTCCATCCCGGCCGCCAGCCCCGCCCGCAGGTACTCCACACCGTCCGCGAGGGTGTACGCCAGCTCCAGGTCGGCCGTCGCACCGGCCTCCTGGATGTGGTAGCCGGAGATCGAGATGGAGTTGTAGCGCGGCATCTTCTGCGAGGTGTACGCGAAGATGTCGGAGATGATCCGCATCGACGGCTGCGGCGGATAGATGTAGGTGTTGCGGACCATGAACTCCTTGAGGATGTCGTTCTGGATGGTCCCGGCCAGCTTCTCGGGCGGTACGCCCTGCTCCTCGGCGGCCACGATGTACAGCGCCAGCACGGGCAGCACCGCGCCGTTCATCGTCATCGACACCGTCATCTTGTCCAGCGGGATGCCCTCGAAGAGCTGCCGCATGTCGTAGATGGAGTCGATGGCGACACCCGCCATGCCGACGTCACCGGTCACCCGCGGGTGGTCGCTGTCGTAGCCGCGGTGGGTGGGCAGGTCGAAGGCGACCGACAGGCCCTTCTGACCGGCCGCCAGATTGCGGCGGTAGAAGGCGTTGGACTCCTCCGCCGTGGAGAAGCCGGCGTACTGCCGGATCGTCCAGGGCTGGTTGACGTACATCGTCGGGTACGGGCCGCGCAGGTACGGCGCGATACCCGGGTACGTGCCCAGGAAGTCGACGCCCGCCAGATCGTCCTCGGTGTACAGCGGCTTGACGTCGATGCCCTCCGGCGTCTCCCACGTCAGGTCGGCAAGTCCCTTGCCGGTGGCCGCCTCCACGGCCCGTGCCCACTGCTCCGCCCCGGCCGCGCCGTCCGCCGCGGCCGGTCCGCCCAGCTCGACGGTGCTGAAGTCTGGGATGGCGCCGGCCTGTTGCGTTGCTTCCTGCATCTCGGTCATCCCGCCACCTCCATGACGTCCAGGGCCGAGGACAGCACCTCGACCGCGTCGCAGCCCGCGAAGACGAACGCGTCCACCCCGGCCGCCACGAATTCCTCCCGGCGCTCACCCGGCCGGCCGGCCAGGAACACCCGCACCGCACCCGCCGCCTTCAGCGCCGCCGCCACCGCGGCCGCCTGCTCGCCGTAGACCGCATCGCTCGAACACAGCGCGGCGATCCGCGCACCGCTGCGGGCGAACGCCTCGGTCACCGACTCGGCGTCGACGGCCACCGGTTCCTGCACGGTCTCGATGCCGCCCGCCTGGAACAGGTTGGCGGCGAACGCCACCCGCGCGGTGTGCGCCGCGACCGGGCCCAGCGCGGCCAGGAACACCTTCGGCCGGGCCCCGGTCGCCGCCAGATGGGCGTCCGAGCGGGCCCGCAGCGCCTCGTACGCATCGTCCCTGCGCACCCTCGGCAGCCCACCGGACACCGGCGCGGGCGCCGGCTCGCGCTCCACCGGCGCCTCGGCGAGGAACGGGAACTCGCTGACGCCGGTGATCGGTTCGCGGCGGTGCGCCAGGTCCTCGCTGCGGCGCGCCCAGGTCCGCGCCAGCCGCTCGCGGAGCATCCCGGAGCGCAGCGCCGCGGCCTGACCGCCCGCGGCCTCGATCTCCTGGAAGAACGCCCAGCCCGCCCGGGCGAGTTCGTCGGTCAGCTGCTCCACGTACCAGGAGCCGCCCGCCGGGTCGATCACCTTCGACAGGTGCGACTCCTCCAGCAGCACCGACTGGGTGTTGCGGGCGATCCGCCGGGCGAAGGCGTCGGACAGGCCGAGCGCCGCGTCGAACGGCAGCACCGTCACCGCGTCCGCACCGCCGACCCCCGCCGACAGCCCGGCGACCGTGGTGCGCAGCATGTTCACCCACGGGTCCCGACGGGTCATCATCACCGGCGAGGTCACCGCGTGCTGGACCTGCGCGGAGGCCCCGGGCGCGGCTCCGCACACCTCCGCGACCCGCGCCCACAGCCGGCGGGCCGCGCGCAGCTTGGCGATGGTCAGGAACTGGTCCGCGGTCGCGGCGTAACGGAACTCCAGCTGCCGGCAGGCGTCGTCGATGCCCACCCCGGCCGCGGTCAGGTGCCGCAGATAGGCCACACCGGTGGCGAGGGAGGCGCCGAGCTCCTCGGCCGCCGAGCCGCCCGCCTCGTGGTACGGCAGCGCGTCGACGGCCAGCGCCCGTACCCCGGGCGCCTCCGCGAGGCAGCGCCCGGCAAGCCGGGCCGCCGCCTCCAGCTGCACCCGCAGCTTGCTGTCATCACCGGTACGCGCCAGCAGCCCCAGCGGATCGGCGCCCAGCGCGCCCGTGGCCTCGGCCGCCGGCACTCCGGCCGCGGTGTACAGGCGCAGCAACTCCTCGGCGGCCGGGGCGAAATCGGCGCCCGCGTCCAGCACCACCGCGGCCAGGTCCAGATAGACGCCCTTCAGCGCCTCCGCAAGACCGGCCACCGGCACCCCGCCGTGCCCGACGGTCAGCCAGACCGAGGTGACGCCGTTCTCCAGATCGGCGAGCACCGCTTCGTTGGCGCGCCGCGGATCGGTGTGCACCTGGCGCTGGCGTACGTCCCAGCCGGCGACGGTCGTGCCCTCGGGCCGGCCACCCCGTACGAAGGGCGGGAACCCGGGGCGGCCCGGGGCGGCTGCACCGTCCTCGGCGGTGTAGAGCGGGCGGACGCGGATCCCGTCCTGGAGATCCGTGGCGAGCGCGTCCTCGGCGGCGGCACCCGTCGCCTCCGTGACGCCCGATTTGCGCAGCACGCCTTCGACAAGGCGCTGCCACTGCTCGCGATCGGCATCCGGGAAGGCCGCGGCCAGGGGGAGTTCGGTGGACTCGGCGGTCATGGCAGCAGGCTAGGCGAACGACCGTTAGCTGGAGCAGGGGCTCCGGCTGTGACGTTGCACTCGTTGACCACCCCCGCATGTTCGTATCTATGCGTCGCTGACCGGTTCTGTACGGTGATCCCGGACACCCGACGACCCCGGAGACCGACCGAGGAGCACGATGTCCAGGGCGCCGCACCGCCGCACCACGGCCCTCGCCGCCCTGCTCCTGGCCGTCGCCGCGCTGCTGTGGGCACTGCCCGGGTCCGACGGCTCCCGCCGGGCGGCCGGCTGCACCGGACGCCGGATCGCCTCCTGGTCGGTCGATTCCCGGCAAACCGCCGCATTCGCCCGCTACGGCAACGACAACACCCGCACCGACGACTGGACCGGCGGCGACGGCACCCACTCGGTGCGCCTCCCCGACGGCCGCACGCTCTGGCTCTTCTCCGACACCTTCCTCGACCGCATCCAGCCGCCCCCCAACCCGCAGGGGCAACACAGCCGTTGGCGCACCACCGACCACGGCGGCACCCCGTACCTCCGGCACAACTCCCTGGTGGTGACCGACCGTTCGGGCCGGCCGGAACGCACCCTGACCGGCGGCACCCCGACCGCACCCGGCCCGTACTTCCCCGACCCGCCCGGCGGCGGCTGGCGCTGGCCGGTCCAGGCGCGGGTCGAGCCCCGGACGCCCGGCGCCGCCGAGCGCGTGGTCCGGGTGCTGCTGTGGCGCCGGGCACCCGGCACCGGACCGTGGATCTTCGGGATGCCGTACGGCACCGAGGTCGCCACCCTCTCGCTGCCCGGCCTGCACCTGGAACGCATCGACGAAACCGTCGGCCCGGACGCCACCGCCGACCCCGGGCGGCGCGTGCTCTACGGCGCCGCGGCCGTCCGGGCCGGCCGCTGGACCTACGTCTACGGCGCCGACGACCCGCCCTCCACACTCGCCTCCCGCGCCTACCTCGCCCGGGTCCCGGTGGGCCGGCTCGCGGACCGCGGCAGCTGGCGCTTCTGGGACGGCGCCCACTGGCAGCCACGGGCCGGCCGGGCCGCACCGGTGCTGCGGGACGGCGGCCGCCGCGGCGTCGGCAGCGCCTTCACCGTCGTCCGCGACGGCGGCGGCACCTCCCGGACCTGGGTGCTGTTCACCATGGACACCGGGGGCGGCGGCACCGCCGGGATGCGCACCCTCACCAGCTACTGGGCCTGCGCACCCGAGGGCCCCTGGCACGGCCCGCACGGCCGGATCACCCCACCCCGGCCACCCGCCCCCGACCCGCAGTACGTCGTCGCCTACAACCCGCAGGCCCACCCCGGATCCACCGCGGACGGCAGCCTGCGGCTCAGCTACGACATCAACTGGCTCGGACCGCCCGGCGTCCCGGCCGACCCGCACGTCAACGGCGACGTCGACCTCTACCGGCCGCGCTTCCTCCGCGTCACGATGGCGGACACCGCACCCTGAGGGCCGGCGCGGCGGGCCTCAACTCCCGTGCCGCTGGCGCCACTTGCGGGCCTGCTCGTCGACGTCGAACGGCACCAGATGCAGCGGCGGGCCCTCCAGGGGAGTGCGCAGCGCGGCGCGGATCCGCTCGTTGACCGCCGTCAGGATGCGCCGCAGCGCCGCCTCGGTCGGCGCGTTCGCGGCCGCCTCGCGCGCCTCCTCGGCCTCCTTGCGCAACACCAGGCTCGGCGGCAGGTAGGAGAGGTGCTCCCGCTGCATCTTCTCCTTGATCCACCACATCTCGTCATACGGCTGATCGAGGTGCGGAAGGGGCTTGCCGGCCCCGGGGAGGTCGGCGAAATCGCCGCGCTCCGTCGCCTCGCGGATCTGCTTGTCGACCCAGCTCTCGAAGCGGACTCCGGGTGGTTCGCGCTCGGACATCGCGGAGACTCCCCACGTCGCGGCTCTTGCCCCGGCCTGTGATCAGCCTACGCCGCCGCCCCCCGTACCGCCGCTGCCGCCCGGCGCGGTCGGGCTGGGCTGGACGATCGGGAAGGCGTTGTTCCCGCCGCACACCATGGGGCCGACCCGGACCGTGTCGCCCACCAGGGTCACCATCACCTGGTCCGGCGGCTTGTTCCCCGGCACCCGGGCGTTGGCCGCGGTGCACACCAGCTGGTTGAGCGAGGCGGAGTCCAGCAGCTTGACGTTCATCGGCAGGTGGATCACGACCGTGCCCTCGCCGGTGGCGGCGGTCAGCGGGCCCGGGAACTTCGGCAGCACGCTGGACAGGCCGCGCATCCGCTCGGCGTGGTTGGGCCCCTCCATCAGCAGCGACAGCGCCTGGTCCGGGTCGACCGGGGCCTTCGCCGGCCGGGTCGCCGACCGCAGACCGGACGGCCCGTAGAAGAACAGCTGGACATCGGCCGCGGGCTCGCCCGGCGACTTCACCCCGGAGGCGGGCTCACCGGCGTCGATCACATCGGTGGGCGCGATACCGCAGCCGGCCAGTGCCCCGGCCAGCGCACCGCTGACCACACCGCCCAGCACCCGCCGCCGGGCCCCGGGCGTGCGCGGGGCGTTCCGGCCGTTCATGACGCTCATCCGTCGTTCTCCTCGCCGGCCGCCCGGGCCCCTTCGGTCCCGTCCGCCCCGTCCGTCCTGCCCGGACCGTCCGCCCCGGCCGTGCTGCCGGGCCCGCCCGGCTCGTCCTGGCGCAGCGGGAGGTCCACGGTGAACACCGCGCCGCCCTCGGGAGAGTTGGCCGCCCGCATCACGCCGCCGTGCAGCCGTACGTTCTCCATCGCGATGGCCAGTCCCAGACCGCTGCCCTCCGAACGGGCCCGGGCCGAGTCCGCCTTGTAGAAGCGCTCGAAGACGTGCGGCAGGACCTCGGGGTCTATCCCCGGACCGCTGTCGCGGACCTCGATCAGCAGCCGGTCCGCGCCCGGCTCCGGGGCGTGCAGCACCACCCGCACCGGCTCGCCACCGTGGTGCAGCGCATTGCCGACCAGGTTGGCGACCACCACGTCGAGCCGCCGCGGATCGAGCTGGGCCCGGACGTCCTCGGGCAGCTCCGCGGCCACCCGCTTCTGCCAGGCCCGGGCCTGCAGCGTCTTGCGGATGGTCTCGGCGACATCGACCTCGTCCAGATGGAGCGCCGCGGCGCCCGCGTCGAACCGGGAGACCTCCATCAGGTCCTCCACCATCCGCGCCAGCTTGCCGGTCTCCTGGCTGATCAGCCGGACCGCGGAGGCGGTGTCCGGGTCCAGGGAGTCGGCGTCCTCGTCGAGCACGTCGGTCACCGCGGTCATCGCCGCCAGCGGCGTGCGCAGCTCGTGCGAGACATCGGCCGCGAACCGCCGGGAGTTGGCTTCCAGGCGGCGCAGCTCGGCCATGCTCTCCTCCAGCCGGGCCGCCATGTCGTTGAACGTGCGGGAGAGGTCGGCGAGTTCGTCGGCGCCCTTGACCTCCAGCCGGGTGTCCAGTTTGCCCTCGGCGATCCGCCCGGCGGCCTGCCGCAGCCCGCGCACCGGCCGCAGCACCCCGCGCGCGGCGAGCAGCGCCGGGATCACCGCGAGGATCAGCACCGGCAGGGCACCCCGCTGGGCCGCGGTGACCAGCGCCTCGACGTTGGACTCCTCGGCGCTGAGCGGCAGTTGGGCGTAGACGGACAGCGCGGACGCCTGGCCGTCGGACTGCCGGACCGGCATGCCGATCAGCAGCCAGGGGGACCCCGCGCGGTTGATCCGCTGGAAGGCCGGGACGTGCCGCTTCTCCACCGACGCCTTCAGGTCGGCCGGGATCACCACACTGCGCTGCAGCCCGCCCTCGTCGCTGTCCGGAACACCGCGATAATGTACGGAAATGTCCCATTCGCGGGATTTGCCGGAGCGTTCCAGCTGCACCCGGAAGTTGTCCAGGTCCGCCTGCGTCGGCGGCACCGTCAGCTCCGGCGCGAGCGAGTTCACCTGCGCCCGCAGATCGTTCACCGCGATGTCCTGGGACCGCTGCAGAATGGCGTTACGGGCCTCGCGGTACGTCAGCAACGCCGTGGTCAGCGCACTGACGGCCGCCACCACCAGGAACCCCACGACGAGCCGCGCCCGCAGACCACGCAGCAGGGTGCGCGACGGCACCCGGCCGGCGAGGCGGTTCACAGCGGACCGAAGCGGTAACCGAAACCGCGCACGGTCTGGACGTAACGGGGGCTGCGCGGGGTGTCCTCTATCTTCGTCCGCAGCCGCATCACACAGGCGTCCACCAGCCGCGCATCGCCGTGGTAGCTGTGCTCCCACACATGCTCCAGCAACTGCTGGCGGCTGAAGACCTGCCCCGGCGTCGCGGACAGGAACAGCAGCAGCTTCATCTCCGAGGGCGCCAGCGCCAGATCCTTGCCGCCCTTGGCGACGACCAGACCGGCCCGGTCGATGGCCAGTTCGCCGTAGGTCTCGACCGGCGCGGGCCCCGGCTCCACGGCCGGGGCCCCGTCGGCGGGCAGCGCCGTACGGCGCAGCACCGCCCGGATGCGCGCCTCCAGCACCTCACCACGGGCCGGTTTGACGATGTAGTCGTCCGCCCCCGCCTCCAGCCCGAGCACCACGTCCAGATCGTCGCCGCGGGCGGTGAGCATGATGATCGGCAGCTGCCGCTCGGCGCGGATCAGCCGGCACACCTCGAAACCGTCCTTGCCGGGGAGCATCAGATCCAGCAGCACGATGTCCGGGCGGAACCCGGGCAGCGCCGCCAGACCCTCCTCGCCGCTGGCCGCGGCCGCCACTTCGTGGCCGCGCCGCCGTAGCGCGAGGGACACTCCGTCCCGTACGGCGGCGTCGTCCTCGATCAGAAGTACTCGTGGCATGGCTCCAGTATCAATAAGTTTCATGATGGATCCGTAACAGGAGCAGCCTTCCCGGCCCGGGACGCATCTGTCGTGGTGAAGACGGCGGATGCCTCCGGGCACCCGCCGTCCGACGGACACCGGCACGGCATAGGGGACGGGATCGGGATGGCTCGGCGCTTCGGTATCGAGGGCGGCATCATCACAGTGGTGGCGGCGGCGGTGGTGTCGCTGGGGATCGTCGGGGCGGTCGCCTCCGGCCAACTCGGCGGTCCGTCCAAGGCCGAGGCGGACACCCTCGGCCGGCAGACCGCGCGGGCACCGAAGATCGCCCCCGTCGACCCGTCCATCGTGCACGCCTCCGACCGCCCCGGCCGCAGCCTGAACATCACCATCGACGACGGCCCGGACCCGGTCTGGACCCCCAAGGTCCTCGAAGTGCTGAAGAAGCACGACGTCAAGGCCGTCTTCTGCATGATCGGCCCGCAGGCCAGGGCCCACCCCGACCTGGTCAAGCAGGTGGTGGCCGCCGGGCACAAGCTCTGCGACCACACCGTCAGCCACAACACCGGCATGGACCACCAGCCGGAGAGCTACCAGTCGCAGCAGATCCTCGACGCCCAGAAGATGATCGAGGATGCGGCGGGCGGCGCGAAGGTCGAGTACTACCGCGCGCCCGGCGGCGCCTTCACCCCCTACAGCCGGAAGCTGGCCGCCACCCACGGCATGCGCCCGCTCGGCTGGAACGTCGACAGCAAGGACTTCGAGAGCGGCAGCGTCGCGGCGATCGAGGCCACCGTCCACGGGGAGGTCGGCAACGGGCCCACCGTCCTCTTCCACGACGGCGGCGGCAATCGCGCCCTCACCGTCGCGTCGCTGGACCGCCTGCTGCCGTGGATGAAGCAGCAGGGGTACGGGTTCGGCTTCCCGAAGCGCTGACGCACCCCCTCCTCAAGCCGTGAAGCGGCCGTCGCCCCGGGGAATGCCCCGGGGCGACGGCCGTTCTGCGAGCCGGCGGCGCCGGTGACGTCACGGCGCGGTCGGCCCAGTCTGTGGTGGGCGGTGGGCGTTCGGCGGTTCTGGCGGCCAGTGGCCGGCTACGCCGCGCCGAACAGCTCGGCGAGCCCGCGGTCCATGCCCAGGTAGGCGAGTTCACTGCCGGCCGGCACGGCCTCGTACGACCGGTCCAGGAACCGCCGCACGTCCGCCGTGTCCAACTGCACCATCGCGACGCCCTCGTCCGCGTGGAACTCCATCACCGTGCGGTCCGCACCGCACGGCCGCACCCGCACGTCGCCCCGCCCGGCCGGCGCCCGCAGCCCCTCCGCCAGCAGCTCACGCGCGAACGCCCAGTCCACCGCCGAGCCGTCCAGGGAAATCTCCGGCGGGAAGGACATCCGTACGGCCAGCGGGTCGGCGGGCTGGTAGTGCAACACCGCGGGCACCGCGTACGGGCCGAGGGTGGTGGCGATGAGACGGACCTGGACGGCGTGGTCGATGACGGTGTTCATCGCGCTGCTCCCTCACGGCTGTTGTTGGGCAATGCCTCGTCCAGTAGGACGGTGTGCCCGCTCTCGCCGTGCACGCGACAGAGGTGTGATGTATCTCATGTTGCTGGGCTCTTGTCGGAACGATGTCGTCCCTGCTGCGTTCCCCCCGAATGGCCCGGGAACTGCCGGGAATCCACCGGGGCCACCGGGGATTTCCCGGCCGGAACCAGGAACTCCGCCAGAATCCCCGGCCCCGCGGCCGCCGCGAATCCGGCCGCCTCGCCGGCCGCCAGATCCCGGATGCGGTAGCCGTTCTCACCCGCCGCGACCGCCGCGGTCAACGTGACCAGACCGGACCGGCGGGTGAACGGCGAATCCGTGAACGTCCACGCCGCGATCGCGGACCGCTGGAGGACGAGGGTGTCGCGGCTGAAGGTGCCCGACCGGGCGACCAGAAAGCGGCCCTGAAGACCGTGCCCCAGAGTGCGGTACGCGTCCCGCGCCAGCCACAGCACCAGCGGCGTGGCCACCACCGCGAAGACCCAGGCGCAGTGCAGCAGTACGGGGGTGAGGGCCACGCCCAGCCCGGCGAGCAGCGCGCTACCGGGCAGCACGACGAACACCATCCCGCGCACCCTGCGGCGCCGGAGGGCGGCGCGGGGGTGGGGGGTGAGGGGGGTGGGGGCGGTTGGGGTCCCGGTGGTGGTTCCGGTTGTGGTTCTGGTTGTGGTCCCGGTTTCGGGGAAGGGAGCGCCGAGTGTGCCGGCCGCCACCCGCAGTGCCTCCGCGCGCGGTGCCGGCGGCAGCAGCCCGCTCCGCTTACGGTTCTCCTCGCGGTTGCCCAGACCGCCGGCCACCGCTCTGACCAGCGCACCGCCGCCGGCCCGCAACAGCAGCGGCTCGCGCAGCACCACCCCGCGCAGCCGGGCGCGTTCGATGGCGACCGACCGGGTCGTGAACAGCCCGCGTCGCACCTGCAGAGTGTGGTCGTCGGTCCACTCCAGGCGATAGTTCCACCAGTTCTCGACGTAGAGCCCGAGGGCACCGGCCGAGCCCAGCGCGAGGACGGCCAGCAGCGCCACCGGGACCGTCACCCACAGGGCGCTCGCGCCGAACTCGGCGAACGCCTGCCGGACGATGCCGAGTTTCCACGGCTCGATGCCGATACCGTCCAGCACCCGGTAGGCCGAACCCGCCGCCGCGAACACCCCGCCGACGATCCAGAACGTGAGCGGCGCGTACCGCAGCCAGCGCCAGTCGATACGGGCCAGCACCGGGTCGCCGTCGGCCGTTGCACTGCCGGCCCGGGCCAGCAGTTCCGCACGCAGCCGCGCCGCCTCGGGCACCGCCAGCGCATCCAGCGACAGCGCCCCGCCGCTCTCGCCCGAGCCGGCCGTACCGGCCCGCAACACGGTGACGCCCAGCAGCCGGTGCAGCGGTGGCGCGGTCAGGTCGACGGTGCGGATGCGGTGCAGCGGGATGCTCCGCAGCCGCCGGTTGAACAGCCCACTGCGGATGTCGAGGGTGGGGGCGCTCTGGGCGGAGGCGTTATGGGTGTGGGTGTTATGGGCGTTATGGGCGGTGGCGTTATGGGTGGGCGCGGCGCCGCCCGCGGGGTTGGGTCGCGTGGTCGCGTGGTCCGCCGCGTCGGCACCCCCGTTGAGGCTCACCCGGAACTCGGTGCGGGCCCACCGGATCAGACCGAGCGTGGTGACGACGGCGAACGAGGCGGCGATGACGGCCAGGGTGATCCAGCCGCGGGCGCTGATGTGGCCCCCGGTGGCCAGCGCCGTCAACGCCAGCGAACCGAGCGGTGCCGCCATCCAGCCGCAGTGCACCAGCAACGTCCGTGGATCCAACCGCCGCCACTGGGGCGGGCGCGAGGGATGTTCCCACTGCGCGGGCTGCTCGGGGTATGAGGCGCTCATACGGCATCACCCGGCACCTGCTGCGCGGCCTCGCCGATCCGCCGCGAGAGTTCCTCGGCGTCCGCGTCCGACAGTCCCGCGATTTTTATGTCTCCGGCGGTCGAGGCGGTGGTGACGGTCACCGTCGCCAGCCCGTACCGCCGCTGCAGCGGACCGCGCACGGTGTCCACCGTCTGCACCCGGGACAGCGGGGCGATCCGCCGCTTCTGCCAGAACCAGCCGCCCGCCGCGTACACCGCCCGCTCGCCGAGTTCCCAGGCGTGCACCGCGTACCGCCACCGCGGCATCACCACGAGATAGCCGAGGCCCGGCACGACGAGCACGATCAGCAGCAGGGGCCCCAGCCAGGGCAGGGCGCCCGGGAAGAACAGCACGGACAGGACCGCCATGACGAGTGCGGTCAGCAGCATCGGACCGCTGAGCGTCAGCAGCGCCTGCACCGCCCACCAGCGGCGGGCCCGGGGATCGACGCGATGGCGGGGCGGACGCAGGACGAGGGCGGCGCGGGGCTCGGCCTCGGGCTCGGACATGCGGAGTCACCGTTTCCAGGTCAACTGTATTGGATAGCGATACGTTATAACGGTACAAGCGACTTGCAAAAACGCCCCCCGGGAAGGCGGCCCCACCTGGGACGGGCGGCGGCCCCACGTCCGGACGGGGAACGGCCCGCGTGGGCGGGGTCGTAGCGGGACGAAAAGCGAGAAACGGGAAGCCGGTAACAGGGCAAGTAGCAGCACAAGTCGCAGAGCAAGAACAAGTCCCAGGACAAGTCGCAGAGCAAGAACAAGTCCCAGGACAGGTCGCAGGACAAGAAGAAGGACAAGAAGCGGGAAAGGAAGTTCTCCGCCGTGCCCAAGAAGGTGGACCACGAAGCCAGACGGCAGGAGATCTCCGCCGCGCTCTGGCGGATCGCCGTCACTCGTGGCCTCGACGGCGCCAGCCTGCGCGATGTCGCCGCCGAGGCCGGCATCTCGCTCGGCCGGCTGCAGCACTACTTCCGCACCAAGGACGAGATGCTGCTCTTCGCCCTCCGACGGATCAACCAACTGGCCGCCGATCGCGTCCGCGAGCGCATCGAGGCACTCGCGGACGAGCCGACGCCCCGGGAGGTCCTGCGCGCCTGCCTCTCCGGGATGCTGCCGCTGGACGAGAAGAGCCGCACCGGCCTGCTGGTCGGCGCCGCCTACTACGTACGCGCCGTCCACGACCCCGTGCTGCGCGCCGAGGCCCAGCAGGGCATCCCGCAACTCCGCGACTTCTTCACCGGCCAGCTCCAACGTGCCGCAGAACGCGGCGAGTTGGCCCCCGAGCGCGCCACCGAGGAGGAGGCCATGCTGCTGATCAGCATGGTCGACGGACTTGCCACCTACGCCCTGCTGGAGGTCCACCAGCCGGAAACCGCCCTCCGCCTCCTGGATCGCCATCTGGAAAACCTCTTCGGGGAGGAGTGAGGGCTGGGGACCTACCGGCGGTGGGGGCTAATGGGGGACAGGGTCTCCGGGTGGCGGGGGCCTGCGGGTGGTGCGGGCCTCCGGATGGTGGGGCGCCTACGCCTGCCGCAACAGGGCGGCGAGATCCGCCTCGACGTCCAGATGCCGCGCCTCGTCGCCCTGCGCGACGACCCCGTACGACAGTTCCAGGAACTCCCGCAGTTCCTGCGCCACGAACTCCACGACCGCCATCCCGCCGTCGGTGCGCAACTCGACCATGATCTCCTCGGGCGTACACGGCCAGATCTGCACGTCACCGGCCCCGGCCGGCCCGTACAGCCCCTCCTCCAACAGCTCCCGGCCGAACGTCCACACCACCTCGGCCCCGTCCAGCGAGGCCGCCGGCGGAAAGACCAGGCGCACCGCGAACGGGTCGGTGCGGTCGTACCGCAGGCTCGCCGGAATCTCCCGCGACCGGGGAGCGGTCGCGATGAGACGGGCCTGAACGGCATGGTCGATGACGCTGGACATCGCGCGGCTCCCTAACGGTGGTAACGGCGGTGCGGGTGTGCGAACCGCGCATCGCTGACACTGTGAAGTGCGGTTGCGGAGGAGTGCGGATGCGGCCCCCGCCCATTAGGACGATCGGGCGGCGGGCCCGGGTGCGCCGGTCACCACGGGATTACGCGTGAGCTGCGTCACGAGGGAGGTGGGGGCAGGGGGTGGAGGAGCAGGAGGCGGAGGAGCAGGGGCAGGGCAGACCGTACGCCGTACCAGCCGGCCCTGGTATGTGACGTCCCATCAGCCCGTGTTGGATTGGCAGGCGTTGATATGTGTGTCAGCGCATTGGCCCACGCCGTCCGCCAGGCGGTCTGGACGTGACCAACGAGCTCGGCTAGCTTCCACGCACTGACGTGATCGGGGTGGGGTGTGGGTGGGGTGGGGCCGATGCGGCGCACGATGCACAGGGTGAACGGGGACAGGGGTACGGCTGAGGGCGTTGGTGTGGGAATCGGCGTCGGCGTCGGCGTGGGCACTGGTAACGGCACCGGCACCGGCACCGGCATTGGCACGGGCATTGGTATTGGTAGGGGCAGCGCAAGTCGAACTCCCCTGCGCGCCCTGGCAGTTGGCGTCACGGCATGCGCCGCCGCACTCCTCTTCCTCACCGCCGGCCCGGCCGCCGCAACGTCCACCCCGCCCGGCCCGCCGGCCGCCCGCGAGCCGGTCTCCGCGGCGGCGCTCACCGGCCCGCACGCCGGCTGGCACCTCAAGGACAGCGGAAGCACCGCCCGGTTCCGCGGCCTGGCTGCGGTCAGCCGGAGCACCGCCTGGGTGGCGGGTACGTCCGGCACCGTGCTGCGCACCCGCGACGGCGGCCGGCACTGGGCCGATGTGTCGCCCCCGGGTGCCGCGAAGTGGGAGTTCCGCGACGTCGAGGCCTTCGACGCGCGCCGTGCGGTCGTCCTGGCGATCGGCGAGGGCGAAGCGTCCCGCGTCTTCCGTACCGACGACGCGGGCGCCACCTGGACGGAAAGCTTCCGCAACACCGATCCCCGCGCGTTCTACGACTGCCTCACCTTCTTCGACCGGCGCCACGGCATCGCCCTCAGCGACCCCGTGGAAGGCAGATACCGCGTGCTGTCCACCGGGGACGGCGGCCGCAGTTGGCACGTACTGCCGTCGGACAGGATGCCTCCGGCGCAACAGGGCGAGGCCGCGTTCGCCGCCAGCGGCCAGTGTCTGGTCTCCGCCGGCAGCCACGACGCCTGGATCGCGACCGGCGGCGCGGCCACCGCCCGGGTACTGCACTCCGCCGACCGCGGCCGGACCTGGTCGGTCACCGAGGCCCCGATCCCCGCGGGCGACCCGGCCCGCGGGGTCTTCGCGCTGGCCTTCCGCGACCGCACGCACGGGCTGGCGGTCGGCGGCGACTTCCGCGCCGACCAGCCGTCGCCCCGCGCGGCCGCGGTCAGCGACGATGCCGGCACCACCTGGACGGCGGCCGCCCGCCCTCCGCAGGCGTACCGCTCGGGCGTCGCCTGGCTCCCGCACTCCCGCCGGATCGCCCTGGCGGTCGGCCCGTCCGGCAGCGATCTGACCCTCGACGGCGGCCGCACCTGGCACCCGTTCGACACCGGCTCGTACGACACCGTCGACTGCACCCCGGACCTCGGCTGCTGGGCCGCGGGCGAACGCGGACGGATCGCACGCCTGGAGCCGTGACACGCGCAGGGCTCTGAGCCCATGCCTGGAGCGCGGAGCCACGAGAAGCCCCTCGGGCGTCTTCGGGTGCCTTCGGGCGTCTATGAGGGTTCGGGTGACTATGAAGGTCTTCAGGTGTCTTTCGCCCCTCGTCAGTCCATCAGGCTGCCGAGCCGCCCCTCAAGTACGACCAGCAACTCACTGAGCGCCGCGGAGAGTTCCTGCTGTCGCTGATCACCGATGCCGTCGAGCAGCGAGGCCTCGTACCGCAACTGCTCCGGCAGCAGCCGGTCGATGATCTCGCGGCCCTCGTCGGTCAGGGACAGATGGGCGACCCGGCGGTCCCGGTCGTCGGGCCGACGGGCGATCAGCCCCCGCTCCTCCAGTTGCCGCACCCGCTTGGTCACCGCAGCACCGGAGGCGAACGTCTCGCGGGCCACCCGCCCGGGCGTCAGCTCGCGGTCCATCCGGCGCAGTGTGCCGAGGATGTCGAACTCGGGACGGGTCAGCCCGGCCCGCCGCAACGGCGCATCGGCCGCCTGCTGCAGCAGCGCGGAACAGCGGTTGAGCCGTCCGATCACCGCCATCGGGCCGGTGTCCAGCCCGGGGTGCACCTGCTGCCACTGGCGCAGCACCCCTGCGACGATGTCCTCGGTCACCCGCACTCTCCTCTCGGCCATTGCGTACGCCTCCAATTGTGCCTGCTCATACGGCACCGCCCGCGCGCCGTGGGCGTGGGACGCGGGCAGGGGAGGGACCGCAGGCTGGGGGAGGGGCCACAGGCTGCGGGAGGAGGGGCGCAGGTGAAGCGGCAGTGGGCGGGGCACTGGGCGGAGCCGGACGGTGCCGCGAGGGGCTCCCACGGTCAGCACGCGAAGACCGAAGCTAAGCCGGAGCCGGAGCCGAACCCGGAACAGGCCCAGACGCCGAAGCCAACGCGACAGCCGAAGTCGAAGCCGAAGCGGATGGGAAAGCCGAAGCGGAAGCAGATGGGGAAGCCGTATCCGGAGCGGGCGCGCGAGTCGGAGCCCAGTCCGGAGTGGACGCCCGAGCCGCGGCCTAAGCCGGAGCAGACGCGGCACCCGAATCGTGAGCGGGTACGGACGCCGCCGCGCACGTCGCCGCAGACGCCGCCGCGCCCGCCGCCGTAGACGCCGGCGCAGACACGGAAGCCGGTTCCGACAGCGCTCGTACGAGGCCGGCCAGCGTCCGGTGGCCCTGCTGCTCGGCGCGGGCGATCCGTTCCTCCGGAAGCGCGCGCTGCCACCACTCGCCGGACGCCACCTCCACCGCCTCGCGCAGTTCGACCAGACCCCCGGCCAGCCGGTCACGCGCCCAGCCGAGCTTCCGTACGTCCTCCCCCTCCACCGCCCGTGACGAAGGCTCGTCCCCCTCCACCGCCCGTGACGAAGGCTCGGCCGTGCCGGCGAGCAGCTCCCGCGCGGCACCCTCCCCCGTCATCACCCTTTCCAGCGCGCCTTCGATCCGGTCCGCGGCCCGCCGATTGGGGACCACCATGCAGCAGGCCACCCCCACGGCCGCGCCCACCACCGTGTCGATCCAGCGGTCCGCGATCAGCGTGTGCGCCGGCAGCGGATTGCCGAATTCGGTCAGCAGCAGCGCCATCGGTGTCACGCAGACCGACCCCAGCCAGTAGTTGCGGGTGATGCACGCCTCCGCCCCGAGCTGGAAGACCAGCGCCAGCACGATCATCGCGAGCCGGCCTGTGTGGATCAGCGGCAGCAGCGCCGTGAACAGCAGCAGCCCGAGCAGATTGCCGAGCGTGCGTTGCAGGGCACGCTGCCAGGAGAGTGTGGTGTTCGCCTGGTAGATGGAGGCGGCCGTGACCACGGCCCAATACGGATGCCCGACACCGACGCCCATGGACGCCCACCCCGCCAGTACACACCCGACGGCGACCCGCGCACCTATGGGGAGCAAGGGCGAACCCGGGGCGAGCCGCGCCAACACCGCACGTACGGCATCGACGCCCCGCGGAGGCCTCTGTGCGGGCCGTCGCAGCCCGACTGCCCCCTCATCACCGACGACGCACGTTCCCTCCGCGGCGACTCCCGCCCATTCCTCGGCCTCCGCCGCCGAGAGCGTGACCTGCGGCATCGACCGCCCACTCCGCAACGCACGAGCCCACTCACCGAGCCGCTGGCCTTCAGCCACCCGCCCCAGCCATTCCGCCGCCGGCCTGCCCCCTGCCGTCGCCCCTACCGGCGTCGCAGTGCCACCCCCTGCCATCGTCCCTGCTGACGCCCCTCCCTGAGCCGTTGTCCCTCCCCCTACCGTCGCCCCGCTCAGCGCCGACCCCCCAGCCAGTGCCGACTCCGCCCGCACCAGCAGTCGTTCGAGTGCGGCACGGCTCGCAGCCTTCTCGGGGGTACGAGCCGGCACCAGGAACAACGTGTGCCAGGCCGCATTGACCGCGGCCGCAGCCCCATGCCGAGCCTGCGCCACACCCGCATGCACCCCTCCCGCTCCCGCGTGCACCACTCCCTCGTGCCCCACGCCCGCCAGCGCCGGCCGAGCGTGCACCGGCTCCGTGTGTATCGATGCAGCGAGTACCGGCTGAGCACTCATTCCGCCCCGTGCACCCCTCTCACCGCTCCCGCCCCTTGCGCTCATTCCGTCCCTGACGTTCATCTCTTCCGCGTGCAGCAGTCCCGCCGCCGCCTCCAACGCCCGGGCGACGGCGATCCGCTCCGGACCGTGCGGCCGTACGAGCGCGGGCGCCATACACACCAGCCACGCCAGTACGCCGGTCCCGAGTGCCAGCGCGAGATGAAGCGGCACCTGCCCGAGGCGCTGCGGCACGAAGAAGGCCGACGCCGCGATGAACGTGAGGATGATGTTCCCCGGCGGCCCGATGCGCGTGGCGTCGCAGAACATCTTGTGAGCTGCCGCGACCAACGAGGCGAGGACCACCAGCAGAGCGGTCGAGGTGATGAGCGAAGCCGTGACCAGGGCGACTCCCAGGCTCGCGATCATGCCGAGCACGACCCACGGCAGCGTGCGGGCGCGAGCGGCGTACGGCAGCCCGTGCGCGTACAGGGCACACATCGCCCCGGCCGAGGTGTAGAGGATCAGATCCAGCCGGCCCAGCGCGAACAGCGCGAGGTCGGGGATCCCGAGAGCCACGACCGCGCTCAGTGCGGGCTTGTGCCAGATGTCGACGGGACGGCGCAGCCGCATGGCGCTCTTGATCGGCAACGGCCGGACGCGCACCACGACGCTCCCGGGCCCGGCGTCCAGGCGCCCTCTCGTCCGCATCCCGGCAGGTCTGGCGTGCTTTCCCATACCTTCAGGCTAGCAGGAAATTCTCAAGTGTTTTACTTGCGAAATACATGCCTACGGCTCTGGCCCAGCTGCAACGCGAGTGACAATGGCCGGGTGCCAGCCGCCAAGAAGAAGACCATGACCGCCCCGGCGTCACCGGAGCGCCGCCGCGAACTGCTCAACACCGCGGCCGAGGTGTTCGCCGCCCAGGGTTACAACGCCACCACCGTCCGCCGCATCGCGGACGAGGCCGGAATGCTCGCGGGCAGCCTCTACTACCACTTCGACTCCAAGGAATCGATGCTGGACGAGATCCTGTCCACGTTCCTGTCCGAGCTCTGGGACGGCTACGACGCCGTACTCGCCGCCGGACTCGGCCCCCGGGAAACCATCGAAGCCCTGGTCACCGAGTCCTTCCGGGAGATCGACCGACACCGCGCCGCCGTCGCCATCTATCAGAAGGAAGCCCGGCACCTCGCCGACCAGCCCCGCTTCGGCTATCTCGCCGACTCCCAGCAGAAGTTCGAAAAGGCGTGGCTGGGAACCCTGGAACGAGGCGTGGCCGACGGCGTCTTCCGCGCGGACCTCGACATCCGGCTCACCTACCGCTTCGTGCGCGACACCGTCTGGGTCGCCGCCAGCTGGTACCGCCCGGGCGGCCTGCACAGCCCCGAGGAGATCGCCCGCCAGTACCTCTCCATGGTCCTGGACGGCATCGCCGAACGCAGCTGACCGCCACGCCGTAAGGAGCCCACCGCAGTCAAGCAGGGCCTGACACGCAAGCCCTGCTCACCGGGCTCACCGGGCTGGCTCGCCGGGCTCCCTGGGCTCGCCGGCTCCCTGGGCTCAACGTGCCGATGGACGCGGCGACGGACGAAGGGCCGCCGATTCCCCGACGGCCCACCGCTCACCGCTCAATACCCACAGCTCGCTGCTCAATCTCAATGCTCACTGCCCACAGTTCACTGCCCACGGCTCACTGCCCACGGCTCACTGCTTAAGCCTCAGCAGGAAACGTTCTTCACATACAGCGCACGCGGAATCCCCGTCGTGCCGTACCAAACGTCCTTCGTCGCCCCCTTGGGAAGGCGACCGCTCGGGTCCTTGTGGTGAGGAATGACGATCTTGTAGCACGACACGCGCTGGGTGCACAGATTCGCCAGGCGGACGTATCGCTGCTGGCCCTTGTTGAAGTACTTCCGCACCTTGACGCACTGCGGTGAGTGGTCGGCGGCCGCCGCCGGCGACGAGGCGACCAGTGTGAGCGAGGCGCTGCACGCCGCCGCTGCCAGCGCTATGGACATGATCTTCCGCACGTGATCTCCCCCGGTGGAAACTCAGATTCAATCCCCCGCGAAGCACGAACCGGCTTCGCACGTTCATTCCCCATTGTCCACACGAGCCCCAGGAAAACCCCCTCGGGGGTCTCACAGGGACAGAAGCGCGACACAAGAGCGACCTTTCCGGAACCAGACCCCGCCCATCCCGCCCCCACCCCCTGGCCTCCCGCCACGCCAGCTAAGACCGAGGAGACGACGCCAGCTCAGACCGAGGAAGCGACGCTGGCTCGGGCCGAGGGCAATACGCCACCTCGGGTCGAAGGCGCAGGCCAGGCGGAGGTGCCCGGTCGTTTCACGTCGAAGGTGCCACGCCAACTCAGGCAGAAGGCGTGACGCCGGCCGGGTTCGGCCCGGGCGGCATCCGGCAGCCACTCCAGCATCCGTGACCGTCGGCCAGCCATAGCTCGTCGATCGGCAGGCACAGACACTCCATGGCACGCTGAGGCCGCCCGGCGCGCCGAGTCGATCGGTCACGTCACTTGCTCGGCCTGCCACGCTCGGTAATTACCGCCGCCCGAGCTCCCCGCGCAGTTGCCCGCAGACCTCGTCCCCACCTGGGGCCCACCACGCCTAGCGCCCCGTGCCTGTCTTACCCGTGGGATCCGCTTGCCCCCGGGCCCCGCCCCGCCCCCCACCCGCGCCCCAGCCCTCGCCCCACCCGCCCTCGCGCCTCAGCGCCCCCCACCCCGCCATTCGCCAATCACCCGCTACCCCTCAAGGGCGGTAACTCACCCCACGACAGGCGCCCCCTAGCCGCCCAGGCGCCCGACCACCACCACCCGACGACCCACCACGCGACCACTCACCCCGCCGCCCGCAACCAACAAGAGCCACCCACTCCCGTCGCCCCGCTCGCCCACTCCCGTCGCCCCGCTCGCCCACCCCCGTCGCCCCGCTCGCGTTGCGAGCTCGCTGACTCGCCCACTCGCTTACTCACTGACACGCTCACTCGCGGGTGGGCGTGCCGTCACCACCCGCAGTCCTCGGTCTGCGAACTCCCGGCGGGTGGCTTCCTTGGCGCTCGCGTCCGTGATGAAGGTGTCAAAGACGTCCGTGTCACCGACTCGGGCGAAGCACCGTTCGCCGATCTTCGACGAGTCCGCGACGACCACCGCACGCCGCGCGCGCTCCGCCATGAGGCGGTTGACCCGGGCCTCGGCCTCGTCGTGAACGGTGGCCCCCATCACCGGGTCCATGCCGTTCGCCCCGATGAAAGCGATATCGATCGAGATCTGCTGGAGCACCAACTCACTGAAGGGGCCGACCAGTTCGAACGATCGCGAGTGCGCCACCCCGCCAGTGAGCACAATCTTGATCTGCGGCCGCACAGCCAGCTCATTGGCGATGTTCAGCGAATTGGTGACGATCGTCAGATGCGGCTGCGGGCCCGCCTCCGCGAAGTCCGGACGTGTGGCGAGCGCCCGGGCGATCGCCGTGGTCGTGGTGCCGCCGCTCAGCCCGACGACGTCGCCGCGATCGACCAGCTTCGCCGCAGCCTGTGCCACCGCCTCCTTCTCCGCCGACCGGTGCGCATGCTTGTAGCGGATCGGCAGGTCGTACGCCACCGAGCTGAGCACCGCTCCGCCCCGGGTGCGGGTCAGCAACTGCTGCTCGGCGAGGGCATCCATGTCGCGCCGCATCGTGGCGGCCGAGACCTCCAGTGCGGTCGCTGCCTCCTCGACATCCACCCGACCCCGCTCCCCGAGCAGCTCGAGCAGTGCGTTCATCCGTTCATGGCGCTTCATAGCGCGAGCCTAATTCGTCTCAATCGACCACCATGACGCCCGGTCGGCACCCTCGCTCATCACCTCTCTTGCCTCCTTCTCCTCTGTCTCCTCCCTGCCTGGCCCCGCCTCCTTGCATGTCTCGCCCGTGCTCCGCCATAGATCTGGGCTCAGGCCGGTGCTCTGCCGTAGGCGGTACTCAGCCCTGGTCCCGTGCTCGGCCCTGGTCCCGTGCTCATCCTTGGCCCTGTGCTCAGCCTTGGGCCACAGCCTTGGGCCTGCGCTCAGTCATCGGCCTGTACTCAGTCAGGGACCCGAGGCCAGCGTCAGGGACCCGAGGTCAGCCACGGACCCGTGCTCAGCCGCGCGCCGGTGCCTGGGCCGCGTACTGCCCCGGCACCGTCGCCGGAGTGGCCAGTACGCCCAGCAGTCGTGCGGCCTCTTCGGCCACAGCCTCCCGGGCCGGCTTGACGTACTTCCGGGAGTCGACCAGCGACGGGTTCGCATCCAGCGTCCCGCGTATCGACTGGGTGAAGACGGAGACCAGATGAGTGGAGATGTTGATCTTCGTCATTCCGGCTGCGATGGCTCGGCGCAACTCGTCGTCCGGCACGCCGGACGATCCGTGCAGGACCAGCGGCACCGGCAGCGCGGCACGCAGCGCCGCGATGAGCTCCTTGTCCAGGACGGCCGTGCGCTCGTGCATCGCATGGGACGAGCCCACGGCCACGGCGAGGGCGTCCACACCCGTCGCGCTGACGAATGCCAAGGCCTCTTCAGGGTCCGTGCGCACGCCCGGTGCGTGTACGCCGTCCTTGCCGCCCACCTCGCCGAGCTCCGCCTCGACATAGGCACCACGGCCGTGGCACCAGGAGGTGAGTTCGGCGGTGGTGGCGACGTTCTCCTCGTAGGGGAGTGCGGAAGCGTCCACCATGACCGAACCGACCCCTGCGGTGATGCCCTCGCGGACCAGCTCGGCGTCGGTGATGTGGTCGAGATGGACCGCGATCCGGGCGCTGGAGCCTTCGGCGAGGGCCAGCGTGGCGCGGGTGATGGGGAGCAGGCTGCCGTGGTAGCGGATGCAGTTCTCGCTGATCTGCAGAATCAGCGGAATGCCGGTGCGTTCGGCCGCGGTGACGAGTGCCTCGGCGGTTTCCAAATGGATGACGTTGAAGGCCGCTGCGCCGACGTGCGCCTCACGTGCGGCGTCGATGAGGGATGAGGTGGGGACCAGGGGCATGGGATGTGAACTCCCTTGCAGAGCAGGCGTGATGGAGAAGGAGGGGTGGGCGGGGCGGAGGAGCGGCGGGCTATGAGGCGGCCGGGGCCCCGAGCATCACCGAACGGGTCAGGCTGCGCGGGTTGTCCGGGTCCAGGCCGCGGGCCCGGGCACGCTCCAGTGCCACTCGCTGGACCAGGACCAGCTCGGCCAGCGGATCGCGTGCATGGCGCACGAAACGCGCACCCGTCCGCATCACGTCGGCCTGCAGCCCCTCCGGGGCCTCACCGAACAGCCAGGTCACCCGACCGGGCGCGGCTATCGAGATGGGGCCGTGGCGGTACTCCATCGCGGGGTAGGACTCCGTCCAGCTCTGCGAGGCCTCCCGCATCTTGAGGGCCGCTTCGTTGGCCAGCCCGAACGTCCAGCCCGTGCCGAGGAAGGAGAACTGCTCGGCGTCCACCCATTCCTTCTCGATCGTTGCGGCCAGGGCCTCTTCCGCGTCGGTCACGGCCCGGGAGACGTCCTCGCCCAGATGCGCGCGCAGCAGAGTCAGCGCCGTGGTCGCGAAGCGGGTCTGCACCACCGACTTCTCGTCGGCGAACGGAAGCTCGACCGTTTCGTCGGACAGGGTGACTGCCGGGGTCTCGGGGTCGCCGAGGATCGTCACCGTCGGAATGCGTCCCTTGGCCGCGTCGAGTACCCGCAGGACCTCGGTCGTGGTGCCCGAGCGGGTAATCGCCACCACCGCGTCATAGCCGCGATCGCCGCCGAGGAAGGCTTCGGAAGCGGCGAACGGGTCCGTCACGCCCAAGCCGGCGCTCTCGCGCAACGCTGCGTACGACTGCGCCATGAACCATGAGGTGCCACAGCCGATGACGGCCACTCGTTGGCCCGCCTTCGGCAAGGGGCCGGCGGCCGCTCCGATCCGTGCGGCCTGCCTCCAGGTCTCCGGCTGGCTCTGCAACTCCTGCTCCATGTACGAGGTCTCGCTCATGGCCCACCCTCCCGTGATGCGTGAAGCGGTCTTGCTCCGTTGCGGCCGGTTCCCTCCGGCCTCGGCTGAATACTCTGCCGTCGTGCTGCTCGAAACTGCAACTTCTTCGTCTGCTGCAATCGACTTTACGCAGCCAGTCGGTCGCGATCCATCCCTCGAAAGAGTGGATGCGGCAGGCGGGAGGCGGCGGCGGTGGTACTCGCAGGGCCGCAAGGGCGCGAAGGAAGGTGTTGACAGTTGCGTGAAGTGGGCCGAATACTCGCATGATCAGTCACTCCGTGATCAGTGACTCCTGCGGCCGCGACCACTGACGCAGTCGCTGACTTCATCACTGACCAATCGCTCGCCACGACTCCTCAGCCACGACTCCCCAGCCACGACTCATTGGCCGCCACTCACCGGCCACCACTCACGCAGCAAGGCCGCCCCGCCGCACGAAGGACTTCCCATGTCCACTGCCACGATCTCCGCGACGCCTCCGCCGCCGTCCGCCAGGACTTCCGGCCGTACCGGCAGGCTTTTCGCGCTCACCGGCGCCATCGTTGGCGTCATCTACGGCTACGACACCGGCAGCATCTCCGGTGCCCTGGTGTTCCTGAGCAAGGACTTCCACCTCACCGAGACCGAAAAAGGGCTGGTCAACAGCGTCTTGGTGTTCGGCTCGATCGTGGGGGCACTGATCGGCGGCAAGCTCGCCGACGCGTTGGGGCGGAAGGCGGCGATGCTGATCGTCGCCGGCTCGTACGCGGTGTTCGTCGCGCTCTCCGCCGCCGCGCCCAATGTCGTCGTGCTGGACGTCGTCCGGTTCCTGCTCGGCGTCGCCATCGGTATTTCGATCGTCGCCGCGCCGCTCTACGTCGCCGAATCCACCCCGGCCCGTATCCGAGGCGCCTCCGTCGCCGCCTATCAAGTGGCCACGGTCGCCGGGATCGTCCTCACATACTTCGTCAACTGGGGCCTGTCCGATGGCGGGCACTGGCGCTGGATGCTCGGTCTCTCCGCGATCCCCGCCGCGCTGGTCCTGATTCCGCTGCTCCGGTTGCCGGACACCCCGCGGTGGTACGTCCTCAAGGGGCGCACGGAACGGGCCGTCGAAGTGATGGCCGTGACCGACCCGGATGTCGATCCTCGCGCGGAGGTCGCGGCCGTCAGTGCCGCGCTCGCCGAGGAGAGCGGCGGATCGGCGCGTTCCCTCCTGCGCAAGCCCTACGCCCGCGCGACGCTCTTCGTCATCGGGCTGGGGTTCTTCTGCCAGATCACCGGCATCAACGCCGTGACCTACTACAGCCCGCAGATCTTCGAGGAGATGGGCTTCACCGGCAACGGGCAGAACTTCCTGCTGCCGTCCTTCGTCCAGCTCGCCTCATTGGCCGCCACCGTGTTCGCCATCCTCATCATCGACCGGCTCGGCCGCCGTGTGGTGCTGCTCTGCGGCATCGGCACCATGGTGGTGATGCTGGGCGTGCTGACCGCGGTTTTCGGGTCGGGAGAGCTGCACGGCACCATGACATGGGTCGGTTTCGGGGCGATCCTGCTGTTCACTGCGGCCTTCAACTTCGGTTTCGGGTCGCTGATCTGGGTCTACGCGAGTGAGGCGTTCCCGGCGCAGCTGCGGTCCACCGGGGCTTCGGTGATGCTCACCGCGGATCTGGTCGCCAACCTGCTGATCGCCCAGTTCTTCCCCTCACTGATGGCCTGGGCAGGAGCGGCGCGGACCTTCGCGGCGCTCGGCGTGCTCGCCCTCGCCGCGCTGGTCTTCGCCACCGTCACCGCGCCGGAGACCAAGGGGCGCCAGCTGGAGGACATCCAGGAGTACTGGCGCAACGGCGGCCGGTGGCCCCTGGCCGGCCCACCTGAAACGGTGAGCGCCGCCCCGCTCGGCACGTCCAAGGTGCCGCCTACCACGTCTTCCTAGTCTTCCGGCCCGGTCGGCGGGCGCCCGGCCCTGCGTGCCACCGGACGCCCGCCACGCCATTACACCGCCTCAGGTCGGCAGCTGCTCCCGGTACGCCTCCAGGGCCGGGGCGGTCGTCGTCGACACGAATTCCGTGATCCGGTACGTGCACACACCGGCGAGGACGAACGGGTCCTGCGCCACGATCTTCTCCACGGTCGCCCGGTCCACGCCGGCGGCGAGGATCACGCCGCCGTCCCGCGGTACCTTGCGCCCGGCGGCGAGGAAGTGCCCGGCCGCGTACTCCTGCTGCAGCCAGGCCACATGCTCCTCAAGGAGGGCGTCGACGCGTTCGAGGGGTGCGGTATAAGTCAGTTCCAGTACGAACATGCTTGCAATATATGCACTGGCGGCTCCCTCGCTCTCAGGTGGTGGGCAGATCCGGACGGCGTCGCCCATGGCGGGTCGCGGCCTCGTAGGCATGGCCGGCCTGCAATACGGCGAGATCGGCCCTCGGCGCACCGATGAACTGGAGGCCCACGGGCAGGCCATCGGGCGTGAAGCCCGCCGGAACCGACAGGGCGGGCACCCCCAAAAGGGAGATCAGGTACGCCGACCGCATCCAGTCCAGATATGTCTCCGTGGGGCGGCCGGCGACCTCCGTCGGGTACTCCAGTTCCGCGTCGAACGGCGCGACCTGACTGACCGGGGCGAGCAGCAGGTCGTAACGGGAGAAGAAGTCCACCGCGGCAAGGTGGAGCCGGCTGCGGACCTTGGTGGCGGTGATGAGATCGGCCGGGGTGAGCCGGCGGCCCTGCTCGATGTTCCAGACCAGGCTGGGCTTGAGCGACTCCCGATCGGCGTCGAGCAGCGCGCCCAGTGCCAGGTCGAAGCTGTGCGCCCGCAGCGTCCGGAACGCCTCGTCGGCCCCGGCCAGGTCCGGGCACGCCGTCTCCACCTGGCAGCCGAGCGCCTCCAGGACGCTCAACTGCGGCTCCAGTACGGCGAGGACGTCCGGGTCGGCCGGTGCGTGTCCGCCGAGGTCCGGGGACCAGGCGACGCGCAGGCCGCGCAGCTCGCGGCCGAGCGGGACCCGGAACGCCGCGCCGGGGGTCTCCAGGCTGAAGGGGCAACGCGGATCCGGACCGGCCATCGCGGACAGCAGCAACGCGGTGTCGGCGACGGTCCGCCCCATGGGGCCCGGGACCGCAAGGGTGTCCCAGAGGTTGCCGCCCGGGTGCGGAGGCACTCGCCCCGGGGTGGGCCGCAGCCCGACCACATTGCAGAAGGACGCCGGATTGCGCAGCGAGCCACCCATGTCACTGCCGTCGGCGAGGGGTTGCAGCCCCGCCGCCAGGGCCGCCGCGGCACCCCCGCTGCTCCCGCCCGCCGACCGGCTGGTGTCGTACGGATTGCGGGTGATGCCGAAGACCGGGTTGAAGGTGTGCGAACCGGCGCCGAACTCGGGGACGTTGGTCTTTCCGAGGCGGATGGCGCCGGCCCGCTGGAGGCGGTCGACCACCAGGTCGTCCTCGGCGGGTACGTAGTCGGCGAAGAGCGGCGAGCCGAACGTGGTGCGCATACCGCGGGTGAGGTGGGTGTCCTTGAAGGCGATCGGCAGTCCGTGCAGGGGCGGCACCTCGGCGCCCCGGGCCAGGCGCTCGTCGGCCCGGGCGGCGGCGACCAGGGCGCCGTCGGGATCGAGCGTGACGAGGGCGTTGAGGGCCGGATTGACTTGTTCGATCCGGTCCAGATGGGCCTGCACGACCTCCCGGGCGGACAGTTCGCGGCTGCGTAACCGGGCGGCGAGGTCGGTGGCGTCGAGCTCGTGCAGTGCGTCGGACATGGCGGGCCTTTGCTGGGGTCAGGGACGTGTGTCGAGGGCGGAGGAGGGACGGCGGCGTGCGGGCCGGGACCACTCTCCTCACCGTACCGAGGGCCACTGACAGTCCGTCCGGTCGTCGTTCCGCCCGGCGAACGGGCCGGTCAGCCGTTCGGTAGCGTGGCGGTCATCATGGACACTCCCGGAACGATCTCCTGCGACGAGGAACTGCGGCGCTGGCCGGCCGACGAGGACCAGGCCCGCACGGTCCAGGACCGGCTGCGGCCCTACGTACGACTCGACGAACCCGGCCCGGAACCGGGCTTCGAGGGCACGGTCGTGGGCGTGGATGTCGCCTACGACGACGCGCGCGACGTCGTCGCCGCGGCCGCCGTGGCGCTGGATGCCCGTACCCGCGCCGTCGTCGACGAGGCCACCGCCGTCGGCCAGGTCTCCTTCCCGTACGTGCCGGGCCTGCTGGCCTTCCGGGAGATCCCCACCGTGCTCGCCGCGCTCGACCGTCTTGCCCGCACTCCCGACCTGGTGATCTGTGACGGCTACGGGGTGGCGCACCCGCGCCGCTTCGGACTCGCCAGCCACCTGGGGGTGCTCACCGGCCTGCCCACCATCGGTGTCGCCAAGAACCCCTTCACTTTCCGGTACGACCCTCCGGGCCCGGAGCGGGGCGCCACTTCTCCCCTCCTGGACGGCGACGAGGAGGTGGGACGAGCGTTGCGGACCCGGACGGGCGTCAAACCGGTCTTCGTCTCCGTGGGGCACTGGGTCAGCCTCGACCGGGCCTGCGCCCACACGCTGCACCTGGCGCCGGACTACCGGATTCCGGAGACCACCCGGGCCGCCGACGCGCTGTGCCGCCGCGCCCTGGCCGGAATCTGACACCGGAGCTCCGGTGGTGGGGCGGCAGTTGTGGTGGGGCGGCGGTCCGACTACCCCTCCCGGACGACCCGGAAGGTGATGCCCGCCTTCTGGAGCCGCGTCGTCAGCGCGTCCCCCATGGCCACCGCGGGCGTCACCTGGCCGGCGGTCCGCGGCAGATCGTCGAAGGCCAGGCTGAGCGCCGACTCGGCGAGCATCTTCGCCGTCTCGTCGTAGCCGGGGTCGCCGCCCGCGACCTCGGTGATCAGGCGTTTGCCGCCGCCGGAGGCGACGAACCGCACCGTGAACCAGCTCCGGGCACGCCGCTCGGCGCTCGGCCCCTGGCCCGGCTCCAGACGGCCCGACAACCACCGACGGGCGGGCGGTACCTGCGCGGCCGCGCACAGCGCCCCGGCGCCCAGGGCCCCGCCCACGGCGATCGGAAGCCGCCGGACGCCGGCGTAGTGGCGGTAGCGGAAGTCCGGGCCGTAGCGGTCCAGGGCGGCGGCCGAGCGGGCGATGATCTGCGGGTCGAGGGTCGGCAGCGGCACGCCCCACGTGCCGGTCTCCGCGCTTCTAAGGGGCAGGCCGAACGGGGCCCGGATCCGGCGCCCGGCCGGCCGGGGCTCGGCCCGCTGCCGCTCGCGGGCCGCCCGTGCCATGGCGACCGGCCGCGAGGCGACGGTCAGCGCGGAGGCCAGCGTGCCGCCGGAGAACGTCGCGTTGGTGCGGACGAAGCCGTCGATGCGCAGGGGGACACCCTGGGGGAGCAGGCCCACGGTGTAGTGGACGCCGAGGTCGTGGGGGACGGAGTCGAAGCCGGCGGCGTGGATCAGGCGCGCGCCCGAGGTACGGGCCGTCGCGTCGTGCCGCAAGAACATGCGGTCGATGAATTCCGGCTCGCCGGTGAGGTCGACGTAGTCGGTACCGGCCGCGGCGCACGCGGCGACCAACGGCTCACCGTGCAGCAGATAGGGGCCCACCGTGGTAGCCAGCACCCGGGTGTCGGCGGCGAGGGCGTGCAGGGCGTCCCGGTCGTCGCTCTCGGCCCGCAGCAGCGGCAGATCGCCGCAGGCCGGGTTGATCTCTGCCAGGCGGTCCCGCACACGCTCCAGCTTGGAGAGGTTGCGGCCGGCCAGCGCCCAGCGGCACTCGCGGGGCGCGTGCTCGGCCAGATAGGCGGCGGTGAGGGCACCGGCGAAGCCGGTCGCCCCGTAGAGGACGAGGTCGTGGGCCCGTCCCTCGGTGGTCTGCCGTCGCATGCTGCCTGTCCTCTCGACCGCCCTGGTGAGCTGGTGTTCGGACCCTAGGCAGTCGCCGTCGTCCCGTCAACGCGGGCCTGACGCATTCCGGTTGGGCCCGGGGCGACGGGAAGCGCCATGAGGGCGGCGGGGTGGCGCGTGCACTCTTGACAGGGCGGGGTGGCCGGACCACATTCACCGTGAGCGCGCTGACGTGGGACGTCCCATGTCTCTGGCCTCCCGTCGTTGCCGACTCCCGAAGGAGGCCGGTGTGCCGTGACGACGCGCCCCTTGGACAGCCCCCAGGACGACCGCCGAACCGGACCCGGCCCTCAGGGAACGCGGCGCTGGTACCACGAGGTCACGCCACGGCAGTGGAAGGCGATGTTCGCCGCCTGGATCGGCTATCTCCTCGATGGCTTCGACTTCGTGCTCATCACCCTGGTGCTGACCGAGATCGCCGACGAGTTCCACCTGAGCACCGCCACCGCTGCCTCGCTGATCTCCGGTGCGTTCATCACCCGGTGGCTGGGCGGCGCGCTTCTTGGCGCGCTGGGCGACCGCTACGGCCGCAAGACCGCCATGGTCGCCAGCATCCTGCTCTACTCGCTCGGTACCTTCGCCTGCGGCTTCGCCTGGGGATACAGCAGCCTGTTCGCCGCCCGTCTGGTGATCGGGCTGGGCATGGCGGGGGAGTACAGCGCCAGTGCGACCTACGTACTGGAAACCTGGCCCGCCCGGTGGCGCAACCGGGCGTCCGGGTTCCTGATCTCCGGGTACGCGGGCGGCACCGTCGTCGCGGCCGAGCTCTACAAGTGGGTGGTGCCCCACTGGGGCTGGCGCTGGATGTTCTGGATCGGAGTACTGCCCGTCCTCGTCGCCCTCTGGGTGCGCAGATCGCTACCGGAGGCCGGGGACTGGCACCGGGAAATCGGCGCGTCCGGTACGGGGCCCGAAGGGGAACGTCCGCATCCGTTCCGGCCGTTGTTCACCGGGCGCCGCCGCTGGCTCAACGCCGTCCTGGCCGCGACCGCCTCGGCCGCCCTGTACTGCGTCTTCACACCCGTAGGAGCGGGGTCCGGCCCCTGGCTGTCCGGGGCCGCGGCCCTGTGTCTGGTCGCCTTCGCCGTGCAACTCGGTGGCCGCCGCGGATGGCTGCTGTACGTGTCCCTGATGGCCACCGTGTTCTGCGCCTTCCTCTACAGCTGGCCCGTCCAGGCCCTGCTGCCGACCTACCTCAAGACCGACCTCGGCTACGCGCCCGGACAGGTCGCCGACGTGATGTTCTACGCGGGCTTCGGCACCATGGCGGGGTGCTGGCTCGCGGGATACACCGGCGACCGGCTCGGGACCCGGCGCGCCTACGCCTGCACCCTGCTGGCCTCGCTCGCCTTCGTCTTCCCGGTCTTCGCGGTCCACGACAACCTGCCCCTCCTCGGCGTGCTGGTCTTCGGGCTGCTCGCGCTCAGCCAGGGCATCTCCGGCATCCTGCCGAAATACCTCGCCGGTCACTTCCCGACCGCGACCCGCGCCGCCTCCTTGGGCTTCGTCTACAACGCCGGCGCCCTGGGCGGCGCGGTGGCGCCCGTCCTCGGAGCCCGTCTGGCCGAAGGCATGCCCCTGGGGCGCGCGCTCGCCGTGCTCACCTTCGGGCTGACGCTGCTCGTCATCCTCCTGGTGGGCGGCAATGTGCCGCAGCGCCTGGGCAGACTGCTCGACCGTCAGGCACCCGACGACCACCTCGTACCGGAGCCCGATGCCGGTGCATGCCTCCCCCAGGGCGCATTACCGCGCCCGGCCACCGGGGACACGCCGGGCTGAACCGGGCTGAACCCGGCAGGCGCGGCGCCGGACCGCCGCGGCCTGTTCACCCCCTACGGCCGTCCTGTCACTCCGTACGGTCGTCCTGCCGTCCTAGCGTCACCCCGCGCACCCCCTCCAGCTCGGACAGCGCCTCCACCAGAGGATGGGCCGCGGCGGCGCCCTCCAGACGGAGCAGCACCTCGGCCGCGAACCGCTGCTCGTCCACGCCGGTCTCCACCTGGACGTCCGTCACCCGGAACCCCCGGCCGGTGCACATCTCCAACATCCGGCCCAGCAACCCGTGTTGCGTGCGGTAGACGATGCGCAGGTCGACCCGAGTGAGGGAGGGCTCCTTCGCGATCAGGTCGGAGATCTTCGTGAAGCCGCGGACGACGAGGAAGTGCACCGCGGTCGCGCCGATCGCCAGCCACGGCAGCCCACCGCCGCACGCCATGCCGATGGCGCAGGTCAGCCAGATGGTGGCGGCCGTCGTCAGCCCGCGGACGGCATCCTTCCGGACGAAGATCAGGCCCCCGCCGATGAACCCGATGCCCGAGACGACCTGGGCGGCGACGCGCGACGGGTCGAGCGCCACGCCGTCGGCGCCCAGCAGCGCCCCGAAACCGTGGATCGACACCTCCATGAACAGCGCGCTCCCCACGCCGACCAGCGTGTGGGTGCGCAGTCCGGCGCTCTTCTGCCGGGCCTCCCGTTCGAGTCCGATCAGCGAGGACAGCAGCAGCGCCAGGGCCAGTTCGGTGAACTGGCGCAGTCCCTGACCGGCGTGGAAGTCGAACAGTGCGGCGGCGAGTTGCGGAGCAGACATGGCGGCAATTGTCCCTCTGTCGGCCGGACGACCGGCGCTGCGCGGGCCGTTGTCAGTGCCCGCGGTTAGCGTGGGATGCGTCGGTCGGCCCGTGCGCGAGACGCACGGACCGGGGCGGTGCCGCACGGGGGAACGGACGTGGAGGAGCTCATGACGAAGGCGGCAGGCCCGGTGGCGGTCCGGGAGCGGGTACGGGCGTTCGCGCTCGGCCTGCCCGGGGCGGTGGAGGAGTTCCCGTGGGGCGAGAGCGTCATCAAGGTGAACAAGAAGGTCTTCGTCTTCCTCGGCGTCGATGACGGCAGCCATCCACCGGGCGTCACGGTCAAGCTGAAGGACCCCGAGGCGCATGCCCACGCCCTGAGCTCGCCCGGTGCCGAGCCGGCGGGCTACGGCCTGGGCAAGGCCGGCTGGGTGCGGATCCCGCTCGACGATCAGGGGACGCCGCCGGCCGAGCTGCTCTGCGACTGGGCGGAGGAGTCGTACCGCGTCATAGCCCCCAAGAAGCTCATCGCCGAGCTCGACGGGGGATAGCGGCGCAGCGGCAGCAGGCGCGCAAAGGCCCGTGGCGGCGAGGGCAGTTGAGCCTCGTCGGCACGGGCCTTTCCGCGTGGTCACCACTCGGTACAGGGGGGCTTGTGGAAAGTGGAACACGTTCTTAACATCACGAGTGTTACATCAGAAGTGTCACAGTGCGGAAGGGCATGGGGCGCCATGACGGAGTCAGACAACGGCCCGCTGCACGGCGTACGGGTCGTCGAGCTCGCGGGCATCGGCCCGGGGCCGTTCGCGGCCATGCTGCTGGCCGATCTCGGCGCCGACGTCGTCCGCGTCGACCGGCCCGGCGGAGCCGGACTGGCCATCGACCCGGCCTACGACATCACCAACCGCAACAAACGCTCCGTACTCGTGGACCTGAAGACCCCCCGGGGCGTCGCCCAGGTCCTCGACCTGGCCGAACGCGCCGACGTACTGCTGGAGGGCTACCGTCCGGGCGTGGCCGAGCGGCTCGGCGTCGGCCCCGAGGAGTGCCTGGCGCGCAACCCCCAACTGGTCTACGGCCGGATGACCGGCTGGGGTCAGCAGGGCCCGCTCGCCGACACCGCCGGACACGACATCGGTTACATCGCCCTCACCGGCGCCCTGGGAATGATCGGCCCGTCCGACGGTCCGCCCGCCCTCCCCGCCAACCTCCTGGGCGATTACGCCGGCGGCTCCCTCTACCTCGTCATCGGCGTCCTCGCCGCACTCCAGCACGCCCGCACCGAAGGCGGCCGGGGCCAGGTCGTGGACGCCGCGATCGTCGACGGCACCGCCCATCTGACGGCGATGATCCACGGCATGCTGGCGGCCGGCGGCTGGCAGGACCGGCGCGGCGCCAACCTGCTGGACGGCGGGGCACCGTTCTACGGCACCTACGAGACCGCCGACGGCGGGTACATGGCCGTCGGCGCCCTGGAGAAGCGCTTCTACGGCGAATTCATCCGGCTGCTGGGCATCGAGGACGAGGCCCCGGCGCGGGACGACCTCGCCGCCTGGGACGAACTGCGCACCGCGATCGCGGCCCGCTTCAAGACCCGTACCAGGGACGAATGGACCACCGTCTTCCAGGACTCCGACGCCTGCGTCGCACCGGTGCTCTCCCTGCGCGAGGCGCCGCACCACCCGCACCTCGCCGCCCGCGGCACCTTCGTCGACCACGGCGGCATCACCCAGCCGGCCCCCGCACCCCGCTTCTCGCACACCCCGGGCGCGGTCCGCACACCACCCGCCCGGCCCGGCGCGGACACCGCGGACATCGCCCGCGACTGGCAGGCCCCCAGCCTCCTCACTCCGCCCTCCGAAGGCCCCACCGGCACCCCGGAGCGCACCGGGCAGAAGGACGCGGCCCCCTGATGGAACTCACCACCCCACTCCGCCACCCGGCCGACCCGCCCCGGGCCGCCGAGGATCCCGTCGCCCTCGAACCGCCCGCCCCGGCCGCCACCCGGGCCGCCAAGCCCGTCAAGACCGTCAAGAACCGGCTCTGAGGAGGGCCCGCCGAGATGACCGCCCAGTTGCCGCGCCAGATCTTCACCGAGGACCACGAGGCCTTCCGAGAAACCGTCCGCACCTTCCTCGCCAAGGAGGTGACGCCCCACTACGAACAATGGGAGAACGACGGCATCGTCAGCCGCGACGCCTGGCGCGCGGCCGGCAGACAGGGCCTGCTGGGAATGGCGGTGCCCGAGGAGTACGGCGGCGGAGGCAACCCCGACTTCCGCTACAGCGCCGTCCTCGCCGAGGAGTTCACCCGCGCCGGCGCCCCCGGACTCGCCCTGGGCCTGCACAACGACATCATCGGCCCCTACCTGACCTCCCTCGCCACCGACGAACAGAAACAGCGCTGGCTCCCCGGCTTCTGCACCGGCGAGATCATCACCGCCATCGCCATGACCGAACCGGGCGCCGGCTCCGACCTCCAGGGCATCCGCACCACCGCCGAGGACAAGGGCGACCACTGGCTGCTGAACGGCTCCAAGACGTTCATCTCCAACGGCATCCTCGCCGACCTCGTCATCGTCGTCGCCAAGACCACACCCGAGGGCGGCGCACACGGCCTGTCGCTGCTCGTCGTCGAACGTGGGACACCAGGCTTCGAACGCGGCCGCAACCTCGACAAGATCGGCCAGAAATCCCAGGACACCGCCGAACTGTTCTTCCACGACGTACGCGTCCCCAAGGAGAACCTCCTCGGTGAGCTCAACGGCGCCTTCGTCCACCTCATGACCAACCTCGCCCAGGAACGCATGGGCATAGCCGTCGCCGGCATCGCCGCCGCCGAGCACCTCCTGGAGATCACCACCCAATACGTCAAGGAACGCGAGGCATTCGGACGGCCGCTGTCCAAGCTCCAGCACATCCGCTTCGAGATCGCCGAAATGGCCACCGAATGCGCCGTCACCCGCACCTTCCTCGACCGCTGCATCGCCGACCACTCCGAGGGCACCCTCGACGCCGTACACGCCTCCATGGCCAAGTGGTGGGCCACCGAACTCCAGAAGCGCGTCGCCGACCGCTGCCTCCAACTCCACGGCGGCTACGGCTACATGACCGAATACCGCGTCGCCAAGGCCTTCACCGACGGCCGCATCCAGACCATCTACGGCGGGACGACCGAGATCATGAAGGAGATCATCGGCCGCTCCCTGCTCGGCTAACCCTCCCCGGAAAGGCTTACCAGTGAGTTCCGAAGCGTACGTATACGACGCGATCCGCACCCCGCGCGGCCGCGGCAAGGCCAACGGCGCGCTGCACGGCACCAAGCCGATCGACCTGGTCGTCGGCCTGATCCACGAAGTACGCCGCCGCTTCCCCGGCCTCGACCCGGCCGCGATCGACGACATCGTCCTCGGCGTCGTCGGCCCCGTCGGCGACCAGGGCTCCGACATCGCCCGGATCGCCGCGATCGCCGCCGGCCTGCCCGACACCGTCGCCGGCGTCCAGGAGAACCGCTTCTGTGCCTCCGGCCTCGAAGCCGTCAACATGGCCGCCGCCAAGGTCCGTTCCGGCTGGGAAGACCTGGTCCTCGCCGGCGGCGTCGAATCCATGTCGCGGGTCCCGATGGCGTCCGACGGCGGCGCCTGGTTCGCCGACCCGATGACCAACTTCGACACCGGCTTCGTCCCCCAGGGCATCGGCGCCGACCTCATCGCCACCATCGAGGGCTACAGCCGGCGCGACGTCGACGAGTTCGCCGCACTGTCCCAGGAACGGGCCGCCGCGGCATGGAAGGACGGCCGCTTCGACCGGTCCGTCGTCCCCGTGCGCGACCGCAACGGCCTCACCGTCCTCGACCACGACGAGCACCTGCGCCCCGGCACCACCGCCGACTCCCTCGCCGCCCTCAAGCCGTCCTTCGCCACCATCGGGGACGCCGGCGGATTCGACGCGGTCGCCCTGCAGAAATACCACTGGGTCGAGAAGATCGACCACGTCCACCACGCCGGCAACTCCTCCGGCATCGTCGACGGCGCCGCCCTCGTCGCCATCGGCAACAAGGAGGTCGGCGAGCGCTACGGCCTCACCCCGCGGGCCCGGATCCTCTCCGCCGCGGTCTCCGGCTCCGAACCGACGATCATGCTCACCGGCCCCGCCCCCGCCAGCCGCAAGGCGCTCGCCAAGGCCGGCCTGACCATCGACGACATCGACCTGGTCGAGATCAACGAAGCCTTCGCCGCCGTCGTCCTCCGCTTCGTCAAGGACATGGGCCTGAGCCTCGACAAGGTCAACGTCAACGGCGGCGCCATCGCCCTGGGCCACCCCCTCGGCGCGACCGGCGCCATGATCCTCGGCACCCTCGTCGACGAACTCGAACGGCAGGACAAGCGCTACGGCCTGGCCACCCTCTGCGTCGGCGGCGGCATGGGCATCGCCACCGTCATCGAGCGCCTCTGACCCCCTCGTCCCACCCACCACGGAGTACGCACCATGAGTGAACCCGCAGCTTTGTCGACCATCCGCTGGGAAAAGGACGAGACCGGCGTCGTCACCCTGGTCCTGGACGACCCCGACCAGTCCGCCAACACCATGAACAACGCCTTCAAGACCTCCCTCACCGCGGTCGTCGACCGCCTGGAGGCCGAGAAGGACAGCATCCGCGGCATCATCATCACCTCCGCCAAGAAGACCTTCTTCGCCGGCGGCGACCTCCGCGACCTGATCGCCGTCACCCCCGCCCAGGCCCAGCAGGCCTTCGAGTCCGGCCTGGGCATCAAGCGCGACCTGCGCCGCCTGGAGACGCTCGGCAAGCCCGTCGTCGCCGCCATCAACGGCGCCGCGCTCGGCGGCGGTTACGAGATCGCGCTGGCCTGCCACCACCGCGTCGCCCTCGACACCCCCGCCACCAAGATCGGCCTGCCCGAGGTCACCCTCGGCCTGCTGCCCGCCGCCGGCGGCGTCACCCGCACCGTACGACTGCTCGGCATCGCCGACGCCCTGCTGAAGGTGCTGCTCCAGGGCACCCAGTACAACGCCACCCGCGCCAAGGACGCCGGACTGATCCACGACGTCGCGGCCACCCCCGACGAACTCCTCACCAAGGCCCGCGCCTTCATCGACGAACACCCCGAGTCCCAGCAGCCCTGGGACGCCAAGGGCTACCGCATCCCCGGCGGCACCCCCGCCCAGCCCAAGTTCGCGGCCAACCTCCCGGCGTTCCCCGCCAACCTCAAGAAGCAGCTCAACGGCGCGCCGTACCCGGCCCCGCGCAACATCCTCGCCGCGGCCGTCGAGGGCTCCCAGGTCGACTTCGAGACCGCGCAGACCATCGAGGCGCGGTACTTCGTGGAGCTGGTCACCGGCCAGGTCTCCAAGAACATGATCCAGGCCTTCTTCTTCGACCTCCAGGCCGTCAACTCCGGCGCCAACCGCCCCAAGGGCATCGAACCCCGCACGGTCGAGAAGGTCGCCGTGCTCGGCGCCGGCATGATGGGCGCCGGAATCGCCTACGCCTGCGCCAAGGCGGGCATCCAGGTCGTCCTCAAGGACGTCACCCTGGAGGCGGCGCAGAAGGGCAAGGCGTACTCGGAGGGGCTGCTCGACAAGGCGCTCTCCCGAGGCCGAACCACCGAGCAGAATCGCGACGAGCTGCTCGCCCGGATCACGCCCACCGCCGAGCCCACCGACCTCGCGGGCTGCGACGCCGTCATCGAGGCGGTCTTCGAGGACATCGCCCTCAAGCACAAGGTGTTCAAGGAGATCCAGCACATCGTCGCGCCCGACGCCCTGCTGTGCTCCAACACCTCCACCCTCCCCATCACGCTGCTGGCCGAAGGCGTTGAGCGGGACCAGGACTTCATCGGACTGCACTTCTTCTCACCGGTCGACAAGATGCCGCTGGTCGAGATCATCAAGGGCGGGCGGACCGGCGATGAGGCGCTGGCCCGCGCCTTCGACCTGGTCCGCCAGATCAAGAAGACGCCGATCGTGGTCAACGACTCGCGGGGCTTCTTCACCTCCCGCGTCATCGGCCAGTTCATCAACGAGGGCGTGGCGATGATCGGCGAGGGCCTGGACCCGGTCTCCGTCGAACAGGCCGCCGCCCAGGCCGGCTACCCCGCCAAGGTGCTGTCCCTGATGGACGAGCTGACCCTGACGCTGCCGCGCAAGATCCGCGAGGAGACCCGGCGGGCCACCGAGGAGGCCGGCGGCACCTGGCAGCCGCACCCGGCGGACGAGGTCATCGACCGGATGGTCGACGAGTTCGGCCGCCCGGGCCGGAGCGGGGGTGCCGGTTTCTACGAGTACGGCGAGGACGGCCGGCGCGCCGGTCTGTGGCCGGGCCTGCGCGAGCACTTCGCCCGCGAAGGCGCCGAGATCCCCTTCATCGACATGCAGGAACGCATGCTCTTCTCCGAGGCGCTGGACACCGTCCGCTGCTTCGAGGAGGGCGTCCTCACCTCGGTCGCCGACGCCAACATCGGCTCCATCTTCGGCATCGGCTTCCCCGGATGGACCGGCGGCGTGATCCAGTACATCAACGGCTACCAGGGCGGCCCGGGCCGCGAGGACCTCGTCGGCCTCCCCGGCTTCGTGACCCGCGCCCGGGAACTCCAGACGGCCTACGGCGACCGCTTCGCACCCCCCGCACTGCTGGTGGAAAAGGCGGAAAGAGGCGAGAAGTTCAGCGACTGACGGGCTGGGGCGGGGCGGGGTGAGGCGGGCCGGGCCGGGCGGCGGGGCAGGCGCGCCTGCTGACCGCCCCGCCTGCCTTCGTCGCCTCGTTGCCTCCTCGCCTGTCCCCCGCTCCACCCCTTGACCTTGCTTTGACTACAGAAAGTAGCGAACCTAGGAACTAATTACTCTCCGTAATCGTTGCCGTAATACGAAGGGTCGGCACACAAGGCACCGGAGGGGCGATGTCCAAAACGTAGGTCGGGCGAGGGCGTCCAGTGCGTAGGGCGGGCGAGCCAGCGCGCACCCAGCCGCTGGCGCGCACCCAACCGCTGGCTCGCCCGCGGGGGCCACCGCACCCGCTCGCTCCTGCGGGGTTGGTCGGTCCCGCCGGGCCTCTCGCTCCTGTGAGCCCTGGCTCCCGAGGGCTCTGACCCTCCTCAGGGGCTCACTCCTCCGGGGCACGGTCCATCCGGTCCGGAGCGCCTTCCGCGTCGAACCACTCCCGCAGTTCCTGCTTCATCGAGCGCTGGAAGGCGGTGACCAGCGCCTGCACCACCATCGGCTGCATATGGGCCGAGAGCGACTTCATCCGCGCCATCTCCTCCGCGTCCGGCCCACCCTCCCGGTGCGGCCCCCATACCTCGTCCTTGAACAGCCGGCTCAGCTCGCGGGCCGCCGAGCGGGTGTGCTCGATGACGACGGTGCGCGCCGCGAGGATGGTCTCCAGCGCGATCGGTACGTCCAGCAGGCGCGTACCCAGGTGCAGCAGCCCGGGGTCGACGCGGAAGACCTGCGGGTCCTCGGTTCGTACGAGCACGCTCATGGCCGCCAGCCGGTCCAGGTCCTCCTCGGTCAGGTCCCGGCCGACCCGCCGCTCCAGCTGGTCCCGGGTGGCGTCCTCGGCCTTGTCCGGGACCCAACTCGCCACCAGCGCACGGTGGATGGCCAGGTCCTGGGCGCTCAGGTCGGGCGGAAGCTGCTCGAGGTAGCGCTCGATGGCCGACAGAGTGAGGCCTTGGTGCTGGAGTTCCTCGATGAGGGCGAGCCGCGAAAGGTGGTCCGGGCCGTAGCGGCCGACCCGGCGGGGGCCGATCTCCGGCGGTGGCAGCAGCCCGCGGGTGCTGTAGAAGCGGATCGTGCGAACGGTGACGCCGGCGCGGGCGGCCAGTTCGTCGACCGTCAGATCGGTGGCGGACTCCATGTTCAACAGTATTGCTGTCTCACCACTGTTGTGAAACCTTGAGGCACCTTCTGGAGCCCGGGGGAAGCGAAGCCCGGGGGGAAGCGAAGCCCGGGGGGAAGCGAAGCCTGGGGGAGGCTTCTTCGCTTCTGCTGGGAGCTGCGGGATCATGCGGCGCGCCTTTGTTGCCCCCTTTGCTGCGTCTCGGTGGTCCGACGAGCTGGCGGCGGCCGGTTTCGACGGGCTGGGTGGGCGGCGGGTGCCTGCGTGCCGATGGCCCCAGACGTGGTGCGGTTCTCGGCCGGTCTTGGTGTTGGTCTTGGTCTCGCGATCATGAACGCTTGGGGGCTCACCGACCTGGAGCCCACCGGCCTGGGGGCTCAGCGAGACGACGGGTGTGGCCACGACGAACACGGTGACGTCGGGTAGCGCTGGTTCCCGGCGACGGCCGGTCGTATCTGGTCGCGCGGTATCTGGGCGCGCCGATGGTCAATGGGCCGCCGGAGCCGGCGCCCGCGTGGGCTGCGCTGGGGCGGGCGCCGGGGGCGGGTTCGCGGGCAGGGCGCCGCGGAATCAAGGTCGTGCTGGCGGAGCTGGTCGGGCATCCCGAGGGGCGGGGCGGGGGGGAGGGAGGTCGTGCGGGCCGTTGTGGTGGCGGAGGTGTGCCTGAACCGCTGAATCGAAGGGAAACCGACGGGAAACCGAAGGGAACAGGTCAAGAAGTTTGTGTTGCCGGGCGAGGATGGGGTGCCGGAAACGGGCGAACTCGCCCGGTCTTTGAAAATGTCTCGCCGGAAATTTCGCGCCAAATGGGGACAAATCTTGGATGGCCTATACACGCTGTGATCTTGCCCACAGACGGAGGGGCGCTCTTCAGGGAAGGTGTGCCGTCGGCCGTCCGCGCGATCCGCGGGATCCGGCCATCGCGCAAGCGCCTGCCCGAAAGCGAGATGCACCAGCAGTGAGCACAGAAACCGTCACCGAGACAGCCCACAGGTCACCTGACGGGGGGAGCGGCGCGCAGCAGGACGCGGGCGACGCGGGGTACAGCAAGGGCCTCAAGGGCCGGCACATCAACATGATCGCCATCGGCGGCGCGATCGGCACCGGCCTGTTCCTGGGCGCCGGCGGCCGGCTGCACTCCGCCGGTCCCGCGCTGGCCGTCGCGTACGCGGTCTGCGGCCTCTTCGCCTTCTTCGTCGTGCGCGCCCTCGGCGAGCTGGTGCTGCACCGCCCCTCGTCCGGGTCGTTCGTCTCCTACGCCCGTGAGTTCCTGGGGGAGAAGGGCGCCTACGTCGCCGGCTGGATGTACGTCGTGAACTGGTCGACGACCGGTATCGCCGACATCACCGCGATCGCGCTCTACACGCACTACTGGAGCATGTTCACCGACATCCCGCAGTGGGTGATGGCACTGATCGCGCTGGCGGTCGTGCTGACGGTGAACCTGATCTCCGTGAAGATCTTCGGTGAGCTGGAGTTCTGGTTCGCGATCATCAAGGTCGCCGCGCTGGTCGTCTTCATGTTCATCGGCATCTTCCTGCTGGCCACCCACCACCAGGTCGGCGGCCACGCGCCGGGCCTGAGCCTGATCACCGACCACGGCGGTATCTTCCCGACGGGTCTGCTGCCCGTGGTGATCGTGCTCCAGGGCGTGGTCTTCGCCTACTCGGCGGTCGAGCTGGTCGGCGTCACCGCCGGTGAGACCGGTGAGCCGCAGAAGGTCGTGCCGAAGGCCGTCAACTCCATCATGTGGCGGGTGGGCGTCTTCTACGTCGGCTCGGTGATCCTGCTGGCGATGCTGCTGCCGTGGAACAAGTACACCGCCGGCCAGAGCCCGTTCGTCACGGTGCTCTCCAACGTCGGTGTCCCGGCGGCCGGTGACGTGATGAACCTCGTCGTGCTGACCGCGGCCATGTCCAGCCTGAACTCCGGTCTGTACTCGACCGGCCGGATCCTGCGCTCCATGTCGATGGCGGGCTCCGCGCCCAAGTTCGCCGGCCTGATGAACCGCAACCAGGTCCCGTACGGCGGCATCATGCTCACCTCCGCGGTGTGCGTGCTCGGTGTCGGGCTGAACTACTGGCTCCCGGGCGAGGCGTTCGAGATCGTGCTGAACATCGCGGCACTGGGCATCATCAGCACCTGGTGCACGATCATGATCTGCCACATGGTCTTCGTGCGCCGCACGAAGGAGGGGGTGCTGGAGCGACCGAAGTTCCGGCTGCCGGGCACCCCGGTCACGGACATCGCCACCATCGTCTTCCTGCTCGGCGTCATCGTGCTGATGTGGTTCGACGACGGTGTCGGCCGCAAGACCGTGCTGCTGATCCCGGTCCTCGCCGCCGCGCTGGTCGCCGGCTGGTTCGGGGTCCGCGGCCGGGTGGCCCGGATCGCCAAGGAACGCGAGCTGCAAGCGGCGGAGTAGTCGCACACCAGCGGCGCCTGAGTACGACAGGGCGGTCGCGGCGGGCCGGAAGGCCGCCGCGACCGCCCTCGTGCATGCGCGGGCGGCCGGGCCCGTTCCCGCCGGGCCGTCTCGCGGTCCCGGTCGATTGTCAGTGGTCGGCTCTACTGTGAACACATGACCGAGAACACGGGGATTTCCTACGTCAAGGGGGACGCCACCGCACCACAGGGCAAGGGCGTCAAGATCATCACTCATGTCTGCAACGACCTGGGCGGCTGGGGCAAGGGCTTCGTCCTCGCGCTCTCCCGCCGCTGGCCGGAGCCCGAGGCGGCCTACCGCAGATGGCACCGCGAGCGCGCGGGCAACGACTTCGGGCTGGGCGCCGTCCAGTTCGTCCAGGTCGGCGACCGGCTGTGGGTGGCCAACGTCGTCGGCCAGCGGGGCATCAGGACGGGCAGCAAGGGCGTCCCGGTCCGGTACGAGGCCATCGACGCCGGGCTCGGCCGGGTCGCGGACCGGGCCGCGGAGCTCGGGGCGTCGGTCCACATGCCGCGGATCGGCTGCGGGCTGGCGGGCGGGAAGTGGTCCCGGGTGGAGCCGCTGATAGCCGAGCGGCTCACCCGGCGCGGCATACCGGTGACGGTCTACGACCACTGACGGTCCATGACCACTGACGGCTCACGACCACTGACTCCTCGCCCGCCGGCCGCGGGAGGGGCTCGGGCTCAGCCGCCGATCAGCGGATAGTGATCGCTGAGGTTGGTGTAGGTGTAGTCCTTGCCCCAGCTGGAGACGGTCCAGGGCGCCGACTCCTCCTTGACCACCTCGTTCTGCCAGTCGGCGGGCCGGGCATGGCCGTTGCGGTGCAGCACGTAGTCCAGGTCCTCGCGGGGATCGTCGGGGTAGCGGTACTTCGCGATGGAGTTCTCCTGGGTGTCGAAGGAGTACGGGTGCCCGGTGCGGCTGTCGGCCGGGGCCAGATCGCCGTTGCTGAGCAGGGCGTTGTACTCCGCGCTGTGGAAGTCGACGTTCAGGTCGCCGGCGACCATGACCTCCTCGTCCGCCGGGATGTTCTTGGCGTCCAGGAAGGCGTCGATCTCCTTGAGCTGCTTGGCGCGGTCCGCGGCCGCCTCGCCGGCCTTGCAGCCCGAGTCGGTGGACTGGGTGTGGGTGCCGACGACGTGCACCTTGGCGCCGCCCACGTCCAGCACCGCATAGACGAAGCCCTTGTTGGAGAAGGAGTCCGAACCGCAGGCGTCCTTGTAGATGTACTGCTCCTTGCGCAGGATCGGCCACTTGCTCAGCAGGGTCACCCCGCCGTCCTCCGGGGTGACGGCCGAGTAGGCGCCGCCGGTGGCGTCCCAGCCGCTCCTGCTCCGGCCCACCACCGGAGTCTGGTGCGGATACTGCCCGGCGGCCCGGGACTTCAGCGCATCGGAGGAGGAGTTGTCGAACGCTTCCTGGAGCACGACGACGTCATTGCCCTGGAAGAAGTCCGCGGCCGCGATCGCCTGCGCACGGTGGTCCTGGCCCCAGTTGGGATAGAGGTTCTTGCTCATCAGGAAGGTGTTGTAGCTCAGCACCTTCAGATGGGGAGCGGTGGCGGCCGAGGCGGTGGGGGACGCGGCGGTCACGGTCGCGGCGGCGAGGACCGCGGCGAGAGCGGCGGTGCGAAGGCCCGCTGCGGACGGCGTGCGCGGCGCTGGGTTCGACACTGAATCTCCCTATGGGGGTGGGGATTTGGTCCGGCGGCGCCATCCAACCAGTTGACATTACTTCTAGGTAACCGTCTGGGAGGTATGAGATGTACACACGGGGCCGGGCCCGCACGGCACGGGCGGGGGTTCCGCCGCCCGCACGTCACCGATGGGCGCCGTATCATGAGAAATGCTATGAATACGGAGAAAAACCATCCAAAGCCCCCACCGGTCGGCGGCGTCCTCTGGTCGTTGGCCGGGGACATCCGCATGCTGCTCACCCTGCCGCCGGCGCTGACCATGCAGGTCGCGCACCCCGCGGTGGGGGCCGGGGTGGACGACCACTCCCTCTTCCGGACCGACCCGTGGGGCCGTGGCGAGCGGTCGCTGGTCTCGCTGCAGCTGTGGGTCTACGGTGGCGACGGCGCGGCCGAGGAGGGGCGCCGGCTGCGCCGGCTGCACCGGACCATCGAAGGGACCGACGCGCACGGCCGCCCGTACCACGCGCTCACCCCCGCGAACTACGCCTGGGTGCACGCCACCGGGTACCCCGTCTTCCGGCACGCCCAGCGTTACCTCGGCCGCCCCTTCACCGAGGCGCAGGAGCGGCAGCTGTACGCCGAATGGCTGCAGGTCGGGCGGGTGTTGGGCATCCAGGACCGCGATATGCCGCCGACGATCGAGGAGTTCTGGCCGTACTACCGCCGGATTCTCGGCACCGAGCTCGAAGCGACCGCGGTGGTACGGGAGTTGATCGACCCCGACCCGCCGATCCCGGTGCCCGACCGCGGTCCGCGCTGGCTGCGGCTGCTGTTCCGGCTGGTCTGGCCCTGGCTGCGCCCGCGGTTCGCCCGCTTCCGACGGTTCGTCACGATCGGTCTGATGCCGCCGGACGCCCGGCGCGCCATCGGACTGGAATGGACCGAGGCGCAGGAGCGCCGGCTGCACCGCTTCGGACGCGTGGTGCGCGTGGTGGTCCCGGCTCTTCCGGAGCGGCTGCGCTTCATGCCGATCGCCCGCCGCGCCCGGCAGGCGGCGCGGCAGGCAGCGAGCCGGTAGCGGCGCCCGGCGGACGAGCGAGGGCGGAGCCGGGGGACGACGGCCCCGGCTCCACCCCGTTCAGTGCTCGACGGACGCTGTGCGGCCGGGCGTCAGTGCCCGTGCACGTCGTGCGTGGCCGCGATCTGCTTCCACGACTTCGGCTGCGCCACCGGGCCGCGGGACGCACCCAGGGCCCGCTTCGCCGCGCCGCTCGCGGGCTTGGACGGCTGGAACAGCCAGGTGTCGAAGAACCCGGCCAGCTGCTTGCCGGACTTCTTCTCGGCGAACGCCACGAAGTCGGCCACCGAGGCGTTGCCGTACTTGTGCTCGGCCGGCCAGGACTTGAGGAGGTCGAAGAAGACCTTGTCGCCGACCTTGTTGCGGAGCGCCTGCAGGGCGAGCGCGCCACGGTCGTAGACGGCACCGTCGAACTGGTTCTCCGCGCCCGGGTTGCCCGGCTTGACCTTCCAGAACGGGTCGTCGGCCGGGTGCTGGGCGTAGACGTAGTCCGCGAGTTCCTGCGCCGTGCCCTCGCCCTCCTTCTCCGACCACAGCCACTGGCTGTAGGCGGCGAAGCCCTCGTTGATCCAGATGTCCTTCCAGTCCTTGAGGGAAACGCTGTCGCCGTACCACTGGTGCGCCAGCTCGTGCACCACGACCGAGACGTTGGTGCCCCGGTCGAAGGCCTTCTTGCCGTAGAACGGACGGGTCTGGGTCTCCAGGGCGTACCGGGCCGGCACGTTGGGGACGTAGCCGCCGACCGCGTTGAACGGGTACGGACCGAAGACGCTTTCCAGCCACTCGGTGATCTCGGTGGTGCGCTCGATGCTCGCCCGCGCCGACCCCTCGTTCGCGCCGAGGTCCTTGCTGACGGCGTTGATCACCGGCAGGCCGTTCGCGGTGGTGTCGGTGGTGATGTCGAACTTCCCGACCGCCAGCGTCGTCAGATACGTCGCCTGCGGCTTGTCCGAGCGCCAGTTGTAGCGGGTCCAGCCGAGCTTGGAGGTCTGCGAGGCCAGCACGCCGTTGCTGAGTGCCTGGGTGCCGTCCGGGACCGCGACCGAGATGTCGTAGGTCGCCTTGTCGGTGGGGTGGTCGTTGCTCGGGAACCACCACACGGCGGAGTCCGGCTCCTGGGCGATCACCGCACCGTCGGGCGTACGGGCCCAGGCGGTGAAGTCGTCGATCTTCAGCTCGGAGGGCTTGCCCGCATAGCGCACGACGACGCTGATCTGCCTGCCCTTCTCCAGCGGCGCGGCCGGGGTGACCTCCAGCTCGTGCTTGCCGGACGTGGCGAAGGTGGCCTTCTTGCCGTTGACCCGTATCTCGCTGACCTTGAGGCCGAAGTCCAGGTTGAAGCGGGAGAGGTCCTGGGTGGTCGTGGCGAGCAGCGTCGCCGTGCCCTCCAGCAGGTCCGTCTTCGGCTGGTACTTGAGTCGCAGGTCATAGTGGGAAACGTCGTATCCGCCGTTTCCGCTCTCGGGGTAGTAGGTGTCGCCCACGCCCGGAGCGCCCGGGGAGAAGTCGGCCGCGGAAGCCGGGATCGCCAGCAGCAGACTGAGCGCGGCCGCGCCCGGGACGAGGAGTCTGTGACGCACGAGTCCTCCAACTCGTAGGGGGATGGCTCTGGTTCAGACCCTAGACAGCTCACCGGGGCAGCGTCATGGACATGGCCGGATCTGACACATGACCGACATGAACCACCAACTGGCCCGGCCGGTGTCGTACGTCCTGCCGGACCCGACGTTCCCGCCCGCTGCGTGGGACCCGACGTCCCCTCCGCTTCGCCGGACCGGACGTCCCCGCCGGAGAGCCGGAGGACCTGACGTACCCGCCGGGCGACCTGACGTTCCCGCCGGAGGACCGGACGCCCCCCGCCGGACCCGACTCCCCGGCAGGTCCCGTGCGGCCCGGGGGTGCCGGGCGTCACTGGCCGCACGGTCGTCGTCATCCGCACCCTTACGCGCGGGAGTTGAGCCGCGCTACGGTCCGCCCGTGACGAACCCTGCGCGGTTTCCCCGCATCCCCTTCACAGCGCTCGTGCTGGCGGCCGTCGCCGCCCTGCTGTCCGCACTGATCGGGCCGGCCGCCGCGCAGGCGGCGCCCGGCGAGAGCAGACCCGTGTACTCCTACGACCACGCGATACGCGAATCGGTCTGGGTCGACACCCGGCTCGACGGCGATGCGGACGGACGGACCGACCGCGTCGCCGTCGACATCGTGCGGCCGTCCGAACCGGCCCGGCAGGGCCGCCGGATACCGGTGATCATGGACGCCAGCCCGTACTACTCCTGCTGCGGACGCGGCAACGAGAGCCAGAAGAAGACCTACGACGCCCACGGCCGGCCGGTCCAGTTCCCGCTCTTCTACGACAACTACTTCGTGCCGCGCGGCTATGCGACCGTCCTTGTCGACCTGGCCGGCACCAACCGCTCGGACGGCTGCGTCGACGTCGGCGGCCGCTCCGACATCCAGTCGGCGAGAGCCGTCGTCGACTGGCTGGGCGGCCGCGGCCGCGCCTACACCGCCCGCACCGGAGGCAGTCCCGTCACCGCCGACTGGTCCAACGGCAGCACCGGCATGATCGGCAAGAGCTGGGACGCCACCATCGCCAACGGCGTCGCGGCCACCGGGGTCAAGGGGCTGAAAACCATCGTCCCGATCGCCGGCATCTCCTCCTGGTACGACTACTACTTCGCCAAGGGCGCCCCGCTCTACGACTCCGGCCCGGACGCGCTCGCCGACGCGGTCGACAGCCCGGACGCGCAGAAACGATGCGCCGCCGTACAGAAGAAGCTCGCCGACGGGGCCCCGCGCAGCGGTGACTGGACCGCGCTGTGGACCGAACGGGACTACGTCCGCAACGCCGGCAAGCTCCGGGCCAGCGTCTTCCTGGTACACGGCGTGCAGGACCTCAACGTCCGTACCCGGCACGCCGGTCAGTGGTGGGACGCGCTCGCCCGGCACGGCGTCGCGCGCAAGATCTGGCTCTCGCAGACCGGGCACGTCGACCCCTTCGACTACCGGCGCAGTGACTGGGTCAAGACCCTGCACCACTGGTTCGACCACTACTTGCTGGGCTACGACAACGGCATCGACCGCGCCCCGATGGCCGATATCGAGCGTTCCCCCGGCGTCTGGTCCACCGACCCGCAGTGGCCCGCGCCCGGCACCACGGCCACCACACTGCGCCCGCGCCCGGGCCAGGAACCCGGCGTCGGCGTCCTCGGCACCCGGAAGGCACCCCGGGGCGCCACCGAGACCTTCACCGACGACCCCCGGCTCGGCGAGGCCGACTGGGCGGCCCACATCGACCGGCCGACGCCCGCCAAGGCCGGGTTCAGCACCGGGCCGCTGCGCACGCCCCTGCGGCTGTCCGGCTCGGGCTCGGTGACCGTCACCGTCACCCCGAGCACCTCCACCGCCCACCTCTCCGCCGTCCTGGTGGACCTCGGCCCCGACACCATCCGCAACTACGGAGCCGATGGCGAGGGCATCACCACCCTTGACAGGCGCACCTGTTGGGGCGCCGGCAACAAGGGGGACACCGGCTGCTTCAAGGAGACCGCCGCCGACACGGAGAAGGTGGCGTACACCGTCCTCAGCCGCGGCTGGGCCGACCTCGGCACCTACGCCGACCCCCACAAGGGCCGCCCGCTCACCCCCGGCAAGCCCTACACCCTCACCCTCGACCTGGCCGCCACCGATCACATCGTGCCCGCCGGGCACCGCCTCGCACTGATCGTGGCCGGGACCGACGCCGGGCTGATCGACCCGCCCTCGTCCCGGCCCACCCTCACCCTCGACTTGTCCCGCACGTCCGCACGCCTGCCGCTGACCGGCGGCCCCGCGGCCCTCGCCCGGGCCACCGCGCACGCCTCCGCACCCGCCCCCACCCCCGCCCACCGGACGGCACCGCTGGACGGGATCGCCCCGCCGCGCTCGATCAGCCGGATGCCCGGCGCGCAATGACCGCGCGGGGGTGTCTCTCCCGTCAGCCCGGTCTTCCCGGTCAAGCCCGGTGCGTCTTCCGGCCGCACCGGCAGACCGGCCAGACCGACAGACCGGCAGACCGGCAGACCGGCAGACCAGTCACACCGGCCTCCCCGGTAAGGCCGCTCTCCCCGGTCCCGCCGGACCGGGGAGACACCCCTCAGGCCAGCGGTGTCTCCCCGCCCACCGCGGGCGCCCCGCCCCCCGGTCCGCAGCCTCCACCCGGCCGACCACCGCACCCCGCGCCTCGGCCGGCACAGCACCCCGCACCCCGACCAATCACCGCGCCGCGCACCCCGGCCAGCACCGCACCCCGCCCCCGACGACCCCCACCGCTCATCCAAGGGAGGCACCCGCCCGTGATACTCCGTACCCGTACCCGTACCCGTACGCGTCGCCTCGTCCTCGCGACGTTGGCCTTCGGTCTGACCGCCACCCTCGGCGCGACCCTGCCGGCCTCACCCGCCCGCGCGACCGGAAACGACCTGCCCCGTACGGGATTTGAGACCAGCCGCGGCGCCCGCTGGACCAGCGAGTTCGAGGAACAGCGCTTTCTGGCCACCGTCGACCGCGCCACCCCGCGCGTCCGCGTCGACCGGATCGGCACCACCGCGCAGGGCCGCCCGCTCCGGCTCGTCCGTATCGGCGCCCCAGCCCCCGCCTCCCCGGCCGCCGTACGGCGCGGCAACTCCGTACTGCTCATCTGCTCCCAGCACGGCGACGAGCCCTCCGGACGCGAGGCCTGCCTCACCACCATCCGCGACCTCGCCTACGCCGCGGACCGGGCCACCCGGCGCTTCCTCGCGCGGACCAGCGTGCTGGTCGTCCCCACCGCCAACCCCGACGGCCGGGCCGCCGACACCCGCGGCAACTCCGAGGGCACGGACATCAACCGCGACCACCTCGCCCTGAAGACCGCCGAGGCCCGCGCCATGGCCCGGGTGCTGCGCGACTACCGTCCCGACACCGTCTACGACCTGCACGAATACGGCCCCACCGTGCCGTACTACATGAAGGACCTGCTGTCCCTGTGGCCGCGCAATCTCAACACCGCGGCCCCGGTGCACCGGGAAGCCACCTCGCTCTCCCAGGAGTTCGTCGCCCCGGCCGTACGGAGGGCCGGATTCAGCACCGGCGTCTACGGCATCTGGACCGACCCGGAGACCGGTGACCCCGTCAAGCAGGTCGCGGGCGACGGCCAGGAACGCATCCTGCGCAACACCGCCGGGGTGAAGGGCTCCGTCGGGCTGCTCGTCGAGACCCGGGTCGATGCCCTCACCGACGCCGAGAAGGCCGACCCGGCGCTCAACAACAGACGCCGGGTCACTTCCCAACTCGCCGCCCTGAAGGGCGCGTTCAACTTCCTCGCGCAGCATCGGCGGCGCATCGAGGCGGCCACCACCGCCGCCCGGCTCATCGGTTACGCCGACCGCGGCCCGGTCCACCTCGGCGGCGCGGACAACGAGCCGCCCGCCCCCGGCCAGGTCCTGACCGACCCGCCGTGCGGTTACCGGCTCGCCCCGGAGCAGTTCGCGCAGATCCGCGACGCGCTCGCGCTGCACGGTGTGACCGGGATCCGGGACCGGGACGGTTCGGTCGTCGTGCCGCTGCGCCAGTCCCTGCGCGGCCTCGTTCCGCTCCTGCTGGACGGCCGGGCCGCCTACCACCTCACGTCCGCCACACCGCTGGCCGCCTGCCCCGGGTCGGGCCGTACGCCGTAAGCGGAGCTTCCCGGGCGGGCCGTGGACCCCGGGCCGCAGAGAGTAACCGCCGCTCCTGCCCCAGCCACTTACTCCCACCCCACCTCAGCCACTTACTCCCGCCCCACCTCAGTCGCCTACTCCCGCCCCACCCCACCCAGCACTCTCCGCACCCACCCCACCACTTCGTCGGCGCATCCCCACGCCACGGTCACCCCCGCGCCCCCGTGCCCGTAGTTGTGGACGCACCACGCGCCGCCCGGCAAGCGCTCCGCCTCCAGCCGCACCGCGGGGCGCGCGGGGCGCAGGCCCACTTTGTGCGCCAGGACCCGGGCCCGTGCCACCTCGGGGAAGGGCCCGGCGCAGCGCGCCACGATCGCCTCCGCCACCGCCGGGTCCGGCTCCCTCGACCAGGCGCCCTCGCGTGCGGTACCGCCGAGCACCAGCCCGTACGGCTGCGGCAGCAGGTAGGTGGTGTCCGACGCGCCGCCGTCCGCGGCCACGAACCACTCCCGCACACCCGGGTTCGCGACGACGACCAACTGCCCCTGGACCGGCTGGAGTTGAGGATCCGGGACGAGCTCGCGTGCGCCCAGGCCGGAGCAGTTCACCACCACCCCGGCGGTCCGCCCGGCCTCCTCCAGGGAGGACAGCGCACGGCGTTCCAGCGTGCCGCCGGCCGCGGTCAGCCGCCGCTCCAGATAGCGCAGATGGGCGGGCATGTCCACCAGCGGAGTGCGCGCCCGCCACCCCGCCGCGGTGCCCGCGGGGAGCTCGTCCGGGCGGGCCGGCCGCAGTCCGGGAACGGCCTCGTACCAGGCGGAGAGTCCGTCGTCGGCACCCGGCGCGGCCGCCGCCAGGGTGCCCGCCACCAGCCGGGCGCCGGTCTCCTGCGGCCGCCGCGCCAGCCCGGACAGCACCTCCAAGGACCGTACGGACCAGGCCACCGCCCGCTCGTAGGGCCGGATGCGGTACGGCCAGCACAGCCCGCCGGCCACGGCGGAGGTCGTCGCGTCCGCCGCGTCCCGGCTCACCACCCGCACCCGGTGGCCGTCCTCCGCCAGCGCCACCGCCGAGGTCAGCCCGATGACGCCACCGCCGACCACCCACACCTCGTCCGTGCCCGTGTCGATCGCCATGGCGGGATGCTAGGGGAAGGCGCACGAGGTGGCCCTTCCGGCCCGGCACCCGGTGGTCGTCGCGGAAGCCGGACTTCCGCCATTGGTGATCTTGCGGTAACCCGCCGGCAGCGGTGCGGACAAACCGGGACCTTAGGCTGGGAGCAGCACCCGTCGGCCGATGTCGCCCCTCGGATCCGCCCGCCGTCCGTAAGCCGTCGACCAAGGAGGCCCATGCTCCGCGCGCAGCGCGCCGTCCCCGCCTGGCTCGCCCACCCGTTCCGCTGGCAGCGGCTGCCCGTGCCCTGGGCCGCCGTCGCCCGCGGTGCGCTGTGCGCCGGGCCGCTGCTCGGCGCGGGCATCGCCACCGGCCACCCGGCGCCCGGGGTGCTCGCCGCGCTCGGTTCCATGCTGGCCGGTGTCAACGACCGCCCCGGCACCCGCCGCACCGGCGTCGTGCACATCGGCCTGCCCGCGCTGGCCTCGGCGCTCGGGATGCTGATCGGCGCCTCGCTGCGGGCCGTGGACGCGGGCTGGTGGGTCGTACCGGCGCTGTTCGCGGTCGGTTTCGTCTCCGGCGCGGGCAGCGTCGCCGGTCCGGTCCGCTCGAACGCCGGGATGCAGATGCTGGCCACCACGGTCCTGGGCGCCGGGATGCCGCTGCCCGGCGCACCGTGGGCCAAGGCCCTGACCCTGCTCGCCGGCTGCCTGTGGCTGCTCCTGCTGCGGCTGGTGCTGCGCCCGCCGCGCCCGGTCGGCGGTGCGCTCAGCGGTGAGCGGGCCGCGGTCGCCACGGTCTTCGACGCGCTGGCCGACGCCCTGGGCGCGGCCGGCGGGCCCGGTGCGGAGCCCGCCCGGCGCCGGCTCAGCGCCGCACTGGACCGCGCCGACGAGGCGCTGCGGCTGCGTCTGCTGACGGACCGGCTGCTGCGCCGTCCGGCCGACCTGGACGAACTCCTGCTGGCCGAACGGTTCGCCGCGGCCACCGCGTTGTGCGAGGCCAGCGTCGCACTGCTGTGGGAGGCCCACCCGCTGCCGGCCCGGGTCGCCGACAGTCCCCGCCGGTTCGCCGCCGCGCTGCGCAGCGGGCGGCCGCCGGGCCGGCTGTCCGCCCCCGAGGCCAGCACGCCCGGCCGCGGCGCCTTCGACCAGGCGCTGCTGGACGCGGCGGTGGCGTTCGCCCGCAGCGAGCCGCTGACCCGGTCCCGGCCACGGCCGGGGCGGCCGGAACCGGCGCGGCGCGGGCACGAACTCCTCGGACCGGCCGGGCGGGACTACGGCCTGCGGGTCGCGCTCTGCATCGCGGCGAGTGCGGCGGTGGCGCTGCTGCTGCGGGCGGACCACTGGTACTGGCTGCCGGCCACCGCCACCTTCCTGGTCAAGCCGGACCTGGGCCCGCTGTTCTCCCGTACCGTCAACCGCTTCGCCGGGACCGTCGCCGGGGTGCTGGTCTTCGCCGGGGCCGGTCTGCTGCTGACGGGGGAGTGGTGGCCCGCCCTGGTGGCGGGGGCGGGCGGGGCGCTGCTGCCGTTCGCCACCCGGCACTTCGCGCTGCAGACCGTGGCGATCACGCTCATGGTGCTGTCGTTCGTGTACGTCAGCGGCGCCCGGGAGGCCGCCGCCGAGCGGCTCGTCGACACCTCCGTCGCCTGCGGCATCGTCCTCGTGGTGGGACATCTGCCGCGGCTCGCGGACCCGCGCCGCCGGGTCGGGCAGCGGGTCACCGCGGCGCTGCGGGCCACCGAACGCTTCCTGCGGCACGTCCTGGAAGCCCCGCCCGGTAGGGACCCGGCCGAGCGGCTGGCGCTCCGCCGGGCCGCGTACCGGGCGCTGGGGGAGGCCCGGGCGGCCGCGGAGACGGCCGCCGCCGAACTCCTGGCCGCCCGCGACCGCAACCCCGACTGGCCGGCCGTGGTCACCGCCGCCGAACGCATCGTGGACGCCGCGACCGCCTGCGCGGTACGTCTCGACCACGGCGCCCGGCGCCCGGGCACCGAGGAGGCCGAGCGGCTGTGCCGGGCGCTGTCGGCGATGGCCGACGCACTGGAGGACCCCGGGCGCCGGCCCGGCACCGGCCTGCCGGACGTCGAGCTGCGGGCCGACCCGGACTGCGCCACGCTCACCGACGTCGCGGCGGAACTGGAACGCATCCGGGGGCACGCCGGGGCGGGGTGAGCCGGCGGGAAGCGGCCAGAGCCGCTCCGCCCACCGCCAGCGCGAGCACCATGAGCAGGACGCTGACCCCCACCGGCGCCCGGTAGCCGAAACCGGCGGCGAGGGCGGCGCCGCCGAGCCACGGGCCCACCGCGGCACCCACGTTGAGCGCCGCGGTGGCGAACCCGCCGGCCAGGGTCGGCGCACCGGTCGCCGCGTAGAGTGCCTGCGCGACCAGGGCGGAGCCGACCCCGAACGACAGCGCCCCCAGGGCGGGGACGAGCAGTACGACCGCCACCGGGCTGCCGGCCGTCAGCGCCAGCAGGGCCCACCCGGCGAGCAGTGCCGCCCCGCCGGTCAGGAGCAGCGGCACCGGACGGGTGTCGGCCAGCCGCCCGCCGGCGCGCACACCGGCGAACGAGCCCAGGCCGAAGAGCGCCAATACGGCCGGCACCCGGCCGGTGCCGATCCCGGCGACGTCGGTGACCAGCGGCGCGAGATAGGTGAAGGTGCAGAAGGTCGCGCCGTTCACCAGCGCGCCCAGGAGCAGGATCAGCAGCAGCCGCGGTGAGCGCAGCGTCCGCAGCTCGCCCCGCGCCCGCACCGCGTCGCCGTCCGCGGCCCGCCCGCCGTCGGCCGGGACCGACCGGACGATCGCCGCCACGGCCGGCACCGACACCGCGGCGACCGCCCAGAACGCCGAGCGCCAACCCCACGCCGCACCCAGCAGCGCACCGGCGGGCACGCCCGCGACACAGGCCAGGGTGGTGCCGCCGAGCAGCACGGAGGTGGCCCGGCCCTTGGCGTCCGGGGCGACCACGGAGGTCGCGGTGGCCAGGGCCACGGCGAGGAACCCGGCGTTGGCCAGGGCCGCGACGACCCGGGTGGCCAGCAGCACCGCGAAGCTGGTGGTGACCGCGCCGGCCACATGGACCAGCAGGAACGTGACCAGGAACGCCAGCAGCGCCCGGCGGCGCGGCCAGCGCCGGGCGAGCAGCGCCATCAGCGGCGCCCCGACGATCATTCCGACGGCGAACGCCGAGGTCAGCGATCCCGCCGCGGACAGCGGGACGTGCAGATCGGCGGCGATGCCCGGCAGCAGACCGGACAGCATGAACTCGGAGGTGCCTTGCGCGAAGACGGCGAGTCCGAGCAGATGGAGGAAGAAGGGCACAGCAACACTCCGCAACCACAGTGTGGATCGACGTGCGTCACCTCGCAGGGGCGCAGCGAAACGCCCGGACCGAGGCGACCGGCACGGATCCTGACGGGACGTCAGACGGGAGGCCGTGCGCGCGACGGCGCGCACGGCAGGCGACGACGATCCGGTGGCGGCGGAGCACAGGAGGGTGACGGCACGACGGCGCAATGCCGGGCCGGCGAGGCAACGCGAAAAGCCACCGGACGGCCGGTGGCTAGCGTCTTGACGCCTCGGGGCTGGACATGCGGCGCAGACTAACGGCGGCCCGCCGGGCCCGTCCAGGCAATTACGGCGGTGCACCCAGGGCGGGGCCCCGGGGTGGCGGAAGACTCCCCGGGGCCCGTGCGATCCGGCGGTCCGGTCAGCGGCCGCTGCCGTCCTTGCCCAGCAGCCCGGCCCGGCGCAGCGCGTCCGCCATGGCGTCGTTGGCCGGCCCGGCGTCCCGGCCACCGCCGCGGCGGTCACCGCCCCGCCCGCCGCCCTGCCGGCCGCCGGCGGCCTGGCGCTGCCGGGGCGCGCCGCCCCGGCCGCCGTCGCGCGGCCCGCGTCCGCCGCCCGCACCGGCGCCGCCCGCACCGCCGCGCCGCTCGCCGCCGCCCGCGGGGGCGCCCTTGCCGGGCTCGTCGTCCAGGCGCAGCGTCAGCGAGATCCGCTTGCGCGGGATGTCGACGTCGAGCACCTTGACCCGCACGATGTCGCCCGGCTTCACCACGTCCCGCGGGTCCTTGACGAAGGTCCGCGACATCGCCGACACATGGACCAGACCGTCCTGGTGGACGCCGACGTCCACGAACGCCCCGAAGGCGGCGACGTTGGTCACCACGCCTTCCAGGAGCATCCCCGGCTCCAGGTCGCCGATCTTCTCCACGCCCTCCTTGAAGGTCGCGGTCCTGAACACCGGACGCGGGTCCCGGCCCGGCTTCTCCAGCTCCTGGAGGATGTCGGTCACCGTCGGCAGTCCGAAGGAGTCGTCGACGAACTCGGCCGGCTTCAGGGTGCGCAGCACCGCCGTGTTGCCGATCAGCGAACCGACCTCCGTGCCCGCCGACTTGACCATCCGGCGCACCACCGGATACGCCTCCGGGTGCACGCTGGAGGCGTCCAGCGGGTCGTCGCCGCCCCGGATCCGCAGGAAGCCCGCGCACTGCTCGTACGCCTTGGGGCCGAGCCGCGCCACGTCCTTGAGGGCCTTGCGGGAGCGGAACGGGCCGTTGGCGTCGCGGTGCGCGACGATGTTCTCGGCCAGGCCGGAACCGATGCCCGACACCCGCGACAGCAGCGGCGCGGAGGCGGTGTTGACGTCCACGCCGACGCCGTTGACGCAGTCCTCGACCACCGCGTCCAGCGAGCGCGACAGCTTCACCTCGGACAGGTCGTGCTGGTACTGGCCGACCCCGATCGACTTCGGGTCGATCTTGACCAGCTCGGCCAGCGGGTCCTGCAGGCGGCGGGCGATGGACACCGCACCGCGCAACGACACGTCCAGGTCCGGCAGTTCCTGGGAGGCGAAGGCGGACGCGGAGTACACCGAGGCGCCGGCCTCGGACACCATCACCTTCGTCAGCTTCAGCTCCGGCTGTGCCGCGATCAGATCGGCCGCCAGCTTGTCGGTCTCGCGGGAGGCGGTGCCGTTGCCGATCGCGATCAGCTCGACCCGGTGCTCGCGGGCCAGCTTCGCCAGGGTGGCCAGCGAGGCGTCCCACTTCTGCTGCGGGACGTGCGGGTAGATCGTGTCGGTGGCGGCCACCTTGCCCGTGGCGTCCACGACCGCGACCTTCACGCCCGTTCGGAAGCCGGGGTCCAGGCCCATCGTGGCGCGGGTGCCGGCCGGCGCCGCGAGCAGCAGGTCGCGCAGGTTCGACGCGAAGACCCGCACCGCCTCGTCCTCGGCGGCCTGCCGCAGCCGGAGCCGCAGATCGATGCCCAGATGCACCTGGACGCGGGTGCGCCAGGCCCAGCGGACGGTGTCCAGCAGCCACCGGTCGGCCGGGCGCCCGCGGTCCGCGATCCCGAACTTCCCGGCGATGGACCGTTCGTAGGAGGTCGGCCCCTCGGTGGCGGCCGACGGGTCCTCCGGCTCCAGGGTGAGGTCGAGGACCTCCTCCTTCTCGCCGCGGAACATCGCCAGCACGCGGTGTGAGGGCAGCTCGGTGAACGGCTCGGCGAAGTCGAAGTAGTCGGCGAACTTCGCGCCGGCCTCCTCCTTGCCCTCGCGCACCTTCGCCGTCACCCGGCCGCGCGACCACATCCGCTCCCGCAGCTCACCGATCAGGTCCGCGTCCTCGCTGAACCGCTCGGTCAGGATGGCCCGCGCCCCGTCCAGGGCGGCCGCCGGATCGGCGACGCCCTTGTCCGGGTCCACGAAGGCCGCGGCGGCCGCGGCCGGCTCCACCGAAGGGTCGGCGAGCAGCCCGTCGGCGAGCGGCTCCAGGCCGGCCTCGCGCGCGATCTGCGCCTTGGTGCGGCGCTTGGGCTTGAACGGGAGGTAGATGTCCTCCAGCCGGGCCTTGGAGTCGGCGCCGCGGATCTGCGCCTCCAGGGCGGCGTCCAGCTTGCCCTGGGACCGTACGGACTCCAGCACCGCGGTGCGCCGCTCCTCCAGCTCCCGCAGATAGCGCAGCCGCTCCTCCAACGAGCGCAGCTGCGCGTCGTCGAGCATCTCGGTGGCTTCCTTGCGGTAGCGCGCGATGAACGGGACGGTCGAGCCACCGTCGAGCAGTTCGACCGCGGCCTTCACCTGCCGCTCCTTGACGCCGAGCTCCCCGGCGATCCGCGCTTCGATGGATCCGAGGGCCCCGATGGGCTCAGTGGCTGCCGTCACGTTGATCCTGCCCGCCTTCCAGCTCTTGCTTGAGCCTTGCATTGTGCCGGGTGACCGAGCGGACTGTCGCGCCGCCCAGCCGGTGGGCGGCACCGGGGTGCGCGGTGCCGGCCCACCCCGGTGGCCGCGCGCGGCCTACTTGCCGAACAGCGCGGCGGGGAACGCGCCGGCGTTCATGACGGCGGTGGTGAAGCCGGTGGCCAGCTCGGTGAGCCGGGCCACGCCCGCCGCGCCCAGGTGCTCGTACGGGGCCCGGTCCAGGCGGTCGGTGGTCTCCTCCAGGTCCTTGCGCAGCCGGACGCCGGCCTCGGTCAACTGCCCCTCGCCGTCCAGGAGACCACGGGACCGCAGCCGCTCCTGGGCGGCCTGCCAGTCCTCCTCGGTCCAGCCGCGGGTCGAAAGGACGCCCCGGGGGCTCATGCCGCGGCCGGTGGCGGTGTGGGTGACCAGCGCCTCCAGCCCGTCCAGTTCGGCGTCCAGCAGCGCCACCAGGTGGCCGTCGCCGCGGTGTTCGCGCAGCAGGGTCGCGGCGTGCCAGTAGGCCAGGTGCGGGGCGTCCGGCACCGGGAGGTCGGCGTGCGCGGCGTACAGCGGCCGGGCGCGGCGGGTACAGGCCTCGGTGGCGCGCAGTGCCAGCTCGGCGGCCTCCGCCATCTCCGGTGAGGTCACCGCGTCGTCGCCGAGCAGCCGGCGCAGGGTGGCGTCGGCGGCGCGCAGCCGGGCGTCGAGCACGTCCTGCGGGGTGGTCTTCCGCCACACCTCCGGCAGGTGCCGGGCGATCAGGTCGTACTTGAAGTTGTAGAAGGTGGCCGCGACGGTGCCGGGGCCGACCGCCCCCATCGCCGCGCTGCGGCAGACGAAGTAGCCGGCCCTGGGGTCGTCGACCCCGGCCCCGGCCATCTCGGCCGCCAGCTCCGGCGCGAAGTAGTGCGTGGAGTGGAAGGGGTTGATGACGTTGTGGCACGTGCGGCCGGCCCGCTCGGGCAGTGCGCTGTGAGAGGTCATGGGGGCAGGGTACCGACCCGTCGGTATGGCGTTGGGGGCAGGGCCCGGACGGCCCCGCGAAGGCTTCCGCAGCGGCCCTGACCAGGCCATGGCAGGAAAGGTGGGAAGCCCGTCATTGCCGCCATCGACGCCGCTGCCCAGGATGGACGGTATGGAACAGCGCGAGGTGCTGGTCGTCCTCTTCGACGGCGTGCAGGCCCTGGACGTCACCGGGCCGGTGGAGGTCTTCAGCGGTGCCGCGCAGGCCGTTCCCGGCGCCTACCGGATCCGCACGGCCACCTTGGACGGCACGCCGGTGCGCACCACCAGCGGACTGACCCTGGTCCCCGACACCACGCTCACCGCCGCCGGGCCGCCGCACACCCTGCTGGTCCCGGGCGGCCAGGGCACCCGCACCCCCGACCCGCGGCTGGTCGACTGGCTGCGGAACAACGCCCACCGGGCCCGGCGCAAGGTCTCGGTGTGCAGCGGGGCGCTGCTGCTGGCCGAGGCCGGGCTGCTGGACGGCCGGCGCGCGACCACCCACTGGATGCTGTGCGACACCCTCGCCGAACGGTTCCCCGCGGTGCGGGTGGAGGCCGACCCGATCTACGTGCGGGACGGCGACCTGGCCACCTCCGCGGGCGTGACGGCCGGCATCGACCTGGCGCTGGCCCTCGTGGAGGAGGACCTCGGCCGGGACCTCGCGCTCACCATCGCCCGGCACCTGGTGGTCTTCCTGCGCCGGCCGGGCAACCAGAAGCAGTTCAGCGCCCAGCTCGCCGCCCAGACCGCCAAGCGGCGGCCGCTGCGCGACGTCCAGCAGTGGATCACCGAGCATCCGGCCGCCGACCTGTCCGTCGACGCGCTCGCCGCCCGCGCCGGGCTCTCCCCGCGCCACTTCGCCCGGGCGTTCCGCGACGAGGTCGGTATGACGCCGGGCCGCTATGTCGACCGGGTACGGCTGGAGGCCGCCCGCCGCTGCCTGGAGGACACCGCCGACGGCATCGCCCAGGTGGCCCGCCACTGCGGCTACGGCACCCCCGAGGCGATGCGCCGCGCCTTCCTCCGTGCCCTGGCCGCCTCCCCGGCCGAATACCGCCGCCGCTTCCAGCCGGCCCCCTCGGGCCGCTGAGCGGCCGCCCCGCCCTCCGACCCTTCCGAGCCACTCCTTTCAGAGAGCCACTCCTCCAGACGGGAAACGCCATGCAGATCGCGATCCTCCTCTACGACCGCTTCACCACCCTGGACGCCATCGGCCCCTACGAGACCCTCAGCCGCATCCCGGGCGCCGAGACGGTGTTCGTCGCCGAGCGCGCCGGCACGTACCGCAACGACCTCGGCGCGGTGGGGCTGGTCGCGGACGCCGCGCTGGACGAGGTCACCGCCCCCGACATCCTCGTCGTGCCCGGTGGCCCGGGGCAGACCGCGCACATGGCGGACGGGCCGCTGCACGACTGGATCCGCGCCGTGGACACCGCCACCACCTGGACCACCTCGGTGTGCACCGGCTCGCTGCTGCTGGCCGCGGCCGGCCTCCTCAAGGGCCGCCGGGCCACCTCGCACTGGCTCGCCCTGGACCTGCTGCCGGGCCTGGGCGCCGAGCCGACCGGGGAGCGGGTGGTCTTCGACGGCAAGTACGTCACCGCGGCCGGGGTCTCGTCCGGCATCGACATGGGGCTGCGGCTGGCCGGCCGGATCGCCGGGGACACCGCGGCCCGGACCATCCAGCTCGGCATCGAGTACGACCCGCAGCCGCCCTACGACGCGGGCTCCCCGGACAAGGCACCGGCCGAGGTCACCGCGGCGCTGCGGGAACGCGCCCGCCGCGTACTCACCGGGGAGCGGGAACAGCGGGTGTAGCGCCCCTCACTCCCCGGCCCAGGTGAACCGCGGCGGCCTGCGCTCCAGGAAGGCGGCGGCACCCTCGGCGGTGTCGCCGCTCGCCCGGGCCTGCCCGGCCCAGTGGGCGCCGCGCTCCTCCGCCTCGTCCGGCGGCACGTCCCAGGTGCCGTTGGCCAGTTCCTTCGCCGCCGTCTGCGTCAGCAGCGACCGGCTCGCCAGTACGGCCGAGAACTCCGCGACCCGCTTGCCCAGCTCGCCCTCGGCCAGCACCTCGTCGACCAGCCCGGTCCGCAGCGCCCGCGCGCAGTCGATCAACTCCCCGGAGAACAACAGGTACTTGGCGGACGACAGCCCGACCAGGCGGACCAGTCGCCGGGTGGCGGACGCCGGGTAGACCACCGCCAGCTTGGCCGGCGTCACCCCGAACAGCGCCCCCTCCTCCGCGAACCGCAGATCGCAGGCGGCCGCCAACTGGGCGCCGCCGCCCACGCAGTAGCCGCGTATCGCCGCCAGCGTCGGCTTCGGGAAGGCGGCCAGCGCCTCCTCGGCCGCCACCGCCAGCCCCTGCGACTCCGGTGCCGTCCCGCGCAGCGAGGCGATGTCCGCACCCGCGCAGAAGGTCCCGCCGGCACCGGTCAGCACCAGCGACCGCACCGCCCGGTCCGCCGCCAGCCGCGCCAGCAGGGGCGGCAGATCCCGCCACATCTGGACGGTCATCGCATTGCGCTTGCCGGTGTTGCTGATGGTGACGGTCGCTGTGCCGTCGCTGACGTGCGTCGTGAGACCCGGTTCCATGCCCGGATATTAGAGCGACCGCGGCCCGGGCGGCCGGTTACGATCGACGGTCTGATGTCAGCAACCCTCGTCGCCAAAGACCTCGCCGCCGGCCACGGCGAGCGCATCCTCTTCTCCGGTCTCGATCTGGTCGTCGCCCCCGGGGACGTGATCGGCCTCGTCGGCGCCAACGGCGCGGGCAAGTCCACCCTGCTGCGCCTGCTGGCCGGACTGGACACCCCCGAGGAGGGCGCGCTCTCCCTCAGCCCGCCCACCGCCACCGTCGGCCACCTCCCGCAGGAGCCCGACCGCCGCCCCGGAGAGACCGTACGGGCCTTCCTCGCCCGCCGCACCGGTGTGACCGACGCCCAGCGCGCCCTGGACGCCGCCACCCAGGCCCTGGCCGAGGAGCGCCCCGGCGCCGACGACGCCTACGACACGGCCTTCACGCGCTGGCTCGACCTCGGCGCCGCCGACCTCGACGAACGCGCCGAGGAGACCGCGGCCCAGCTCGGCCTCACCGTCGGCCTCGACCAGCCGATGACCGCCCTCTCCGGCGGACAGGCCGCCCGGGCCTCGCTCGCCTCCCTGCTGCTCTCCCGTTACGACGTCTTCCTGCTGGACGAGCCGACCAACGACCTCGACCTGGACGGTCTGCACCGCCTGGAGGAGTTCGTCACCGGGCTGCGCGCCGGCACCGTCCTCGTCAGCCACGACCGCGAGTTCCTGACCCGCACCGTCAACCGCGTGGTCGAACTCGACCTCGCCCAGCAGCAGGTCAACGTCTACGGCGGCGGCTACGCCTCCTATCTGGAGGAGCGCGAGCGGGCCCGGCGGCACGCCCGCGAGCAGTACGAGGAGTACGCCGACACCAAGGCCGCCCTGGAGACCCGCGCCCACACCCAGCGCAACTGGATGGAGAAGGGCGTCAAGAACGCCCGCCGCAAGGCCCCCGACAACGACAAGATCGGCCGCAAGGGCCGGGTCGAGGCCACCGAGAAGCAGGCCTCCAAGGCCAAGCAGACCCAGCGGATGATCGAGCGCCTGGAGGTGGTGGCGGAGCCGCGCAAGGAGTGGGAGCTGCGGATGGAGATCGCCGCGGCGCCCCGGGCCGGCGCGGTCGTCGCGACCCTGCGCGGGGCCGCGGTCCGGCGCGGTGACTTCCGCTTCGGCCCGGTGGACCTCCAGATCGACTGGGCGGACCGGGTCGCCATCACCGGTCCCAACGGCTCCGGCAAGTCCACCCTGCTGGCCGCCCTGCTCGGCCGGCTCCCGCTGGACGCCGGGCAGGCCGCGCTCGGCCCGGGCGTGGTGGTCGGCGAGATCGAGCAGGCCCGCGGCCGGCTCTTCGGCGGGCACCACCTCGGAGACCAGCCGCTGATGGACGCCTTCCGGGCCGCCGTGCCGGACCTTGCGCCCGCCGACGTCCGCACCCTGCTCGCGAAGTTCGGGCTGAAGGCGGCCCATGTGCTGCGCCCGGCGCACACCCTCTCGCCGGGGGAGCGGACCCGGGCCGCGCTGGCCCTCCTCCAGGGGCGCGGGGTCAACCTCCTCGTCCTGGACGAGCCGACCAACCACCTGGACCTGCCGGCCATCGAGCAGCTGGAGTCGGCACTGGCCTCGTACCCGGGCACGCTGCTGCTGGTGACCCACGACCGGCGGATGCTGGACGCGGTGCACACCACGCGGCGGATCGAGGTCGAGGCCGGGCGGATCACCGACCGGGCGGTGTGACCCGGGCGGGCCGGGACCGAGGCGGGGCGGCTGCCCGCAAAAGGGCCGGTCGGTTTATCGATTTGGTTCTGTGGCGGGCGACCCGTAAGGTTGGGGAAACCGACGCGGGGTGGAGCAGCTCGGTAGCTCGCTGGGCTCATAACCCAGAGGTCGCAGGTTCAAATCCTGTCCCCGCTACTGCACACACGGCAGGCCCGGTGCCCCGGCACCGGGCCTGCCGTGCTGTCCGCCCCCGCCGCCCGGACAGGGCGAGCCCGATGGCGGGATCGCAGGGGTGCCGTTCCCGTGGAATCCACGAACCCGGCACAAAGAGAACAGGGCCGGTCCGCAGCCCACGGGAAACTCTCGGGAATCCGCCAAAAGCCGTCGATAGGCGCTGACTTGTGTTCAGCGGGCCGGTACGGACCAGCGCATTCCCAACACTCTTCCTGTGAGGATGCCTTCCGGACCCCCCGCAGAACCCCCCGACGAGCTGACCTCCCCGCTCGCGTACGAAGGTGTCTGGCGCTTCACCGCACCGGCACTGGAGTCCTCGGTGCCGCAGGCGCGCCATGCGGTCCGGGACCTGCTCGCCGAACAGCACGTGCCGGTCGCCGCCGACATCATGGACGGCCTGCTGCTCATCGTCTCCGAACTGGTCACCAACGCCGTCCGGCACGCCGCCCTGCTCTCCCCGCAGATCGCCGTCCAGGTCACCATCGGCGCCAACTGGCTGCGGGTCGCGGTCGAGGACGACCACCCCTACCGCCCCAAGGCGCTGGAGGCGGACGAGGGTGACGTCGGGGGGCGAGGACTGTGGCTGGTCAAGACCGTCACCGCCGAGGTGGGCGGCACATGCGACGTCGCGCACACGGCCGGCGGCGGCAAGGCCATCTGGGCCGAGCTGCCGCTCACCCCGCTGGCTACCAGCCCGCCGACCGCCCGGTGAGCTCCCGCACCGCCGGCCGCGCCGCGTCCAGCACGGTCATGAACCACGCGGAGAACGGCGCCTCGGCATGCCGCTCGGCCAGCTCCGCCGGCGTCACGAACGCGATCTCGCCGATCTCCTCCGGGTCCGGTGCCGGCTCGGCCCGCACCAGGCCCACGAACAGGTGGTTGTACTCCTGCTCCACCAGCCCGGAGGACGGATCGGGATGGTTGTAGCGCACCGTGCCCGCCTCGCCCAGCAGCGCGGGTGCCACGCCCAGCTCCTCCGCGGTCCGGCGGGCCGCCGCCGCGAACGGCGCCTCACCGGGATACGGGTGACCGCAGCAGGTGTTGGACCACACACCGGGGGAGTGGTACTTCCCCAGCGCCCGGCGCTGGAGCAGCAGCCGCCCCTTCTCGTCGAAGAGGAAGACCGAGAACGCCCGGTGCAGCTGCCCCGGAGGCTGGTGCGCCGCGAGCTTCTCCGCGGTGCCGATCGTCGTACCGTCCTCGTCGACCAGCTCCAGCATGATCGGTTCGGCGGCGCCGCCCGGCGTGCGCGCCGCCGCGTCCTCGGCGGTCTGTCCGTTGGCAGGTGTGATCGGCATGCCCATCCTTGTCGTCGGTCTTCGACGTCAAGTCTGCCCTAGCCGGGTCCGCATCACCGGCACAGCGGGTGCGCGGCGCCACACCTCCCGCGCGTCCGGCCGGGAGTGCGCCCACCTGGCATCCACCGTGAGAGGGGCCACATCAGGGGGCCGCCCCCGGGCGCCGCGCGAGGCGGCCCCCGGGCCCCCGCGGCGGGCACCGCACCGGCTGCGGGCGCGCCCCGCAGGCCGGCATGGCCCTCGCCACACCCCCCACGGCACAACCCGCCCGCCCCGTGACCAGCCCGCTCATAACCGGCACCGGAACGGCGGCCCCGATCGCCGGCCAGTTGTTCATGCGCCACCCCATCCACCATGATGATCGCGGCAGGCGCAGCCGTCGGTCACTCGATCGTGCGGTGAATGCGCGGTGAACGGCCGCATCCGGCGATCCGATAGCCTCTGCCGACGTGCCATCCGGCCCTCCGGGCGCCCGGTGTGCCACGCCCGCTGCCCGGGTAGTCCGTATCGAATGCGGATCGACCGGCGCTGCCTTGTCAGCCTCCAAGGAGTGAGTTCGTCTGTCGACCGCCATCCTCACCGGTCCGCCGGTCGCCGGGTCGCCGCTCGAAGCCGACCTGCGCACGCTGGGCTTCGACGTCCGTACGGCGGACGACGCCGCCTCCGCGGCCGCGCTGCTCGCCGAGGTGCCCGCACAGGAGCGGGTCGCCCTCGTCGACCCCCGCTTCGTCGGCCATCTGCACGCCCTGCGGCTCGCACTGACCGACCCCCGCTTCCCGGCCGCCGCCGTGCCGGGCGCGCTCACCGCACAGGCAGCGGCCCGCCCGGCGCTGGCCCGCGCGGCCGGCCGGATCCCGGTCGGCGCCGGCACCGCACACCTCACGGACGTCCTCACCGAGACGCTCACCGACTCCCTGGACCGCGACGACATCGGTCTGCACCGCGTCGAGCTGGGCAGTCTGGTCGCCACCGTCGCGCTCACCCCCGCCCAGCGCGAGGAGGCCCGCGAGGCGGTCGCGGCCGTCGACGACGAGGCGGTACGGCTGCGCACCGCGGTCAAGTCCCGCGACGGCTTCTTCACGACCTTCTGCATCAGCCCGTACTCCCGCTACCTCGCCCGCTGGTGTGCGCGCCGCGGCCTCACCCCCAACCAGGTCACCACCGCGTCCCTGCTCACCGCGCTGATAGCGGCCGGCAGCGCGGCCACCGGCACCCGCGCCGGCTTCGTCGCCGCGGGGGTCCTGCTGCTCCTCTCCTTCGTCCTGGACTGCACCGACGGGCAGCTCGCCCGCTACTCGCTGCAGTACTCGACGCTGGGCGCCTGGCTGGACGCCACCTTCGACCGGGCCAAGGAGTACGCGTACTACGCGGGCCTGGCGCTGGGTGCCGCCCGCGGCGGTGGCAGCGATGACGTATGGGCCCTGGCGCTCGGCGCGATGGTCCTGCAGACCTGCCGGCACGTCGTCGACTTCGCCTTCAACGAGGCGAATCACGATGCAAGCGGTGCCACCGGCAACACCAGCCCGACCGCGGCGCTCTCCGCCAAGCTCGATGGCGTCGGCTGGACGGTCTGGGTCCGCCGCATGATCGTGCTGCCGATCGGCGAACGCTGGGCCATGATCGCCGTACTCACCGCGGCCACCACCCCGCGCATCGTCTTCTACGCCCTGCTCATCGGCTGTGCGCTGGCCGCCTGCTACACCACGGCCGGCCGGGTGCTGCGCTCCCTGACCCGGCGGGCCCGGCGCACCGACCGCGCCGCCCGGGCGCTGGCCGACCTCGCCGACTCCGGGCCGCTCGCCGAGCTGATCGCCCGCGGCGCGCACGGCCGCGGCCGCACCGGTTCCTTCCTCGCCCCGGCTATGGCATTTCTCTCGACCGCGGTGCTGCTGGTCTGGGTGATCTTCCAGAACGACCCGGCGTCCTGGCTCACCGTGGGCGTCGCCGCCTGCTCCGCGCTGCTGGCCGGCGCGGCGGTGTCCCGGCCGCTCAAGGGCGCCCTCGACTGGCTCGTCCCGCCCTTCTTCCGGGCCGGCGAGTACGTCACGATCCTCGTTCTGGCGGCCCGCGCGGACGTGCCCGGAGCGCTCCCCGCGGCGTTCGGGCTGGTCGCGGCCGTCGCCTACCATCACTACGACACCGTCTACCGCATCCGCGGTGGCACCGGGGCCCCGCCGCGGTGGCTGGTCCGGGCAACCGGCGGCCACGAGGGACGCGTCCTCGTAGTGACCGTCCTGGCAGCCGCGCTGTCCCCCGAAGGTTTCACAATCGCGCTCACGGCCCTGGCCGTGGTCCTGGCGCTGCTGGTGCTCATCGAGAGCATCCGCTTCTGGGTCTCTTCCGGAGCACCCGCCGTACACGATGAAGGAGAACCCGCATGATCGGCCTCGTGCTGGCTGCCGGCGCCGGACGGCGTCTGCGCCCCTACACCGACACCCTGCCCAAGGCGCTGGTGCCGGTCGACGGTGACACCACCATCCTGGACCTGACGCTCGGCAACTTCGCCGAGATCGGCCTGACCGAGGTCGCGATCATCGTCGGCTACCGCAAGGAGGCCGTGTACGAGCGCAAGGAGGCCCTGGAGCAGAAGTACGGCCTCAAGCTCACCCTGATCGACAACGACAAGGCCGAGGAGTGGAACAACGCCTACTCCCTGTGGTGCGGCCGTGACGCCCTCCAGCACGACGTGATCCTCGCCAACGGCGACACCGTGCACCCGGTCTCCGTCGAGAAGACCCTGCTCGCCGCCCGCGGCAACGGCCAGAAGATCATCCTCGCGCTGGACACCGTCAAGCAGCTCGCCGACGAGGAGATGAAGGTCGTCGTGGACCCCGAGAAGGGCGTCCAGAAGATCACCAAGCTGATGGACCCGGCCGAGGCGACCGGTGAGTACATCGGTGTCACCCTCATCGAGGGCTCCGCCGCCGCCGAGCTGGCCGACGCCCTGAAGACCACCTTCGAGCGGGACCCCGACCTCTACTACGAGGACGGCTACCAGGAGCTGGTCAACCGCGGCTTCAAGGTGGACGTGGCACCGATCGGCGACGTCAAGTGGGTCGAGATCGACAACCACGACGACCTGGCGAAGGGCCGTGACATCGCATGCCAGTACTGACCCGCCTCATTCCGTCCCCGGTCGTCGTCGACATCAACGCCGGCGCCCTGGACGACCTGGCGGGCCTGCTGGCCGATCAGCGCATCTCCGCGTCCGGCAAGCTCGCCATCGCGATCAGCGGCGGCTCGGGGGCACGGCTGCGTGAGCGGCTGGCCCCCGCGCTGCCGGGCGCCGAGTGGTACGAGGTCGGCGGCGGCACCCTGGACGACGCGATCAAGCTCGCCGACGCCATGAAGAAGGGGCACTACGACGCGGTCGTGGGCCTCGGCGGCGGCAAGATCATCGACTGCGCCAAGTTCGCCGCCGCACGCATCGGCCTGCCGCTGGTGGCCGTCGCGACGAACCTGTCGCACGACGGCCTGTGCTCGCCGGTCGCCACCCTGGACAACGACGCCGGCCGCGGCTCCTACGGTGTGCCGAACCCGATCGCCGTGGTGATCGACCTCGACATCATCCGGGAGGCCCCGGTCCGGTTCGTCCGCTCCGGCATCGGCGACGCGATCTCCAACATCTCCGCGGTCGCGGACTGGGAGCTCTCGCACCGCGAGACCGGCGAGGCGATCGACGGACTGGCCGCCGCCATGGCCCGCCAGGCCGGCGAGGCGGTGCTCCGGCACCCCGGCGGCGTCGGCGAGGACTCCTTCCTCCAGGTGCTCGCCGAGGGCCTGGTCCTCACCGGCATCTCGATGTCGGTGGCCGGCGACAGCCGCCCGGCGTCCGGCGCCTGCCACGAGATCAACCACGCCCTGGACATCCTCTACCCCAAGCGCGCGGCGAGCCACGGCGAGCAGTGCGGCCTCGGTGCCGCCTTCGCCACGCACCTGCGCGGGGACAAGGAGACCCGGGACCTGATGGTCGAGGTGCTGCGCCGGCACGGACTGCCGGTCACGCCGGGTGAGATCGGCTTCACCGACGAGGAATTCGTCGAGGCCGTCGCGTACGCACCCAAGACCCGCCCCGGGCGCTACACGATCCTGGAGCACCTCGACCTGTCCACCGACCAGATCAGGGACGCTTACGCCGACTATGCACAAGCCATCGGTAGCTGAGCTCCGGCCGGTCGTTCACCCCCCGGGGGTGAAGGACCGGCGGAGCGGCGAGCACTGGGCCGGCCGGCTCTACATGCGCGAGATCTCGCTGCGCATCGACCGGCACCTGGTGAACACCCGGGTCACGCCCAACCAGCTGACCTACCTGATGACCGTCTTCGGCGTCCTCGCCGCCCCGGCGCTGCTGGTGCCGGGGATCGCGGGCGCCGTGCTCGGCGTGCTCATGGTCCAGCTGTATCTGCTGCTCGACTGCGTCGACGGCGAGATCGCCCGGTGGCGCAAGCAGTACTCGCTCACCGGTGTCTGGATGGACCGCGTCGGTGCGTACCTCACCGACGCCGCGGTCCTGGTCGGCTTCGGCCTGCGCGCCGCCGACCTGTGGGGCTCGGGCCGGATCGACTGGCTGTGGGCCTTCCTCGGCACGCTGGCCGCCCTCGGCGCCATCCTGATCAAGGCGGAGACGGACCTGGTCGGCGTGGCCCGCGCGCAGAGCGGCAAGGAGCAGGTCAAGGAGACCGCGTCCGAGATGCGCTCCTCCGGTATGGCGCTGGCCCGCAAGGCCGCCGCGGCACTGAACTTCCACCGGCTGATCCTCGGTGTCGAGGCGTCCCTGCTGGTCCTGGCCCTCGCGGTGGTGGACCAGATCCGGGGCGACCTGTTCTTCTCGCGGCTGGGCGTCGCCGTGCTCGCCGGCATCGCGCTCGTCCAGACCCTGCTCCACCTCGTGTCCATCCTCGCCTCCAGCAGGCTCAAGTGACGGGGGCGTCCCAGATGCGCGTCGGTGCGGTGATCATCACCATGGGCAACCGCCCCGAGGAGCTGCGTGCGTTGCTGGACTCGGTGGCCAAGCAGGACGGCGATCCGATCGAGGTCGCCGTCGTCGGCAACGGCTCGCCGCTGCCGGAGCTGCCCGAGGGCGTGCGGACCGTCGAGCTCCCGGAGAACGTCGGCATCCCGGCCGGCCGGAACGTCGGCATCGAGGCGTTCGGGCCGGCCGGCCGCGAGATGGACGTCCTGCTCTTCCTCGACGACGACGGGCTGCTGGCCCGGGCGGACACCGCCGAGCTGTGCCGCGAGGCGTTCGCCAAGGACCCGGAGCTCGGCATCATCAGCTTCCGGATCGCCGACCCGGACACCGGCGAGACCCAGCGCCGGCACGTTCCCCGGCTGCGCGCGTCCGACCCCATGCGGTCCTCGCGGGTGACCACCTTCCTCGGGGGCGCGAACGCCGTGCGCACCAAGGTCTTCGCGGAGGTCGGCGGGCTGCCCGACGACTTCTTCTACGCCCATGAGGAGACCGACCTGGCCTGGCGGGCGCTGAACGCCGGCTGGATGATCGACTACCGGTCGGACATGGTCCTGTACCACCCGACGACGGCACCCGCCCGGCACGCGGTCTACCACCGGATGGTGGCCCGCAACCGGGTCTGGCTGGCCCGCCGCAACCTCCCCGCCGCACTGGTTCCGGTCTATCTCGGTGTCTGGTTCCTGCTCACCCTCGCCCGGCGCCCCTCGCGGCCGGCGCTGCGGGCCTGGCTGGGCGGCTTCAAGGAGGGCTGGGCCACCCCGTGCGGTCCCAGGCGCCCCATGAAGTGGGCTACCGTTTGGCGACTGACCCGACTGGGCCGCCCTCCCGTCATCTGACAAGCTCGTATCTGAGAGCATCAGGCGCGAACCGGGGCGTGGCCCCGGCAGCGCACCTTGAGGACGAAAGTGTCAACTGTGAGCGAGACCACGCACGACAGTGCGGTCGCCATGAGTGCCCCGGCAGCTTCCGACGAAGGGCTGACCGCGGCGCAGCGGGCCCAGAAGTACGGGCTCGCGCAGAGCGGGGCGCGTCCGAGCCTCCCCGAGTACGTCCGGCAGCTGTGGCACCGGCGGCATTTCATCTCCGCCTTCGCCAGCGCCAAGCTGACCGCGCAGTACAGCCAGGCCAAGCTGGGGCAGGTCTGGCAGGTGGCGACGCCCCTGCTGAACGCGCTCGTCTACTACTTGATCTTCGGCCTGCTGATCGGCACGAGGAAGGGCGTCCCCGACTTCGTGCCGTTCCTGGTGACCGGCGTCTTCATCTTCACCTTCACGCAGAGCTCGGTGATGGCCGGTACCCGGGCGATCTCCGGCAACCTCGGCCTGGTGCGGGCGCTGCACTTCCCGCGGGCCTGCCTGCCGATCTCGTTCTGCCTGATGCAGCTGCAGCAGCTGCTGTTCTCCATGGGTGTGCTGGTCCTGATCCTGCTGGGCTTCGGGCAGATGCCGACCTGGTCGTGGTTCCTGGTGCTCCCGGCGCTGCTGCTCCAGTTCGTCTTCAACACGGGCCTGGCGATGGTCATGGCGCGGCTGGGTTCCAAGACCCCGGACCTGGCGCAGCTGATGCCGTTCATCATGCGGACGTGGATGTACGCGTCCGGCGTGATGTTCAGCATCGACCTGATCCTGAAGGGCAAGCACGTCCCGCAGTTCGTGGAGGTCCTGCTCAACGCCAACCCGGCGGCGGTCTACATCGATCTGATGCGCTTCGCGCTGATCGACAGCTTCACCGCGGCCAAGCTGCCCCCGCACGTGTGGGCGTCCGCCGGCGGCTGGGCGCTGCTGATGGGCGTCGCGGGCTTTGTGTACTTCTGGAAGGCTGAGGAGCGGTACGGACGTGGCTGAGCAGAACAACGGCGTGCGGCCCACGGCGGCCGCCCAGGAGCGGATCCCGACGGTGATCGCGGACGATCTGCACATCGTCTACCGCGTCTACGGCACCGGTGCCGGCAAGGGCAGCGCCACCGCGGCCCTGAACCGCATCGTCCGCCGCAAGCCCTCCACCGGTGTGCGCGAGGTCCACGCGGTCAAGGGCGT